>NZ_JBITGI010000018.1:0-214062 GCF_044456945.1 Streptomyces sp. NPDC050759 | reverse complement strand
GGGGGGGGTGTCCGTCCTCGGTCCGGCGGCTCGGTTTCTTGAGCGGTGCTCGGTAACGGACGCCGGCCGCTGCGGGCGGACACCCCCCACCCCGTCCCCTTGCCGCCGTACGCGGCTTGCGGCCCGTCGTGGCGTGGGGTGCGGCCAACGGTCCGTCGTGGTGCGGAGGGTGAGGATCGGTCCCTCGTGTCGCGGGTGACTGCAACTCCTCAGGGGCGCGGGGAACTGCGCGACCAGCCCCCAGCGGCCCGCAGCCGTCCGACAACGTCGCAGGACGCCCGCGCCTCGCAGCCGCCCTGCTCCCAGCGCAGCCCCTAGCCCAGCCGCTCGTGCAGGAAGGGCACCGTGCTCTCCCACGCACGGGTGGCGGACTCGGCGTCGTAGACCGGGCGGCCGTCGTTGAAGAAGGCGTGGTTCGCCGGGTAGAGGCGCAGGTCCGGGGTGATCCCGGACTGCTCCCGGACGGCCTCGCGCAGAGCGTCGAGGCTCTTCGCCGGGATGCTCTCGTCGAGCTCGCCGTAGTGGCCCAGGATCTCCGCCTTCAGGCCCGAGAAGTCGGGCAGCTCGCCCTGGATCACGCCGTAGAACGGCACCGCGGCGCTCACCCGGGGGTCGGCCGCCGCCAGGTACAGGACGAATCCGCCGCCCATGCAGAAGCCGACCGCGCCGACGGTGTCCGAGGTGACCTCGTCCAGCGACAGCAGGTGGTCGACCGCGCCGGAGAGCAGTTCCACACCCCGCGAGACCGGGAGGTCCTGCATCATCCGCAGGGCCTCGGCGCTCTCGTGGGCGACGTTGCCGCCGTACAGGTCGGGGGCGAGGGCCACGAAGCCCTCCGCCGCCAGCCGGTCGGCGACGTCGGCGATGTGGTCGGTCAGGCCCCACCACTCCTGGATGACGATGACACCCGGCCCGCTCCCGGACGGCGGCAGCGCCAGATAGCCGTGCGCGGTGGTGCCGCCACTCGGGAAGGTGACGTTCTGGCGGGCGGGAGCTCCAGTCGACTTCGGCAGTTCTGTCATGGTGCTCGACTCCTGTGCGACAGTCCGGTGATGGGGCGCCGGAGCCGTGACCCCGGCGGTGATCACCAGCCTGTCACGCGGCGTACGGCCCACCCACGGGAGCCCCGGAAGACCGGACTGGCGTGCGTGAAGTTTTACGTATAACCTCTCCCGTCAACTACCCGCCGAGCAGCCGGTCCGAGAGGTTCCGATGAGACGCATCGCCCTGGTCACCCTCGTCGTCGACGACTACGACGAGGCGATCCGCTTCTATACCGAGGCACTCGGCTTCCGGCTCGTCGAGGACGCGCCCCGCCCCGACGGCTCCCGCTGGGTCGTCGTACGGCCGGACGAGCGCGAAGGCGGCACCGACCTGCTGCTCGCCCGAGCCAAGGACGAGGCTCAGCAGGCCCGGGTGGGGAACCAGGCCGGCGGGCGCGTCGGCTTCTTTCTGCACACCGACGATTTCGCCCGCGACCACGCCCGCATGCTCGGCGCGGGTGTGACCTTCCTGGAGGAGCCGCGCCACGAGCCCTACGGCTCGGTCGCCGTCTTCCAGGACCTCTACGGAAACCGCTGGGACCTGCTCCAGCCCGCCGACTGACCCTCACACCACCCTGTTCGAAGTCCGAGGAAGACCCCGCCATGACCGCTACGCGCGTAGACGCCGCATTGATCCGCAGCCTCCCCAAGGCCGTCCTGCACGACCACCTCGACGGCGGCCTGCGCCCCGCCACCGTGGTGGAGCTCGCGGCGGAGGTCGGCCACACCCTGCCCACCACCGACCCGGACGAGCTCGCGGCCTGGTACTTCGAGGCCGCCAACTCCGGAGACCTGGTGCGCTACATAGCCACCTTCGAGCACACCCTCGCCGTCATGCAGACGCGTGAGGGCCTGCTGCGCACGGCCGAGGAGTACGTCCTCGACCTGGCCGCCGACGGGGTCGTGTACGGCGAGGTGCGCTACGCCCCCGAGCTGAACACCAACGGCGAACTGACCATGGCGGAGGTCGTCGAGACGGTCCAGGAGGGCCTGGCCGCCGGTATGGCGAAGGCCGCCGCCGCGGGCACTCCGGTGCGGGTGGGCACGCTGCTGTGCGGGATGCGGATGTTCGACCGGGTGCGCGAGGCCGCCGACCTGGCGGTGGCGTTCCGGGACGCCGGTGTCGTCGGCTTCGACATCGCCGGCGCCGAGGACGGCTTCCCGGCCGCCGACCACCGGGACGCCTTCGAGTACCTGCGCCGCGAGAACGTGCCGTTCACCATCCACGCCGGTGAGGCCCACGGCCTGCCCAGCATCCACCAGGCCGTTCAGGTCTGCGGCGCCCAGCGCCTCGGCCACGGCGTGCGGATCACCGAGGACATCCCCGACCTCGCGGTCGGCAAGCTCGGCCGGCTCGCGGGCTGGGTCCGGGACCGCCGTATCGCCCTGGAGATGTGCCCGACCTCCAACCTGCAGACCGGCGCCGCCACCTCCATCGCCGAGCACCCCATCACTGCCCTGAAGGACCTGGGCTTCCGGGTCACCCTCAACACCGACAACCGACTCGTGTCCGGTACGACGATGACCCGGGAGATGTCCCTGCTGGTCGAGGAGGCCGGCTGGACGGTCGAGGACCTGCGCACGGTCACGGTGAACGCTCTCAAGAGCGCCTTCATCCCGTTCGACGAGCGCAGGGCCCTCATCGAGGACGTCGTCCTGCCGGGCTACGCGCTCTGATACAGCCCCCGCAGATAGGCGGCCTGTCCGACGTGCTCGTAGTCGTCGGACAGGACGCTGACCAGCCGGACGCCCAGCGTGACCGGCGGATCCCAGTTCTCGTCCACGACCCGGTCCAGGTCCGCGGCGGTCAGGCCGCGCAGGGCTTCGAGGCTCTGGGCGTGCACGGCGTCGTAGTAGCCGGTCAGCAGGTCGGCGGAGTCGACCCGCACCTTGGCGACCTGCGCGGAGGTGTGGCCGTACCCGATGTCACGGGGCTTCAGGTCCAGGCCGAAGCGCTTCTCCCAGTCCTGCGTCAGCCAGACCTGGTCGAGGCCGAACGCACCGGCCACATGGTCGTCCTGGACCCGGGTGAGATGCCAGACCAGCCAGGCAACGGAGTTGGCGTCGGGGCCGGGACGACGGTGGAGGTCGTCCAGGGTCAGGCCCTCGACGGCCGCGTGGACCTCTTCCTGGATGCGGGTGTACGCGTCGATGAGGATGTCCTTTGCATGCATGACATCCACCATCGCGCATCGCGCCGCGTCACGCGTCGGGAATCCAGCTCCCGTGGAAGCCCAGCGGCACCCGCCCCGGCAGATGGATCCGGGCCACCGGCTCACCAGTGAAGTCCTGGGCCGCGAGAATCACCAGGTCCGAGGCCCCGCGATTGGGGTTGTGCACATACGCGATCGCATACCCGTCGTCCTCCGCGGCCCGCTCGTCGCAGGGGTCGGACGGCACGAACACGGCCTCGCTCGCCGCCGCGCCCCGCGGCAGCCGGTGCACCTGCGCGGTGCCGCGCAGCAGATCGTGCTTGATGAGTGCGTTGCTGAACGCCCGGTCCGGCGGCGGGTTGCCGTCGACCGCCTGATAGGCCACCGCCATCTCCGCGGCCGCCGCCGAGTAGCCGTAACGGTGCCGACGGGACACCAACGCCTCGTTCACGCGCGGGAATTCCTGAGGGCGGTCGTCGAGGGTCCGGGTCCGTACCCGCCCCTGACGCAGGTCGACCGTCCAGCGGTCAAGGCGGGGGGTGCCCGCCCCGTACGGCCCTCCCGAGCCGTTGCCCGCCACGAGGAAGGGCGCGTCGAAGTTGGTCATGTCGATCACCAGGTTCGGGCCCTCCTCGTACGCGTTGAGGGTGTGCGAGTAGTACACCGGGTCCACCTCGAACCAGCGGACCGCACCACCCTTGCGGGGCAGCACACCGACCCGTGCCGGATGCCGGTCGTTCCAGACGTACGGCACGATGTCGCCGCGCTCGGCGCCCGCCGGGTCGAAGGTGACCGGCATGTCGAGGATCACCACATGGTTCTCGGTGAGCGCGAAGTCGTGGATCATCGGCGCGTCCGCCACCGGGATCCGTGTACTGCGCGAGACGCGGCCGGCCGGATCGACGACCAGGTGCCGCACGTGGTCCCAAGTCGGGTAGTAGGCGATCACGTGCAGCTCACCGGCGTGCGCGTCGAACTTGGTGTGCGCGGTGAACGCGCCCTCCAGGGTGCCCCGGAAGTCGTACGTGCCCACGGTGTTCAGCTCGTCGTCCAGCTCGTACGGCAGCGGCCCGCTCTCCTGGAGCGCGAGGATCCGCCCGCGGTAAGGGATCACATGGGTGTTGCACGGGAAGTCGTCCGGCGGCACCGGGCCCGGATAGGGCTCGCCGAGCTTCTTCGCCACCTGGGAGGAGCGCACCCAGCGGTTGCGGTACCACTCCGCGCGGCCCTCGCGCAGCCGGACGCCGTGCACCATGCCCTCACCGAGCATCCAGTGGTGGGCACGCGGGTCCTCGATTCCGAGCGCGTTGGGGCCGTTGCGCAGATAGCGGCCGTTCAGCTCACGTGGGATGCGGCCGGTGACCGGCAGGTCGAAGGCCGTCAGTTCCTCGGTGACGGGTTCGAACGCGCCCTCCAGGAAGGGGAAGCGGCGCGCTGTCCGGGGCGCCGCCGCGGCGGGCAGCGCGCCCGCTCCGGTGCCGACCAGCGCGCCGGCCGCCGTGATCGCCGCCGCGCCGCGCAGTACGTTCCGTCGTGTGGGATCCGTCATCTTCCCTACTCCTGACCGTGGTTGTCCTCGGGAACGGTCATGAGTCTGGTGTGCGGGACGGATCAGGTCACGAGGGTTGGGCCCCGTCCGGGGGTGTACTCAAGCCCCCTGTTTCCAAGCCCCCTGTTTCCAGCAGGGACATCAGCGCCCGCGCCGCCGGGCTCGTCGCCTGCGAGGGCGGCAGGAGGGCGACCGTCTCGTACACGGTCTCGCCGGTGCCCTTGACCGGCAGCGCCGTCAGCGACGGCCGCTTGTGCCGGAAGTGCTGGGGCACGACGGCCACGCCGAGGTTCTCGTCCACGAGGTCGAGGAGGCTGTGCACGTCGTTGACCTCCAGCGCGACGTTGCGGCGCAGTCCGGCGGCGGCGAAGGCGGCGTCGGTAGTGCGGCGCGGCCCCCAGTCCGGATGGAAGTCGACGAAGACCTCGCCGCCCAGGTCCTCCGGCGTCACGGCCGCGCCGACGGCCGCGAGCCGGTGGCTGGGGTGGCACAGCACGGTCATGGGCTCGCTCGACAGCGGTACGACGCGCAGCTGGTCGGTGTCCTGTTGCGCCGCCCGGACGGCGAACGCCAGATCGAGCCGGCCGGCGGCGACCTCCTCGGCGAGGGCGGCGGACCCCGCCTGGCGCAGACAGATCTCGACGTCCGCATGCTGCCGCCGGAACGCGGCGAGCAGCCCCGCCACGTGCAGCCCCGCGATGCACTGCTCGGAACCCAGCGCGAGCATCCCGCGCAGCACCCCCTGCACGGCCGCCACCGCCTCGTGGGCCGCGCGCACCTGCGCGAGGATCCGCTCGGCCTCGCCGAGCAGGGCCCGCCCCGCCGGGGTGAGCGTCACCCGGCGCGTGGTCCGCACGAAGAGCGGTGTCTGCAGCTCCCGCTCCAGCGCCCGGATGGACGCGGACAGCCCCGACTGGGAGACCAGGAGGCGCTCGGCGGCCCGGGTGAAGTGCTGGTCCTCGGCGACAGCGACGAAGTGCTGGAGATGGCGTAGTTCCATGATTGAGAAGCCTATCCGCTGAATTCCATCGGATTCTTCTGTTGGACCAATGCCCCCAGGTCGCGAAAGAGTGCACACAGGTTCAAAACCCTGGTTCCACCGTGCCAACCCCTCTGGAGTCGCGTTGTACACCGCACACCCCGACCGCTACGCGGAGATGCCCTACCGGCGCACCGGACGCAGCGGCCTGAAGCTTCCCGCGATCTCGCTCGGCCTGTGGCACAACTTCGGCCCGGCGGACCGTACGGTCGAGACCCAGCGGGCCATCCTGCGCCGCGCCTTCGACCTCGGCGTCACCCACTTCGACCTAGCCAACAACTACGGTCCGCCGCCCGGCGCCGCCGAGTCCGCCTTCGGCGAGGCCCTCAAGGCCGACCTCGCGGCGTACCGCGACGAGCTGATCATCTCCACCAAGGCCGGATACCTGATGTGGCCCGGCCCGTACGGCGAGTGGGGTTCCCGCAAGTACCTGCTGTCCTCGCTGGACCAGAGCCTCACCCGGATGG
Source organism: Streptomyces sp. NPDC050759 (assembly GCF_044456945.1). Lineage (NCBI taxonomy): Bacteria > Bacillati > Actinomycetota > Actinomycetes > Kitasatosporales > Streptomycetaceae > Streptomyces > Streptomyces sp. NPDC050759. The sequence goes on along the minus strand of NZ_JBITGI010000018.1, from coordinate 207,811 downwards.
GCCTGGACTACGTCGACATCTTCTACTCGCACCGCCCCGACCCGGAGACTCCCCTGGAGGAGACGATGGGCGCCCTGCACACCGCGGTCCAGCAGGGCAAGGCGCTCTACGTCGGCATCTCGAACTACTCGGCCGAGCAGACCCGCGAGGCCGCCCGCATCCTCGGTGAGCTGGGCACCCCGCTCCTCATCCACCAGCCGCGGTACTCGATGCTGGACCGCCGCCCCGAGGACGGCGGCCTGCTGGACGCGCTGGACGAGCTCCAGGTCGGCTCGATCGTCTTCTCCCCGCTGGAGCAGGGCCTGCTCACCGGCCGCTACCTCGACGGCATCCCCGAGGACTCCCGGGCCGCGAGCGACAGCCCCTTCCTGAACTCGGACGCGGTCACCGAGGACCTGGTCCAGCAGCTCCGCGAGCTCAACGACATCGCCAAGGGCCGCGGCCAGACCCTCGCCCAGCTGGCCCTGGCCTGGGTCCTGCGCGGTGGCCGCGTCACCTCGGCCCTCGTCGGCGCCAGCAGCCCGAAGCAGATCGAGGACAGCGTGGGCACGATCGCCAACCTGGACTTCGACGCGGAGGAACTGGCGAGGATCGACGCGATCGTCAAGGGATGACCGACGCGGCCGTCATGGCCGCGGGAGGTCGACCGGACGGGCACCGGCTTTCGGCCGGTGCCCGGGTCCCGTTGACTCGGTGCTGCTGGTGATGCCGTGTGGGGCAGCCCTGATCAGCCGGTTCGCTCCTCGATCCGCACGGTGACCGTGTCCCCGGCCTCCTTCCCGATGGCCTTCCGCACATCGGCCTTCACGGGCAGCATGTGGGTGCCGTCCCCTAGCGCCATGAAGGAGCTCCGGAACGGGTGTCCGTCGATCTTCCCGCGGACCTTCACCAGCCCGCGGGTGCCGAAGAACTCGACGGAGGCGGGCCAGTGGACACAGGTCCAGCTGCCCTTCTCCGGTTTCCTGCCGAGGACCGCGGTGAATTCCGCGTCCACTTCTCCGGTGGTGCCCATGAGGTCCTCCCTCGCCGGTGGCTGCTCTCCAAGAGACCATCGGCGATGCGAAAACTCATCGCGGCCGTCGCTCACGCCCCGTCCGGAACCCGGTCGAGAAATCCGAGCACGGTCCTGATCCGTCCGTCACCGGCCAGCGTGATCACATCGGACCCGGCCACGGGCGCCGAACCATCGATTTCATTCACGAGCTCCCAGGAGAACCGCGCGGTGTCGTGATGCCCCTCGACGGCGCCGGTGAGCCGGAACGCGAAACCGGGGAACTGCTCGTGGGCCGCCGCGATGACCCCGGCGATCTGCTCGTGGCCGACCACGTCGGCGAGGGGGTCGGTGTAGCCGCCGCCCACCGCCCAGGCGGCCGCCACGGCTTTCGCACGTGCCTGCGGCTCCCTGGCGTTCCAGGCTTCGAAGTAGCGGCTGACGGCGTTCTCGTAACGATCTGTGTGCGCGGGCATGGGTGATCAGCCTCCGTCGAGGTCGTCTGTGCTGGTGGGACCTGATACCGCAACCCTGCCCGCGGCCCTCGGAACCGTCGATTACTTCCGGGGTCATGACGTTTGAGCGTGTACCCGTCAGATTTCGGCCAGGAGGGTCCGGGAATATGCCAGGAGACTGGCCAAAAAGATGTGGTGACAGTGTTTCAGTAGTGAACATACTCGACTGACAGGTCCTTCACATCGAGCGAAGTGTCCGTCACATACAGCACCGAGAACCGCGTACCGCACATGAGCCGCACGAAAGCGAGGCCCTGCCGCCAGGTGAACGGAGCAAGCGGGGGAGTGGATCGTGCACGACGAATTCCTGTGCCATGTCACGGGGTACGGCATCTGCGACGGGCGGCGCATCGGCGTGCCCCTCGGAACCTATCGCGCACCCACCCTCGCCCTCGCCCTGTGGTGGTTACGCGACCGGGCCTCGTGGATCGCCGACCGATTAGACCCCCAGCCCGAGGCCGAGTACTTCCCGGCGGGTGCCCTCGCTCCCGTCGCCGGGACCGTGCTCGACGTGCCCGCCGTCATGCGGGCCTGGTGTGCCGACCTGTACCAACAGGACCTGGTCGCCGATGAGTTGGCGGCCGGCCGGCTGGTCCGGATCGCCGCCAGTGACGACACCACCGAGTACGAACTGCTCGCCGAGTCCGTGGACGCGGTGCGCATGCACCGGATGGCCTCGGCGCTCTTCACGCCGGTCGCCTGAGCCGAGTCGGCGCCCTCTGTGCGCGGCGCCCGATCCGCGCCACCGGGCGACAAAAGGTGTGAATCGGTAGAATTCTGGCATGGCGGAGCGGCCGGTCGCACCGACGGCGCCCGAGCTCGTCCTGGAGACCGACACCGGCTCCACGGTGATGAGCCCGGGCCATGACTACCACGTGGGCCGCGACCCGTTGAGCGACATCGTCATCGACGATGCCCGGGTCTCGTGGCACCACGCGGTGCTGCGACCCGAGGCCGACCACTGGACCCTCGAGGACGAGAACAGCACCAACGGCACCTACGCCGACGGCCGCCGCGTCCGCGAGTGGGACGTCGGCCCCGGAAGCGTGATCCACTTCGGCAGCCCCGCCGACGGCCCCTGCGCGGTCCTGCTGGGCCGCCTCGCCCCCGAGCGCCCTTCCGCCGTCTCGATGCCGGGCCTGACCGGCACCTTCCGGCGGCCCACCGCAGTACGCCCGCTGCCCACCCGCACGGTCCGTATCGGCCGCGCCGACGACAACGACCTTGTCATCGACGACCTGGTCGTCTCCCGCCACCACGCCGAGCTGCGCGCCCTGCCCGACGACAGCTACGAGATCGCCGACCTCGGCAGCCACAACGGCACCTATCTCAACGGCCGGCCCGTCACCGGCGCCGCCATCGGCCCCGGTGACATCGTCGGCATCGGCCACTCGGCGTTCTGCCTGGTCGGCGACACGCTCCAGGAGTACGTCGACACCGGCGAGGTCTCCCTCGACGTCCAGGACCTCACGGTCGCCGTCGACCGCGGCCGCAAGACCCTGCTCGACCACGTATCCTTCCCGGTGGGGGAGAAGTGCCTGCTCGCGGTCGTCGGCCCGAGCGGCGCCGGAAAGTCCACCCTCCTGAACGCCCTCACCGGACAGCGCCCCGCCGACCACGGCACCGTCCTGTACGACGGCCGCGACCTCTACCGCGACTACGCCGAGCTGCGCCAGCGCATCGGCCTGGTCCCGCAGGACGACATCCTGCACGCCCAGCTGACCGTCCGCAGCGCCCTGTCCTACGCCGCCGAACTGCGCTTCCCGCAGGACACCGCGAAGGCGGAACGCCGCGAACGGGTCGACGAGGTCATCCGCGAGCTCGGCCTGGAACAGCGCGCCCGGCAGCCCGTGCACAGCCTCTCGGGCGGCCAGCGCAAGCGGGTCAGCGTGGCCCTGGAGCTGCTGACCAAGCCCTCCCTGCTCTTCCTCGACGAACCGACCTCCGGCCTCGACCCCGGCATGGACCGCTCGGTGATGCACATGCTGCGCGGCCTCGCCGACGACGGCCGCACGGTCATCGTCGTCACCCACAGCGTCCTGAGCCTCGACGTCTGCGACCGCCTCCTCGTCCTCGCTCCCGGGGGGAGGATCGCCTACTACGGCCCGCCCGAGGACGCCCTCGCCTACTTCGGCTTCGCCCAGTGGCCCGAGGCGTTCGAGGCCTTCGAGAGGGACCAGGACCGCGACTGGGCAGGCGACTTCCGCGTCTCGTCCTTCCAACACCAGTACGTCACCGAGGCCACCGCACAACCCCGGATGCCCCGCTCCGAGCCGGTCATCATCGCGCCCCCGCCGCGGCCCCGCAGCCGCGGCGCCCAGCTCGGCACCCTGATCCGCCGCTACAGCGCCGCTCTCGTCGCCGACCGCACCTTCCTCGCCATCATGATCGCCCTGCCGTTCGTCATGGGCGCCATGGCCCGGGCCCTCGCGGGCAGCCAACTCACCCGCGACACCGCGATGAACGCCCTGCTCATCCTGTGCGTCGGAGGCGTCCTCACCGGCGCCGCGAACGCCGTGCGCGAGCTGGTGAAGGAGCGGGTCATCTACCAGCGCGAACGAGCCGTCGGCCTGTCCAGATCGGCGTACCTGATGTCCAAGGTCGTCGTGCTGGGCACGATCACCGTCGTGCAGGCGGTGGTCCTGACCCTGGTCGCCCTCCTCGGAGTCGACCTCAATGCCCCCGCCGGCGAAGGCGTGTTGATGCCGCCCCTTGCCGAGATCACCATCGCGGTCGCCCTGCTGGCGTTCACGGCGATGATGCTCGGTCTGCTCGTGTCCGCGCTGGTGCGCAAGGAAGAGGTGACGATGCCGCTGCTCGTGCTGCTCGCCATCGTCCAGGTCGTCTTCTGCGGAGCCCTGCTGCAGCTCGACGGTGTGCCCGGCCTGGAACAGCTGTCCTGGCTGGTGCCCTCGCGCTGGGCGCTCGGAGCGATGGCCGGCACGATCGGCCTGGCCCGGATCGTGCCGGGCGACCTCACCGGCGACCCGTTGTTCAAGCACTCTGCGGGCGTGTGGCTGCTGAACATCGGCATGCTCGTCGTCCTCTCCGCGGTCTTCGGATACGTCGTCTCCCGGCTGCTGCGCCGCCACGAACCCGCGGTCATGCGGAAGTAGGCCGCCGATGACGACCCCCGGCTTCCGGCCCACCCACGTCGTCCCCGGCCAGGGCATGCCCGCCTGGGACGCCCCCGACCCGGCCCGCCCCACCGTCCCCCTCGACCCGCTCCTGCCCGTCCAGCTCGTGGAGCGACGCGGCGACTGGGCCCACGTCCTGTGCGCCAACGGCTGGTCGGCCTGGGTCGACGGCCGCCACCTGGTCGCCGTACCGCAGGATCCCCCCGCCCCCGACAGCCCGCTCACCCGAGCCGCCGACCCACGCCCCCTGCTGGCCCGCGCCGACGAGACCCTCGCCCGCTACCGGGCCGCCGTCGAGGAGCTGGCCGGCGGCGGCCTCGACGGGGAGGCGTTCCGGGGCCGCACGCGGGGACTGCGGATCGGGGTGGTCGTCGACGGGGAACACATGTGGCTGTACGACGCCCAGCACGGACGCTGGGTGTACGCGGACGGGACGCGGCTGAACACCTACGCCACCGACGACGGGCCTCAAGCGGACGGGCCTCAAGCGGGCGGACACGCCCCCACCCAGGTCGTGACGCGCGATGGCACGTGAGACCAGCCTCTTCTCCGGCAGCCCCTCCGAACTGGTCGGCAGACAGGTCGCGAGCTACCGCATCGAGCAGGAGATCGGCCGCGGTGGCATGGCCGTCGTCTACCGGGCCCGGGACCTGCGTCTGGACCGCACGGTGGCGCTGAAGCTGCTGGCCCCCGAACTGGCCCGCAACGACACCTTCCGCAACCGCTTCAGCCACGAGTCCCGGGTGGCCGCCGCGATCGACCACCCGCACATCGTCCCGGTCTTCGAGGCGGGCGAGACGGACGGCGTCCTGTACATCGCCATGCGGTACGTCGCCGGCAGCGACCTGCGTCATCTCCTGGACCGCCAGGGCCCGTTGCCCCTGCCGACCGCCTTGCGGATCGCCGCCCAGATCGCCTCCGCGCTCGACGCGGCCCACGAGCACGGGCTGGTCCACCGGGACGTGAAACCCGGCAACATCCTGGTCGCCCGCGGCACCGACAGCGACCACCCCGAGCACACCTACCTCACCGACTTCGGCCTCACGAAGAAGTCCCTGTCGCTGACCGGGTTCACGACGGTCGGCCAGTTCGTCGGCACCCTCGACTACGTGGCACCCGAGCAGATCTCGGGCCGCCCGGTCGACGGCCGCTGCGACGTCTACGGCTTCGCCTGCGTGGTCCACGAGTCCCTCACGGGCCACCCGCCCTTCCGCCGCGACGACGACATGGCCCTGCTGTGGGCCCACCAGTACGACGCCCCGCCTGCCCTCTCCGAGTCCCGCCCCGACCTGCCCGCGCCACTCGACGCGGTGTTCGCCAAGGCCCTCGCCAAGGCGCCCGACGACCGCCACGACTCCTGCCTGGCCTTCGTCGCGGCCCTCCGCTCGGCGGCGACGGGCGCTCACCCGCCGACGGAGGTCGCCCTGCCGACCGTAGAACCGCAGGAGACCCGTCCGAAGCCCCCACCCCGCTGGGCGGCGCCGGTGGTCCGGGGGCGGTAGTCAGCCCTGGCCCAGGCCGTTCAACGGCAGCTTCCGCGCCAGCAACCTGCGGTGGCTGATCCGCCACTGCGCACCGACACGGACCACGGTGTCCTCGTACGTCACCGAGCCGCACGAGCCGCCCGCCATGACGCCGAGGCCCTTGGAACGGGCGTGGACCCGGTCGTCGGTGATCTCCTCGACGAACACGTTGGTGACGTGGTGCGCCACGGGGTTTCCGGCACCCAGAGCCAGGGCCGCGTCCTTGATCGCGGCGAGCCCTGTGAGTTCACCCTGGCCGAAGTCGGACAGGTCGTAGACGACATCCGCGGTGAAGACCTCGCCCATCCGGTCCAGCGCCCCGGCGTCCACGAGGTGTCCGTGCAGCGCGATCAACTCGGTCACGGCAAGGCGGTCTTCGAGAGCCAACGTCATGCGGTGCCCCTTCCTCGGCTGAGCGCACCCTGCCACGCCGCGCGTCACGCGTCAGCCGGTTTGATCTCTCCTTTGCGCCGCACCGGCCGCGCCAGCAGCGCGCCGAGGAAGCCGGTGGCCAGACCCCACAGGGCGCCGAGGCCGACCGCCGTCCAGAGCTCCGGCTCGAGGAACAGCTTTCCGCCCAGGCCGCCCCCGAGGTCGCCGATGCCGAGTACCGACAGTCCGTACCGGGCGGAGATCCGGCCCACGAGGCAGATCATGAGAACCGTCAGGGCGAGGGCGACCGCCCCGTGCACGGCGTGCCGCCAGGCGCGGACCCGGGCGGGTGAGCGGGCCGCCATCAGGAAGGCCACGGCCAGCAGCAGGACCGCGTCGACGACCACCAGCCACCAGACCCGGCCGTCCTGCTCGGCGAGGGTGTGCAGATCGAGCGTGGCGGTGTCCTTGGAGCGCAGCACCTCGTCCAGGACGTGCGGCATGGGCAGTCCGAAGGGCCCTTCCACCCGCCCGTTCCAGGTGGCGCCGAGGCCGATGGTCAGGGTGAGCCAGACCAGGTTCGGCATGCCCAGCAGGATCACCGCGAGCGTCTCGCGCGCATGACCGCGCGTCACGGCGACGACGAGGGCGATCAGGGTGCCGAGGACGACGTAGGCGAGCAGCAGGACGACCATGGCGTGGGCGGCCGGCCGTACCGACTCCTGGAACGGCAGCAGCCGACCGGGCAGCGGAGCCCTGGCCGACACCAGCAGGGCCAGCACCAGGACGCCGGCCATCCACAGGAGGCCGAACAGAAGGGTCTGCGGCACGTCCGTGGTGAAGCCGACCTCGGGGGAGACACCGAAGAGATCCCCCAGGTCGCCCAGCGTGTCGTCGCCGAGGGAGAGCGTGAACGTCTGGCGGGCCGCGTAGGCCAGGGCGAGGAGCGCCGGCAGCCACAGGACGGCGATCCGGGCCGCCCATCCGGCGAGCTCCCGGCCGCCCGCGACCGCCCGGTGCCGCAGCGGACGCAGAAAGCCCGCACCGAGCACCAGCGCACCGGTCAGGGTGACGGAGAGGGGGATCACGGTGAGCCCCGCCTTGGTGTCGGCGAGCCCTCCCGCGCTTCCCGACAGCTTGATCGTGCCGCCGACAGCGGTGACGACGGTCGCCGCCACGACCCGGGGGAACGCGTGGTCCGGAAGGTCGGACGCACCCGCCGCCCACAACCCCAGCGCGGCCACCACCCCCATGGCGCCCAGCGCGACCAGGACCGTGGCCACGGCCTGCGCCCAGCCGTGGCGAGCGACGACTGCCTGGTCAAAGGGGGGTTGCGGGATCACCCTGCCACGCTAAGCAGCCCCGGCACGGGGCGCCCGCCGGGAGGTCCGTCCGCGTCCGCTTGCGAGTGGCACAGGACAGGAGCAGAGAATAGGTACGGAAAGTAAAAATGCGGCTGAACCGGGGCATGCGCATCGCGCGCCGCAGAATCCCGAGTCGGGAAGAAGAAGAGCTCGTGAGCGTCGAACCTCCGTCGTCAGGCCGCCCCACGGGGCCGCCCTCCGGCCCGCTCTCGGGCCCCTCGCAGCCGCCTTCGGGCCCGCCCTCGCAGCCCCCGGGCAGCAGCGGCGGGGCATCCGCGCCCGAACCCCGCCGCCCCTGGTGGAGGTCGGCGCCCCGGGTCGCGATGATCGCCGCCGCGGTGGTCGCCGCCGTGGTGCTCGCGGTCGTCTTCACCCGCTCCGACGGCGGCTCCCCCTCGGCCGGCGGCGGCGGCGAGGTCTTCCTCCAGGCCGCCGCCAAGACGGGCCCCGACCCCTTCACCGAGTCGACCGCGAAGGACAGCTCCGCCCCGCCCGTCTCCGCCTCCCCGACGGACACCTCCGAGCCCGCGAACGCCGTACGCGGCGTCGACGGCGGCGCCCCCGGGCTCTACGGCGGCACCCGCAACGTCTCCAGCTGTGACGTCGAGAAGCAGGTCAAGGCCCTTCAGGCGGATCCCTCGAAGAACGGGGCGTTCGCCTCGGTCGCCGGCGTTCGGCCGACCGAGGTCCCGGCGTACCTGCGCTCGCTCACACCCGTCCAGCTGCGCATGGACACCCGCGTCACCAACCACGGCTACCGCGACGGCGCCCCCACCAGCTACCAGGCCGTCCTCCAGGCCGGCACCGCCGTCCTCGTCGACTCCCACGGCGTGCCCCGCACACGCTGCGCCTGCGGCAACCCGCTGACACCGCCGGTCGCCCAGCAGACCACGCCGAAGCGCACCGGCGACACCTGGTCGTCGTACCAGCCCTCGAACGTGGTCGTGGTCGCGCCCTCCACGACGGTCATCAACATCTTCGTGATCTACGACCCCGACCATCACGACTGGATCGCCCGGCACCGCGGCGACACCGGGGGCAAGGACCACAAGACCCACCCGCCGACCAGGCCCTCCCCGTCGGTGAGCGCGTCCACGCTGCCCCCGCCGAAGACCCCGACCTCTCCGTCGCCCTGCGTCTCCCCGTCCAAGGGAGCCACCGGGACCCCCTCCGGATCGGCGAGCCCCTGCCCGCCGACCTCGACCGCCCCGTCCTCACCGGCCCCGAAGACACCCTCGTCGCAGCCGCCCACCAGCGAATCCTCGGGTGACGAGTCCGTCAGCCCCGAGTCCTCGGCACCGCTGTCGCCCCTCGCCTCCGACACCACGCCCGGAATCACACAGTCGGCGTCCCTGTCCAGCGATCCGGTGTCCTGGGTGATGTGACGCGTCACCTGGACTGCGACGCGCGGCTCGGGGTACGAGCACTGGTGCAGCAGCGTCCGGCCAGTCCGGCTTCCGAGAGAGAAACGCATGATCGAGCACCTGGACGGGGCAGTGATACCGACTGGTTTCGACGTGCCCGTGGAACCCCTGAGGCAGGCGGCGCACTACACCGGGGAGCCGGGAAGTATCGCCGAGGCGCGGTCGTTCGCCGCGGACTTCCTCGGCAGGCTCAGAACCGAGTGGTGTGCCGGCATCGGTGACCGCGCCGCGGAGGAGGTGCTCCTCGTGGTGAGCGAACTCGTCACCAACGCCGACCGGCACAGCAACGGGCCGTACATCCTCGAGCTGGAGGGCACCGACGCCGCGGTCGCCGTCACGGTCTACGACAGCAGTGCCACCCTGCCCCGCAGGTTCCCGCGGGATCCTGAGCGCGTGGGCCGGCACGGTCTGGAGATCGTGCACGTCCTGGCGCGCGAGGTCGCGGCGGAACGTGTACCGGTGGGCAAGCGGGTGCGGGCCGTACTGGGTTTCGGCGGCAGGGAATGAGTCCGCCCTGTCGTGCGGCGGGTGCCGTCCCGGGACGGCACCCGCTTCTTTCGCTGTCCGTGTGCGTCAGGCGCAGCCCAGCTCGCCCAGCATGCCCTCGCGCAGCCGTGTGATGATCCGCTTGATCAGCCGGGACACATGCATCTGCGAGCAGCCGAGCCGTTCACCGATCTCCGACTGGGTGGCCTCCTCCACGAATCGCATGTGGAGGATCTGCCGGTCACGGTCGCTGAGCTCGGCCATCAGCGGGGCGAGCGACTGGAAGTCCTCGACGAGCCGCAGCCCGTCCTCCTCCACACCGATGAAGTCGGCGAGCACCGATTCGCCGCTCTCGGGGCCGTCGCCGGTCAGAGCCGCGTCCAGGGACGAGGAGTTGTAGCCGTTCGAGGCGATCTGTGCCTCGATCACCTCGTTCTCGGAGATGTTCATCAGGGTGGCGAGCTCGGCCACCGACGGGTCCCGGTCCAGACGGCTGGCGAGCTCCTCGCGGGCCTTGGCCAGCTCGACGCGCAGCTCCTGCAGGCGCCGGGGGACGTGCACCGCCCAGGTGGTGTCACGGAAGAAGCGCTTGATCTCGCCGACGATGTAGGGCAGCGCGAACGACGTGAACTCGACCTCGCGGGACACCTCGAACCGGTCGATCGCCTTGATCAGGCCGATCATGCCGGTCTGGACGATGTCCTCCATGTCGTCCCCGCGGCCCCGGAACCTTCCGGCCGCGAAGCGCACGAGCGACATGTTCATCTCAATGAGGGTGTTGCGCGCGTACTGGTACTCGTGCGTCCCCTCCTCGAGCTCGGTCAGACGGTGGAAGAACTGACGGGACAGCTCCCGCGCGTCCCGCGGTGCGACGGCCCGCGGTTCCTCGACTCCCGGCAGCGGTGTCTCACCCGTCCTGGTCCCGCTGGCGTGCTCGGTGACCTGTGCCTCCGAACGGTTCACGGCGGTGACGACGGTATGCATTACCTCTCCCACGAAAGTCACGGCTCGACGTCTGCCTCTTCGGCCTCGGTTGTCTCGGGTTCCGCGGATGGTGCGCGGCCTGTCGTGTACCCGGAACGCGACGACATAAGCGTCCCGGGCCACCGGCAGTCCAGCCGCCCGCAGTTCCCTCACCTTGCGCGTACCCGAGGAGTGACGACACATGCCCGGCGCGTGGCCCGGTGGCGCGAAATCGACGCTGCTCAGGGAGCGACTCGGGCCGTGACGATGAGTTCGTGGAGGTACCGCTTGGTGACACGGCCGCCGTGGCGCGTGTCGATCAGATCCCGGATACAGGCCAGGAGGCCCTCGCGGTGGGTGCTGTCGAGGGCCCGGTGACCCGAGTAGGTCAGGAGCACGTCGATGTACTGGTCGGTGGTGTAGGTGATGTCCTGTTCGAAACGGGTCACCGTGACGTCACCGAAGCGCGGACAGCTCTCGAACTCCGCCGTGTCCGAGGGGATCTCCGACGACGGCTGGAGCCGCAGCCCGGGCGGTGTGGCCGGATCCCAGCGTTCGTAGCAGTCCTGGGCCCGGGCGAAGAACTCGGCGGTGCCGCCCGCCACATGCGCGGTGACGACCACGGCGAGGTGTCCTCCCGGGCGCAGCGCGTCCGCGGACTTCTCCACACGGACGGCAGGGGCGAGCCAGTGCCAGGCGGTGGCACAGGCGACCAGGTCGAAGGGCTGGTCCGGCAGGGTCCAGCCCTCGAAGTCAGCGTGGCGCACCTCGACACGGGGGAATCCGGCCAGTCGCCGCCGGGCCACCGCCGCCATCGCGTCGCCCAGTTCCACGGCGGTGATGTGGCAGCCCGACTCGGCCAGGGCGCGGGTGAGTTGGCCGGTCCCGGGAGCCACCTCCAGGACTCGGCTGGGCGGGCCGAGGGCCGCCACCCGGGCCAACTCCGAGACCAGAGCCCGCGGATAGCCCGGTCGCGCCCTGTCGTACAGCTCCGCCGCCTCGTTGAACGTGTCGCGCAGCACCGGTTCCCGCACTTTCCCGTCGGACGATTCCACCCAGGGCAGAATGCCGGACCCTTCCCATGGCGGCCACGGAATTTAGGCTGATCCGGTGAGCAACGAAGCGCCGAACCAAGCCCGCGTGATCCCCCTGCGCCCGCAGTCCGTGCGCCCGGGGACCGCCCGCCCAGTGTCCGAACGCCCCGCCACGACACCGCCCAGGGAGCCCGCAGACCGGCAGACCACCAGGGAACCCCTGTGGCGTGACCTCGTCGGAGACGTCCTGCGCCGCGAGCGTCTCGCCCAGGAGCGCACGCTCAAGGACGTGGCCGACGCGGCCCGGATCTCGATGCCCTATCTCTCCGAGGTGGAGCGCGGCCGCAAGGAGGCCTCCTCGGAGGTCCTCGCGGCCGCCGCCCACGCCCTGGGCCTCGGTCTCGGCGATCTGCTCTCCCTGGCCCAGGGGGAGCTCACCCGGCACGCGGCCCGAAGCCGCCGCGCGGTGCCGGGATCGCCGTACAACGGGATGTGCCTGGCGGCCTGAGGCGGCGGGGCCGGTGCCTCAGACCGTCACGAGGCGCCGGCTCACCACCTCGTCGGCCAGCCCGTATGCCACGGCCTCCTCGGCGGTGAACACCTTGTCGCGGTCCATGTCCGCGCGCAGGGTCGCGATGTCGTGGTGGGTGTGGCGGGCCAGCACTTCCTCGACCTGGGAGCGGATGCGGACCATCTCCTTGGCCTGCAGGGCGAGATCGGAGATCGCGCCACGGCTGCCGCCGGAGGCGGGCTGGCCGAGCAGCACGCGCGCGTGCTCCAGCACGAGCCGTCGCCCGGGATCCCCTCCGGCCAGCAGGACGGCCGCGGTGGAGGCCGCCTGTCCCACGCAGAGCGTCGAGATCGGCGTCTGCACGTAGGTCATCGTGTCGTAGATCGCCATCAGTGAAGTGAACGATCCGCCCGGGGAGTTGATGTAGATCGAGATCTCGTTCTCCGGTGCCGCCGACTCCAGGTGCAGCAGCTGCGCGATCACGACGTTGGCCACGCCGTCGTCGATCTCGGTGCCGAGGAAGATGATCCGCTCGGACAGCAGCCGGCTGAAGACGTCGGAGGACCGCTCGCCGTGTGCGGTCCGCTCGACGACGTACGGAATCGTGTAGTTCGCCATGTCACAGCCCCATCCGTCGCTTGGAGGCGGCCGGGCGGACGTCCGCGAGGGACTCCAGGACCCGGTCCACCATGCCGTACTCCCTGGCCTCCTCGGCCGTGAACCAGCGGTCGCGGTCGCCGTCGCGGGCGATGGTCTCCGGTGTCTGGCCCGTGTTCTCGGCGAGGAGCCGCTCCATGGTCTGTTTGCTGTGATCCAGGTTCTCCGCCTGGATCAGGATGTCGGCGGTGGTCCCGCCGATGCCCGCGGACCCCTGGTGCATCATGATCCGCGCGTTGGGCAGGGCGTACCGCTTGCCGGGCGTGCCGCCGCAGAGCAGGAACTGGCCCATGCTCGCGGCGAAACCCATGGCGAGCGTCGACACGTCGTTGGGAATCAGCCGCATCGTGTCGTAGATGGCGAGGCCCGCGTACACGGAGCCGCCCGGACTGTTGATGTACAGGCTGATGTCGGTGCGCGGGTCCTCCGCGGACAGGACGAGGAGCTGGGAGCAGACGCGGTTGGCGGAGACCTCGTCGACCTGGGTGCCCAGCAGCACGATGCGCTGGGCGAGGAGTTGGGCGGCCAGTTGGTCGTCGAAGCGGGTGGGAGGGGTGTCGCCCTCCTCGGCCCGGATGGAAGTCATGGGCTGTCCTCGTGGTCGTAGGGATGCCGTCGGCTCCACTGTTGACCTCGGACGATGCCCTGAAGCGGTTTCTCTGCCGGTGGCAGATTCGCCACCGGCAGAGCGCCGGCCCAGCGGCCGCTCAGTCCTTCTCGCGCAGCTGCCGGAAGAACGCCCGCACGTCCTCGACCAGCAGGTCCGGCTCCTCCATCGCCGCGAAGTGGCCGCCGCGGTCGAACTCGGTCCAGCGCACGAGGTTCTCGGTGCGTTCCGCCTTGTGCCGCAGCGGGATCTGGATCTCCGCCGGGAAGACGGCGACGGCGGTCGGCGCGGTCGACGGTGCGGTGGGCCGGGCCGCCCTCCCGTCCGTGGCGTGCGCCCGCTCGTAGTAGATCCGGGCGGCCGAACCGGCGGTCCCCGTCAGCCAGTACAGCATCACGTTGGTCAGCAGCCGGTCCCGGTCCACGGCCTCCTCGGGCAGCTCCGCGGAGTCGGTCCACTCCTGGAACTTCTCGACGATCCAGGCGAGTTGGCCGACCGGCGAGTCGGTGAGGGCGTAGGCGACGGTCTGCGGCCGGGTGGAGTGCAGAACCGCGTACCCGGTGCCCTCGGCCGACCAGGCGCTCCACCGGCGCCAGGACTCCAGCGCGCGCTCCCGCTGCTCCGGTGCGAGCGGGGCGAGTTCCTCCTCGGTCGGTTCGTGCGTCGCCTGCGCGCCCGGCAGCAGATTGAGGTGGACGCCGATGACCCGCTCGGGGTGGGCGCGGCCCAGCTCCCGGGAGATCGCCGAGCCCCAGTCGCCGCCCTGCGCGCCGAACCGCTGGTAGCCGAGCCGTGTCATCAGCTCGGCCCACGCGTCGGCGATCCGGCCCGCCTCCCAGCCCGTGTCGGCGGGCGGCCCGGACAGCCCGAAACCGGGAATGCTCGGTACGACGACATGGAAGGCGTCGGCCGGGTCGCCGCCGTGGGCCGCCGGATCGGTCAACGGGCCCACCACATCCAGGAATTCGACGATCGAGCCCGGCCAGCCGTGCGTGATGACCAACGGGGTGGCGTCCGGCTCGGGGGAGCGGATGTGGGCGAAGTGCACGGTCGTCCCGTCGATGACGGTCGTGAACTGCGGCCACTCGTTCAGCCGTGCCTCGGCCGCGCGCCAGTCGTAGGAGTGCCGCCAGTGGTGCGCGAGCTCGCGCAAATAGCCGGCCGGCACGCCGTACGCCCAGCCGGTGGCCGAGAGGTCGTCGGGCCAGCGGGTGCGGTCGAGCCGGTCGTGGAGGTCGTCGAGGTCGCTCTGCGGAATGTCGAGGCGGAAAGGCCGGACGAGGTCCGAGTGCTCTGGGGGCGCAGACGTCATGCCCGGATGCTAGTGCGCACGGATGTATCGGCCATCTGGATTAACCGACGGCCCGACCGATGAGTTCCGCGGCGAGGATCGGTCGACACAGATGACGGACGTTCCCACGGACGTTCCCACCACCCAGGAGGTACGCATGACGACCGACGGTTTCACCACGTGTCTCTGGTTCGACGGCCAGGCGGAGGAGGCCGCCCACTACTACGTCTCCGTCTTCAAGAACTCCAGCATCGGCGAGATCGCCCGCTATCCGGAGGGCGCGCC
Organism: Streptomyces sp. NPDC050759; assembly: GCF_044456945.1. NCBI lineage: Bacteria > Bacillati > Actinomycetota > Actinomycetes > Kitasatosporales > Streptomycetaceae > Streptomyces > Streptomyces sp. NPDC050759. Next base: position 192,651 of record NZ_JBITGI010000018.1, on the reverse strand, counting down.
CCAGCCCGCCGGCAGCGTGCTGACCGTCGAGTTCACGGCCAACGGTCACCGGTTCCTCGCGCTGAACGGCGGCCCCGAGTTCAAGTTCACCGAGGCGGTCTCCTTCATGGTTTTCTGCGAGAACCAGGAGGAGATCGACTACTACTGGACCAAACTCACCGAGGGCGGCGGCGAGCCCGGCCCCTGCGGCTGGCTGAAGGACAAGTACGGCCTGTCCTGGCAGGTGGTCCCGGACCGGCTGCAGGCCATGGTCACCGACCCGGACCCGGCGAAATCGGCCCGTGTGATGAAGGCGTTCATGGCCATGAGCAAGTTCGACCTCGCCGCCCTGGACAAGGCCTACGCGGGCGAGTGAGCGCTCCTCGAACGCTCTCGAACCATCTCAGGACGAACCGATCACCCGCGTGATCTCCCGGGCGATCCGCAGGATGCCGGGGGAGCGCGCCGGGCAGGGCCTGGGTGTGGACGTCGTGGGCGCCAGACAGAAGTGCAGATAGTCCTTGTCGAGGTGCAGGGCGGTCCGGTCGCGCCCCGGCTGGGTGCAGTAGTCGGGATGCTCGTGCTCGTAGGAGGTGCACGGCAGGTACTGCACCCAGCTGTACCGGGACCCGGCGGGTGCCACCGTCGCGCCCGCGTCGGCGACGACGTCCCCGGAGGCGGCCGCCTGCTCCTCGTACAGTTCGTTCACGCGCCGGACCCGGTCGGGGGTGATCGGGTCCGGGCCCTGTGCCACCCACACGATCCGCGGCCGCCGCTCACCGCCCGCCGCCGCGATCTGGTCGGTCAGCCGGCGAAGGTCGGCCCGGTACCTGCTGAAGTACTTCTGCGGCGAGGCGGCATGGCTGATCCCGTCCATGCACCACGTGTAGCCCCACGCGTTGCCCCAGAACTGCAGCACCACGAAGTCCGGGTGCAGCGCTCGGACCAGCGCGGCCGCCTTGTCCCGGTCGGGCACCAGGGACTTCTTCCCGGTGCCCTCCAGGTAGTCGCACGGCGTGGTCCCCGAGTACGGCGCGCTCGTGTACGTCGCCCGCAGCTCCCGGCGCAGCTCCTGCCCGAGGACCCGCTGGGCCTCCATGGCGAGCGAGTCGCCGAGATACAGCACACGCGGGGCGACGACGGCCGCGGAGGGGCTCGGGGAGGACTGGGCGCGCTGATGCGTGGTGGCCGCCCGGGAGACGTCCGGGGTCGGCGGCGCCGTCTCCGGCCCGTCCGACGGGTCGCCGCAGGCACCGAGCAGCAGGACTGCGGTCAGTACTCCCACGATCCACGATGTCCGCATGCGCGACTCCCGCCCCGGTCGCCGAAAAACGGTTCCCCAGGCAAGCACAGCCGGGCCCGAGGGGGAAGACACGCGGCGCGTCAAGGGAGGACCGGGGCTCGCGAAAACAGCCCCGGTCCTCCGGTTCACACGCGGTCGGCAGCGATCAGCAGGTACTGGAAACTGCCGTTCCGGTAGGCGGTCAGAAAGGTGTCCTCGATTCCCGTGACCAGATGGTCGGCCTCCCTGCGCAGCTCCCAGTACGGCAGGGCCGCCTCGGTGAGGTCCTCCACATGCACCGGCACCAGCCGGTTGCGGGCCATGGCGCGGAAGTACGCCGAGCGCGGGTGGATGTCGCAGATGTAGTGGGCGTTGATGAGCGAGACCTCGCGGGAGGCCTGCCCGTAGGTGTCGTTGTAGCAGCCGGTGATCACCACATAGCGTCCGCCGCGGCGCAGCAACCGCGCGTGCTCGGCGAACAGCAGGTCCAGCTCGACGTACATGGTCGACTCGTTGTTCCAGGAGGCCGCGTAGGCCCCGGAGGGCAGCCCGGTGTCGAGCATGTTGCGGTGGTGGTAGCGCACCCGGTCGTCGATGCCCCGCTTGCGGGCCTGGGCGTTGGCGAACTCCGCCTGCTTCTCGGAGATGGTGACGCCGTCGGCGTGGCAGCCGTGGAGCAGATGTGCCACGACACTGCCGCCGCCGCGCCCGCACCCCGCGTCGAAGACACGGTCCTCGGGCGAGAGCGGGCCGAGCCGGGCGGCGAGGAGTTCGGCCTGGGCGTGTTCGAGGCGGTGCAGTTCGGCGGTGATCCGCTCCCGCCGCCGTACCGGATCGGGTTCGTCGAGGACGGAGCGGTCGGCCTCTCCGATGCCGTAGTGGTGGTGGTAGAGGTCGTCGAGCCTACCGAGTTCGAGGTTGACCGGGTTCTCCTCGGCGTTCCAGTAGGCCGCGACACGGCTCTGGTACGTCGACTGGGTCGGCACCTGGGCCGCGGTGCCGGCGTGGGGGGCGATGGTCAACGGTGACTCCTTGTGCTGGTGCGTGTGACGTCCTGTCATGCGATCGCGCTTTACCAGTAGTTGGGCAGGTGGTAGCGGTGGCTGTTGGTGGCGTGCCACTCGTGGTTGCCGGCCACCCAGTCGGACAGGCTCCGGGTGTAGCGCTCCACGAGCGGTGAGGTGGCGGACAGCAGGGCCGACTCCTCGTCGAAGGCCGCCATGATCCGGTTGTGGATCTCGACGGACTTCAGATAGGCGGCCTTGAGCCCGCACCTGTCGTTGGCGGCGACGACCTGCGGCAGGTTGAGGTGGGTGGGGTCGCTCGCCAGTTCCTTGGTGAAGGAGTAGAGGTCGTTGACGATCGTGGTGGCGTTGCAGGCCAGTGCCGTGACCCGCTGGATCTCGGGACGGGCGTAGAGCGCCTCGGGCAGTTCGTAGCCGTCGACCGCGTCGACGATCGACAGACAGGGACGGAAGTTGTTGAACTGCCGCATCACCAGGTACTCCCAGACCCGCGGCACATACCGGGTCTCCGCCCAGGAGGCCTCGGCGAGATAGCCGAGGTGCAGCCGGGCGATGTCGTGGACGAACCGGTCGGTCTGGCTCGGGGTGGCGAGGGCGGCGTAGTCCTGGAGCGCGAAGTGGTAGGAGCGCAGCGGACCGTCGGCGCGTACGCCCTCGCGCCACTCCTCCTCCAGTTCGGGGATGCCGTGGTACGGGTCGATCGCGGACTGCGCCATGATCAGCCGTCCGCCCAGACCTCGGCGCGCCCCGCCACGGCCCTCGTCCTCCTCGCAGTAGCAGGAGTCGACGACGTTCTCGGCGAGCAGCAACTCGCCGGCGACCGTGAGCCGTTCGAGGTCGGCCGCCTCGGGGTGCTGGAGCACCACGGCTCGGCCGAACTGGAACCCGGAGAAATCCCCCTTCCACGCCTCGGGGAACAGATCCAGGCGCCGGGCCCAGGCCTCCAGCCTGCGGTCGATCTCCGCCGCCTTCACCGGGTCGGCGGGGGCGACCTGCCGGTACCTGAGCCCCGGGATCGCCCCACCGCGCCGGGTGCCGCGCAGCGAGCCCGCGATGTCGGGTGGCCCCGGCAGGGACCGGACGTCTGTCGCGGTCACTCGGCCGTCCGCCCGATCTGGGCGTTCTCCAGGATCCCGACCGCGTCGGGCACGAGGATGGCCATCGAGTAGTAGGCGGTGACGAGGTAGCGGATGATCGAGTTGGTGTCGATGCCCATGAACCGTACGTTCAGGCCGGGTTGGTACTCCTCGGGGATGCCGGTCTGGTAGAGCCCGATGGCACCCTGGTCGCCCTCCCCGGTGCGCAGCGCGATGATGCTGCTGGTGTGCTGCGGGCTGATGGGGATCTTGTTGCAGGGGAAGATCGGCACCCCCCGCCAGGCGGGGATCTCGTGCCCCTCGACGCTCGCCGTGCCCGGCACCAGACCGCGCCGGTTGCACTGCCGGAAGAACGCCGCGATGGCCTTCGGATGGGCCAGGAACAGCTTGGTCTTGCGGCGCATGGCGAGCAGTTCGTCCATGTCGTCGGGCGTCGGCGGTCCGGTGAAGGTGCTGACGCGCTGGCCGTGGTCGGCGTTGTGCAGCAGCCCGAACTCCCGGTTGTTGACCAGCTCCCACTCCTGGCGTTCGCGGATCTCCTCGATGGTGAGCCGGAGTTGCTGCTCGGTCTGGTCCATCGGGTTGTTGTAGAGGTCGGCCACCCGGGTGTGGACCCGCAGTACGGTCTGGGTGAGGGACAACTCGTACTCGCGCGGGGCGAGTTCGTAGTCGACATAGCCGCCGTTGATCGTCGGCTCCCCGACGTGGCCCGCCTGGACGGGGACGTCGGCCTCGCCCTTGCGGTTCATCGGCAGGCTCTGCCGCCGCGCGTAGGCCTCCAGGTGGGCCGCGAGGGACGGCACCCGCTCGGTGAACTCGGTGACCACCGACCAGGGCAGGGCCAGCACCACGCCCGCGGTCTCGGCCCGGACCGAGCTCAGCCACAGCGGATCGGGCTGCCCTATGGCCTCGTCGCCCATCTGGGCGCCGTCGGTGACGACACCGACGATCTCCTCCTCGCCGTACTTGCCCTCGGTGAAGCGGGTGAAGCGGCCGTGCACGACGAGGTAGGCCTCCGTGACCGGCTGCCCGGCCTCGACCAGGACCTGGCCGGCGCGGATCTCCCGGACCCGGAAGCGGGTCGCGAGCTCTTTGAGGACCTCGGTGTCGGAGTAGCCGCGCAGAGTGGGGAGTTCGGTGAGTGTCTGGGGGATGACCCTGATGTCGTCGGCGCCGTTCTGTTCGAACTGCACCCGGCCCCGGCCCACCCGGAGCTGGAGGCGCCGGTTGACCCGGTAGGTGCCGCCCTTCACGTCCACCCACGGCAGCATGCGCAGCAGCCAGCGGGAGCTGATGGCCTGCATCTGGGGTTCGGACTTGGTGGTGGTGGCGAGTTGCCGGGCGGCCGTGGTGCTGAGGCTGGTGAGCCGGTCTTCGGACGGGGGATCGGGCTCGTCGACGGCGGGGCCGGTGGCGCTGTCCGGTGTGGACACGTTCCCTCCTGGGAGATGAGCGGGCTGGCCTTGCGCGAGGTCCAGCCAAACAGCTGGGGCGGCCGCCCGATCAGGGCGTGAAGGGGGCGGCTTCACGGTCGGGAAGGTGTAAACCTTGCAGGTGAGGCAGTCGGCGCATCATGAGTGCCCCCGCGCTCCTCAGGACAGGTCGTTCACCAGTACGGCCGCCCCGTCGAAGCGCCCCGCCTTCAGGTCCCGCAGCGCCCGGTCGGCCTCCGACAGCGGATACGTGTGCGTGGTCGCGTGCACGCCGTGCCGGGCGGCCAGGGCCAGGAACTCCCGGCCGTCCTCACGGGTGTTGGAGGTGACGCTGCGCACCTCCTTCTCGTAGAACAGCTCGCTCTCGTAGTGCAGCGCGGGCACGTCGCTGAGGTGGATCCCGGCGATCGCCAGCACCACGCCCCGGTCGAGGGCCCGCAGTGCCAGGGGGACCAGGTCACCCACAGGCGCGAAGAGGATCGCGCTGTCCAGCGGCTCGGGAGGCATCTCGCAGGAGTCCCGCGCCGAAGCGGCTCCCAGGTCCAGCGCCAACTTCCGTGCGGACGCACCACGGGTCAGTACGTGCACGATGGCGCCCTCGGCCAGGGCCACCTGTGCGCACAGATGGGCGCTGCCCCCGAAGCCGTAGAGCCCGAGGCGCCCGCCCGGTGGCAGCGAGGCCCGCCGCAGCGCCCGGTGGCCGATGATCCCCGCGCACAGCAGGGGAGCGAGCGACACGTCGTCGAGCCCGCCGGGCAGCCGGTAGGCGAAAGCGGCCGGCACGACCGTGTACTCGGCGTAGCCGCCGTCGGCGTCCCAGCCCGTGTACCGGGAGGCCGGGCACAGGTTCTCGGACCCGCGCACGCAGTACGCGCACGACCCGTCGGTCCGCCGCAGCCAGGCCACCCCCACCCGCTCACCGACCTCGAAGCCGCGCACCGCCGCTCCGAACCCGGCCACCACGCCGACGACCTCGTGCCCCGGCGTCACCCCCGGCCGGTGCACCGGCAGATCCCCCTCGGCGACGTGCAGATCGGTGCGGCACACCCCGCACGCGCGCACATGCACGAGGAGTTCGTCGTCACCCGGCTCCGGGACCGGCTGTGCGACGAACCGGAGACCGCCTTCCTCGACCGGTCCCGGAGCCGCCACCGACCACGCCTGCATCGTCATGGAAGTTCCCGCCCTCGGAGAGTGTCCTTTCTGTTCAGTCTGAAGCGGAATCGTCCGTTCGACGCGCGGTCGGGCGCACCCGTGACTAGCGTGTGGAGTCGGACCGACCACCGATACGGGAAAGGCCGCGATCATGGCCGTACAACCTGAGGGAACCCCCTGTTGGGCCGATGCGATGTTCAGCGACGTCGAGGGGGCCAAGAGCTTCTACGGCGACGTCCTCGGCTGGACCTTCGGCGAGGCAGCGTCGGAGTTCGGCAACTACACGCAGGCCTACGCGGACGGGAAGGCCGTCGCCGCCGTCGTGCCGCCGATGCCCGGTCAGGAGGGAAATTCGCAGTGGTGCCTGTACCTCGCGTCACCGGATGTCTCCGCCACCGCCGGCAAGATCCGTGACAACGGCGGCGAGCTGCTCATGGAACCGATGCAGGTCGGCGACTTCGGCACGATGTGCCTCGCCCGCGACCCGAGCGGCGTCGTCTTCGGCGTGTGGCAGGCGGGCACCCACGAGGGCTTCGAGGCGCCGCCCGAGCAGACGGGGGCGTTCTGCTGGGCCGAGGTCTACACCCGCGAGCCCGAGAAGTCCGACGCGTTCTTCCCGGCCGTCTTCGGCTACAGCGCGCGGCAGATGCAGGACGACGCCATCGACTTCCGCATGTTCAACGTCGGCGACAACACCGTCCTCGGTCGCATGAAGATGACGGACGACTTCCCGCCCGAGGTGCCGGCGTACATCAACGTCTACTTCACCGTCGACAACTGCGACGACGCCGTCGCCCGCGCCACCAAGCTCGGGGGCGTCCTGCGCTTCGGGCCCATGGACTCCCCGTTCGGCCGGTTCGCCGCCCTCAGCGACCCGCAGGGCGCGAGCTTCTCGGTGATCGACGTGACGACGACCCAGGGAGACATGCCCCAGATCTCCGACGTGCCCTAGCCGCCGCGCACCGCCGTGACCACCACGGCGGTGTAGTGCATCGGGAAGCTCCCGCCCATCGCGTCGACGGCCTCGCCCAGGCCGCTGAGCAGGGCGTCGAGCTTCCCGGCGGGCAACTGCCCGTGGCCGCCGAAGGTGGGTACCTGGTCCAGCCACTCCTCGCGGGTGTAGACCCGGTCCCACTCGAAGCGCCACTCCTCCGGCTCGGCGAAAGCGGCCGCCTTCCGGATCCCGTCGGCCGCGGTGGCGCAGACGCCCGCGTAGGCGTCCGGGCCGGTCATCCGGCGCCAGTCCATCGGCATGCCGGGCACGGCCCGGGCGTACGCCTCGGTGAACACCTCCGCCACGTCGATCGCGGGCTGGAAGGCGTTCCAGAAGAGGGCCAGGCGTCCGCCCGGCCGCAGCGCCCGGGCCGCCCGGTCCGCACCGGCGACGGGGTCGACCCAGTGCCAGACCGTCCCCGCCACGACCGCGTCGAAGGCGCGGCCCGCCGGATCCCAGTCCTCGAACCTGGCGACTTCGACGTCGAGCCCCTTGTGACGCGCGAACGCGGCCATCCGGGCGTCGGGTTCCACCCCGAGCACCCGGCAGCCGTGCGCCCGGAACGCCAGCCCGGCGATACCGGTGCCCGTGCCCACGTCCAGGACATCCCGGCCGGGACTCTCGGCAGCGATCCGCTCCACCAGGGCGTCGGGATAACGGGGACGGGTCCGGTCGTAGCGCTCGGCGTCCGAGCCGTACGACTCGGCGATGTCGCGTTGGGTGTGCGGCTGCTGTTCGTCAGCTGGAGTGGGCATGCGCCCACTCTAAGTGGGCGCATGCCCACTCGACAAGAATCAGGGAGGATGTTCGAGGAAGAGTGAGGTGGGCCGTGCCGACAGGGATCGCCATCCGCGATGTGCGGGAGCAGTTGTTCGACGCCGCCGAGCGGATCCTGCTGCGGGACGGGGCGAACGCGCTGACCAGCCGGGCGGTCACCACCGAGGCGGGGGTCGCCAAGGGCGTTCTGCACCGCCACTTCGAGGACTTCGACGCGTTTCTCGCCGAGTTGGTGCTGGACCGCATCGGGCGTATCGAGGCCCGCTCCCGGTCCCTGCGCGAGTCGGCGGGGACCGGTGCCGTCGTCGACAACCTCACCGCGGCCCTGACCGACCTCTTCGGGACGATCGCCCTGCGGATCGTCGGCCTGGTCATCGCGCGCGACACTCTGCGGGCCCGGTTGCGCGAGGCGAGGGGTGGGGGAGTGCCGGTGCTGCGGGAGGCCACGGCGATGGTGGCCGGCTATCTCGCCGCTGAGCGCGACCTGGGGCGCCTCCCGGCCGACGCGGACGTGGACCTGCTCGCCCCCGCGCTGATCGGGGCGGCGCACCTCCTCTTCGCCGACACGGAAGGGGCGACACCCGGCGACGGGGAGGTCCGCGGGGTCGTGGCCACGGTGGTCACGGTGGAGTGAAAGGGTGCCCGTCTGCTCATGGCATGATCGAGCGCATGCGTGAACGACTGGTGGCCGCGTGCGACGGCGCTTCGAAGGGAAATCCGGGACCTGCGGCCTGGGCCTGGGTCATTGCCGACGAATCGGAGACGCCGGACCGCTGGGAGGCCGGGCCGCTCGGCAAGGCCACCAACAACGTCGCCGAACTCACCGCACTGGAGCGGCTGTTGGCGGCGACCGACCCGGATGTGCCCCTCGAGATCCGGATGGACTCGCAGTACGCCATGAAGGCCGTCACCACCTGGCTGCCCGGGTGGAAGCGCAACGGCTGGAAGACCTCCGCGGGCAAGCCGGTCGCCAACCAGGACCTCGTCGTCCGGATCGACGAACTGCTCGACGGGCGTTCGGTCGAGTTCCGTTACGTCCCCGCCCACCAGGTCGACGGCGACCCGCTGAACGACTTCGCCGACCGCGCGGCCAGCCAGGCGGCGATCGTCCAGGAGCCCGCCAGCAGCGAACTCGGCTCCCCGCAGCCGCCGCCGTCGCCGGACACCCCGAAAGCCGACCGCCCCGCCCGGGCCAAGTCGCCCAAGCGGAGCGGCGGTTCGTCTTCTCGTACGATCAAGGCCAAGTTCCCCGGTCGGTGCCTGTGCGGACGTTCCTACGCGGCGGGCGAGCCCATCGCGAAGAACGCCCAGGGCTGGGGACACCCGGAGTGCCGTACGGAGGCGGCCGGTTAGCGGCCGGTCGGAGCGCGACGGTCAGATGACCGCCCCGCGCCACTCGCCGGTCTCCTGACCGCGCTCCTCGATGAACGTCTTGAAGCGCTCCAGGTCACCCTTGGTCTGCCGCTTCACGAACCCGAGCTTGTCGCCGACCTTCTCGGTGATGGTGTCCGGATGGAAGTCCATCTGGAGCATCACCTTGGTGTGGGCGTCGTCGAGGCGGTGGAAGGTCACCGCACCCGCCTGCTTGGCCTCGCCGGCGATCGTGGTCCACGCGACCCGCTCGTCCGGGATCTGCTCGGTGATCTCCGCGTCGAACTCCCTGTGCACCCCGTTGACGTTGGTCACCCAGTGCGTGAGCGTGTCGGTGCGCTGTTCGATGCGCTCCACCCCGCTCATGAACTCGGGGAAGGTCTCGAACTGCGTCCACTGGTTGTAGGCGGTGTGCACCGGCACGCCGACCTCGATGGATTCCTCGACCTGCGACACGGGTGAATCCCTCCTTCGTCTTCTCGGTGTGTACGGCGCGGGTACCGCACGACCTGCGGGGCAAACCGGACGAGAGGACCGCTACATCGGGTGTTCCCCGACGTGATCCGAATCGGTGTTCGCGCATCTCCGGACTGCTACTCTGCGTTGCCAATCGACCGCTTTGAGTAACCAATAGGGGTGCGTGTGAAGGTCGCCTGCGTCGGCGGCGGGCCCGCCGGCCTGTATCTCTCGATCCTGCTGAAGCGGCAGGACCCGTCCCACGACATCACTGTCCACGAGCGCAACCCGGAAGGTTCCACCTACGGCTGGGGCGTCACCTACTGGCGCGGACTGCTCGACAAACTCCACGTCCACGACCCCGAGTCGTCCCGCGCGATCGAGGAGGCCTCGGTCACCTGGAACCAGGGCGAGGCCCGGGTACGGGACCTGGTCACCCGGCGCGACAGCGACCCGGGCTTCGGCATCGGCCGCCACCGCCTGCTGGAGATCCTCGCCGAGCGGGCCCGCTCGCTGGGTGTGCGGCTGGAGTTCGAGCACGAGATCACCGCCGGCAACCTCCCCGAGGCCGACCTCGTCGTGGCCGGCGACGGCGTGCACAGCGCCCTGCGCACCGGACACGCCGGCCACTTCGGCGCCGAGACCAGGGAAGGCCGCAACCGCTACATCTGGCTCGGCACCAGCAAGGTCTTCGACTCCTTCACCTTCGCCTTCGTCGAGACCGACCACGGCTGGATCTGGTGCTACGGCTATCCCTTCGGCCCCGAAGGCAGCACCTGCGTCGTCGAGTGCGCGCCCGAGACCTGGACCAGCCTCGGCCTCGACGGTGCGAACGAGGCCGACGGACTCGCCCTGCTGGAGAAGCTGTTCGCCGACGTCCTCGACGGCCACCCCCTGATCGGCCGCTCCACCGGCTCGGGCAGCGCCCAGTGGCTCAGCTTCCGCACGCTCACCAACCGCACCTGGCACCGCGGCAACCTCGTCCTCCTCGGCGACGCCGCCCACACCACCCACTACTCCATCGGCGCCGGTACCACCCTCGCCCTGGAGGACGCCATCGCCCTGGCCGACGCCCTGCAGCGGCACACCGAGCTTCCGCAGGCCCTCGTCCGCTACGAGCGGCAGCGCAAGTCGGAACTGCTCTCCATCCAGAGCGCGGCCCGCTACAGCGCCCAGTGGTACGAGAACCTGCCGCGCTACATCGGCCTGCCCCCGGAGCAGATGTTCGCCCTTCTGGGCCAGCGTCACTCGCCGCTGCTGCCCTATGTCCCGCCTCAGCTGTACTACCGGCTCGACCAGGCCGCCGGGCAGCTCGAGGCGCTGCGCAGGATCAAACGCTGGCTCGGGCCGAAGGTGGCGCGCGGCGTGCACGCACGGGAGCTGGCTTCTCGCAAGTAGCTCGGCGGCCCTGGAAGGGTATTGGGTGAATGGCGATTCACCGCTAGAGTGAATTGTCATTCACCCCGTTTTCCGTATCGAGTCCGGAGCGCCGATGGACCAGCAGGGCCCGATATCCCCGCCGCCCGGAGCAGGCCTGCGGACCCGGCTCACCGTGCCGGTGCTGGCGATGTGCGGCACGCTCATGGCCGTCATGCAGACCGTGGTCGTCCCGCTGCTGCCGGACCTGCCCCGGCTGACCCACTCCTCGCCCGGCGCAGTCTCCTGGATGGTCACGGCGACCCTGCTGGCCGGTGCGGTCCTCACCCCGGTGCTCGGCCGTGCCGGTGACATGTACGGCAAGCGCCGGGTGCTGACCGGCGCCCTCGCCCTGATGACGCTCGGCTCGGTGATGTGCGCCCTGTCGTCCGACATCACCGTGCTCATCGCGGCTCGCGCCCTGCAGGGTGCCGCCGCCGCCGTGGTGCCGCTGTCGATCAGCATCCTGCGCGACGAACTGCCGCCGGAGCGCCGGGGTTCCGCGGTCGCGATGATGAGCTCCACGGTCGGCATCGGCGCCGCACTCGGTCTGCCGCTGGCCGCGATGGTCGTCCAGTACGCCGACTGGCACACCATGTTCTGGATGACCAGTGCCCTCGGCGCCCTGGGCGTCACGGCCGTGTCGTGGGCGGTCCGCGAGTCGCCGGTACGGCAGCCGGGCCGCTTCGACGTGGTGGGTGCCCTGGGACTGGCCGTGGGCCTGGTGAGCCTGCTGCTCGGGGTGTCCCAGGGCGGGCAGTGGGGCTGGGGCAGCCCCCGGGTCCTGGGGCTGTTCCTGGTGTCCGTCGCCGTGCTGGCCCTGTGGTGGTGGCGTCAGCTGCGCACCGACGAGCCCCTGGTCGACCTGCGGCTGGTCACCCGGCCGCGGGTGGGCCTGTCCCACGTGGCCGCCCTGCTCACCGGCTTCGCGTTCTACGCCAACTCCCTGGTCACGGCCCAGCTCGTGCAGGCGCCGAAGGCCACGGGCTACGGACTCGGTCTGTCGATCGTGGCCACCGGCCTGTGCCTGCTGCCGGGCGGAGTCACCATGCTCCTGTTCTCACCGCTCTCCGCCCGGATCTCCGCCTCCCGCGGTCCGCGCGTCACGCTCGCCCTCGGCGCCGCGGTGATGGCGTGCGGCTACGCGGTACGCATCGCGGACAGCCGCGATCTGTGGATGATCATCCTGGGCGCGACCGTGGTGGCCACCGGCACCACCCTCGCCTACTCGGCGCTGCCCACGCTGATCCTGCGCGCCGTACCGGCCGAGCAGACCGCCTCCGCCAACGGCGTCAACGTCCTGATGCGCACCATCGGCCAGGCCGCCTCCAGCGCGGCGGTCGCGGCGGTACTGGTCCACCACACCAGCCCGGTCGGCGGCGCACTCGTGCCCACCCTGCACGGCTACCTGATGGCCTTCGCCATGGCGGGCGCGATAGCCCTCGCGGCGTGCGCGGCGGCGCTGACCATCCCCGGCGACTCCGCCCCCGACGGGACCCGCCGGGCCAAGGGCCGCACCCGGGGCGCGCGGGAGGGGGCGATGGAGGGAGCATGAGTGCCGTGAGCACACCGCCCCCCACCACCACGACCGCCCGCCGGGACGCCGAGGCGACCAAGGCCGCCATCCTCAGGGCGGCCCGCTATCTCCTGGCCCGCACCCCCCACGCCGACATCACCCTCAAGGCGGTCGCCGAACGCGCCGGGGTCAGCCCGCCGTTGATCGTGAAGTACTTCGGCAACAAGGACGCCCTCTTCGCCCGCGTCATGTCCTTCGAGTCCGACGCGACGGCCCTGCTCGACGCTCCCCTGGACGAACTGGGCCGTCACATGGTCCGCCATGTCCTGACCGGCCAGATCGAACGAGGCGCCGACCCCCTGCTCCGGATCGCCTTCGCTCCCGTCCAGGGCGAACACGGTGACATCCTGCGCGTCAACTTCCGCTCCCAGGTGGTCGAACGCCTCGCGGAGCGCCTGCGGGGCCCCGACGCCGGCCTGCGCGCCGAACTGGCGGTGGGCACCCTCCTGGGCCTGGGCGTGATGTACGGCATCGCCCGGGGCACCGAGCTGAGGGCGACCGCCGTGGAGGACGTCGTGGACCGGTACGCCCCCACGGTGCAGGCCCACTTGACGCCCTAACGGAACAGCCGGTCCAGGAAGGCGTTGCCGAACACACCGTGCGGATCGAGCCGGTCCAGCACCCCCGCGGCCTGGCCCCACACCGCCTCACCGAACGAACCGGGAATGGCCGTCCCCAGCACCTCCTCGTCCTCCCACACGGCGTCGTCCGTGTAGGCCCACCCCTTGGACCACTCGACACGCGTCCCGTCGTAGCCGTCGAGGAGGAACTGCTCGATCTCCCGCAGGAAGGCCTCCGCGTACGGCGTCCCCGGCAGCGTGAGGATGTCCAGCCACACCGCCGTGTCCCGCTCGGGATGCGCCTGGTCCGCCCGCAACGCCGACAGCAGCGGAGCCCGCGCCCCCTCCAGCTCGGCCTCGGCCGGATCGTCGAGCCCGGTCACCCGGATCTCCACCGTTCCGTTGACCGGGAACTTCCCCTGTGCCGTGTACGCGGCGAGTTGCTCCCGGTAGAAGTCCGTGAACTCGGAGACGACCCGCTGCACTTGGTCCCGGCTCGTCAGGACCGCGTACCCGTTCGCGGTCACCCTGAGCGTCGTCGGCTTGATGTAGAGCAGTGTGTTCTTGGACGGCCCCCAGATGTCCGCCGACAGCGTCGCCGTGAGCCCCACGGTCGCCACGTCGAGCTGCGCGTTCCCGAGCACCGGCGCCAGATACCAGGCCGCGTCCGACACCATCCGCCCGGCCAGATCCGCCACCAGGGTCGGCACGTTGTCGGAGAAGGGATAGTTGTACGGCGAGGTCACGCGCCGCGAGGTCAGCGGCTTGCGCGGCGCCACGCTCCACACCTTCAGCCACGGGAACTCCGTGTAGGCGAACCAGATCGCCTCGACCCGCCCGGCCTCCTCCAGGAAGCTCGTGAAGGTCCGCCCGTCGCCGCCGGGCGCCGCGAAGAGCTCGGCCGCCGGAATGTCGACCCGGCTGACACACCGCAGATTGCTGTTGGCGCCGACTCGCAGCACGACCTCGGTGACGAAGGCCCGCCCGAGATGGGTGAGCAGGGCGGCACTGTCGGCCTCGGCACGGCTGAACTCACGCAGCACGTACGCCCCGCTGCCCTCGTCCCAGACCACCGCCGTCAACGACAGGATGCGATTGCTGAGCGAGCCGTACGTCTGTCCCGGCAGCCGCTGCTCCCCGTCGGCCGGAACGGCGGTGCCGTGCGCGTCGACCGCCAGCGCGCCGCCCAGGGTGAGGTCGCCGGGGGCGGGCGCGGCGGTGACCCCGAGCCCGTGCTCCTCCAGATAGGTCAGCAGCGCCTCCAGCGTGACGCCGGTGCCGGCCCGCACGGCGGAGGCGGAGTCCAGGGACAGGCCGGTGAGGTGGGAGGCGGTGTCGACAAGGAGGACGGGCGCGTCCGACGCGGTGCCCTCGGTGATGGTCAGGGGCGACCAGCCGTGCGAGGAGCCCCGGGCGCGCACCCGCCAGCCGTGCCGCCAGGCCCAGTTGACGACCTCGGCCACCTGGTCCGGACCGGTCGGGGCGCAGGCCCACAGCCCGTCGGCGGTGATCTCGCCGACCCAGTTCCGGTACGCCGAACGGTGCAGGGCCACGCCCGCCGGGAAACCGGGCAGCTCCTCGGCCGCGGCCGCCGGGTCGGCCGGCAGCAGAATCGGTACGGCGGCCAGGGCCGCGGCGCTGAGAAGGAAGCCGCGACGGGACCAGGACGAGTCGTCCTGCGGATGGTTGCTCACTGAACGATCAGTCACGCGATCACGCTAGGCGCTCGTTGACACGTGCATGCCTTACATCGACAAGTGTCACCCGTGTGAGTGAATAATGCACCGACGTCGGCCCGGAGCGGCCCGTTCCGCGCAGGTCGGCGACGGGTGACAGACTGACGCCATGGACGAGCGCACATTCGGCAGGTCGCAGCAGCACGCATCCGTGGTCGGACTCGGCACCTGGCAGCTGGGGGCCGACTGGGGAGACGTCGACGACAAGGAAGCCCTCTCGGTGCTGGAGGCGGCGGCCGAGTCGGGGGTCACCTTCTTCGACACGGCGGACGTGTACGGCGACGGGCGCAGCGAGCAGACCATCGCCACCTTCCTGAGCGGCCGGCCCGACCTGCACGTGCTGGTCGCGACGAAGATGGGCCGCCGGGTCGACCAGATCCCGGAGAACTACGTCCTCGACAACTTCCGTGCCTGGAACGACCGTTCGCGCCGCAATCTCGGTGTCGACCGCATCGACCTGGTCCAGCTGCACTGCCCGCCGACGCCCGTCTACTCCTCCGACGAGGTGTTCGACGCCCTCGACACCCTGGTCGAGGAGGAGCGCATCGCCCACTACGGCGTCAGCGTCGAGACCTGCCAGGAGGCGCTGACCGCGATCGCCCGGCCGGGTGTGGCGAGTGTGCAGATCATCCTCAACGCCTTCCGCATGAAGCCGCTGCGCGAGGTGCTCCCCGCCGCGCGGGAGGCGGGCGTCGGCATCATCGCCCGGGTCCCGCTGGCCTCGGGCCTGCTGTCCGGCAAGTACACCAAGGACACGGTCTTCCCGGAGAACGACCACCGCGCCTACAACCGGCACGGCGAGGCCTTCGACGTCGGCGAGACCTTCTCCGGCGTGGACTACACGACCGGTGTCGAGGCCGCCGCCGAGTTCTCCGCGCTCGCTCCCGAGGGTTACTCGCCGGCCCTGCTCGCCCTGCGGTGGATCATCGAGCAGCCGGGCGTCACCACCGTCATCCCCGGCGCCCGCAACCCCGAGCAGGCCCGCGCCAACGCGGCCGCCGCCAAGCTGCCGCCGCTGTCCGACGAGACCCTCGCGGCGATCCGGGACCTCTACGACCGCCGGATCAAGGACCAGGTCGAGAACCGCTGGTGACCCCACGCCCGGCTCCGGGAGGCGGCTTCTCGCGCTCCCGGAGCCGCGCTGTTTGAACGATCAGTCACCGGATACCCGTACCGCATGGTCGAGACGGTGAGACGGAAGGGCCGCAACGAGACCGAGGACGAGCGCGCGGACCGCATGTGGGGCGAACTCATCCAGGAGATACGCGTCGCGCAGACAGGTGTCCAGATCCTGTTCGGCTTCCTGCTCACCGTGGTGTTCACCCCCAGGTACGACGACCTCGCCCACACCGACCAGGTCATCTACATCGTGACCGTCGTCCTCGGCTCCTGCGCCACCGGAGCCCTCATCGGGCCGGTCTCGCTGCACCGCCTCGTCTCGGGGCGGCGCATCAAACCCCAGGCCGTGCGGATCGCTTCCCGGCTGACCTTCGTGGGGCTGGTTCTCCTGCTCACGACGATGACGGCCGCCCTGCTGCTGATCCTGCGGGTCGCGACCCACGACTCCTGGGTGCCCTGGCTCGTCGCGGCGGTAGTGGCCTGGTACCTGCTGTGCTGGTTCGCGGTGCCCCTGTGGACCCGGCGCCGCCATACGACGGGGTGACGCGCAGCCCGTCCAACTGCCGGTCGTGCAGGCGGCTCAGCGACAGCACGGACAGCGTGGCGCCGATCAGCGCGCAGAACATGTCCCACTGGGTGTCCCACACATCGCCCTGCGTGGCCAGGAAGGCGTCCGCCGCCTGACCCCCGGTCACCGCGGCCGCCCACTCCAGCATCTCGAAGACGGCGCTGAAGGCCAGACACGCGCACACCGTCAGCGGCGCCAGCCAGCGGCTGCCCCGCAGTGGTGAGGTACGGCAGAGCAGCTCCCGCACCAGAACCGCGGGCACGAAGCCCTGCATGAGATGGCCGAAACGGTCGTACGGATTGCGGTCGAGCCCGAAGGTGTCCCGCACCCAGTCGCCGAGCGGGACCTCGGCGTAGGTGTAGTGGCCGCCCACGATCAGTACGAGCGCGTGGACCGCCAGCAGACAGCACAGCAGGCCGGTCAGCGGGAAGCGGCGCCACGTCAGCACGATCAGTGGCAGCCCCACCAGGACCCAGACGGTCTCCAGGAACCAGGTGGTGCGGTCGCGCGGGCCCCAGGCCGACAGGGCGAGCGCGGCGACCACGGCCCAGGCGAGCAGAACCGGCAGGGGCCGGCGCACAGCGGTCATGAGGTGCTCCTTGTCGTCGGAACCCTCATCGTCGGGGCAGGGGCCGACGGCGGCATGAGTACGGCTACTCAGCCCGCGTGCGCATCAGCCCCGACCCGGCCCCCCGCTCAGCCTCCCGCGATGACCGAGGCCAGGAAGTCGTCCACGCGGACCTCCTCCTGTCCCGGCGGCACGATCTCGCGGGTCTCGCGCAGGAAGGACGCCAGTGCCGGTGCCCAGGCGAAGACCACGGCGTGCTGGCGGCCCCCGTCGGAGCGGGCGTCACCGTAGAACTCCAGGCGGAGCTCCTCCCAGACGCCGGTCGAGACGGGGCTGAGCCGTACGTCCCCGACCCCGACCGGACCGCGCAGGCCCTCGGCGAGCATCTCCCGGTCCAGCCGCCACCGCGCCAGCACCCGGCCGTCATGGCTGAACACCGCGGTGACGGCGAACGGGTCCGCCGCGTCGTAGCCCAGGTGGGCGAGCACGGGGCACCGGCCCGTGCCGCCCGCCTGCAGTTGCACGACCAGAGTCTTGTGCGCGGTTCTGCGGACGAAGGAGTTCACCTGAAGGCCTCCGGGAAGAGCGACGTGTCGCCCTCTAGTACCCCTCACACGCCCAAGATGCTCAGCCGTCCGGGTGATTTGCCTTCGCACCGCGCAAGGCCGTGATGCACGAGGCGATGGCCTGCTGGAGTTCCTCCAGTTGCTGGACCATGTCGTCCTCGTAGAAGTCCTGGGCGTCGTCGAAGGTCAGCTCCTCGAACACCTTGGTGGCCTTCTGGAGGCTGTTGTAGAACTTCGTACGCCGTTCCTGGACCCGCAGTTCGGGGTCGGCCTCCACGGTCTCGGCGACGAGGGACTTCATGGTGTCGAAGGCCTCGGCCGCCCACTCGCCGGTGTCCTCGTCCTCCTCCAGCTCCTCGAGGAGGGACAGGTGCCGCTCGGCCTCCTGGCGCAGGTCGACGGGCGCGTCGATGGTCTGCCCGGCCGGGGTCTTCACCTGACCGGACTCGGCGATCTGGCGGACGTATCCGATCCGGTCGGCCGCCCGGCTCTCGGTGGCCACGGCCTTCTTCAGGTCGTCCGTGCGCACCACGTCCCGGGCCAGCGAGGCCTGGAGCTCCGGGTCCTCCTTGATCCGGTCGAGCAGTGCGCTGCGCGCGGCCCGGGCGGTGGAGGGGTCGGCGAGGATGGCGGCACGCAGCGCGGTCGGGTTCTCGGCGACCTCCAGGGCCTTGGTGGGCCGGATGCCCTCGGCCTCGGCGGCCTCGGCGATGGCGGTGCCGCGCTCGGAGGTCGCGCTGTTGCGGGAGACGTAGTAGTCGAGCCACACGTCCGCGTCCGGCAGCTCCACCTCCTGGCCCGGCGCCAGCGCCTCGAAGTGCGGGACCATGCCGTCGTCGGCGGCCCTGTCCCATGCCTTGTAGTAGCGCATGACGCGCTCGGGCGAGCAGCCGGCGAGCTCGGCGAACTCCTTCGCGGACACCTTCGGTGTCTCGTCCGCGCTCTGGCCGCCGGGCCGCACGCTGCGCGCCACCATCAGGCCGAAGGCCCATCCGCCGGTCCGCGCGTAAACACCGAACTCCCGGGCGTCCCGCGCGACGAGGTCGGACAAGGGCGCGCCGGACGTCTCGACCGAGGCCTGGGAGGACGTGTCGGACGGGTCGATCGCTAGGGTCACGGGTGCTTCTCCTGGGCAGGCTCGTTCGGACCGCACGATGTGCGGGGTAGGAAGCCTATTGCACCCTCGGGTACCGTCGGGCAGCCCCGGCCCGCTCAGGCGAACGCGTCGCGCAGCGCTGGCAGCAGTGTCTTCGCCGACCAGTCGAGGAACTCCGGTTGCGAGTCCCCGCCGATCTGCACCAGGGCGATCTCGGTGAAACCCGCCTCCGCGTACGGCCGTACCGCCTCGACGAAGTCGTCCGGGTCGTCGCCGCAGGGAATCGACTCCGCGACGTCGTCGGGCGTGACGAACTGGGTGGCCGCCTCGAAGGAGTCCGGGTGCGGGAGCTCGGAGTTGACCTTCCAGCCGCTGCCGAACCAGCGGAACTGGGAGTGCGCCCGCTTGATCGCCGTGTCTCGGTCGGGGTCGTAGCAGACGGGCAGCTGCCCCACGCGCGGCTTGCCTTCACCGCCGTGCCGGTCGAACGCGTCGAGCAGGCCGGCCTTGGGCTCCGTGGCGATGACCAGGTCGGCGAGGCGGCCGGCCAGTTCGCAGGACTGTTCTCCGGAGACGGCCAGGCCGATCTGCGGCGGCTCGTCCGGCAGGTCCCACAGCCGGGCCGACTCCACGTCGAAGTGGTTCCCGCGGTGGTTCACATGGCCGCCCCGGAACAGCGCGCGGATGATCTCCACCGCCTCTTCCAGCATCTCGTGCCGTACGTCGGCCGAGGGCCAGCCGCCGCCCACCACATGCTCGTTGAGGTTCTCGCCGGACCCCAGCCCCAGCCGGAACCTGCCCTGTGAGAGCAGCTGCATCGTCGCCGCCTTCTGCGCCACCACCGCCGGGTGGTAGCGGAAGGAAGGACAGGTCACGTACGTCATCAGCGGAATGCGGGAGGTCGCCTGGGCGGCCGCCCCGAGCACGCTCCACGCGTACGGCGAGTGTCCCTGCGACCGCAGCCACGGGAAGTAGTGGTCCGAGGTCACCGAGAAGTCGTAGCCCACCTCCTCCGCCCGCACCACATGGCCGACGAGCTCTCGTGGGCCGGCCTGCTCGGTCATCATCGTGTATCCGATTTGCACCATGGGTGCCGAGTCCCCGGTGACCGGAGGGGAAAACGGGCTTCGGGGGTCCTCTCGATCAAGGCCGGAGAACAAGAGAGGATGCCCTCATGAGCTCCCTGCCCACGAGCACCCCCGCAGCCCAGGGGGTCGATGCCGCCGGCATACAGGCCTTCCTCGACGCCCTCGAATCCGACCCGGCCATCGAGCCGCACAGCCTGATGCTGCTGCGCCACGGCCAGGTCGTGGCCTCGGGCTGGTGGGCGCCGTACGCCCCGGACCGGCTCCACCTCCTCTACTCCCTCAGCAAGAGCTTCACCGCGACGGCCGCCGGGTTCGCCCTCGCCGAGGGACTGATCCGGCTGGACGACCCGGTGATCTCGTACTTCCCGGAGTTCGAGGCCGATGTCACCGACCCGCGCAGCCGCGCGATGCTCGTACGGCATGTGGCGTCGATGGCCAGCGGGCATCTCGAGGAGACATTCGACCGGGCGCGCGCACAGGACCGTGACGAGCTCGTCCGGGGCTTCCTGCTGGTGCCGCCCGACCGGGAGCCGGGCACCGTCTTCGCCTACAACCAGCCCGCCACCTACACCCTCGCCGCGATCGTGCAACGCGTCACGGGCCAGAAGCTCACCGAGTACCTGCGGCCCCGGCTGTTCGAACCGCTCGGGATCGGCGAGGTGGCCTGGATCCCCGACCGCAGGGGCCGTGAGCTCGGTTTCAGCGGGCTGCACGCCACCACCGACGCCGTCGCCCGGCTCGGCCTGCTGTACCGGCGGGGCGGAGTGTGGGAGGGCGAGCGGCTGCTGCCCGAATCATGGGTGGCCGAGGCGACGCGGGCCCAGATCTCGCACGGGACACCGCCGGTGGCCGGCTGGCCGGACTGGCAGCAGGGTTACGGCTTCCAGTTCTGGATGGCGCGGCACGGCTACCGCGGGGACGGGGCGTACGGGCAGTTCTGCGTGGTGCTGCCCGAACACGACGTGGTGCTGGCGATCACCTCGGAGACCGAGGACCTGCAGAAGGTGCTGGACCTGGTCTGGGAGCATCTGCTCCCCGCGTTCGGGGCCGGCCCGCTGCCCGGCCGTGAGGCGGCGGACACGGCCCTGGCCGACCGTCTGACACGGCTCGCGCTGCCGCCCGCCGAGGGCAAGGCGACCCCCGCGGACCGGGCGGAGGACTGGAACACCACCTTCACTCCCCGCGGCGGTGCCTGCGCCGACCAGCCGTCCCTGAGCGCGGTCGAGGTGGACCCAGGGGGCCGAGTCACGCTGGTCGACGACGGCGACCGGCTGCAACTGGGGCTCGGAGCCGGCTGGACGGTGGCCGACGAGCCCGTGCCCGTCGCGGTGAGCGGCGGCTGGACCGACGCGGAGACCCTCGCCGTCGATGTGGCTTTCCTGGAAACACCGCACCGCCTGCTGGTGACGTGCTCGCTCGGGGACCGGACGTTCACCGCGCGCTGGCGCACCCAGCCCCTGCACGCCGGACCGCTGCGGCGGATGCGTGCGCCGCGCTCAGCCTGAGGGCACGCGGAGGGTGCTCAGGAAGGTGTCCAGCGCTACCCGGTTCGTGTCGTCGTTCCAGTCGGCCGCGGGGGTCGTCCAGCGCAGTGAGTAGCCGCGGCCCCCGCCGATGAGGAAGCCGCGGCCGAAGGTGCGCACCCGGGTGCCGTCGACGTCCTCCACCCACTGCATGTCGGCGGCCTCGCGGCCCTGGTAGGTCGTCGCGCGGATGTCACCGAGACGCTCGTAGCCGGGGTTGTCCCGCAGCCCCGGCTCCACGTCGTCGCGCCACACCGCCACGGCGTCCGTGCCGACGGCCTTGCTGTAGGTGACGGCGAGCGTGCGCGGGTCACCGGAGGCGCCGAAGGTGACGCGGTACGCCAGGTCGCCCTGGCGCTGGGTCTCCAGTGGCTTCCATCCCTTGGGCAGGGCGACGGAGAAGCCCTCGGGGGAGTGGTACTCGCTGTACCCGGACGGCAGCCCCGTGCCCGCGGGGGGAGAGGCCGTTCGGCTCGGCGCGCGTGTGGGCGTGGATGTGGGCGTCGCGGGCGGGTCGACGCTCTCGTCGGTGCGGCTGCCGGATGCGGTGACCGACGGGGAGGGGACCGGAGCCGGCGGGGCGGGCGCGGAGGCGGAGGCCGACGCCGACGGGGCGGGCGCCTCACCCGTCGTCGCACTGTCGCCGCCGGGCAGCGCCTTGGTGACCGTGAGGACGGCGGCGGCCACCGTGACGACGGCCAGGGCGGTCCCCGCGATCAGGAGGCGGCTGCCGCGGCCCGGGGCCACGCCGTGCAGGACGCGCAGCCGGGACCGGGGTTCCTCCTCCGGCGGCATGTCGGTGTCCTCGTCGAGAACCCGGAGGAGGGCGCTCCGCGCGGCCGTGCGGCTCAGCCGCTCCCGGGAGTCCTTGCGCAGCAGCCCCTGCACGGTCTGCGTGAGGGGACCGGCACGCACCGGGGCCCGCAGCGGCAGCCGGTCGACTCCCTTCAGGGTGGCCGCGGGACGGTCGCGGTCACGGAAGGGCGGACGCCCCTCGACCAGCGTGTAGAGGATCGCGCCGAGCGCCCACAGGTCGGCGGACGGGCCGATGCGCTCGTCACGGGCCTGTTCGGGGGAGGCGTACGACGGTGCCGAGAGCCGGGGGGCGAGGGTCGCTCCGGCCAGGCCCCAGCCGGTGACGACGACGGAGCCCTGGTGATGCACGAACACCTGGCCCGGGCTGAGTTCACCGTGCGTGATGCCCTCGCCGTGCGCCGCCTCCAGCACCTCCAGCAGCTCCAGGCCGATGCGCGCCGCCCGCACGTGGTCGAACGTCCCCTGACGGCCGAGGAGTTCGCCCAGCGGAATGCCGTCGACCGGCTCGGTGACGGTCCACAGGGTGTCCTCCTGCGCCACGGCGTCCACGACCGCGGCGATCCGGCCGGGGGAGAGCACCCGCATGGTCTTGGACATCCGGACGACTCCCGCGGCGGTGCGCAGCGAGGTCTCCTCGTCGGTGCCGGCCGGCAGCCCGATCTCGGTGAGCAGACAGGGGCGTTCGGTGGAGACGTCCTCGCCGTACCAGCAGGTGCGGTTGGTCTCACGGTGCAGGACATCCAGGGGCCGGTACCGTCCGGCGACCAACTCGTGTGTGGAGACGTGCGCCTTGACCATGGTCATCCCTCGCTGAACCCCTGGCTCTCACCTTTCACAGAGGTACGGCGGGTGCGGCGGGGTCTGTTCAATCAAATCGTCAACCGATGGAATCCGCTTTCCGGTTGCTCGGTTTCTGACTCACAAGTCAGTAGAACGAAAGCAGTTGAGCACTTCTCTCACCGACTTCTCTCACCGCAGCCCGAACCGCTCGGCCCAGCCCATGACGTCGGCGGTGGTCGCGTTGCCGCCGCACACGACGAGGCCCAACCGGCAGTCGTCACCGACGCGCTCCAGCACCGTCCGGGCGGCGGGCAGAAGACATCCGGCCGCCGGTTCGCCCCACACCTTGGCGTGCTCGGCGAGGTCGAGACAGCCCTGCACGGCCTCCCGGTCCGGGACCACGAGGACCTCGTTGACCAGAGCCGCCACATGGTCGTACGTCAACTGCGAGACGGACGGGGCGCTCAGCGTGGACACGACGGAGGACAGCGCGACCGGCACCGGCCCGCCCGCGGCGAGCGCCCGGGACATGGCCTCGGCGCCCTCGGTCTCCACACCCCAGACCCTGACACCCGGACGACGCGCCCGCAGTGCCGCCGCGACCCCGGCGATCAGACCGCCGCCCCCGACGCTGACGAGGACGTCGGTGAGGTCGCCCGCGTCCTCGGCCAGTTCCAGTCCGACGGTCCCCTGCCCCGCGATCACCAGAGGGTCGTCGAAGGGGTGGACCAGCGTCAGCCCCTCGTCCCGCAGCCGGTTCACCAGCGAGAAGGCACCGTCCATGTCGTCCGTCAGCCGCAGTGACGCCCCGGCCGCCGCCACGATCTCCACCGACCGGGAGGGCGCCGAACGAGGCATCACCACCGTCGCCTTGACGTCGAGCGCCGCCGCCATGTGGGCGAGGGCGATCCCGTGGTTGCCGCCGCTGACCGCCACGACCCCGGCCGCCCGCTCCGCCTGACTCAGCGACAGCAGCTTGGCCGTCGCCCCGCGCGCCTTGAACGAGCCGGTGCGCTGGAGCAGTTCGAGTTTGACGGTGACGGGAGCACCGAGCAGCGCGGACAGGCCGGGGCTGGGCAGGGTCGGCGTGCGGACGACGTGTCCGGCGATCAGCCCGGCCTGCTGCTCGATGTCCGTGATCCCGATCAAGATGGTTCCTTCCCGCGGGGAGAGCTCTCCTCGAACCCTGTCCCGGCGGCCGGCGCCGGTCAACTCGGCATCAGAGATCACGCCGCAGCAGGTAGTCCAGCAAAGGCCGCAGCTCGTACGCCGTCTCCGCCAGGGCCATGCGACGGCGGGCCTCGGCGAGCGCGGCCGACCGGCCGCCGCACTCCTCGACCAGGTCCGCCATCTCCTGCGGGGGCCCGTCCGACTCGAGGAGCCGGGCCAGCCGCGCCGCCCCAGATGTAGGTGAGTCGAGCGCGGCCAGTACCGGGAACGTCTTCTTGCGCTCCCGTAGATCGCCGTGCACGGGCTTGCCCGTGACCAGGGGATCGCCCCAGATCCCCAGGACGTCGTCGACGATCTGGAACGCGACCCCCAGATGCCGCCCGGCACGGTCCAGGGCGGCCACCGTGGCCGGGGGCGCCCCGCCGAGCAGAGCACCGAGCGCCGCCGCGCAGCCCAGCAGCGCCCCGGTCTTGTGCTCGGCCATGGCCCGGTACTCCTCCGGCCGCACCCGCTCGGGTCCCGTCCAGGGGCGGGTGGCGAACAGGAGGTCGTCCGCCTGCCCGCGCACGAGGTCGGACAGCGCGGCGGACAGGAGCCGTACGGCGTCGGAGCCGGCGTCGGCCAGGGTCTCGACGGCCAGCGCGAACAGGGCGTCACCCGCGAGAACGGCCGGGCCGGTGCCGTACGCCTTCCACACCGTGGGGCGGCCGCGCCGGGCCGGGTCGCCGTCCATGATGTCGTCGTGGAGCAGCGAGAAGACGTGCACCAGTTCCACCGCGACCGCCGCGGGCACCCCGGCCCGCCCGGGCGCGCCGGCCGCCTCGGCACCCAGTACGGCGAGTGCCTGGCGCACTCCCTTGCCGCCGGACGCCACGGCGGGGGCGCCGCCGACCTCGCACCAGCCGAAGGAATAGGCGGCCATCTCGCTCACCCAGGGGTGCAGTCGGCCGACGGCCTCCTGGAGCGCCGGCCGGACCAATAGGCGGCAGCGGGTGAGGACTTCGGGAGGGGCGAGCGTCGTCACCGTACCGCCTCGATCCGCACGCCGAACTCCTCCTGGGCCCGCGCCACCATCTCCCGCGCGTGCCGCAGCCCGGTCCGCTCCAGGACACGGGCCAGATCGTCCAGTTCGGCCGCGGTCTCGGCGCGGTCGCGGCCCAGGCGGGCCAGGGACTTGGCGAGCCCCAGCCGGGAAAGGGCCTCCCCGCGCGGTTCGCCCATGGCGCGGAACTCGGCGAGCGCCTGCTCGTACAGGTCACGGGCCTCGGGGTAACGCCCCGCGCGGTAGAGAACGTTGCCGCGCATCTTGTGGTTGTAGGCCAGCGCGCTGGACAGGTTCATCTCGCGGCAGGTCGTCTCCGCCTCGGACAGCAGGGTGAGGGCCCGCCCCATGTCGCCGTCCCGCACGGAGACGAGATCGGCGAGCCCGCGCAGCGCCCAGGCGTGACCGCGCCGGTCGTCGGCGCCCGCGGCGATCCGGGCCGCCTCCTCGAACATGGCGAACGCGGTGTCGTAGGACCCGGTGTTGCGGTGCATCTGCGCGATGCCGGACAGCGCCCACACCGTATGCCGTGCCTCGCCACGCCGTCTGGCCTCGGCCAGCAACTGTTCGTGCAGCCGTCCGACGGCCTCGTAGTCGCCCTGGATACGGCCGGTCTCGGCCAGCCCCGCCAGCGAGTAACCGCGCACCACGACATCGCCGCCACGCTCGCCGAGTTCGGCCGCCAGCCCCAACAGCCGCCGGGCCAGGGCGAATCCGCCGCGCTGACGGGCCAGCGTGCCGCCGCTCCACAGGGCCCAGGCCATGCCCGCGGTGTCCCCGGCCCGGCGGGCGGCCCGGTAACTCGCCTTCCAGGCGCGGTCGGCGTCGGTGACCCGGCCGAGCCTGCGCAGCGCCTCGGCGACGGCGAGTCCGGAGCGGGCCGCCTCCGTGTGCTGTCCGGCTCGCTCGGCCGCTCTCAACTGGTCGGTGCCGGCGGCCAGGACCTCGTCCAGCGAGGAGTTCACGGAGAGGGTGGTGAGCGCGCCCTGATACTCCGGGGCGAAAGCCTTGCCGTACATGCATGCCTTTCCGTCCGTATACACCGCATCTCTACATGCTGTGTATACATGGTGTGCATAGTGCCTCGAAAATGAGCCCCGACCGGAGGGCCGGGGCATCATGCGCTGCCGGTCAAGACGTGGACGGAGCCGGACGGGTTGCCTGTGAGGCGCAGATCACTGTCTGGGGCCTCAGTGCTGCTGTGCCTTCTGCGGGGTCACCTCGCTCGGCCGTACGACGACGTATCCCGAGCCCTGCAGCACCAGCTGCACCGCCTCCCCGGAACCGCCGCGCAGCATCGACCCGATGGACTGCGAACGGTGCAGTGAGGTCGCGAGGCCCGCCGTCCAGCCGACGACCGCGTCCGTGTCGACGTACACCGGGTACTCCGGCGAGACCGGGATCACCAGCGGGTTGCCCTCGCAGACGAGCCCGAGCCTGCCGTGACCCGTGAAGACGCTGTTGAACAGACCGCCACCGGCTATGCCCGCGCCCTTGACGGTCGCGATCCGGTACGCCAACGAGGCGTCGAAACACAGGACGTTGCGACCGTTGACCGTGAACTCGTCACCCGGTTCCACGTCGACGATGAAACAGTTCTGTGCCTCGTGCGCGAACCAGGCCTCGCCCTGCCCGCGCACCGCCATCAACGGCAGTCCCTCGCCGGTGACGGCCCGCTTGAGCATGCCCCCGACGCCCTGGCCCTTGCGCTCGAACTGGAGATTGCCGCGGTAGGCGACCATCGCCCCTTGGCGGGCGAGCATCTCGCCGTGCACCGCGTACCTGATGCACTTGGAGTTCTCGACCGTCATACCCGGCGCTGTGGCCGGCTGCACCATGTGCTCACTGGAAAAGAGGTCACCCTTCATGGGGGCATCCTGGCCCGGAGGGATCCCCTCCGCCAAGATCCCATCCGGTACGGGAATCAGCCGCCGAACAACTGGGTCCAGTAGGTGCCCGCCGGGCCGCCGCCCGCGAAGCCGATCCCGATGTGGGTGAAGCCGGGCTTGAGGATGTTGGCGCGGTGACCCGGGCTGTTCATCCAGCCCTCGACGACCTCGGCGGCCGAACGCTGGCCGCACGCGATGTTCTCCCCGATGGAGCGGCGGGTCGAGCCCGCGGCGGCGGCCCGGTCCCAGGGCTGGGTGCCCTCGGGGGAGGTGTGGGAGTAGAAGGCGCGGACCGCCATGTCGGTGCTGTATGCCTGTGCGGCACGGGCCAGAAGGGGATCGACGCCGAGCGGCGGCAGACCGGCCCGGGCGCGCTCGCGGTTGGTGAGGCCGACAACCTCGTCGGCGGTCCGCGTCAGGTCGGCGGGCGTGAGCGGCCTGGTCCACAGCGCCGTCCAGTACACATCGCCGGAGCGGCCGTTGGTGGCGTGCGCGAGACCGACGTGGCTGAAGGCCGGATCGTGCAGGGTCCGCCGGGGCTGCTCGGTGCGCAGGCAGTACTCGACGAACTCGGACGGGTTGCGGGGGCCGGAGACGAGGTGTTCGCCGACGGTGAGGTACGCGTATCCGGTGGCGGTGAGCCGCTGGAAGACGGAGACGCCGTCCGGGCCCTCCACACCGAGGCGGTCCGCGGAGGCCATCGCGGAGGCGTGGGCGCGGGCGGCGTCGGTGAGACGCGGGTCGAGCGCGACCGAGGGTGAACCGGCCGCGGAACGCGCCGAGTTGACCAGGATGAGGAAGGCGGCCAGATCAGGGGAGGTGGCGGGCGCGGGGGAGTGGGGCCGGGGCGCGGGGCGGGCAGGAGGCGGCGGGTACGCCGGAGGCGTCCGGAGGGCGTGGCCGGCGGCGGGACGTGCCCCCGATGCCGTCAACGGCACCGCAGGCACCGCGGTCGTCGGCGTGTCGTCCAGGACATCCACCCCGAAGTCCCGCGCCAGCCCCGCGAGCCCGTCCGCGTACCCCTGCCCCAGCGCCCGCAGCTTCCAGCCGTCGCCGCGCCGGTAGATCTCCGCGAGCAGCAGGACGGTCTCCTGCCGTGGCCGCGCCGGCGCGAACCGGGCGAGCGGGCGGCCGCCCGCACCGGTGACGTGAAGGACCGGGGCGGGCAGCCGGCCCAGGGGGGTGCCGGGGTCGGCCGGGCTGACGACCACCGTCACTCTGGAGGCGCCCGCGCGCAGTCCCCGGGGATCGATGGTCAGGGTGTCGCCGGAGAGCCGGGCGCCGGGAGCGGAGGGCTGGTTGTAGAACACGAAGTCGGCGTCGCCCCCGACCCTGCCGCCGTCGTCCGTGACCAGCGCGGACACGTCGAAGGGGCCGGGCACCCGCACGGTGACGGCCCCTTCGGGGAGGGGCAGATTGCCCCCGGGAACCAACTCGCTCATGGTGCCGCCCTGGTGTCGTCGCTCGCCGGGAGAACGCACACCAGGGCGCAGCGGTTCCCGCCGGGCTCAGTCCAGCGTGACCGCCGGGGCCATGTCCTCGTGCCGCTCCACCGGAGCCTTGCCGCGCGGAGCCTTCGTCGTCTTGCCGCAGAACACGGAGTCGAGGGTACGCAGCATCGTGTTGAGGACCCTGCCGTTGTTGGAGGTGTTGGCGACCGCGGCGAGTGCGCGCTTGCCGTCCTTCGAGGCGAACGCGTACGTGTAGAAGCCCTGCACGGCACCCGTGTGGCCGTACACCGAGACCCCGCACGACAGATCGCGACGGCGCAACCCGAGGCCGTACGCCTGGCCGCTCGCCGCCGGCGCCCATCGCTCCATCTGCGCCAGTTGCGCGGCCGAGGTCAGCCGGCCGGCGAGCAGGGCGGACAGGAAGGTGTTCAGGTCCCGGGTGCTGGAGATGAGCGCGCCCGCGGTCTGCGCCCACGACGCGGTCTGCTCGGTCGCGTCGACGAGTGGGGCGCCGGCCTGGTCCGGGGTGAGATAGCCGCGGGCGTGACGGCCGGGGATCTTCATGCCGGGGTGCACATAGAACGTGTCGCGCAGCTGCAGCGGTTCGATGATCCGCTTCTCGTACTCGGTCCGCACCGGGTTCCCGGTCAGCTTCTCGATCAGCATCCCGGCGACGACGAAGTTGGTGTTCGAGTACGAGTACACCGCGCCCGCCGCGTTCGTGCGCGGTTTGCGCAGCGAGCGCTTCACCAGCTCCTCGGGGGTGAACACCTTCTTGCGGACCGCCTCGAACCCCTGGACCGTCTTGGCGAACATGTCGTTCGTGTAGTCGTACAGGCCGCTGCGGTGGCTCAGGACGTGCCGCACCGTGATCCGGTCGTCCGGCAGCAGCCCGGGCAGATAGCGGTTGACCGGCGCGTCGAGTTCCAGCTTCTTCTCGTCGACCAGTTGGAGCAGGACGACGGCGGTGAAGGTCTTCGTGACGCTGCCGATACGGAACCGGTCGGTGTCGCTCATCGTCTGCGCGCTCTTGCGGTCCGCGACGCCGACCGCGGCCCGGTACACCGTGTTCCCGTCGTCGATCCGGGCCATGGACCCGGGCGCGCCCTGTGCCGTCGCGGAATGCAATACGCCGAGCAGACCTGTGAGATCCACCGCGGGTGCGGCGGGCGACTCGGCGTGGGCGGGGACCGCGAGCAGGGGCAGCAGGACCGCTCCGGCCACCGCCCCGACCATCACTCGTACTGATGCCATCCGGCTGATCTCCTGTCGTTCCGTCAGTTTCCACACGAACGCGGAGATTATCGCCACAAAAGGCGCAAAAAGTGATGATTGACCGCTCCGGTCGGCACAGAAGTCTCTTCAGGAATGCACAGTCGATCCTGCTTCTTTTATTGACGAAGGAAAAGAAGCCATCTAAGTTCCCGGCCATGCGCTCCACCCCTCGCGCCGAGACGTTCCCCGCCAACACACCCGCCGCCTCGCAGGTGTTCACCACCGTGCTGTCCCAGGGCCCCCTGCCCCGCCTGGAGGTGGCCCGGCGGGTGGGCCTGTCGCCGGCCGCCGTCACCAAGGCGGTCCGGCCGCTCATCGAGGCCGGATACCTGGTGGAGGGCGCGGACCAGGAGGCCCGCCCGGCGCTCGGGCGGCCCGCGAACCTCGTACGGGTCGACGGGGGGCGGGCCCTGTTCATCGGCGTCAAGGTCACCGGCGACGAGATCATCGGGGTCCTCACCGACCTGTGCTGCCGTATCCGCGTCGCCCGGCACCTGCCGCTGCCCGACCGCGAGCCCAGGACGGTGCTCGCGAGCATCGCGGAACTCGTCCAACTGCTCCTCGCCGAGGCGGACGGCTCCATGACTCCGGTCCTGGGTCTCGGCATCGCGGTCTCCGGCGACGTCGACCGGGGCGAGGGCACCGTCCGCTACTCGCCCTTCCTGGAGTGGCGCGACGTCCCGCTCGCCGAACTCGCCGCCACGACCACGGGGTTGCCGGTCACCGTCGACAACGACGTACGCGCCCTGACGGTCGCCGAGCAGTGGTTCGGCGCCGGAGTGGGTCTGTCCGACTTCGCCGTGGTCACCGTGGGCGCCGGCATCGGCTGCGGCCTGGTGGTGCACGGCCGGGTGGTCGCCGGTGCGCACGGAGTGGCCGGGGAGATCGGCCATGTGACCGTCGACCCGGCCGGCCCGCTCTGCCACTGCGGCAACCGCGGCTGCGTCGAGGCGATCGCCGGAGAAGCGGCGATCGTGCGGCAGGTCCGCGAGGCCACCGGGGCCGAACTCCCCGACGCCGCCGCGGCCTTGCACCTGGCCCGCGAAGGTGTCGCCGGAGCCCGGGACGTGTACGCGCGCGCGGGTGAGGCGATCGGCCGGGGCATCGCCACCGTCGCCAACCTCCTCGGCCCCGAGCGCGTGATCATCTCCGGCGAGGGACTCGCCGCCTACGACCTGTTCGCCGAGCAGATCCGCGACGCCTTCGTCGCGGCCGCCTTCGGCTCCGCCGCCCAGTGCGACGTCCGCACCCACCCGCTGCCCTTCGACGAGTGGGCCCGCGGAGCCGCCGCCACCGCCATCCAGTCCTTCATCACCCCGGACCCGAGCCGATAACCACCCGCACCCCATTGGAGGTACGACCCATGCGGTCATCCTCGTACTTCGCCCTGCCCGCCAGAGCCCTGCTGGTGCTCGCTCTCACTGCGGTCGCCGTCCCCACGGCCCACGCCGCCGACGACACCCCCGCGTCTTCCCTCGCCGCCAAGCCCTACATGGGCTGGTCCAGTTGGAGCATGCAGTCGTCCAAGTACCCCGGCCTCAACCCGGACGGCGACTACAGCTACCTCACCGAGGCCAACGTCCTGAAGCAGACCGACGCCATGGCCGCCAAACTGAAGAAGTACGGCTACGAGTACGTCAACATCGACGCCGGCTGGTGGATGGACAAGGCCTGGAAGTCCGGGTTCGACCAGTACGGCCGCCAGAAACCCGACCCGGTCCGCTTCCCCCACGGCATGAAGGCCGTCGCCGACCGCATCCACGCCAAGGGCCTCAAGGCCGGCATCTATCTCCCGGCCGGCCTGGAGAAGGGAGCGTACGGCGACGGGAAGACACCGATCTGGAACACCGACGGCTGCACCACCGCCGACATCGTGTACGACGACCTGCGCACCACCAACGGCTGGGACAGCGCGTACAAGCTCGACTTCGCCAAGCCGTGCACCGGCAAGTACATCGACTCCCAGGCCCAGTTGATCGCCGGCTGGGGCTACGACTTCCTCAAGCTCGACGGGGTCGGCCCGGGCTCCGGGAAGAGCGGCGACCAGTACGACAACGTTGCCGACGTGGCCGCCTGGAACAGGGCGATAGCCGCCACCGGACGCCCCATCCACCTCGAAGTCTCCTGGTCCCTCGACATCGGACACGCCGCCGACTGGAAGAAGTACTCGCAGGGCTGGCGCATCGACACCGACGTCGAGTGCTACTGCAACACCCTCGTCAGCTGGGAGAACTCGGTCGACGACCGCTGGGACGACACCCCCGCCTGGACCCGGCACGCCGGACCCGGCGGCTGGAACGACCTCGACTCCCTCGACGTCGGCAACGGACAGATGGACGGCCTCACCAAAGCCGAACGGCAGAGCTACGCCACCCTGTGGGCCATCGCCAAGTCCCCCCTCTACACCGGCGACGACCTCACCCGCCTGGACTCCTACGGCCTGTCCCTGCTGACCAACCGCGAGGTCATCGGCCTCAACCAGGGCCCCAACCCGCCCGCACACCCGGTCACCCCGTCCGACCCGCAGCAGGTCTGGGCCGCGAAGAACACCGACGGCACCTACACCGTCGCCCTGTTCAACCTCGCCGACGCCCCCGCCGCCGTCACCGCCGACTGGACCACCCTCGGCTTCACCGGCAACGCGTCCGTCCGCGACCTGTGGAACCACGAGAACCTCGGCACCTACCGGAACACGGTGACCCAGGCCCTGCCCGCCCACGGCTCACGCCTGTTCACGGTCACCCCGCACGGCACCGGACTCGCCTTCACGGGATACGAGGCCGAGTCGTCCGCGAACACCCTCGGCGGCAACGCCTCCGTCGCCGACTGCTCCGCCTGCTCCGACGGAAAGAAGGTCGGCAACTTGTACCTCGGCGGGACCCTGACCTTCCGCGACGTCGTCGTCGCCAAGGCTGGCACCTACCAGATCAAGGTCTCCTACATCAGCGGTGACGCCCGCTCGGTGGACGTCTCGGCGAACGGCGGCGGCGCCACCCGCCACAAGCTCCCCGCCACCGGCGACTGGGGCACCGTGTCGAGCGTGTACGTGCCCGTGACGCTCAAGGCCGGCGCCAACACGATCACCTTCGACAGCGGCACCGGCTACGCACCGGACATCGACCGGATCGACGTACCGAAGTCCTGATCAAGCGGATCGACGTACCGAAGTCCTGACCGAGCCTCCAGGAGCCGCCATGACCCCCGCCCCGTCCAGACGCGGTGTCCTCGCGCTGACCGCCGCGTTCGCCGCCCTGCCCACGTTCACGGCGACCGCGGCGCCGCAGCGACCCGCCGACACACCCGCCCTCGACACCGACCCACGCCACCGGCTCTGGTGGCAGGCCTCCGCCGACGAACACTCGATGATCGAACAGGGCCTGCCCGTCGGCAACGGCCGCCTCGGCGCCCTCGCGAGCAACGACCCCGGCCGCGAAGTCCTTCTCGTCACCGACGCCACGATGTGGACCGGCGGCCTCAACGACACCCTCGACGCCGACGGCCAGTTCCCCTACGGCCGGCAGGACTTCGGCTCCTTCACCCTGCTGGCCCGGCTCACCGTCGACATCCCCGACCACGACCTGTCCGCCGTCTCCGGCTACCGCCGCACCCTCGACCTCGCCCAGGGCGTGAACGAAACGTCGTACGTCCGCTCCGGCGTGACCTACCGGCGCCAGATCTTCGCCAGTCACCCCGACGACGTCATCGTGCTGCACTTCAGCCAGAGCGGCGGAGGCCGCTACACCGGCACGGTCACGCTGGAGGGCACCCATGGCGAGGAGCCCTCGGTCTCCTTCGGGGCCGCCCTCCCGAACGGCCTGCGATACGGGGCCGCGATCGCGGCGTACGGCACCGGCGGCAGCGTCACCGTCGAGGGCCCGCACATCGGCTTCACCGGGTGCAGGGAGCTCACCGTCGTCCTCAGCGGGGGCACCAACTACACACCCGACGCCGCCGCTCACTTCCGCGACCCGTCCCTCGACCCGCAACGGCTCGCACGCACCAAGGTCCGGGCCGCCGCCCGCCACTCGGCGAGCACTCTGCTGCGCACCCACATCGCCGACCATCACGCCCTGTTCGGGCAGTTGGACGTCTCGCTGGGCGCCTCTTCCGCCCAGCAGCGCTCCCTCGACACCTGGGAGCGCCTGCGCGCCCGCGCCCGGGACGGGGTGCCCGACCCCGAACTGGAGGCGCAGTACCTGCAGTTCGGCCGCTACCTGATGATCGCGGCCTCACGCGGCAGCCTCCCGCTGGGCCTCCAGGGACTGTGGCTCGACGGCAACGACCCCGACTGGATGGGCGACTACCACACCGACATCAACATCCAGATGAACTACTGGGCGGCCGACCGGGCCGGTCTCCCCCAGTGCTTCGACGCGTTCACGGACTACTGCCTCGCCCAGCTCCCGTCCTGGACCGACCTCACGCGCAGGCTGTTCAACGACCCCCGCAACCGCTACCGCAACTCCACGGGGAAGAACGCCGGCTGGACGGTGGCCATCTCCACCAACCCCTTCGGCGGGGGCGGCTGGTGGTGGCATCCGGCGGGCAACGCCTGGCTGTGCAACTCCCTCTGGGAGCACTACGAGTTCACCGCCTCCCGCGCCCATCTGGAGAAGATCTATCCCCTCCTGAGAGGCGCCTGCGAGTTCTGGGAGGCGCGGCTGCTGACCACGACCCTCCCGGGCACCTCACGGGAGGTCCTGATCGCCGACAGCGACTGGTCGCCCGAGCACGGCCCGCTCGACGCCAAGGGCATCACCTACGCCCAGGAACTCGTGTGGGCGCTGTTCGGCAACTACTGCACGGCCGCAGCCGAGTTGAGGAAGGACACGGAGTTCGCCGCCACGATCGCCGGCCTCCGCAAGCGCCTTTACCTCCCTCAGGTCAGCCCCACCACGGGCTGGCTGGAGGAGTGGATGTCCCCCGACAACCTCGGCGAGACCACCCACCGTCACCTGTCGCCGCTAGTCGGTCTCTTCCCCGGCGACCGCATCCGCCCGGACGGCTCCACCCCGGCCGACATCGTCGAGGGTGCCACCGCCCTGCTCACCGCACGCGGCATGGAGAGCTTCGGCTGGGCCAACGCCTGGCGCGGTCTGTGCTGGGCCCGCCTCAAGAACGCCGACAACGCCTACCAGCTGGTGGTCAACAACCTCCGGCCCTCCAGCGGAGGCAGCAACGGCACCGCCTTCAACCTCTTCGACATCTACCAGGTGGAACAGGGCCGCGGAATCTTTCAGATCGACGCGAATCTGGGTACCCCTGCAGCGATGATCGAGATGCTGCTCTACTCCCGCCCCGGCCACCTGGAACTCCTGCCCGCCCTGCCCGACGCCTGGGCCGCCTCCGGCTCCCTCACGGGAGCGAAGGCACGCGGCGGCTTCGTCGTGGATCTACGCTGGCGGGATGGGAAACCGACCGAAACACGGATCCGCAGCACCGGCGGCCGCACCACGACGGTCGCGTACGCGCGAAGCGCCCGCACGGTGACGCTGCAGCCGGGCGCCACGGTCACCCTGAAGGGCTTCGACCGATGAGGCGCCGGACGGCCCGAGGGGCCCGGCTCCTCGCGGTCACGGTCGCGGCCGCCGCACTCCAGGCGACGCCCGCACCGGCCGCCGTCGGCCCGCCCGATGGGGTGATCACCTGGGGCACGAGCGCCTACGCCATCGGTGACTCGGCCGCCGACCGCGGCTACCGCATGGTCGTGCACGCCAGCGTCGGCGGACGCGACCCGCGGATCCGGCTCTCCAACGCGTTCGGCCACCAGCCGGTCACCTTCGACAGCGTCTACGCCGGTCTCCAGCTGAAGGACGCCGAGCTGGTGCGCGGCACCAACCGGAGGGCCACCTTCGAGGGTTCGTCCTCCGTCACTGTGGAACCCGGCAGCACGGTGTACAGCGACCCGCTGCCCGGCACACTGGCCGCCGGATCGAACCTGGTCGTCAGCCTCCACACCCCGGACGCGGAGGGTCCGGTCACCGGCCACTGGATGGCCCTGCAGACGTCGTACGCCACCCAGGGCGACCACACCGCCGAGGAGAGCGGCGTCCACTGGACCGAAGGCATCGGATCGTGGTTCTACCTCGACGCGGTCTCGGTCCGCACGCCCGCGGCCACCGGTGCCGTGGTCGCACTCGGCGACTCCATCACCGACGGCTGGCAGTCCACCAGCGACCACAACCGCCGCTGGCCCGACTACCTCGCCCGCCGCCTCCAGAAAGCCCACACCACGGTCAAGGGCGTGGCCAACGAGGGGATCTCCGGCAACAAGGTGCTGGCCGACGGCGCGGGGCCCAGCGCCCTGAACCGGCTGGACCGGGACGTCCTCTCCCAGCCGGGGGTGCACACCGTGTTCCTCTTCGAAGGCGTCAACGACCTCAAGGCGCACACCGGAGTCACCGCACCGGATCTGATCGCCGGCTACCGCGAGATCGTCGACC
Organism: Streptomyces sp. NPDC050759; assembly: GCF_044456945.1. Lineage (NCBI taxonomy): Bacteria > Bacillati > Actinomycetota > Actinomycetes > Kitasatosporales > Streptomycetaceae > Streptomyces > Streptomyces sp. NPDC050759. Next base: position 156,400 of record NZ_JBITGI010000018.1, on the reverse strand, counting down.
GGTCCCACGACGCCGGAAAGTGCGTGGTCGTCTCCACCATCGCCCCCTTCAAGGGCTGGCCGGAATGGGACCCGGCCGCCGAGGCCGTACGGCAGGAGGTCAACGACTTCATCAGGAGCCACCGCGACGAGTTCGACGCGGTCACCGACTTCGACCGCGTCCTGCGCAGCCCCTACGACCCCGAGCGGATGCTGCCCGTCTTCGACGGCGGGGACCACATCCACCCCAACGACAAGGGAATGCAGGCGATGGCGGACTCCGTCGACCTGAACAGCCTGGACTGCGCACGCCACTGAGGCAGCGTCAGCCGCGGGCCGTCGTCTCCGGGGCGATCAACCCCTTGCGGTAGGCGACGGCCACGGCCTCGGTGCGGCTCGCCGCGCCCAGTTTGGCGAGGATGTTGGAGACGTGCACACTCGCCGTCTTGCCGGTGATGAACAGCTCCTCGCCGATCTGGCGGTTGCTGCGCCCGCGGGCGAGCAGCCGCAGTACGTCCTGCTCGCGGGCCGTGAGCAGCGACGCGGTGGGAGGGGTGTCGGCCAGCCGACCGCGCCGGATCAGCTCGTCGACCTGCTCGAGCAGCACCGTGGCGCCGAGCCGGGTGAACACCTCACGAGCGGCACGCGCCTCGGCCACCGCCTCCTCGCGCCGGTCGGCGGCGAGCAGGGCCTCGGCGTACCGCAGGCGGCAGCGCGCCGGTTCGTACACGTCACCGAAGTCGAACGCGGCGACCGCCCTCGCCCAGGCCTCCGGATCCGGCCCCGACCGGGCCCGTGTCCACTCCGCCTCGGCCCGGGCCAGCCAGGCCTGCCCCTCCGGGCCCTGCGGTCTCCCGTCCTCGCCGTGCACGGTGGCCGTCCTCGCCAGCTCGACCAGCTCGGTCGCGGTCTCCGCCCAGCGAAGCGCCCCGGCCTGGTCGCCCTTGCGGCGCAGATCGTCGGCCCGGTCGGCGACCGCGGACAGGGCGAGGGTGGCCAGCCGGACGGTGACGTGAGGAAGCGCGCCCGTGTCGTCCGTCAGCGCCGCGACGGTGGACCGCATCCGCTGTACGGCGTCCTCCGCATCGCCCCGCAGCGCCGCCGCGTCGGTCAGGGCGATGCCCGCGACGAGCGTGGCCATCCAGTCGAAGGGCCCCTCCAGCAGCGCTCGCGCCCGGTCGGTGGCCCTGAGGTCGCCGCGCGCGAGCCCGACGTACAGTGCGGGCGCCATCGTGTACCCGCCGGCCGCGGGCAGCACGTCGGCATCGGCGTGGGCCGCCCGGACACAGTCGTCCCAGCGGCCCAGCGTGTACAGCACCAGCAGCTTCAGGTAGCGCATCTCCATCGGATACGGCGACGACAGCAGCCCGGCGCGACGGGCACGGTCCAGCCCTTCGGCAAGCCAGGGCAGACACTCGTCGAGGTGCCCGGACTCGAAGCACCCAACGGCGAGATTGAACAACGCGCGCATCTCCACGGGGGTACTGCCCGCCCGCCGGGCCAGCTCCCGGGCCCGCCGCAACCGCTCCCGCCCCGCCTCCGTGCGACGGCCGCCGCCTTCGAGGACGGCCAGGGAGATCAGCAGATCCGCCTGGGCGTCCGGCACGCCCAACTGCTCGGCGGTGCCGAGCGCCTGCCGGGCGACCCGCAGCGCGACCTCGTTCTCCCCGACCTGCCGGGCCGCCAACACATGGGTGGCCGCTGCCCACACCCAGGTACGGGACGGAGGATCGGCGGGGATCATGGCGAGCGCCTCGCTGCTGTAGGCGAAGGCCGCGGTGAGGTTGTCGACGCTCATCAGGTTCCCGGCGAGGGTGTAGCGCACCCGGGCGGCGAGTTCGGAGTCCGCCTCCTGACCGACACCGGCGAGCGCGGCGCGCGTGAGCGAGACCGCACGGTGCAGTTCGCCGGCGTGCGCGGCCGCCGCCGAGGCCCGCAGCATGAGCCGTACCCGGTCGACTCCCTCACCCGAAGGCCGCGCGGTCGGCTCCACCGCCGACCACAGGTCGAGCGCCGCCTCCAGATGCCGTAGCTCCTCGGCGGGCGCCCCCACCCGCTCGGCGTGGTCCGCGGCCTCCAGCGAGGCGGCGAGTGCCTCGGCCAGGTCGTGGCTCTCGCGGTAGTGGTGGGCCCGCTCCGCCGCGCTCTCGGCCCGGTTCCCCCGCCCGTCGAGCAGCCGGGCGAACGCCCCGTGCAGCCGCGCCCGTTCGCCCGGCAGCAGATCGGCGTACACGGCCTCACGGGCGAGGGCGTGCCGGAACGCGTACGTGTCCTGCTCGCCGGGCACCAGCAGCTGCCGCCCGATGGCCTCGCGCAGGGCCGCTTCCAGATCCTCCTCGGGCAGTCGTACGGCATCCCGCAGCACGTCGTGCTCGACGCGCCGCCCGGCGACGGCGGCGGTGCGCAGCACCTGCTGAGCGGTGTCGGACAGCTGCTCGAAGCGGATCAGCAGCACATCGGCGAGCCCACTGGGGACCCCGCCCTCCCCGCTGCCCGTGGCGGCGAGCAGCTCCTCGGCGTAGAAGGCGTTGCCCTCGGCCCGCTCGACGATCCGCCGCACGGTGGTGTCCGGCAGCGGCCCCTCGCGCAGGGCCCGCACCAGCCGGGCCACCTCGCCGTCGGCCATCGGCCGCAGCTCCAGCCGCTCGACGGCGGGCAGCCGCACCAGCTCGGCGAGCAGCGGCCGCAGAGGATGACGACGGTGCAGGTCGTCCGCCCGGTACGACGCGAGAACAGCCAGCCGGTGCGTGGGCGCCCCACCCGCCGACCGCTGGAGGATGCCCCGGCTGAGCAGGAACCGCAGCAGATCGCGGGACGACTGATCGGCCCAGTGCAGATCCTCCAGGACGAGCAGCAGGGGAGCGACGTCCGAGAGATCGGCGAGCAGCCCGGCGATCCCCTCGAACAACCGAAGCCGCCCACCGGAGTCGCCGACAGCGCCGCCGCCCAGCAATCGTTCCACCGCCGGATACGCGGCGAGGGCATCGGCGAACCGTTCGTCCTGGGCGAGCGCTCCCAGGACCTCGGTGAACGGCAGATACGGCAGGCCGACATCACCGAGATCGACACAGTGCCCGGTCAGCACGGTCATCCCGGCCGCGGCGGCCCGCCCCGTGACCTCGTCCAGCAACCGCGTCTTGCCGACCCCGGCGTCCCCGGCAACGAGGACCGCCCGGGCTTCGCCGCCGCGGGCACGCTCCAGCACACCGGACAGCCGGCCAAGCTCGTCTTCTCGCCCGATGAGAGGCGTACTGATGGAGATCTGCGACACGACTACATCCTGGCACTTGGAACTGACAGCGGTGCGACCTCCCCAGGGGCGCGGGGAACTGCGCGATCAACCACACACGACCCGCACCCGCCGTCGGACAGGACGCCCCGAGCTCCTAGGCGCTCACCGCCGCAACACGCGTGCCCAATCCGCCGGCACCCGCCCTTCAGGGCCCGGCGCCGGCTGCCCCTCCGGATGACTCACCGGCCCCGCCAATTCCGGCCCCGCCTCGAACATCTCATTCGTCTCGAAGTTCCAGAACCACTCCTCACCCGGCTCGAAACTCTGCACCAGAGGATGCCCCGAGTCCCGGAAATGCCCGGTCGCGTGCTGCCCGGGAGAGGAGTCACAGCACCCCACGTGCCCGCACTGCGCACACCGCCGCAGATGGAACCACCATCCATCCGCCGCGTCGCACTCCACACACCCGTCCCCGCTGGGCGGCACGCTCGGGTCGAGCCCCTTGATGTCGGTCATTCCGACTCCTCGGTCGTGTCGTTGTCCACAGCGGTCAGCGGAAGCAGCACCTGGAAGCGGGTGTCGCCCGGTGTCGACTCCACCTGCAGCGTCCCGTGGTGCTTGTTGACCACGATCCGCCAGGAGATGTCGAGCCCGAGCCCCGTTCCCTCGCCCACGGGCTTGGTGGTGAAGAAGGGATCGAAGATCCGCCCGCGGATGTCCGGCGGCACCCCGGGCCCGGTGTCCCGGAACTCCACCAGCAGCCGGTCGTGTTCGAGTGCGGTCCGGACGGTCAACGTCCCGTCCCCGCCGACGCTGTTGATGGCCTGCACCGCGTTGTCGATCAGGTTCGTCCACACCTGGTTGAGCTCGGCGGGGTAGGCAGGGATCCTCGGCAGCGAGCGGTCGTACTCCTTGACCACCTTGATCTGCTGCCCGATCTTCCCGGACAGCATCAGCAGCGTGCTGTCGAGGAGTTCGTGCACGTCGGCCACCTGGTAGGGCGCCCGGTCCAGCTGGGAGTACTGCTTGGCCGCGTCGACGAGATGGGAGATCCGGTTCGTGGAGTCGTTGATCTCGTCCATCAACAGCTCGGTCTCGACGGTGTAGTTGAGCCAGCCGATCGCGTTCGGCAGGATCTCCTCGCCCACGGTCGCCGCGACCTGGTCGAGCCAGTCCACGTCGAGGCCGCCCTGCACGAAGGTGGGCGCGATCCGCCAGCCTTCCTGGATGCCGTGGTCGTCGAGCCAGTCGCTGAGCGCGTCCTCCCGGTCGGAGGCCTCCAGCGGGCTCAACACGGGCGCCTTGGCCACCCGTTCGGCCGTGCGCTCCTGGATGTCGATGAGGTTCGCCATCACCTCGGGGCTGTAGGAGCCCTGCGCGATGACGGCGAGCTTGTGCCGCATCTTGCCGACCCGCTCGCGCAGCGTCGACGTGGCCCGTACGGCCGCCGCGGCCGGGTTGTTGAGCTCGTGCGTGAGACCGGCGGACAATGAGCCGAGCGCCAGCAGCCGTTCCCGCTGTCCGATGGCCCGCTGGGTGTTCTTCGAACCGAAGAAGAGCCCCTCCAGGAGATGGACCGCCATCGGGAACCATTCCTGCATGAACGCCGAGAACGTCTCCGCGGGCAGCACGAAGAACCGCGAGGGCTCCGTGACCCGCATGGAGCCGTTGTAGGTCTGCTGCACCCGGTCACCGAGGTACGCCTGCATGGATCCCGCGTACACCCCCGGCTGCGAGGTGCGGTTGATCTCCACGTCGTCGCCGCCGACCCGGCGGGAGAGCACGACCGTGCCCTCGATCATCACGTAGAAGCAGGTGGCGGGTTCTCCCTCGGTGTACACCGGACCCGGCTCGAACTTCTCGACCCGCCCCGCGGCGCACAATTGCCCCAATTGCTCGGGGGAGAGCTTCTCGAACAGGAACAGCGATCCGATCTCCCCGGGGGCGCACGGCATCAACTGCCCGCTCATGACTGCTCCAGGTAGCGGTGGACGAGCATCACGGCCATGGCTCCCTCTCCGACGGCGGACGCGACCCGCTTCGCGGACTCGGCGCGCGCGTCGCCTGCGACGAACACGCCCGGAATGTTGGTCTCCAGGTGGTACGGCGGCCGGTCCAGCTCCCAGTCCGCCGGCGGCCGCCCGTCGGGGGTGAGGTCGGGCCCGGCCAGGATGAAGCCGTGCTCGTCCCGCAGCACCGTGCCGTCCAGCCAGCCGGTCAGCGGGGCCGCGCCGATGAACACGAACATCCACTGCGCGTCGACGAGTTCGGTCTCCCCGGTCTCGGTGTCGCGCAGGGTCAGCTGCTCCAGGTGGTCGGAGCCGTGCGCGGCCTCGACGACGGTACGCGCGCGGACCGAGATGTTGGGAGCCTCCTCGATCTGCTGGATCAGGTAGTGCGACATCGAGGCGGAGAGATCGGGGCCGCGCACCAGCAGGGTCACCGACTTGGCGCCACGGGACAGGTACATCGCCGCCTGCCCCGCGGAGTTGGCGCCGCCGACGATGTAGATGTCCTGCCCCTGGCAGGAGGCCGCCTCGGTGAGTGCCGAGCCGTAGAACACCCCGCAGCCGGTCAGGTCCGCACAGCCCGGCGCCTCCAGCTGCCGGTACGACACGCCGGTCGCCAGGATCACGCTGTGCGCGGCCACCGCCGACCCGTCCGAGAACCGCACGGTGCGGGCCGCGCCGTTGACCTCCAGGCCCGCCACCTCACGGGCGGTGAGGATCTCCGCGCCGAACTTCGTCGCCTGCCGACGGGCCCGGTCGGTGAGCTGGCCACCCGACACACCGTCGGGGAAGCCCAGGTAGTTCTCGATCCGTGAGCTCTGCCCGGCCTGCCCGCCGGTCGCCGACCGTTCCACAAGCACGGTCCGCAGCCCTTCCGAGGCCCCGTACACCGCCGCTCCGAGACCGGCCGGGCCGCCGCCGATGACGACGAGGTCGTAGAAGTCGGCGGTCGGGGTCGTGGCGAGACCCACGTGGGCGGCCAGGTCGGGCGCCTCCGGCTTGACCAGCGGAGTGCCGTCCGGGGTGATCACCACCGGCAGCCGCTGCCCGTCCTGCCCCGCGGCCGCCAGCAGCCGCTGCCCCTCCGGCTCCTCCGTGGAGTACCAGCGGTACGGCACCTGGTTGCGGGCCAAAAACTCCCGCACGTCCGAGGAGCGCGCCGACCAGCGGTGTCCGATCACCTTGGTGGCGGGCACCGGCCGGTAGTCGCTGCAGCGCCACGCCTCCAGGAGGTCGTCAAGGACCGGATAGAGCTTCTCCTCGGGCGGGTCCCACGGCTTGAGGAGGTAGTGGTCGAGATCGACGACGTTGATCGCGTCGATCGCCGCGCTGGTGTCCGCGTACGCCGTCAACAGCACGCGGCGGGCTCCCGGATACACGTCCAGGGCCTGTTCGAGGAACTCGATGCCGTTCATCTGCGGCATGCGGTAGTCGGCCAGGATCACCGCCACGAGGTCGCCGCGCAGCTTCAGCTCCCGCAGCGCCTCCAGCGCGGACTCCCCGGACTCCGCGCGCACGATCCGGTACGACTCGCCGTAGCGCCGCCGCAGATCGCGGGCGACGGCGCGGGAGACCCCCGGGTCGTCGTCCACGGTCAGGATGACGGTCCGCGCCGATTCGGCGGCCTGTGCCATACGTCTCCCACCCCGAGCGGTCGGTCAGGGCCCAGCGCCCCCCGTGGTCACCGGCCCGGTCCCGCCCATCGTATGTTCGATCGCCAGGCTACGCGCAGGTATGTCTGACCCTGCCGGGGTCAGGACCGGCGCTCGCCCAGCACGCAGAACTCGTTCCCCTCGGGATCCATGAGCGTCACCCAGGACACCTCCCCCTGCCCCACGTCCGCGTGCTGCGCGCCCAGGGCGAGGAGGCGGGTGACCTCGGCCTCCTGGTCGTCGGGGCGGAAGTCGAGATGGAGCCGGTTCTTGGCGGTCTTGGCCTCGGGCACCGGCACGAAGAGCAGTCCCGGCATCCGGTCCTTCTCGGGGCGGATCTCGAACTCGTCGGGGGAGTCCTCGACCACCACCCAGCCCAGCGCCTCGGCCCACCAGCGCCCGAGCGCGGCGGGGTCGGCGGAGTCCACGATGACTTGTTCCCATTCCAAGGTCATTTCGGCAGCGTAGTGAAGACTGGGCTCCGACGTCACCGCAAGACAGGGAGGCCACCGCATGACCCGCCCGATCACCGCAGGGATCGACGGAACCGAGGAGAGCCTGGCCGCGCTGGACTGGGCCGCGCGGGAGGCGGTCCGGCGAGACGTGGCGCTACGGGTGGTGCACGCGTGGCGGTTCCAGCCGTACGAGGGGATCGACGCGGGGGACCGGGACACCCAGGCGGGCTGGGCGCGGGACGCCATGGCCGAGGCCGTGCGGACGGTCACCGGGCGGCACACCGGGCTCGACGTGGACACCGACCTCGTGGAGGGCGGCAGCGTCGACGTGCTGGTCGCGGCGGCGGCCGACTCCGAGCTGCTGGTCCTCGGCTCCCGCGGGCACGGGCCGGTCGTCGGCTTCCTGCTGGGCTCGGTCGGCCAGCAGGTGATCGCCGAGGCGACGCGGCCCGTCGTCCTGGTGCGCGCCGGGGACCAGGCCGCCGCGGAGGCATCGGGACGCGAGATCGTCGTGGGCCAGGAGGGCGAGCCGGAGGACAGCGCCGAAGTCCTGCGGTTCGCCTTCGAGACGGCGGCGGCACGGGCGGCCACCGTGCGTGCCGTACGGGCCTGGACGCTGCCGCCGGTGTTCGCCTACAGCCCCGGCTCGCTGAAGCTCCTGGACGAGGCCGGAGGACTGGAGCCGTACGAGAAGAAGGCCCTGGCCTCGGCGCTGCAGCCGTGGCGGGAACGCTTCCCCGAGGTGCCGGTCGTCGAGCACGTCGAGATGGGCAGCGCGGGGCAGGTGCTGCTGTCGATGACCGCGCGGGCCCAGCTGATGGTCGTCGGACGCCGGGCCCGCCGTACCGCCGTGGGCGCCCGGATCGGATCGGTCGCGCACGGCGTGCTGCATCACGCGGACTGTCCGGTGGCCGTGGTGCCGCACGCCTGAGGTCAGTCCGCGGTGGCGGGGGTGGGCTGGAGCGTCTCCCGGGCCTTGGGGAGGATGTTCTTGATGTAGTCGTCCACCGCCGTGTCCAGGCCGATGTCGTGCTGGGCCCGCTCGGACAGGTACCAGCGGTGCTCGAGGAGCTCGTGGTAGATCTCGGCCGGGTCCATCGACCCGCGCATCTCCAGCGGCACGGCCCGCACCGTGGGCCGGAAGACGTCCCGCACCCAGCGGTGGGCGAGCACCTCCGGGCGGGCCCCGAGGGGGTCGCCCGGAGCGTAGTCGTCCTGGGTGGCCATCCAGCTCTCCAGGTCGTTCAGGAGCCGGCGGGCCTGGTTCTCCTCGGCGTCCAGGCCCGTCAGGCGCAGGAGCTGGCGCTGGTGGTGGCCCGCGTCCACGACCTTCGGCACGAACGTGACCTCGTCGCCGTTCGGCGCGTGCTCGATCTGCATCTCGGCCACGTCGAAGCCGAGTTCGTTGAGCCTGCGGATCCGGCGCTCGATGTAGTGGTACTTGCCCGCCGGGTAGACGGACCTGCGGGTCAGCTCCTCCCACAGGCTGTTGTAGCGCGAGCAGATCTCCATGCCGAACTCGATCGCGTCCACCGAGGGGTGCAGCGCCCCGGACGCCTCCAGGTCGAGCAGTTCGCCGCTGATGTTCACGCGGGCGAGGTCGAGGTCGTAGTCCCGCTGCCCGGGGCTGAGCTGCGGATGCAGGTCACCGGTCTCCGCGTCCACCAGATAGGCGGCGTAGGCACCCGCGTCCCGTCTGAAGAGCGTGTTGGACAGCGAGCAGTCGCCCCAGGCGAACCCGGCCAGATGCAGGCGGACCAGAAGGACGGCCAGCGCGTCCATGAGGCGGTGCATGGTGGCGGGCCGCATGGTCGTCTCGAACATCGAGCGGTACGGCATCGAGCCGCCCAGATGCCGGGTGACCAGCACCGGTTCCAGCGGGGCGTCCTCGGTGTCGGTGCGCCCGGTGACCACGGCGAGCGGATCGACGGCGGGTATGCCGAGCCGGTCCAGGTCGCGCAGCAGTTCGTACTCGCGCAGCGCCGGGCGCTCGGCGAGCTCCTTCACGGCGATGACCTCGTCACCAGCGCGGGCGTAGCGCACCACGTGGCGCGATATCCCGCGCGGCAGCGGGACCAGGACCTCCTCCGGCCACTGCTCCAGCGGCAGCTGCCACGGCAGTTCGAGCAGGAGCGCGGGGTGCTCCGGGTTCGTCGCGCTGATCTGCAGTGCCATCGGTGCTCTATCCTTGCCTGGGCGGTGATCGTCACCTCACCTTAGAGCGCACGGTCCCTGGCCTGAAGTGCCGCTTCACGGACCGGACCGCGGTGTACCGGCCCGTGCCCCGGCAGCAGCACATCGCCCTCCAGCTCGGCGAACACGTCCAGCGACGCCACGGCACGTGCGCGCTCGTGATGGAACATGTCCGGCAGCAGCTGGGGCCCCTTGACCCGCGAGGTCGGGTGACCGCTCACCAGGCCGTCGCCGGAGATCACCACGCCGCGCTCGGGGAGGTGGAAGGCACAGTGCCCGTCCGTGTGGCCCGGCGTGTACACGGGCACCGGACGGCCCGGCAGATCGAGCGTGCCCTCCGCCGGGAACGGCTGCGGGGAGGCGACGGGCACATGGGCCGTGCCGCCCACCCGGATCGCGTGCACCGCCCACGGCAGCACACCTGGCCGCCAGCCGTTCTTCAGGACCGTCCCGACGGACACCTGGTGCAGGAACTCCCGCCGCGCGTGCGGCACTTCGGCCTCGTGCAGGTAGACCGGCGTGCCGTAGGTGCTGCGCAGATACTCGGCGGAGCCGAGGTGGTCGTTGTGGGCATGCGTGATGAGCACGGCGGTGACCGCCTCCGGGGAACTGCCCACCTCGGCGAGGGAGGCGAGCACCTGCTCCCGGTCGCCCGGGTAGCCCGTGTCGACCAGCGTGGCGGCGCTTCCCTCGGTCAGAATCACCCAGTTGGTATTGCTGCCGTGCACCAGATAAGTGCCGTCCGCGACGTGCTGCACGCCTGCGCTCATGATCGCCCCGCCCGATGAGTCCCTGCCCGACGGCACACAGCAAAGCAGACGCTCAGGCGATCCGGAGCGGCGGGTACCGGTCTTCCAGCGGTCAACTTCCTTGGTGACAAGGCTGCCTCCGGCACCGTCCGCGTGGCTGCCGCGCCCGGGGCGCGGCGCCGGACGGAGGGGCCGGCGTCTTCCGTCAGCCTTGAACACCACGGGACTGGCGCGCACCCCGGGCCGGGCAAGCTCCCAGAGACCTGCGCCCCCGGGCTCCCGGCCCGCCCACGCCACGGTTTCGTCCTCCCGGCCCGCCGCCGCAGGGTCTTGTCGCCGGTCCTCCCCGTCCGGCCCCCGGAGGGACGAGGCTGCCTCCGGCACCGTCCGCCGGAGGCAGCCCCCGCGTGCAGCGGAAGCAGCCGCCTCTCTGCCTCAGCGCACGCCGTGCGGGCGGAACTGGATGCTGATGCGCGGTCCCGTGGCGCGCGTGGACTTCGGTACGGCGTGCTCCCAGGTGCGCTGACAGGAGCCGCCCATCACGATCAGGTCGCCGTGTCCCAGCGGCCGTCGTACGGTCCCGGCGCCGCCGCGCACGGGTCGCAGCACCAGGTCACGCGGCGCGCCCACGGAGAGGATGGCCACCATGGTGTCCTCGCGGGCGCCCCGCCCGGTCCGGTCGCCGTGCCAGGCGACGCTGTCCCGGCCGTCGCGGTAGTAGCAGAGCCCGGCCGTGGTGAAGGGTTCGCCCAGCTCCTCGGCGTAATGCGCGGTGAGCGCCTCGCGGGCCTCGGTGAGGACGGGATGCGGCAGCTCGTCGTCCACGTCGTAGAAGGCGAGCAGGCGCGGTACGTCGACGACGTGGTCGTACATCGTGCGGCGCTCCGCCCGCCACGGCACCTCGGCGGCCAGCTGTTCGAAGAGGGGGTCGGAGCCGCCGAGCCATCCGGGCAGTACGTCGATCCAGGCGCCGAAGCCGAGCACGGTACGGCGGATCCCGTCGAGCGGGCCGAGCCGCAGCTGGTCGGTCTGGTCGAAGAGAGAGCCCTGGAGGTGCGCGGTCATGGATCCAGCCTACTCCTTATTCGAATATCTGTTCCATTGAAATCCGTCGAGGTATTCGGCTCTTTCGATGCATCGCTGTATCGGATACATTCGCGTATCGAACGGAGGACCCGACATGGCGACACAGGACACGACCAGACGCGTGACCAGGCGCCGGGTCCGCACGCGCGCCAATCTGCTGGACGCGGCCTTCGCGGTGTTCGCCGCCAAGGGCTTCGGGCGCGTCTCGATCGAAGAGGTCTGCGAGGCCGCCGGATACAGCCGGGGCGCCTTCTACTCGAACTTCGACAGCCTCGACGAGCTCTTCTTCGCGCTCTACCAGCAGCGCGCGGACCTGATCGCGGAGCAGGTCTCCGGGGCCCTCGCCCTCGACGGGCCGGAGCTCGACGTGCTGGCCGCCGTCGACCGGGTCACCGACGTGCTGCTCCTGGACCGGGACTGGCTCCTGGTCAAGACCGACTTCCTGGTGCACGCCGCCCGCGCGCCCGAGGTCGCCCGGACCCTGCTCGAACACCGGGCGCGGCTCAGGCGGGCGGTCGCCGACCGGCTGGCACGCGCACGCGGGCACGCCGGACTGCCCGCCGTGCTGGCCGACGTCGAGGACGCCGCCCACGCCGTGGTCGCCGCCTACGACGGAGTCACCGTCCAACTGCTGCTGGACGGGGACCTCGAGCGGGCCCGTGTCTGGCTGAAGCAACTGCTCACCGCGCTGCTCACCGACGGCAGCGACACCACCGTATGAGGGAAGGGACGGTCGCCATGGATGCCGACGTCATCGTCGTCGGAGCGGGGCTCGCGGGCCTGGTCGCCGCGCACGAGCTCACCAGCCGCGGCAAGAGGGTCGCGCTGGTCGACCAGGAGAACGCCGCCAACCTCGGCGGCCAGGCCTTCTGGTCCTTCGGCGGACTCTTCCTGGTCGACTCCCCGGAACAGCGTCGCCTCGGCATCAAGGACTCCTTCGACCTCGCCTGGAACGACTGGCAGGGCAGTGCGAAGTTCGACCGTGTCGACGACGAGGACTCCTGGGCGGTGCGCTGGGCGCGCGCCTACGTCGAGTTCGCGGCGGGGGAGAAGCGGTCCTGGCTCGAGGGGCACGGGATCAAGTTCCTGCCGACCGTCGGCTGGGCCGAGCGCGGTGACCTCACCGCCCACGGACACGGCAACTCCGTGCCCCGCTTCCACATCGCCTGGGGCACCGGCACCGGAGTCGTCGAGCCCTTCGTCGGGTACGCCAAGCAGGCCGCGCGCGACGGACTGCTGACCTTCTACCACCGCCACCAGGTCGACGAACTGGTCGTCGAGGAGGGCACCGCCCGAGGCGTACGCGGCACGGTGCTGGCCGAGGACAACTCCGCGCGCGGTGTCGCCTCCAGCCGTGACCGGATCGGCGACTTCGAGCTCACCGCCCACGCCGTCGTCGTCACCACCGGCGGTATCGGCGCCAACCACGACATCGTCCGCCGCTACTGGCCCGAACGGCTCGGCACCCCGCCCGCCGAGATGGTCACCGGCGTGCCCGCCTACGTCGACGGCCGGATGCTCGACATCAGCGCCGGCGCCGGCGTCCGCCTGGTCAACCGCGACCGCATGTGGCACTACACCGAGGGCATCCAGAACTGGGACCCGATCTGGCCCGGCCACGGCATCCGCATCCTGCCCGGCCCGTCCTCCATGTGGTTCGACGCGCTGGGCCGCCGACTGCCCGAGCCGTTCCTGCCCGGCTACGACACCCTCGGCACCCTCGAGCACCTGCGCACCACCGAGGACATCGCGGAGCACGACCACTCGTGGTTCATCCTTACCCAGAAGATCATCGAGAAGGAATTCGCGCTGTCGGGCTCCGAGCAGAACCCCGACATCACCGCCAAGGACCGCGCGGGCTTCCTCAAGGAGCGGCTCCTCGGCAAGGGAGCTCCGGGACCGGTCGACGCGTTCCTGCGCAAGGGCGCCGACTTCGTGACCGCCCCGAACCTGGAGCAGCTGGTCGAGAAGATGAACGGGCTGACTGACAAGGCCCTCCTGGACGCCGCTTCGCTCCGCCGCCAGATCGAGGCCCGCGACCTCCAGATCGCCAACTCCTACAGCAAGGACGCCCAGGTGCAGGGCATCCGCAACGCCCGACGCTACATCGGCGACCGGCTCGGCCGGGTCGCCACTCCGCACCGCATCCTCGACCCCGCCGCCGGTCCCCTCATCGGCGTCAAGCTGCACATCCTGACCCGCAAGACCCTCGGGGGCATCCAGACCGACCTCGACTCCCGCGCCCTGGGCACCGACGGCAAGCCCCTCGAAGGCCTGTACGCGGCTGGCGAGGTCGCCGGCTTCGGCGGCGGCGGTGTGCACGGCTACAACGCGCTCGAGGGCACCTTCCTCGGTGGCTGCCTCTTCTCGGGGCGCGCGGCTGGCCGGGCGGCGGCCAAGCAGGTCGGCTAGGGCCACTTTCGCAACAGGCCCTAGGACTCCAGCAGGCGCATCAGCACGGTGGCGTGGCTCCGCTCCGGCGTCTTCGACGCGGTCAGCAGGGTCACGTCACCCTTGCTCGCCAACTCCCGGACCCGGTCGAGGAGTCCGGCCGCCTCGGGATCGGTCAGCTCCGCCTCGTAGCGCTCGGCGAACTCCTCGTACGATCCCTCGCCCGCGTGGTACCAGCGGCGCAGCTCGGTCGACGGGGTGAGTGCCTTCGGCCATTCGTCCACGCGGGCCGCGTCCTTGGACAGCCCGCGCGGCCACAGCCGGTCGACCAGGACGCGCACGCCGTCCGCGGGCTCGGGGGGTTCGTAGACACGGCGGATGCGCACGCTCACGGGCGGCCTCTCGACGAAGGGAGGGAGTGCGTCGGGAGCGTACTGCGCAGCCGGGCGTGACTTGACCTCATCAAGGGTGAGTTGCGGCGGAGGCGGCCTTTAGTGTGAAGCCGTTGCCCACCCCCCGACCGACAGGAGCGCACGTGCCGAAGGCCGTCAGACGCACTTTCGTCCTCGTCACCACCCCCGTCGTCCTCGTGGCGCTGCTCGGGGCTGCCGCAGGACCCCCTCCGTCGACGGGCTCGTCCGGAGCCGGCGATCCCTACTTCCCGCTCGCCGGAAACGGCGGATACCACGTCGGCCACTACGCCCTGACGCTCGGTTACGACCCCGGCAGCGGCCGTCTCGACGGCAAGGCGGTCCTCTCCGCCCGCGCCGGCCAGCGCCTCAGCCGCTTCGACCTCGACTTCAAGGGCCTGACCGTCACCGGTCTGACGGTCGATCACGCCAAGGCCGGCTTCCGCCGCGACGGACAGGAGCTGGTCGTCACCCCGCGGCGCGCCCTGCGCAAGGGGGAACGATTCACCATCACCGTGACCTACCAGGGGAAGCCCGGCCCCGTCACCGACCCCGACGGCTCGCTCGACGGCTGGATCCCCACCGACGACGGGGCCTTCGTCGCCGGGGAACCGCAGGGCGCCATGACCTGGTTCCCGGCGAACAACCACCCCACGGACAAGTCGTCGTACGACGTCACGATCACCGTCCCCAAGGGGCGCACCGCGGTCGCCAACGGCATCCTCCTGTCCCAGCGGACCACACACGGAAAGACGACGTTCCGCTGGCGCCAGAGCGAGCCCATGGCCGCCTACCTGGCCACGGCCACCGTCGGAAAGTTCGACGTGCAGCAGTTCACCACCAAGAGCGGCATCCGGGTCTACAACGCCGTCGACCCGCGCGAGGCCGCCGCGGCAGCCCCGGTCCTCAGAAAGCTGCCCTCCGTCCTGGAGTGGGAGAGCAAGCTGTTCGGGCCCTATCCGTTCCGTGCCGCGGGCTCCATCGTGGACCGCGCTCCGAACGTCGGCTACGCCCTGGAGACCCAGAGCCGTCCGGTCTACGACCGGGCACCCGACCTGAGCACCCTCGTCCACGAGAACGCCCACCAGTGGTTCGGCGACTCCGTCTCCCTCACCTCGTGGAAGGACATCTGGCTCAACGAGGGCTTCGCGACCTACGCGGAATGGCTCTACACCGAGCAGCACGGCGGCGACAGCGCGCAGAAGACCTTCGACGGCCTGTACGCGAAACCCGCGAGCGACGACTTGTGGGAATTCCCGCCCGGCGACCCCGGCAGCGGCGCCAACATCTTCGGCACCCCCGTCTACGCCCGTGGCGCCATGACCCTGCACGCACTGCGCACGCGTGTCGGCGACCGCGCGTTCTTCCTGATCCTGCGCGCCTGGGCGTCCGGGCACCGCGGCGGCAACGGGACCACCGCGCAGTTCCAGCGCCTCGCGGAACGGGTGTCGGGGAAGGACCTGGACGGCCTGTTCCAGACCTGGCTCTACACACCCGGTAAACCGAACCAGCCCTAGAACCTGACCAGTTCCTTACAAGTGTCGGCCAGAGTCGTTCCATGATCACACGCAGAACCCACGTGGCCCTGCTCGCCGCGTCCCTGCTTCTCACCGGATGCGGCGGCGGTGCCGTGGCCAGCACGGCGGGCACGCCCACGCCGTCCGGGGAGCCTTCGAGGACCACTCCCGCGCCGGAGATGTCCGTCGAGGTCGCCCCCCAGCAGATACCCGGGCTCGGTCCGAAGACGTGGGCGAAGGTGCCGGCCGACGCCCGACAGGCCGTCGTGGTCACCGGGCGCGGCCGCGACTCGTCGGCCTCCACCGTGGTCCTGTACGAGCGCACCGAGGCCGGCTGGCGGGCCGGTGCGAGCTGGCCCGCGCACAACGCCCTCAAGGGCTGGACCGACCACCACCTGGCGGGCGACCTGCGCTCACCGACCGGCGTCTACACCCTCACGGACGCCGGAGGGCTGCTGAAGGACCCCGGCACCAGGCTGCCGTACGACCGCGGCGTCGGCTTCACCGCACCCGGCACGGGCTTCGAGGGGGAGCCGCTGGCCGGTTCCTTCGACTACGTGATCGCCATCAACTACAACCGGCAGCCCGGGACTTCACCCCTCGACTGGACCCGGCCCCTCGGCGCGGGGCGCGGCGGCGGGATATGGCTCCACGTCGACCACGGCGGACCCACCCACGGCTGTGTGAGCGTCGCCGAGGACCACATGAAGGAGCTGCTCCTCACCCTGGACCCGGACCTCCATCCGGTCGTCGTCATGGGCGACACCAGGTCCCTGGCCCGCTGAGCGCTTAGGATCCGCCGGGTGTGCGCACATGTGCTGGTTGCCGAGGACGACGAGATGCAGGCCGAACTCATACGGCGCTCCCTGCTCGCGGAGGGCCACACCGCCACCGTGGTCCACGACGGGCGGGCCGCCCTGGACGCGGCCCGGCGGCTGGCCCCCGACCTCGTCGTCCTGGACCTGATGCTTCCGGTGATCGACGGCTTCGGAGTGTGCCGGGTGCTGCGCCGCGACGAGGACATTCCCGTCGTGATGCTCACCGCGCGGTCGGAGGAGGACGACGTCCTGCTGGGCCTGGAGCTGGGCGCCGACGACTACATGACCAAGCCGTACAGCCCGCGCGAACTGATGGCCCGTATCCGGACCGTCCTCAGACGCAGCGGACGGGGCGCGGCCGCCGACCCGCCCGAGGATCCCGTCGTGCGCGCCGGAGGCCTGGCGGTCGACCCCGTACGGCACGAGGTGCGCTGTGACGGGGCGCCGGTGGACTGCACGCCGGCCGAGTTCGAGATCCTCCTCGCCATGGTCGCCGAGCCGGAACGGGTCTTCTCGCGGCGGCAGTTGCTGGAGGTCACCCGGGGCACCGACCGGGCCTCCACCGAACGGGCCGTGGACGTGCACGTCATGAACCTGCGCCGCAAGATCGAGGCCGACCCGCGCCGGCCGGTGCGGCTGCTGACGGTGTTCGGCGTGGGCTACAAGCTCAGCGGCGGCCGCGGATGAGCGCTCGGAGGCCACCGGACCAGACACCTCCGCACCATCGCATACCCCTGCACAAGCGGCTGCTGGTCCGCCTGCTGATCACGTCCGGGCTCATCGCCGTGTGCTCGGTGGCCGCGACCGCCTGGCTGGCCGTGGCGACCACCACCCAGGCCCTGCGCGAGGAACAGGGGCTGGCGCTCGCCGACGACATGGAGGTGCTCGCCGAGCTCAGCGGATACGCGGCGACCCACCCCGACTGGACGGGAGTGGCCGCCACCGTGCGGGAGCTGTCCGCCAAGACCGGCCGGCGCATCGCCCTCGTCACCCCCGACCGCAGGACCGTCGCCGACTCGGCTGCCCGCGGCACCGCCCTGCCGCCGAGCGCCGCCGCCACCGTCGACCCGCTGCGCACCGACACGTTCAGCGAACGCGGCGCCCAGGTCGGTGGCATCGACCCGCGGGTGGTCGGGCCGTACCGGCTCACGAAGGGGGAGCGTGCCGAGATCGACGTCAACGCGCGCAAACGCCAGTCCTGCTTTGCCCGGTACGGCATCGAGACGACCATCGTGCACACCCCGAGCGGCCGGGCGGTCCTCACCGAAGCGGACAGCTCCGTGCAGCCCTCCTATGTCCCCGACGCCTGCGCCGACGGTGTCCTGAACACGCCGATGCCCACGGAGCAGAAGGCCCTTGACGCACTCCAGGCAGGGGCGCACGCCTGCCTGACCCGTTATGGCCTGCGCGCCGACACACCGCTGAGTGTCGGCGTCGGGCGCGCGGGCGACGACTTCCGGTCCCCGTCGCTGGCGCCCGGGTTCGTCAAACAGGGCGCGAAGGAGGCACGCGAGTCCCAGGCCTGCCTCGACGACGCCCGCCGCGCCCAGCTCGACCCGTACGTGGCCCCGGTGGCCGAACTCTTCCTGGGTACCGGGGACACGCCCGCCGTGCTGTTCGACATGTCCCCGGCCAACAAGGCCAAGGTCGTGGGCACCGCGGGTCTCGTGCTCGCCGTCACCGTCGCCGCGACCGCGCTGGTCGCCACCCGGCTGGTGCGCCCGCTGCGCGCGCTCACCGCCGCGGCCCAGCAGCCGCCCGAACTCCATGTGCGCGTCCCCGTCACCACCCGCGACGAGACCGGCATCCTCGCCGCGGCCTTCAACGACCTGACCGAACGCCGTGAACGCCTGGAAGCGCAGCGCAAGGCGATGGTCAGCGACATCGCCCACGAACTCCGCAGCCCGCTCACCAACATCCGCGGCTGGCTGGAGGTCACCCGGGACGGTGTCGTCGACCCCGACCCCGCCCTGCTCGCCTCCCTGCACGAGGAGGCCCTCGTCCTCCAGCGCGTCATCGACGACCTCCAGGACCTCGCCGCCGCCGACGCCGGCACCCTGCGCCTGCACCGGGAGCCCGTCCGCTGCGACGAACTCCTCCAGCAGGTCGCCGCCGCCCACCGCGTCACCGCCGGCGCGGCCCGGGTCGAACTGGGCACCGACCTCGACGGCGAGCCCTGGCTGGACGCCGACCCGCTCCGGATGCGGCAGGCGCTCGGCAACCTGGTCTCCAACGCCCTGCGCCACACCCCGGCCGGCGGCACGGTCACCCTGTCCGCGCGCCGGGACGGCGACGACATCGCCCTGGCGGTCGCGGACACCGGCACCGGCATCGCGCCGGACGACCTGCCCCACGTCTTCGACCGGTTCTGGCGCGCGGAGAAGTCCCGCAGCCGTCGTACCGGGGGATCGGGCCTCGGCCTTCCCATCGTCCGCCACCTGGTCGCCGCCCACGGCGGAACGGTCGAGGCGACGAGCGAGCCCGGCGTCGGCAGCGTCTTCACCCTGCGGCTGCCCGGGGGCCCGGCGCCTCAGCCGTACCCATGATTCTCTTCGTGGCGCGCGGGTACCCCGTATGCCTGCGAAAGCAGAGGTGAAAGGAGAGGGAGGTCGGGACATGAGCGTGTCGGACGGGTTGCCGGTGGTGCGGACACTCGCTGAACTCGGGAGCCTGACCGAACGGCACGGACAGCTGTACGTCCGCTGGTCGCGCGGCCCCGAGGTCGATCTGGCCGACGTGTCCAGCACCGACGAACTCACCGGCGTGTCGCTCCCGGGACTGTCGGCGAACCCGCTCGACGTGGAGGAGTGGTGGCAGGGCCGGCCCGTGCAGCTGTGGGTGGCGCGCCGCCTCTACGACTACTCGCACCTCCCGCACGAGAAGGGCCCGGACGTACGCCCTTGGGTCCTCCAGGGCCGCGAGCGGGGCCGGGGTCCGGACAACGAGCCGCTCGTCACGGACGTGCGGCCGATGTGCTGGATCGACCCCCAGGTGATCGACGAGGCACGGACCGAAGTGGAGCGGCAGGAGAACTCCTGGGGTCCGCTGCGCCGCACGGGCCGCTGACCGGGCCCGGTCGCCGCGCGTGGCGTCGACCGGGCCCGATCGTCGGACCCCGTGCGGACCCGGTCAGCCGGACCTTCTCCGCGCTGCGGCCGCGCGCCGGGCGAGTGCCCGGCGTTCCGTCTCGCTGGTGCCGCCCCAGACGCCGATGCCCTGCCCGGTGTCGAGGGCCCACTGAAGACACTGCTCCTGGACGGGACAGCGCCGGCAGACGGACTTGGCCTGCTCCGTCTGGACCAGCGCGGGGCCGGTGGTGCCGATCGGGAAGAAGAGGTCCGGGTCCTCGCGGCGGCACGCGGCATGGGTTCGCCAGTTGTCCATCAAAAGTCACCTGCGATCGAAGTCGAGTGCCCTCGTGCATGCCTTACTCGGTTTCGGGTCACCTGTCGATGCGCGGTGAAACAATCGGGTCCTGTGGGACGCGCCCGGTCACTGCTCCCGCAGGCCCCACGGGGAGCCGTACGCGGTCAGCAGATCCAGGAAGGGACGGGCCGGGAAGGCCTCCGGACCGAGGACGCCCGCGCCGGACCAGGCGCCGGTGGCGAGGAGTTCGAGAGCGACGACCGGGTTCACGGCGGTCTGCCACACCACCGCCTGACAGCCGTACTCCGCCATGGACCACTGGTTGTCGACCACGTGGTAGAGGTACACCTCGCGCGGCGCCCCGTCCTTGACCCCCTTCACCCAGGTGCCCGCGCAGGTCTTGCCGTGCATCCGCTCGCCGAGCGTCGCCGGATCGGGCAGACACGCGGCCACGACGTCCCGGGGCGAGACCGCGGCCGGCCCCGCGGCGCTCGGCACGGTCACCGGCGCGGTGCGGTCCAGGCCGAGCAGGTGCAGGGTCTTCAGCGTCTCCACGAACTCGCGGCCCAGTCCGTACTTGAAGGTGACCCGGCGCGCACCGACCCAGCGGGGGACGAGCAGCACCTCCTCGTGCTCCACGTTCACGCACTCGACCGGGCCGATGCCCTCGGGGAAGTCGAAGACCTCCGGCTCGCTGAAGGGTTCCGTCGTGAACCAGCCGCGGTCGGCCTCGTAGACCACGGGAGGGTTCAGGCACTCCTCGATGGTGGTCCAGATGCTGAAGGAAGGGGCGAAGTCGTAGCCGTCGACGGTGAGATCCGCGCCGTCGCGGACACCGATCTCCTCGATCTCGTCGAAGAGCTCATCGGCCGCGTGCCGGGCGAAGACGTCGGAGAGGCCCGGCTCCACACCCATGCCGACGAGGGCCAGCGCGCCCGCCTTCTCCCACTCCTCGGCCTGCGCGAACTGCTGGTCGCCCAGCTTGACCCCGCACTCCTCGTACGGCCGCTCGGGATGCGGACGCGACAGGGACATCGCCATGTCGACATAGGTCGCCCCGGCGGAGCGCGCCGCCCGGAACAGGGGCATCACGAACCGCGGGTCGGTGGCGTTGAGGAGGACGTCGCAGGCGTGCCGCTCCAGCAGGGCGGTCACGGCAGACTCGTCGTTCGCGTCCACGCGCTCGGCGCGGAACCGGTCGGCCCGGTCGCCGAGCGCGGTCACCGCGGCCTCGGCGCGGGCGGGGTCGTAGTCGGCGACGACCATGACGTCGAAGAACGGCCGCCGGGCGGCGATCCGGGTGATGGCCGTGCCGACGCCCCCGGCGCCCACGAGCAGTACACGCATGACAAACACTCCCTTACGGGTCCAAGGTCGCAGACGGACGGGGCCCCTGGCGGAGATACAACGCCGGGCGCTCGTTTAAGGTCAATGGCGTTGGCATAAGGAGGCCGCCATGCCGAAGCCTGTGGTCCCCGAGGACAAGCGCCGTCGGCGCAGGCCCACCAGGAGCGGGACCGTGCTGTCCGAGGGGCTGATCGTCGAGACGGCGCTGCGGATGCTCCGCGAACACGGCAGCACCGGCCTCACCGCCCGCCGCCTGGGCCTGGCCCTGGACGCCGACCCGAGCACGCTCTACCGCTACTTCCGCGGCATGGACGACCTGACGCTGGCCATCGGCGACGCCCTGATCGGGCAGGCGCTGGCGGGCTGGGCGCCGACGGGGCGGTGGCGGCACGATCTGCGCGAGGTGGGCCTGCGCATCCACGCCGCGTACGTCGCTCATCCCCAGGCCGCCGTGCTGACGACCAGCAGGGTCACCGGCCGGGCCAACGAACTGGCCGCGGACGAGGCGGTCCTGGACATCCTGCGCGGGGCGGGCTTCCCGCTCCCGGACACGGTGCGGATCTACCACGCCTTCATCGACCAGACGCTGGCCTTCGCGGCCCTGGACGCGGCGTCCCTGGCCCTGCCGAGCGCGGCGCTGGACGCCGACGAGTCCATGTGGCGCTCGACGTATGCCCACTTGCCCGGCGACCGCTACCCGCGCATCGCGGAGGCGGCACCCCTCCTGGCGACCCGCATGGTCACCAGTGCGTACGAGACGGCCTTGGACATGCTCCTGGACAGTGCAGAGATACGGCTCCGGGGGGCGCCCTGAAGGGGCGCGGGGAACTGCGCGACCAGCCACGACGGACCCGCGGTCGCCCGACGGCAGCTCTCATCGCAGCGTTTGCGACGCGGCAACCGTGACCGCTTCCGCCACCGCCCCCAACGCCGGCGAATCCAACTTCCACTGCTGCCAGTACAGCGGAACATCCACCGGCCGATCCGGCGCCAGCGAGACCAACCGCCCCGCCCGCAGCAGCGAACTCGCTTGCACCTCCGGCACCATCCCCCATCCCAACCCCAGCTCGACCGCCTCGACGAACCCCTCGGACGTAGGCACCGCATGCCGCACCCGGCTCGCCCCTCTCCGGCCCAGCTTCCGCAGAAACCCGTCCTGGATGTCGTCGCTCCGATCGAACGTCACCACTGGAGCCTCGGTCAGCGCATCCCCCAACGGCCCAGTGAGATACCGCGAGACGAACCCCGGGCCGGCCGCCGCGAGATACCGCATCCGCCCCAGCGCCCGCACGGAACACCCCGCCACGGCCTCGGGCGAGGACGTCACCGCCGCCATCACCAGCCCCTCCCGCAGCAGCTCTGCCGTACGGGTCTCGTCCTCGCGCCGGAGCTCGAAACACAGCCGCTCCCGGTCGGGAACCCGCGTGAGCGCTCCCAGGAACCAGGTCGCCAGGGAGTCCGCGTTCACCGCGACCGAGACCCGGGTCACCTCTCCCTCGCCCGGCATGCCCAGCTCGGCGAGAGCGTCCCGCTCCAGCCGGGCCAGCTGCCGGGCGAACCGCACCACCACCTCGCCCGACTCGGTCGGCCGCACCGGCTTCGTGCGGACCAGCAGCACCCGCCCCGTGCGCTGCTCCAGCGCCTTCACCCGCTGACTCACCGCCGAAGGGGTCACATGCAGAGCGGCGGCCGCGGCGTCGAACGTGCCCTCGTCGACCACCGCGAGCAGAGTCCGCACCTGATCCAGGGGAAGCTCGGTCATCATCACGACAGCTAATGATACGTAAGAATCTTTAGCTGTACGTCCAGTGATCGTCTCCGTACCGTCGACGTCATGCCCGCTTCCCTGTCCGCCGCTGCCGCAGGTTTCGGCACCGGCCTCTCGCTCATCGTCGCCATCGGCGCCCAGAACGCCTTCGTCCTGCGTCAGGGGATCCGCCGCGACGCCGTCCTCGCCGTCGTCGGTATCTGCGCCCTGTCCGACGCGCTCCTCATCGCTCTCGGCGTCGGCGGTGTCGGCGCCGTGGTGGTCGCCTGGCCGGGCGCGCTGACCCTGGTCGGCTGGATCGGTGGGGGATTCCTGCTCTGCTACGGCGCCCTCGCCGCCCGCAGGGTCTTCAAGCCGGGGGAGTCCGGCCTGCGGGCGGAGGGCGAGGCGACGGGCTCCCGGAAGCGCGCGGTGCTGACCTGTCTGGCGATGACCTGGCTCAACCCGCACGTCTACCTCGACACCGTGTTCCTGCTCGGATCCGTGGCCGCCGACCGCGGCCCGCTGCGCTGGACCTTCGGGCTCGGTGCCGTGCTCGCCAGTCTGTGCTGGTTCGCGGCGCTCGGCTTCGGGGCCCGGCTGCTCAGCCGTTTCCTCGCCAAGCCGGCCGCCTGGCGTGTGCTCGACGGACTGGTCGCCGCCACGATGGTCGCCCTCGGCGCCACGCTGGTGGCCGGAGCGTGACGTCGTCAACGGCCAGGTCCACAGGCTGAGATACCGCGTCCCGGACTCCTGGGCGGTGCTGCGATAGTGAACCCTGGATCCGTTAGATGTAACGAGCAACCAGGAAGCGTGTGGACACCGGCGAGAGCAGCACCGAACCCAGGACACCGGCCGCGGACGAGGCGCCGCCGCCCCGGCGTGGCTGGCGTCGCTGGGCGATGGACACCCGCCCGCTGCGCATACCGGCCTACCGCCGGCTGTGGAGCTCGACCATCGTCACGGCCGTCGGCAGCCAGCTCACCGCCGTCGCGGTGCCCAAGCAGATCTACGACATCACCGGCTCCTCGGCCTGGGTCGGCGCCGCGAGCATGGCCGGACTGCTGCCGCTGATCGTGTTCGCGCTGTGGGGCGGCGCGGTCGCCGACAGCATGGACCGCCGCAAGCTGCTGCTGATCACCAACACCGGAATCGCCGTCACGTCGGTCCTGTTCTGGCTGCAGGCCGTCAGCGGGCTCGACTCGGTGGCGACCCTGATGGTCCTGCTCGCGGTGCAGCAGGCGTTCTGGGGCCTCAACTCCCCTGCCCGCAACGCCTCCATCGCCCGGCTGGTGCCCGAGGACCAGCTACCTGCCGCCAACGCTCTCGGCTCGACCGTCATGCAGACGGGCCAGGTGATGGGTCCGCTCCTCGCGGGTGTCCTGATCCCGGTGATCGGCCTGCCCGAGCTGTACCTCATCGACGCCCTGGCGCTGTGCGTCACGGTGTGGGCGGTGTACCGGCTGCCTTCCCTGCCGCCGCTCGCGAGTGCCGTGGCACGCCGGGCCGGCGTGCGCGAGATCGCCGAGGGCTTCCGCTACATCTCCGCGCACAAGGTGCTGTTGCTGTCCTTCCTCGCCGACATCATCGCCATGGTCTTCGGTATGCCCCGGGCCCTGTTCCCGCAGCTCGCCTCCGAGACCTACGCCCCGTACGGCGAGGGGCTCGCGCTGGGCCTGCTGTTCGCCGCGATCCCGATCGGCGCGGTGGTCGGCGGGCTGGTCTCCGGCACCTTCTCGCGGGCCCGTCGGCACGGCTGGATGGTCATCGGCGCGGTCGTCGCCTGGGGCGTGGCCATCACCGGCTTCGGGCTGAGCGGCAGTCTGTGGCTCGCCGTCCTGTTCCTGGCCGCGGCCGGGGTCGCCGACATGGTCTCGATGGTCTTCCGCGGGGCGATCCTGCTGTCCGCCGCGACGGACGAGATGCGCGGCCGTATGCAGGGTGTCTTCACCGTCGTCGTCGCGGGCGGCCCCCGCCTCGCCGACGTCCTGCACGGCACCGCCGGCTCGGCCTTCGGCGCCCGGCCCGCGGTCGCCGGCGGCGGCATCCTGGTCGTCGCCGTCATGCTGACCCTGGCCTTCGCCGTGCCGGCGCTGCGCCGCTACCGCGTCTGAGACCTGACGAACCCCCTGCAGCCCGTGACCTGGTGCTCCGGGAACACACGGAACGCGCTTCTCAACGGGTGTTCGTCGCCTGCCGAGGCACTAGAGAACACCACGCCGGCGCGACCCGTACTGCTCCATCAGCTTGCCCCGGGTCGTCTCCAGCCGGTGGGCGAGAATCTCGGCGACGCTGCGGACCAGGATCATGCCGAGCTGCCGGTCCTCCTCGCACAGCCGCAGCACCGCCGCCGCGTCGAACTCGTAGGCGCGCACGGGGCTGAAGGCCTCCGCGCCGAAGTCCCACTGGTACGGCGGGAACAGCCAGGACCAGCCGAGCAGGTCGCCGGCGCCGAGTGCGGCGACCGTGACCCGGTGATGGGTGGTCACCTGCTGGGTCAGCGAGACCGCTCCGGAGCGGATGACCCAGAAGCGGTCGGCCCTGCCGCCCGCCTCGAAGATGTGGAAGTCCTCGGGGAAGGAGACCTCCTTGGCGAGCGTCATCAGGCTCTGGCGCTGCGGCTGCGGCAGTGCGGTCAGCAGTTTTATCGCTTTGGTCATGACGCGGGGCTCCTCGCCGGCGATGGATTCCGGTGTTGTGCCTACGCCCATTTCAGCGGCTGCCGCCGTCCGGGGCACCTCGGCGGATGTGAGGATCTCGCCAGGGCATGAAAAAGCCCTGGCTGGACGGGGGAGGCCAGCCAGGGCAGACAGAGGTGGTGTCGGAGGACGGTATGTCGACCCCGTCACCACGTATGAATGAACCGTAAACCATCCATGGCGATTTCGCGCAATGGAAACCGAGGTGCGTGACCGGTTTCACTCGGCGGTCGCGTTTACTACCCTGATCGTCTCCAGCTCCGCGTCGGCGGGATCGGGCAGGTTCATGCCCGCGGCCACCCCGGTCCGCAGGTATTCCAGTACGGGCTCGGTCAGCAGTTCACCGGGCAGCACGGCCGGGATCCCCGGCGGATACGGCGTGATCATCTCGGCCGCGATCCGACCGGCGGCCTCGGCGACCGGCACGTTCTCGGCGGGTCCGAAGAACGCGTCCCGGGGAAGCCTGACCTGTTCCATCCGCAGCTCGGACGGCGGCGGTACCTCCACCCGCGGGGCCGGGCGCAACTCCGGCGCCGCCCGGGCGAGATCCCTGAGCGCCGCGAGCAACTCGCCGGTGGTCTCCTCGTCGTCGCCGTGGGTGATCTGCATCCCGATCCGCCGGTGGTCCGTGAGGTGGGCGTCGATGCGCCGGTGCTCGCGCAGCCAGTCCGCGGCCTGGAATCCGGTGATCCCGAGCCCGTCGAGGTCGATGACACCGGGCAGCGGATCGAGGTCGTCGGCCAGGCCGGGCCCGCAGAAGTCGTCGCGGTCGTCGACGTGCATCCCGTCGATCTCCTCGATCGCGGAATGGACCCGCGCCGCGAGATCCAGCGCCCCGCCCATCACCTCCTTTCCCCGCAGCGCCATCTGCCGGCGCCAGCCGTCCAGACCGGCGTACAGCAGCACCGAGGGACTGGTGGTGCCCAGCAGGTCGGCGCGCATCTTCAGCAGGTCCGGCGGGACGAGATCACCCCGCAGATGGAAGACCGACCCCTGCTCGAAACCGCTGCCCATCTTGTGGATGCTGGTCACACAGATGTCGGCGCCCGCGTCCATGGCCCAGGACGGCAGATCGGGATGGAAGGGCAGGTGCGCGCCCCACGCCTCGTCCACGATCAGCGGGACCGACCGGCGGTGGCAGACCTCGGCGATGTCCCCGAGGGCCGCGCAACTCCCGTACGGCGTCGGGCTGGTGACCAGGGCGCCCTTCGCGTCGGGATGGGCTTCGAAGGCCCGCTCGTACTCCGCGGCGGACGGCGGGTGCGCCAGGTGGCGTTCGGCGTCCCACCGCGGCTCGATCCAGACCGGTTCGATCCCCGACAGGATCAGCCCGGACACCACCGACTTGTGGGCGTCCCGCCCGATCAGCAGCTTCTCGTGCGGACCCGCGACGGCCAGCATCGCCGCCTTCACCGAGAGGGAACTCCCGCACGTGGTGAAGAACGTGTGCTCGGCGTGCACGGCGTCGGCCATCAGCTCCTCGGCCCGCTCCAGCACCCGCCCCCGGGTCAGCCGGTCGTCCAGACCGCCCGACGCCAGCACGTCCCCGAGGAAGACCGCGTCGCCCAGCGTCTCCCGGACCGCCGGGTCGGCCCCACGGGCCTGTTTGTGCCCCGGCGGTGTGAAGGACAGCTGTCCTCGGCGGTGGTAGTCGGCCAGAGCTTCCAGGACGGGTGCTTGGGTGTGGTCGACAGTCATGGGGCTCGGGTGCCCGGCCCGACCTTCGTCAATCAGTGGGCACCGGACGCCCCGGGCCCTGCTGCCCGCGACGGGGACGGTATCGATCCTGGTCGGCCGCCTGATCGCCGCCCACTACGTGATCAGGCGGTGGTCTTCACGGCCGGGATGCCGACCCCCGTCCGGATCCGCCGCTACGGCCGCGCCGCCACGAAGGGCGGGCGGTCAGCGGCTGCCCGGCCTGAGCACCTCGTCCAGCACCCTGATCACCGCCTCGTAGGCCAGGGTGCGTACGGCGGCGTCCCCGGCCGCCTCCGGATCGGAGGGCCGCAACTCGTCGCTCCGCGCCCGCCAGGACCGCTCCTCCTCCACCGCACAGGCCCGGGCGCGCTGGATTCGGCGCAGCAGTTCATCTGAGTCCACGACATCCGTCATACCGTCCGCGTACCCCCGGATTGCGATCGAATGGCCGAACGTCCCGCCCGAAACGGGGAGGTTTGACCGGGCGCTGAGAGGTCAGCCGCTACTAGAGGCTCACGGGGAAAGCGCACCGTACAGGGGCACCGTGTCCGTGGGTCGAGCCGGGCCCGGCCTCCGCTGCACCGACCCGAGAGCCAGTCGATTCATCGATCAGGAGCCACCTCATGTGCGAGGAGCACAGGGCCGAAGCCACCCCCGAACTCGCCGTCGCGCACCCACGCGCACGGTCACAGCCGTGCCGGCCGGCCGAGGCACGCCGGGCGGTCGAACGGGCCGTGTCCGAGCGCTGCCGCACCACGCACACCTCGTGCGACGCGCAGGCCCTCTCGGACGCGCTGCTCGTCGCCTCCGAACTCACCACCAACGCGATCCTGCACGGCGGCGGCATCACCGACTTCCACGTCGATGTCGAGGGCCGGGGCGTGTGCCTGTCGGTCAGCGACCGCAGCGCCGAGCAGCCGGTCGCCAAGGAGCCCGTCGACCCGCAGGGCAGGTGGCGGCCCGGCGGCCACGGCTGGCCGATCGTCTGCCGACTGGCCCGCGACGTCCATGTGACCGGCCTGCCCTCGGGCGGGAAACGCATCACCGCCGTGGTGCCCCTGAGCTGATCCGGCTCCTCTGTGGAAGCCGCCGGAAACGGAGTTTCGACAGCGGAGTTTGAGCCCCATACAGCAGGGCAGACGCAGTTTCGTGCTTCGGACCGGAGGCGCGCCAGCGGGAGCTGCATGGCTGCTGCGGGCCCCTCTTCGGCGGTCCCGGCGGCGTCCCTCCCGCGGTCAGTCCCTGAACCCGTTCTTCAGGAGCGAATCCGCATGCTCACCGACACGTCGACCAGCCGTCCCACCACCCAGGACCGCCCCACCACCGCCGGCAGGCGGCGGCACGACGACGCCCCCGACACCATGGCCCTCTTCGCCCGGCTGGCCGGGCTTGAGGAAGGCCCCGAGCGCGACGCCCTGCGCGACGAACTCGTCACCGCCTGGCTGCCCATGGCCCACCGCATCGCCGGCCGGTTCCGCGACCGCGGCGAATCCCTGGAGGACCTGCGCCAGGTCGCGGCCCTCGGGCTCGTGAAGGCCATCGACCGGTTCGAACCGGAACGCGGAGCCTTCGAGAGCTACGCCGTGCCCACCATCACCGGCGAGGTCAAGCGCCACTTCCGGGACCGCATGTGGGCCCTCAGGGTGCCCCGCCGCGTACAGGAACTGCGCAACAAGGTGCGGGTGGCCCGGCGCGAGCTCACCCAGAACCCCGGTTCCCCCGAACCGACGCCCGCCGACCTCGCCGCCCACACCGGTCTGACCGAGGACGAGGTCACCACCGGCCTGGAGGCCCTCGAAAGCTTCAGCACCCTGTCCCTGGACGCCGAGCTCTCGGCCGGCGACGACGGCTACAGCCTCGCCGACACCCTGGGGGCCCCCGACACGTCGTACGACGTCGTGGTCGACCGCGAATCCGCCAAGGAGGGCCTGCGTCGGCTGCCCGAGCGCGAGCGCGCCATTCTCTACATGCGCTTCTTCGAGGACATGACACAGAGCCGCATCGCCGACCAGCTCGGCATCTCGCAGATGCACGTCTCCCGGCTCATCAGCCGCAGCTGCGCGCGCGTGCGCGACGAGGCGCTGGCGGA
Source organism: Streptomyces sp. NPDC050759 (assembly GCF_044456945.1). Classification (NCBI taxonomy): domain Bacteria; kingdom Bacillati; phylum Actinomycetota; class Actinomycetes; order Kitasatosporales; family Streptomycetaceae; genus Streptomyces; species Streptomyces sp. NPDC050759. Next base: position 126,964 of record NZ_JBITGI010000018.1, on the reverse strand, counting down.
CCGGGCGCGGAGGCAGGCCGCCGACGGGCAGGGCGAGGCGTGAGCTCGCGAGGAGTGAGCCCGATGCTGATACCCGACCCCGCGTTCCTGCGCCGTCTCGTCGACGCGTACGAGGCACTGCGGGCCGAGGAGGCCGCGAAGGTGGCCGAACCGAGCCCGCGGGCCCGGGACCTCGCCTACACACTCTGCGTTTCCACCGGCACGCGGGACGTGCGGCGGGCCCTGGAGACGGCTCACCGCCTGCTCGCGGCCATGCCCGAACCCACGCGCCTGGCCGACTGACCGCACTCCGTGTGACCGCCCGCCAGGACGGCATCCGGACGTCAAGGGGGATCGACATGACCACGAGCACCACAGCACAGACCGGCCGGATCGAGGCCAGGCGCGCGGCACGCGGTTCCGTCATGGAGGGCGCCGCCCGCGCGGGTTTCACCGCCCGCGGAGTGATCTATCTACTGGTCGGTGTGCTGGCCCTGCAGATCGCCTTCGGCGACGGCGGGCGCCAGGCCGACCGGGGCGGCGCCCTCGCCGCCCTCGCCGACAAACCGTTCGGTTCCGTCGTCCTGTGGGCGCTGGGCATCGGGCTCGTCGGCATGGCCCTGTGGCGGCTGTCCGAGGTGGTGTTCGGCTCGGTCGGTCCTGACGGCCGTAAAGCCACGAAACGGCTGCTGTCGGCGGCCCGCTGTGTCTTCTACGCGTTCGTCGGCTATTCCGTGCTGTCCTTCGCCGCCGGCTCCGGCAGCGGAGGATCGAGCGACGAACAGTCCAAGGACATCACCGCCCGGGCCCTGGAGTGGCCCGCGGGGCAGTGGCTCGTGGGCGCCGCGGGCGCCGGCATCGCGGTGGCCGGTGTGTGGATCGCCGCGCAGGCGCTGCGCAGGTCCTTCCACGACAAGCTCAAGCTCGCCCAGATGGGCCCGCGGGTCAGGAAGCTGGTCGATGTGACGGGTGTCGGCGGCGGAGCGGCGCGTGGAGTGGTGTTCACCGCGGCGGGCGCGTTCGCCGTTCGCGCCGCGGTGGACTACGAGCCCAAGAAGGCGAAAGGCCTCGACGACACGCTCCGCTCGTTCGCCGAGACACCCCTCGGACCGTGGCTGCTCGTCCTGGTCGCGGCGGGGCTGGTGCTGTTCGGGGTGTTCTCGTTCGCGATGGCTCGCTGGCGAAGGGTCTGAGCGGCGGGACACGGGGAACCCGGGGTGCATGAACGAACCCGAGCTTCCGCCCGACGGTAGGCCCGTGGACGTCTACCTGAATCTGTTGCGCATCCGTATGGCCTCGGAGGACTACGAGACGCTGCTCGACGTCGTCCGCCCGGTCCTTCGGGCGATCGACGAACAACAGCTGCCCGCGTTGGACTTCGCTCTGGAGGACAGTCAGCAGGACGGGCTGCCCCAGGAGGTCCGCGACGAGGCCGCCCTGGTCATCGCCACTGCCGTGACCGGCCGACTGGACAACAAGGTGGTCGAACTCCATGTCGACGACGGCACCGGCCCGATCCGGGTGGTCACCGACGCGGACACCGCCGCCGACCCGGTCCGCCTCGGCGAGATCGCCGACTACATCCGCGAACGCCGTCGGCTCGACGACGAACTGCGCGGCATCGCCGAGGTGAGCGGTCTGCCCACGGACCTGTGAGCACCGGGCCGGTCCGATTCCTCGTCGTGGGCCGCGGGCCGCAAGGTGCCCTTCCAGCGCCCGAACGTCCGGGACAGCTGCTGCAGCGGCGAGGTGGCGTCCGGATCCGCGCGGGGCTGTGGTGCCGGCTATCGCTTCGGCGCCGCGACCGGCACGTGCAGCGGCCGGGCCAGACCCACCACGGTCTCGTCCAGGCGCTGTACGTGCCGCAGCACGCGGTCGGTGACACGGCCGAAGCGCGGAGTGCCGGGGACTTCGGTGTCCAGCAGGGACGCGATGCTCGGCCCGGTCTCGACCCGGTCGGTGGAGCGCTCGTCCGCCACGTGCGCGGCGATCGCCGCGATGTTGTCCCCGATCCGCCGGCCGGCTCGGCGCAGCCGGGGATCCGCCGCGATCGAGGGGTGCGTGGACAGCAGTTCCGCCGTCGCCGCCAGCGAGCGCGCGTGGTACGCGCAGGTCTCCAGGAGCGCCACCACATAACGGGCGGTGTCGCGCCGGGCCCGCAGCGGTGTGATCGGATGCGTCAGCGGCTTGGTCGCCGCCCGCAGATCGGCCAGCGCCTGGTCCAGGTCGCGCGCCTGGTCGAGCAGTTCGACGGGGGAGCCGCCGCTGAGCTGGTCCACCGCGGCCTCGGTGACCTCGTCGAGCCGCTCCAGGACGGTGACGAGCAGGTCGTTGGTACGGCGGTCCGTGCGCACCGGCAGGACGAACGCCGCCGCTATCACTCCGCAGGCCGCGCCGAGCGCGGTCTCCTCCACCCGCAGCACCAGCACCGAGAGGCTGTAGGTGTGCAGCAGGGTGTAGAGGAGCCCCAGGGCCGCGGTGACGAAGAAGGACATCAGCGTGTAGGAGAGCGGCGCGGTGTAGAACATCGCGAACACCAGCACCAGCACCAGGGCGAACGCCGTCCAGGTGTGCTGCCCGACCGCCCCGGCCAGCACGATCCCGGCCAGCACGCCGAGGACGGTACCCAGCAGCCGGCGGTAGCCCTTGACCAGGATCTCGCCCGTGGACGCGGTGTTCATGAAGACGATCCAGCAGGTCAGGACCGCCCAGTACCAGCGCTGGCTGGAGAGGAACTCGCCCCCGAGGATGGCCAGCGAGGACCCTACGGCGACCTGTACCGCGGCCCGCGTCGTGGGCCGCCTGAGCCCCGTGAGCTCCTCCTGGGTCCCGGCGTCCTCGTCACCGGCGTCGATGACCGCGTCCTCGGCGTCCAGCTCCTCGCGCGAACGGGCCGTCGCGGGGGAGTCGTCCGACTCGTCCTGCGGACCGTCCAGGGCGACCCTGAGCCCCAGCACCGCCCGGGCGGCCTCACCGACACCTCGGAAGACGTCCTGCACGGCGGGCGGCGCGGGCGGCAGGTTCTCCTCCTCGCGGTAGCCGAGGAGCCGGTTGCGGACCTGGGACAGCGCCGTGCCTGACCGGGCGGCGACGGGACGCAGCACCAGCAGCCGCAACGCCTCCAGATCACGGCGCACCCGGGCCATCGCCTCGTCCCGGCCGGTCATCCGGCCCGCTCGCGGGGCGGGCGCGCCCGGCAGATGAAGGGTCAGTGTGTCCGCCCGCTCGGCGCTGCGGGCGCTCAGCAGCAACAGGCCGAGCCGCTCGGCGGCGATCTCGGCGTCCGCGACACGCCGCTGCACGAGCCGCGCCGTGGCCGCGTCGGACGTCCCCTCCTCCAGCCGCCCCTGGATCATCAGCGCGGTCTCGTGCAGCCGCGCGGTCCCCTCCCGTACGTCCTTCAGCGCCTCGTCGATCTCCTCCGGCCCCGCGTCCAGCAGCTGGAGCTGCGCGGTGACCAGCTGGGCCAGCCGGGCCCGGAAAGCCTCCCGCAGGCGTTCGAGAAGGCCTACGGGAGTCTCCGGCACCAGCAGGAAGCGCGCCGCCGCGCTGCACAGGAACGCGACACCGAGGACGCCATACAGCTCGGGCAGACCGGAGACGGTCGCCTCGACGAACAGGGACACGAAGTAGACCTGGAACCCGATCAGTCCGAGCGCGGTGCCCCGGTCGCCGAAGCGGCGGCCGTAGACGGCGCAGAAGATCAGCGCGACGAAGAAGAGGTCACCGGCCACCACACGTGAGCTGAGGAGCGCGCCCAGGGACATCGAGGCCAGTGCCACCGGGAGGCCCAGGGCGAGCGTCACGGCCTGCGAGGCGCGCTGCTTCTCGCGGATGGCGAACGTCGCGACCATCGTCGCGATGGCGCCCGCCACCAGATGCGGGACGTCTGCCCCCAGCAGACCGAGGACGGCCAGCGTGAGCGCGATCGCCCCCGCCGTGCGCAGCCCGGCGGCCAGCCGGAGCAGCCCCGGGTCCGACGCGGCGAGCCGGTCGCGCAGCCTCGCTGTGTTCACTCCGCCGTACTCACTCCCGTGTCAGGTCATGATCCGTTCCAGCATGGCACGGCGGGGTGGCTCCGGTGATGTGCGGCCCCTCCTACTGGTCCAGTCCGCGAGCTCCCTCGACCTGCTCCCTGACCTGTTCCGGCGTCAGATACGCGTCGGTGTACTCGAAGTCCTTCAGCTTGGCGGGCTTGCGGGCCTGGAAGCCGGTGCGGACGAAGTCGTCTCCCGCGAGGGCGTTGAGCGTCCAGTTCGTCGCCACGCGGACCTTGGCGACGTTGGTGCGCAGCGCGGCCCAGTGGTAGCCGCGGGCCGCGAACTGGGCGGGCAGGCCGCGCAGTTCGATGCCGAGTGGCTTGGAGACGGCGTCCTTGCCGCCGAGGTCGACGACGAGGCCCAGGTCCTTGTGGACGTACGGCTTCAGCGCCTGGCCCCGCAGCGTCGCGATGACGTTGTCGGCGACCACCTTGCCCTGGCGCATGGCGTGCTGCGCCGTGGGCGGGCAGATCGCGCTGTCGTCGTCCTTGGCCTTGTCGGGCACCGCGGCGGAGTCGCCGAGCGCGAAGACGCCGTCCTGGCCCGGCAGGGTCATCTCGGCGGTGACCGCGAGCCGCCCGCGAACCGTCTCGGCGCCGAGCGTGGCGATCAGCGGGCTCGCGACGACCCCGGCCGTCCAGATCAGGGTCCGGGTGGGGATCACCCGGCCGTCGGTGAAGGTGACCTCCTCGGGGCCCGCCTTCTCGATGGAGACACCCAGCGACACGTCGATGCCGCGCCGGCGCAGGATCTCCTGCGCGCTGCGTCCCAGCTTGTCGCCCAGCTCCGGCATCAGCTTCGGGGCGATGTCGATCAGATGCCACTTGATCAGCGAGGGGTCGATGCGCGGGTAGCGCTTGACCGCCGCGTGGGTGAGCTTCTGCAGACAGGCGGCGGTCTCGGTGCCGGCGTATCCGCCGCCGACGACCACGAACTGCAGCCGGGCCGCGCGCTCGGCCGGGTCCTGGCTGGCGTCCGCGAGATCGAGCTGGGAGATGACGTGGTCGCGGATGTAGGCGGCCTCGGCGAGGGACTTCATGCCGAAGGCGTGATCGGTGAGCCCGGGGATGTCGAAGGTGCGGGTGATGCTGCCCGGAGCCAGCACGATGTAGTCGTACGGCTCGTTGATGATCTCGTCCGTGATGGTGCGGATCACGCAGACCTTGGACTTGAGATCCACGCCGATGGCGCCGCCCGGGATGATCCGGGTGCGGTACTTCTTGCTGCGGCGCAGCGAGACGGCGATCGACTGGGGCGTCAGCACGCCGGAGGCGACCTGGGGCAGCAGGGGGAGATAGAGCTGGTAGGCGAACGGCGTCACCAGGGTGACGTCGGCTTCGTCCGGGGAGAGTTTCCGCTCCAGCCGGCGAACGCATTCGACACCGGCGAAGCCGGCGCCAACCACCAGGATCCTGGGTCGTGTCACGGTGTTCATCCCTTTCTGCGGCTCCAGGCGGTCTGCCTCGAACGCCCTTCGTCTGCCCGTGCGGGCGCGACGAATGCGTCGAGGACCACCTTGCCCGTCCCGGCCTGAAAGTGCACCGGGAGAAAAGTGAAGGAGGTGCGCGGACCGGACGCGGAGAAACCGCTTGTGAGGGTGCCGGTCGCCGAATGTGTGTGCGGCAGAGGGGTATTGGGGTGCTGTGGGCCCGCTCGCAGCGGAGAGCCGGGGCCGTGCAGTGCCGGAGAGGGAAGGAGCAGCGTGACCACCGACAGAATCTGGTCGTACGCGCCGGACAGCGGATATGTCGAGGGACAGGACCTGACGGGCTTCACCGTCGTCGCGAGCGACGGGACGATCGGACACGTGGACCGGCAGGCCGCTCCCCACGGCATGGGACACCTCGTCGTCGACACCGGCGTCTGGGTCTTCGGCAGGAGCGTCCTGGTACCGGTGGGCGTCGTCACCGGCGTCGACACCCAGGGCCGCCGGATCATGCTGGCCTGCACCAGGTCGGAGGTGAAGGCGGCCCCGCGGTTCGCGACGGACAGCGAGACCAGGGACCGCGCGTACCTCGCGGCGGTCGGCGCCTACTACCTGAAGCTCGCGGCCACGGCCTGACCGGGGCCGGGGGACGTCACCACGGCAGGAAGGCGTGCACATCCTTGCCGCGGTCGTCCGTGACCACGCTGACCTGGTCGCACAGCGCGTGCACGAGGTGCCAGCCGACGCCCCCGCCGCCGCTGCGGGGATCGAAGGCGCGGGGCGCGGGCGGTGTGGGGTTGGTGTCGCGCAGGGTCACGTGCACGCCGTCGAAGGTCCGGCGCAGCCGGAGTGCGAAGGGGCCGGGAGCGTACTGGACGGCGTTGGCGGCGAGTTCGGTGACGATCAAGAGGATGTCGTCCCAGTGCTCGGCGCTCGCGGGCGGCACCCGGTCGGCCAGGTCACCGAGGAATTCCTCAGCGGCAAGCCGCGCGCCCGTCACGCACTGCGGTTCTCCCGCGAAACGGGTCGTACGGCTCGGAATCGCCTCGGAAGTCAGTGTCTCGTCCCAACGCGGCTCGGTCGCCATGCCGGAGTTCACCCCCGTGGAGTCGGCAAGGCTTGGTCCTTTCACTGGCATCGCCATTGTGCTGTGTTCCCGGGGGGACGCGCCCCAATCGTCCTCCACCATGTCGGCTCAGGCGCATCACCGGAACACGTTGTCCGAGTCGTCCCAGCTCAGCACGTCTTCCGCCGGTGTGCGCCGGGCACCGGGCGAGCGTGCCTGGTACATCGCGTCGATCTCCAGCGCGTACCGGCGCACGATCTCGTCCCGGCGCAGCTTCATCGACGGCGTCAGCAGGCCGTTGGCCAGGTCGAACGGTTCCGACAGCACCCGGAACACCCGGATCGACTCCGAGCGCGAGACCGTGCTGTTGGCGGCGGCCACGGCCCGCGCGATCTCCTCCCGCAGCGCGTTCTCCTCCCGCGCCGAGGGGTCCTGCTGGGCCACCAGGACTCCTCGCCAGTGGGCCAGGAACACCGGGTCCAGGGTGAGCAGGGCGCCCACGCAGGGCCGGTTGTCGCCGACCACCACGGCCTGGTGGATGAGCGGGTGCATCCTCAGCCGGTGTTCCAGGGCGGCCGGGGCCACGCTCTTGCCGCTGGTGGTGACGATGATGTCCTTCTTGCGGCCGGTGATCGTCAGATAGCCGTCGGCGTCCAGCCTCCCGAGGTCCCCGGTGGCCAGCCAGCCGCCGTACAGCGCGGCCCGTGTCGCGGCCTCGTCGTTGACATACCCCTGGAAGACCGATGGCCCGCGCACCAGGATCTCCCCGTCGTCCGCCACCCGCAGGTCCACGCCCGGCAGGGGCCGGCCCACGGTCCCGGACTTCTCCCGGCCCAGCGGCTGCATGGTGATGCCGCCACAGGTCTCCGTGAGCCCGTATCCGTCGTGGACGTAGACACCGATGCCCTCGTAGAAGAGGGAGAGTTCACGGTTGAGGGTGGAGCCGCCCGAGGTGGCACGCCGGGCCCGGCCGCCCAGCGCCGCCCGCAGTCTTCGGTACACAGTCCGTTCGTACAGGGCGTGCTGGAGCCGCAGGTCGAAACCGGGACCGGGGCCCTCGCCCAGCCGCTGCCGCTCGCAGGCCAGGGCGAAATCCCGTGCCGTGTCGGCGGCCCGCTCGAACAGGGCGCCGCGGCCCGCCTGCTGGGAGGCGCGCAGGAAGTTCTTGTAGATCTTCTCGAAGACCGAGGGGACGGCATAGAAGTAGGTGGGGCGGAAGGAGTTCAGGGAGGCCGCCAGCGCCTCCTCGCTCAGGTCGGGCTCGTGGGCCATGAGCAGACCGCCGCGGATGCACACGCCCTGGATCATGAGGCCGTACACATGGGAGAAGGGCAGGAAGGCGAGGACGGACGGCTGCTGTCCCGCCGGGGCCGTGATGTGGCGCCAGCCCTCGATCAGCGTGTCGACGGGGCTCGCGAGGCCGCGGTGGCTGAGTGCGCAGCCCAGCGGACGGCCCGTGGTGCCGGAGGTGTAGGCGATGACCGCCGTGGAGTCCGGCAGCACGATGCGGCGCAGCGACTCGACCGTGGCGAGCGGGATCATCCGGCCACGCTCCGTCAGCGCTTCCAGCGCGTCCGCGTCCAGCTGCCAGACGTGACGCAGTCTGGGCAGCGAGGCGCACACGGAGCCGACCGTCATCACCGCCTGCTCGTCCTCCACCACCACGGCCACACAGCCGGTGTCCCGCAGGATCCACTCGACCTGTTCGCGCGACGACGTCGGATAGATCGGCACGACCTCGGCGCCGACCGTCCACAGCGCGTAGCTGAGAACCGTCCACTCGTAGCGGGTGCGCGCCATGATCGCCACCCGGTGGCCGGGCGAGATCCCGGACGCGACCAGCCCCTTCGCGAGGTCCACGACCTCGTCCCGCAGCTCCACGGCCGTGACCTCCTGCCAGCCTCCCGAGGAACCCTCGGGACGGCGGGCGAGCACCGGCAGGGTGGGGTCGAGCTCCGCCCTCTCGAAAACGCTGTCGGCCAGACCACCACTGGAGCGCGAGATGGTCCGGGGAGCGAGGGCGAAGTCGCGCATGCGCTGCTCCTGACGTGTACGGGCTGTGACGGAGCCGACGAGCTCGGTCATCGGCGGTGCTCGAATCTAGCCCAGGTGTGAGCGGGCGGTCCCTGGAATACGGAAGTAAGCGGTCACCCGTGATCTGGTCGAGATCGGGGCACTCGGACCGCATGAGTTACACGAACCCCGATCCCGAACCCGAACGCAGCACCGGACTGGAACCCGGCGGCGGCGTACCCCCGGGCGAGACCCCGCCCGCCGAGAGCAGCCTGCCCGAGGCAGGCCCCCGGGAGACGCACAACCCGACCAGGGGCTGGGCCAAGGGGCCGCTGGCCCTGATCCTCCTCCTGGTCGTGCTCGTCGCCGCCTTCTTCCTGGTGTACGCGGTCGTCCTGGCCCTGTGACGCCTACGTCTGGGTCAGCCGCACGCACTCGGTGACCACGTCCCGCAGGCTCCCGGTGCGCTCCAGCAGCTCGCGCTGCACGCGGGCACCGTTGCCGTGCCGCAGCAGTTCGGCACAGGACTCGCGGGCCCGGTCCAGGTCGCCGCTGTCGGCGAGCGCGTCCTCGACGTGCTCCAGCAGGGCCCGTACCACCGTCTTCGCGGGCATCCGGTGCATGGTCGCCGGGTGGAGCAGCTCCTCGGACAGCCCGGAACGCGCGGCCCGCCAGGCGGCCAGCCGCAGCAGGCTCACGCTGTGCGTCAACGGCTCCCGGCCCGCCCGCCACTCGCGCGCGGCCGTCTCCACCAGTCCGCGGGCGAGGGTCGCCAGCAGGACGGCCGTGTCCGCGTGCAGACAGACGTCCGAGACCCGGATCTCCACCGTCGGGTAGTTCCGGGACAGCCGGGCGTCGAAGTAGATCATTCCCTCGTCCAGGATGACGCCGGTCGCCACCATGTCCGCGACCCGCCGGTGATAGCGCTCCGCCGAGCGGAACGGCTCGGTCGGACCGGCCGAGGGCCAGCGCTGCCACACCCGGCTGCGGTAACTGCTGTAGCCGGTGTCCTTGCCCTGCCAGAAGGGCGAGTTGGCGCTCATCGCGGCCAGCACGGTCAGCCAGGGCTGCATCCGGTCGACGACGGCGACGGCCTCCTCGTCGGATTCCACGGACACGTGGACGTGACAGCCCATGACGAGCTGCTCGCGGGTGGCGATGCCGTACTGATCCGCCATCCACTGGTAGCGGCGGCCGATGCCGACCGAGGGGCTGACGGGCAGCGGCGAGGTGGCCAGGGAGGCCACGGCACAACCGCTGTCGCCGGCGAGCCGGGCGGCCTCCTTGCGGCAGCGCACGATCTCGGCGCGGAGCTCGTCCATGCCCGACTGCGGGTGGGTGGCGAACTCCAGCATCTGGTTGTGCAGCTCCTTCTCGAAGACGTCCTGGTCAGGCCCGTCCTGCGCGGCCCGCGCGAGCACGGCCGCGGACAGCGCCTGCGGCTCGCCGGTCTCGGGGTCGACCAGGAGGAGTTCCTCCTCCACTCCGACGGTGCGCACGTGATCCAGCCCCTTCTGTGGCCCTCGGCGACGACGAGGATGCTCGTTCTCGTACGACCCCGACTGCCCCTCCGGGACCGGTCGGACACCTCCGCGTCGCCCGCGGACTCAGCCGGGCACCGGGACCAGCCACACCGTCGCGAGCGGCGGCAGGGTGAGCCGCAGCGCCCCGTCCTCCGCCTTGACCGGGTCACGCCGGACGATGTCGCCGCCGCCGTACCGCGCGGCGTCGGTGTTGAGGGACTCCTGCCACAGGGGGAGTCCGTCGGGAACGGTGAGGCGGTAGTCCTCGCGCACGACGGGGGAGAGGTTGGAGACCGCGAGCAGCGGACTGCCCGCCGCATCGAACCTCAGGAAGGCGAAGACGTTGTCCTCGGCCGCGTCCCCCACCACCCACCGGAAGCCGCCGGGGTCGGTGTCGCGCTGCCAGAGCGCGGGGGTCGCCCGGTAGGCGGTGTTCAGATCGCGCACGAGGTCACGGACGCCCCGGTGGTCGGGCTCGGCCGCGTACGCCGGGTCGAGCAGCCACCAGTCCGGGCCGTGGGGCTCGGACCACTCGGCGCCCTGGGCGAACTCCTGGCCCATGAACAGGAGCTGCTTACCGGGGTGGGCCCACATGAAGCCGAGATACGCCCGGTGGTTGGCGCGCTGCTGCCACCAGTCGCCCGGCATCTTGGACACCAGCGCCTGCTTGCCGTGGACGACCTCGTCGTGGGAGATGGGCAGGACGTAGTTCTCGCTGTATGCGTACACCATCGAGAAGGTCATCTCGTTGTGGTGGTACTTGCGGTGCACCGGCTCATGGCTGATGTAGCCGAGGGAGTCGTGCATCCAGCCCATGTTCCACTTCAGGCCGAAGCCCAGACCCCCGCTGTCCGTGGGGCGGGTCACGCCGTCCCAGGCCGTGGACTCCTCGGCGATCGTGACGACACCCGGCGCCCGGCGGTACACGGTCGCGTTCATCTCCTGGAGGAAGGCGACCGCGTCGAGATCCTCCCGCCCGCCGAACACGTTGGGGCTCCACTGGCCAGAGTCGCGCGAGTAGTCGAGATAGAGCATCGACGCGACCGCGTCCACCCGCAGCCCGTCGATGTGGAACTCCTCGCACCAGTACACGGCGTTGGCGACCAGGAAGTTGCGCACCTCGACGCGCCCGTAGTCGAACTCGTAGGTCCCCCAGTCGGGATGCTCGGCCCGGCGGTCGTCTCCGGGCTCGTACAGGGGATCCCCGTCGAAGCGGGCCAGCGCCCAGTCGTCCTTGGGGAAGTGCGCCGGCACCCAGTCCATGATCACGCCGATGCCGGCCCGGTGCAGGGCGTCGACCAGGTACTTGAAGTCGTCCGGGGTGCCGAGCCGGGCCATCGGCGCGTAGAACCCGGTGACCTGGTAGCCCCAGGAGCCGCTGAAGGGGTGCTGCGCGACCGGCATCAGCTCGACATGGGTGAAGCCCAGGTCCCTGACGTACGACGGCAGCTCGTCGGCCAGTTGACGGTAGGTCAGTCCCGGCCGCCAGGACGGGAGATGGACCTCGTAGACCGAGAACGGCGCCACGTGCACAGGCGTGTCCCCGCGGTGGGCCATCCAGTCGTGGTCGCCCCACTCGTAGCGCGAGGAGGTCACGATGGACGCCGTGTCGGGTGGCACCTCCGCGCGGCGGGCCATCGGGTCGGCCTTGAGGAACCGGCCGCCGTGGCGGGAGGTGATCTCGAACTTGTACCGGGTGCCCTCTGCGATGCCGGGCAGGAACAGCTCCCACACCCCGGACGCGCCGAGGGACCGCATCGGGAACGCCTGCCCGTCCCAGAACGTGAACTCCCCGGCCACCCTGACCCCTTGGGCGTTGGGCGCCCACACCGTGAAGCGGGTGCCGGTCACGCCTTCGTGGGTCATCGGCTCGGCGCCGAGCGCCTTCCACAGCTGCTCGTGGCGGCCCTCGCGGATGAGGTGGAGATCGGTCTCGCCGAGCGCGGGCAGGAAGCGGTACGGGTCGTGCACCTCCTGCTCCCCGTCGGCGTACGCCACCACCAGGGTGTAGTCGGGGATCGTGTCGAGAGGCAGCAGACCGGAGAACAGGCCGTCGCCCTCCGAGGCCAGCCGCCTGCGCTCGCCGGCGATCACGACGCTCACCGCGCGGGCGAACGGGCGCAGCGCCCGGAAGACGATCCCGCCCGCGACCGGGTGGGCGCCGAGCAGCGCGTGCGGGTCGTGGTGGGCGCCCGCCAGCAGCCGGCCCCGGTCCACGGGGTCGAGCGGCGGGGCCGGAGCGCAGCGCGCCACTCCGGACGGCTCGGGCAGTGAGGTGTCGCGCAGGGCCACGGCTCAGTCTCCTCTCACGGCGAGTCGTTCGATCGCCGCCATGGGCACGGGCAGCCAGTCAGGCCGGTGTCGTGCTTCGTACAGGACCTCGTAGACGGCCCGGTCGGTCTCGTAGGCGCGCAGCAGGCCGTGCTTCTTGCGCGGATCCCACCCGGCGAGGGCGGCATAGCCCCCGCAGAAGGCCTCCCGGCAGCGGCGCGCCCACTCCGGCCGCCAGGGCCGGCGCTGCCGGGCCGCGTAGTCGAAGGAGCGCAGCATGCCCGCGATGTCCCGCACCGGGGACTGGGCGGCGCACCGCTCGGCGAGCGGGCGGGACGGCTCGCCCTCGAAGTCGATGACGAACCACTCGCGGCCCGCCCGCAGCACCTGCCCCAGGTGCAGGTCGCCGTGGACGCGCTGGGCGGGCGGCCCGGAGTCGCATGTGGCCAGTGCGCCGAACGCGCTCTGCAGGCCGGGGACGAACGGCCGCAGCGCGGGCACGCTGTGCGCGGCGGCGTCCAGTCGTTCGGTCATCGCGGCCGCCGTGGAACCGTTGTCGTCATGGCCGCTGCCGGGGAAGGCGGCGGCCAGCGCGAGGTGCACCTCGGCCATGGCCCGCCCCAGCTCGTGGGCCTGCACGGTGAAGTCGTCACCCGAGGCCAGCGCCTGCAGGGCCAGTGCCCAGCCGTCGGACGCGTCACGCAGATACGGCTGCAGCACACCGAGCGTCGCCCCCTGCGGATACGTGGTCCGGAACCAGGCCACCGGCGCCGGCACCCGACGGCAGCCCTGCCCGGCCAGCGCGACCGGCACCTCCAGGTCCGGATTGACCCCGGGCTGGATGCGGCGGAAGACCTTCAGGATGAACTCGTCGCCGTACACCAGGGAGGAGTTCGACTGCTCGGTCTCCAGCAGCCGCGGGGGGAGCCCGGCGGGCACCGGCACCGACGGGTCGCCCTCGAAGCGCAGGGGACCGGCCGTGCCGGGATGCCGCAGCCGCTCCAGCAGCAGCTGTGCCGAGCGCGGGTCGTGCAGGGCGTCGTAGATCGTCAGGCCGGCCAGCGGGCCCCGCTCCGCACGGCCGATGAGGGCGCGGCCGAGACGCGGCGAGAGGTGTTTGCGCACGCCGAGCAGCAGCTGGTAGCAGTCACCGGCCGGGGCGCCGCCGCCGGGCCCGGGCACCCCGCCGTGACCGGTGTGGACCAGCAGATGCAGACAGCCCGGGAACAGCTCGGTCATCGACAGCAGACCGAGCTCGCTCACGGGGCGGTCCTTGCCCGCGAACCAGCGCTGCCGCGGCAGCCATTGGCGCAGCAGCTCGCCCAGCGAGGTCATGAGATCGGTCGCGAGCGCGGGCCTCGGGCTGACCGATGCGGTCTTCGGCATGGTGACGCGTCCTTTCGTCGGCACGCTCAAAGGCGTCGGCCGATGCGGGATGCGACTCGGGAGAGCCGGAACCAGTAGAAGCCGTGCCCGCCGAGGGTCAGCAGATACGGCAGTTCACCGATGGCCGGGAACCGCACCCCGCCGAACAGCTCGACCGGGTGCCGGCCGTCGAACTCACGCAGATCCAGCTCCGTGGGCTGCGCGAACCGGGAGAAGTTGTTCACACACAGGACCAGGTCGTCCTCGTACTCCCGCAGAAAGGCCAGTACCGCGGGGTTGGAGGACTGCAGTTCGGTGAAGCTGCCGAGGCCGAACGCGGGGTTCTGCTTGCGGATCTCGATCATCCGGCGGGTCCAGTGCAGCAGGGAGGACGGCGAGGCCATCGACGCCTCGACGTTGGTGACCTGATGCCCGTAGACGGGGTCCATGATGATCGGCAGGTTGAGCCGGCCCGGATCGGCGGTGGAGAAGCCCGCGTTGCGGTCGGGGGTCCACTGCATGGGGGTGCGTACGGCGTCGCGGTCGCCGAGCCAGATGTTGTCGCCCATGCCGATCTCGTCGCCGTAGTAGAGGATCGGCGAGCCGGGCAGGGACAGCAGCAGGGCGGTGAACAGTTCGATCGTGTCACGGTCGTTGTCGAGGAGGGGGGCGAGCCGGCGGCGGATGCCGATGTTGGCGCGCATCCGCGGGTCCTTCGCGTATTCGGCCCACATGTAGTCGCGTTCCTCGTCGGTGACCATTTCGAGGGTGAGCTCGTCGTGGTTGCGCAGGAAGATGCCCCACTGGCAGTTGTCGGGGATGGCCGGAGTCTTGGCGAGGATTTCCGAGATGGGGTAGCGCGATTCGCGGCGGACCGCCATGAAGATGCGGGGCATGACGGGGAAGTGGAACGCCATGTGGCATTCGTCGCCGCCGGCCTGGTAGTCGCCGAAGTAGTCGACCACGTCCTCCGGCCACTGGTTCGCCTCCGCGAGGAGGACCGTGTCCGGGTACATCGCGTCGATCTCCTTGCGGACCCGCTTCAGGAACTGGTGAGTGGCGGGCAGGTTCTCGCAGTTGGTGCCCTCCGCCGCGTACAGATAGGGGACGGCGTCCAGCCGGAAGCCGTCGATGCCGAGGTCGAGCCAGAAGCGGAGGGCGGCCAGGATCTCCTCCTGGACGGCCGGGTTCTCGTAGTTGAGGTCCGGCTGGTGGGAGAAGAAGCGGTGGAAGTAGTACTGGCCGCGGACCGGGTCGTGACTCCAGTTGGAGGCCTCCGTGTCGACGAAGATGATCCGCGCGTCCTCGTACTGCTTGTCATCGTCGGCCCACATGTAGTAGTCGCCGTACGGCCCGTCCGGGTTCTTGCGGGACTCCTGGAACCACGGGTGCTGGTCGCTGGTGTGGTTCATGACGAAGTCGATGATCACCCGCATGCCGCGCTGGTGGGCGGCGTCGACGAACTCCACGAAGTCGGCGAGGTCACCGAACTCCGGCAGGACGGCGGTGTAGTCGGAGACGTCGTAGCCGCCGTCCCTGAGCGGTGACTTGAAGAACGGCGGCAGCCACAGGCAGTCGACACCGAGCCACTGGAGGTAGTCGAGTTTGGCGGTCAGGCCCTTCAGATCGCCGACGCCGTCGCCGTTGCTGTCCTGGAAGGAACGGACCAACACCTCGTAGAAGACCGCACGCTTGAACCAGTCGGGATCCCGGTCCTTCGCCGGGGTGTCCTCGAAAGTGTCGTGGACGGGCTCGTTGACGGTCACGGTGTGGATCCTCCGATCTGCGGTGCCGACCTCCGGACCTGGAACACGTGCGCGGGTGCTCGACCGGGATCCAGACGCACGTAGTTGTTGCTGCTCCAGCGGTAGGTCTCACCCGTCAGTTCGTCGTGTACGGACAGGGACTCGTGCCGTTCCAGGCCGAGTTGCGGCATGTCCAACGAGACCGTGGCCTCCTGGGTGTGGTGCGGATCGAGGTTCACGACCACCAGGACCGTGTCGTCACCGGTGCGCTTGCTGTAGGCGATGACCGCGTCGTTGTCGGTGTGGTGGAAGCGGAGGTTCCGGAGGCGCTGGAGGGCGGGGTGCCGGCGCCTGGTGGTGTTGAGCTGGGTGATCAGGGGGGCGAGGGAGTCGGGGGTGTCCCAGTCGCGGGGCTTGAGCTGGTACTTCTCCGAGTTCAGGTACTCCTCGCTGCCCTCCCGCACCGGGGCGTTCTCGGCCAGTTCGTAGCCGGAGTAGATGCCCCAGGTCGGCGAGAGGGTCGCGGCCAGCACCGCGCGCAGCGCGAACGCCGACCGGCCGCCGTGCTGGAGGAAGGCGTGCAGGATGTCGGGGGTGTTGGCGAAGAAGTTCGGCCGCATGTAGGAGGCCGCCTCACCGGAGAGCTCCGTCAGGTACTCGGTGAGCTCCTGTTTGGTGGTGCGCCAGGTGAAGTACGTGTAGGACTGCTGGAAGCCGATCTGGGCCAGGGTGTGCATCATCGCCGGCCGGGTGAACGCCTCCGCCAAAAAGATCACGTCCGGGTCGGTGGCGTTGATGTCCGCGATCACCCGCTCCCAGAACACCACCGGCTTGGTGTGCGGATTGTCCACCCGGAAGATCCGCACCCCGTGGCCCATCCAGTGCCGCAGCACCCGCAGCGTCTCCGCGATCAGCCCCTCCAGGTCGGCGTCGAAGGCGATCGGGTAGATGTCCTGGTACTTCTTCGGCGGGTTCTCCGCATACGCGATGGTGCCGTCCGGGCGGTGGTGGAACCACTCCGGATGCTTGTGCACCCAGGGATGATCCGGCGAGCACTGCAGCGCGAAGTCCAGCGCGATCTCCAGACCCAGCCCGTTCGCCTCCCGCACGAACCAGTCGAAGTCCTCCAGCGTGCCCAGATCCGGGTGGACCGCGTCATGGCCGCCCTCCGGCGAGCCGATCGCCCACGGCACGCCCACATCGTCCGGACCCGCGGACAGCGTGTTGTTGCGGCCCTTGCGGAACGTGGTCCCGATCGGATGGATCGGCGGCAGGTAGACCACGTCGAAACCCATCGCCGCGATCGCCGGCAGCCGGCGGGCCGCCGTGCGGAACGTGCCGTGCGGCCGCTCCGCGGTGCCCTCCGAGCGCGGGAAGAACTCGTACCACGACCCGAACAGCGCCCGCTCCCGCTCCACCAGCAGCGGCAGCGTCTCCGACGCCGTGATCAACTCCCGCAGGGGATGGCGGGCGAGCACCGCGTCCACGTCAGGCGTCAGGGCGCCCGCCAGACGGGTGGCGACCGGCAGCGAGTCGTCGGCGAGCGTCTTCGCCGCGGCCACCAGCACCGCGTGCTGGGGGCCCTCCGGGACGCCCGCCGCGGCACGGGTGTAGAGCTCGGCGCCCTCCTCCAGGACCAGACCGGTGTCGAGGCCGGCAGGAACCTTTATGCGGGCGACGCGGCGCCAGGTGCCGATCGGGTCGCTCCACGCCTCGACGCGGTACGTCCAGCGGCCCTCGACGTCCGGAGTGACCTCCGCGCCCCAGCGATCGCTGCCGGGGGCCAGCTCCCGCATCGGGGTCCAGGGGCCGTGACGCCCTTCCGGGTCGGTCAGGACGACGTTCGCGGCGACGGCGTCATGGCCCTCGCGGAACACCGTCGCGGTGACCTCGAACGTCTCTCCCACGACCGCTTTCGCCGGACGCCTGCCGGACTCGACGGCAGGGCGGACGTCCCGTACCGGGATGCGGCCGATGACCGGGGTGGAACTCATGCTCTCGCCTCCGCCGTGCTCGAGGCCGGGCGCTGACTGCGCCCGGCCGGGGATCGAAGCTGCGCCGGAAGGGGTTACCTCCCCGCGGGGGAACGTTCCGCGGATCTCGGCGGACCACGCCTGGCGACAGCCCCGGTGCGGGGGAGGTCGCTCTGCTCCTGGAGGTAGGCGCCCACGCTGGTGCGCAGATAGCGCTCTGCGGCCTCGGCCGCCTCACGCGCGCAGCGCTTGCCCATCAGCACGCACAGCGTGTAACCCGAGTCCTCGAAGGTGGCCCGGACGGTGCGGTCGGTGGGGGAGGCCAGCATGACGCGCTCCCAGGCGCGATACCGCCGAAGTTGCCGGGCGACTTCGGCTTTGGCCGGTAGCAGCATGGCGCCGTACACCTTTCCGGGCTGGAGCAGATGCGGGACTCGCGAGATCTTCACTCATGGTGCACGGGTCACGACTCAGCGTCTTGTTGGCTCTTCAACCACCTCATGGATCGCTCGTGTTGCACGAATGGCGTAGCACTCCCACTCTGGAGTGACTCTGAAGCGATCAGCACTCACGCTCCGTGTTTCGGGGTCCGGTCCCGCGGGGGCCGGGAGGAGCGGGAGCTTCGCCGGTGAGGAGTGACGATGAAGACCGCAGTGCCCTGCTACTACCACCTCGACGTGGAGGTCAGCCCGGAACGGGTCGGACAGGTCAGGCGCATCCTGGCCGCCCATCTACGGCTCTGGGACCTCGAGACCCTGGTCGAGCCCGTCTGCGGTGGTGCCGAACTGCTGCTCAAGGCCATCGACGAGCACGCGAGGGACAAGAACACCTCGATCGAGCTGTGGTGGAACGGCCAGCACCTCATCACCGCCGTCGCCGAGAACGACAGCGAGCTGCGCCCGGACCTGGACCTGCGCGCCTGCCTGGAGCGGATCGCCGCGATGAGCGACGGCTGGGGCTGCTGCGCCACCGACACCGGCAGCAAGGTCATCTGGTTCTCGCAGCGGGCCCGCGCCGGCGAGCGCGTTCCGCTCGTGCCGACGGCCCCCGAGCCCACCCTGCGGGAGGTGCTCCAGGTGCCGCGCGAGATGCCGGTCGCAGTCCTGGCCGCCACCACTGCCGACGGCGGGTGCTGAGCGTGCCGTCGTCCAGGAAGAAGCCGTACAAGAGCGGGAAGCGGGTGCCGGCCTGGAGCGGGCACCCCTACCCGCTGGGCGCCCAATTCGACGGCGAGGGCACCAACTTCGCGCTGTTCAGCGAGGTCGCCGAGCGTGTCGAACTCGTCCTGGTCGACGAGCGGGGCGCCCACAGCGTCATTCCCCTGACCGAGGTCGACGGCTTCGTGTGGCACGGCTTCCTGCCGGGCGTCGGGCCGGGGCAGCGTTACGGCTATCGGGTGCACGGACCCTGGCAGCCTTCACTCGGCCACCGGTGCGATCCGGGGAAGCTGCTCCTCGACCCGTACGCCAAGGCGGTGGACGGGGAGACGGACAACCACCCCTCGCTCCACACCCCCGAGGCCGACAGCGCCGGGCACACGATGCTCGGCGTGGTGACCGACCCGGCCTTCGACTGGGGCGACGACCAGCCGCCCAGGCGCTTCTACGCCGACAGTGTGATCTACGAGGCCCACGTCCGCGGGCTCACCCGCACCCACCCCGACGTCCCGCCGGAACTGCGCGGCACGTACGCCGGTCTCGCACACCCGGCGGTGATCGACCACCTCACCTCGCTCGGTGTCACCGCCGTCGAGCTGATGCCGGTGCACCAGTTCGTGCAGGACGGGGTGCTCCAGGACCGCGGCCTCGCCAACTACTGGGGCTACAACACGATCGGCTTCTTCGCGCCCCACAACGCCTACGCCGCCCACGGCACCCGCGGCCAGCAGGTCACCGAGTTCAAGGCGATGGTGAAGGCGCTGCACGCGGCCGGCCTCGAAGTCATCCTCGACGTCGTCTACAACCACACGGCCGAGGGCAACGAGAAGGGCCCCACGCTCTCCTTCCGGGGCATCGACAACGCCTCCTATTACCGGCTGGTGGACGGCGACTGGGAGCATTACTACGACACCACGGGCACCGGGAACAGCCTGCTGATGCGGCACCCCTACGTGCTCCAGCTGATCATGGACTCGCTGCGCTACTGGGTGACCGAGATGCACGTCGACGGCTTCCGCTTCGACCTCGCCGCCACGCTGGCCCGGCAGTTCCACGAGGTGGACCGGCTGTCGGCGTTCTTCGACCTCATCCAGCAGGACCCGGTGATCAGCCGCGTCAAGCTGATCGCCGAGCCCTGGGACGTGGGGGAGGGCGGCTACCAGGTCGGCAACTTCCCGCCGCTGTGGTCGGAGTGGAACGGCAAGTACCGGGACGCCGTACGGGACTTCTGGCGGGGCGAGCCGCACACGCTCGGCGAGTTCGCCTCCCGGCTCACCGGCTCCTCCGACCTGTACCAGCACAGCCGGCGGCGCCCGCGGGCCAGCGTCAACTTCGTGACCGCGCACGACGGTTTCACCCTGCGCGACCTCGTCTCCTACAACGACAAACACAACGAGGCCAACGGCGAGGACGGTCAGGACGGCGAGAGCGACAACCGGTCGTGGAACTGCGGGGCCGAGGGCGAGACCGACGACCCCGCCGTACTGGAGCTGCGGGCCCGCCAGCAGCGGAACTTCCTTGCCACCCTGCTGCTCTCGCAGGGCATTCCGATGCTCAGTCACGGCGACGAACTCGGCCGCACCCAGCGGGGCAACAACAACGCCTACTGCCAGGACAACGAAGTCTCCTGGATCGACTGGGAGTTGAGCGAGGAGCAGCGCGAACTCGCCGAGTTCACACGGCGCGTGATCGGCCTGCGCACGGCGCATCCCGTCCTGCGCAGGCGCCGGTTCTTCCAGGGCGAGACCGTCACGCACGCGGGGCAGCCGCTGCCCGACCTGGTCTGGCTGCTGCCGGACGCCCGCGAGATGGCCGAGGCGGACTGGGAGCGCTCCGACGCGCACGCGGTCGGGGTCTTCCTGAACGGCGACGCCATCGCCGAACCGGATCCGCGCGGACGCCGAGTGGTCGACGACTCGTTCCTGCTGCTGCTGAACGGTCACTGGGAGCCCGTCGACTTCCGGCTGCCGGGCCCCGCCTACGGCGAACGCTGGACGACCCTGCTCGACACGGCGGAACCCCAGGGCGCCGATGAGGCGGAGCACAAGGCCGGCTCGGAGATGACGATCGAGGCGCGCAGCCTGGTGCTGCTGTCGAGGCCGTCCCGCGCGGGCGCGTGAAGGACGGGGTGCGCACGGTCGGGTCGTCGGCCTGCCGCTGGATGTCGGCGTCGGGGGCGTAGGAGCCGGGGCTCTGGGGGCGCCCCGCGGCGACCAGCTGCCCGATGCGGCCGCCCTTGTCGGCGACGGCGGGGCTCGCGGCGCGAGGTCACCGTGAGCTGGGCTCCGTCGGGGTCGTGCAGGACGGCTTCGTGGCCGTTCTGCGAGGCACGCTGCCGCCGTGGGATGTCCGCGCCTTGGCGCAGGCCGCCAAGTCCGCGGCCGTGACGGCGGCTCTCGGCGCGCGCCCTCAGCGCACGCGTCCCTCAGTGCACGTGTCCGTCAGCGCACGCGGCGCGAGGTCACCGTGAACTGGGCTCCGTCGGGGTCGCGCAGCACGGCCTCCTCGCGGTTCTGCGAGAGCACGCTGCCGCCGTGGACCTCCGCCGCCTTGGCGCAGGCCGCCACGTCCGCGACCGCGAAGTGGACCTGCCAGTGCGGCCGGATGCCGGGATCGGGGGCCGAGCCCAGCGCCCCCGACTCGATGCGCGCCACCACGTCGCCCCTGCTGCGCAGCACCACCTCGCCGGCCTCGTAGCGGACCTCGCAGCAGCCGGGACGCTCGGTCGCCCAGTCGAGGACCTCGCCGTAGAAGATCGCGGCGTCGAACGCGTCGCGGGTGTGCAGCCGTACGAAGGCCGGCTGGGCGCGGCGCCACCCCTCCCAGTTGGAGACGAGCTCACCCTCCCAGACGCCGAAGGTCGCGCCGTCGCGGTCCGAGAGCAGGGCCGCCCGTCCGGGCGGGAAGGACAGCGGGCCGACGGCCAGGGTGCCGCCGCGTTCCTGTACGCGAGCCGCTGCCTCGTCCGCGCTGGGCACCGCGAAGTACGCGGTCCAGGCCACCGCCATCTGCCACATCGACGCCACCGCCGCGATCCCGGCGACGGGCGTGCCGTCCACCAGCGCGACCCGGAAGCGCTCGCCGAGTTTCGCGGGCTTCCACTCCCACCCGAGCACGGCCCCGTAGAACTCCTCCGTGGTCTGCTGGTCGCGGCTGGTCAGGCTGACCCAGCAGGGGGCACCGAACACATGGTGGCTGGAGACGACATCCGCGGTCACGGTGGGATGTCTCGGGTCGTGGTTCATGGCAGTCGCGTCCTGCTCTCGTCGGCCGGCGGCCACCGGGCGGTCTTCGACCAGTGTCCGTCCGGAACCGCTTCGGGCGCCTGCCGAGTACCCCGGAGGCGGCGCCGAAACGGTGGCCCGGACGCCTGCCGCCGGGTGGCGCGGGCCTGTCCGGGTGACAGGATGGATGGGTGCCAGTCGTACCGAACGAACCCGCCGACGAGTCGGACCGGATCTTCGCCCTGCAGGAGGAGATCGGCCAGCTCAAGGAAGCGATGGCCTCGCACGCGGTCGTGGACCAGGCCATCGGCATGGTCGTCGCGCTCGGCAGGGTCACCCCGGACCAGGGCTGGGAAGTGCTGAAGGACGTCTCCCAGCACACGAACATCAAACTGCGCAACGTCGCGGACCTGATCCTCATCTGGGGACGGTCCGGAGAGATCCCGCCGGAGATCCAGGCCGAGCTGGAGGACGCCCTCGACCGTTACGGTCCGACGCAGATTCCGGGGGCGCCGCCCGAGTGAGGGTGTCCCTCGGGTTCAGTCGGCGTCGGCCAGGACCTCCTCGCGCAGGTGCGCGAAGCACGTGCTGAGCAGCCGGGAGACATGCATCTGCGAGATGCCGAGTTCCTCGGCTATGCCGCTCTGTGTCATGCCCTGGAAGAAGCGCAGGTACAGGATGGTCCGCTCGCGCTCCGGCAGGGCCTCCAGGCAGGGCCGGACGGCCACCCGGTCGACCACCACGTCGAAGCCGGGGTCGGGGCCGCCGAGCGCGTCGCCCAGGGCGTAGCCGTCGGTGCCGGGCATCTCCGCCTCCAGTGACAGCGCAGAGAAGCACTCCAGCGCCTCCGCACCCGTGCGTACCTCGTCCTCGGTCAGCTGCGCCCGCTCGGCGATCTCGGCGACGGTGGGCGTATGCCCGGGCGTCTGTGCGAGCTCCTTCGAGGCCTGCCGGACCCGGTTGCGCAGGTCCTGCACCCGGCGCGGCACGTGCAGCGTCCACATGTGGTCGCGGAAGTGCCGCTTGATCTCACCGGTCACCGTCGGCACCGCGTACGCCTCGAAGGCGCTCCCGCGTGCCGGGTCGTAATGGTCGACCGCCTTGACGAGTCCGAGGGCGGCCACCTGGTAGAGGTCCTCGAGGGACTCCCCGCGGCCCCGGAACCGGACGGCGATCCGCTCGGCCATGGGCAGCCAGAGCTCGACCAGTTCGTCCCGCAGAGCCTTGCGTTCCGGACCGTCGGGCAGTTCCGCCAGGCGCACGAACGCCCTGTCGGTGTCGGGGGCGTCGTCGTGCGGATGAGGTTGTCTTCTGGTGGCGACGGACGACATGCCGCGCACCTCCCTGTGGTGCTGGATGGACAGACACCGTGGGAGGCGCGCGATCGGACGTGAGGAAGGACATCCGGGGCCCTCTGGGCGGGCTCCCACGGAGACGTGCCTCCTGTCCGAAGCACTTCTCTGCGGATTCCCGTTCTCGGATGAAATGAAACAAAGGGAGCCAATCATCGGATATGTGTTTGACCAGCTCTTGGGGGAGATACCTCTGTTGCAGAGGTAACCTCGGCGATGTGGACGACGAGACCTTCCCGGAAGAGCTGGCCGACGCACTCGTCGGTGTCCAGCGACTGCTCAGACGCAGGCTGCGCGCCGGACTGACCGTGCCGCGGCTGCGCGGCGCCGAGGTCGAACTGCTGCGCCTGGTCGAGTCACGGCCCGGCATCGGCGTCTCCGACGCCGCCAAGGAGCTGTATCTGGCCGGGAACTCCGTCTCGACCCTGGTCAACCAGCTCGTCAAGGAGGGCCACCTGGTCCGTGAGACCGACCCCGCCGACCGGCGCGCCGCCCGTCTGCTGCTCACCGGGAAGGCCGAGGCACGGCTCGGGGACTGGAAGCAGCGGCGGGTCGCACTCGTGAGCCGGCACATCACCCGGCTGGACGCGGCCGATCAGGAGGCTTTGCGCGCCGCACTCCCCGCGCTGCGCGCGCTCGCCGTCACTCTGCACGAGGAGGCCGGGGACGCATGACACCCGAAGCTGTTTCCTGTACGGGGCTGACCTACGCCTTCGGTGACACGAAGGCCGTGGACGGTCTGGACCTGACCGTCGAGGAGGGCGAGGTCTTCGGACTGCTCGGCCCCAACGGCGCCGGCAAGACCACCGCCATCCGCTGCATCACCACCCTGCTCCCGGTCCCGGCCGGCATGATCCACGTCTTCGGCCGCGACACCGCCGGCGACGCGATGGCCGTACGCCGGCTGCTCGGCTACGTCCCGCAGCAGCTGTCCGCCGACGCGAACCTGACCGGCCGGGAGAACGTCACCCTGTTCGCCCGGGTCTTCGACGTCGCCCGCAAGGAACGCGCCGAACGCGTCGCCCAGGCACTGGCCGCGGTCGACCTCACCGACGCCGCCGACCGGCTCGCCGGTACCTACTCCGGCGGCATGGTCCGCCGCCTCGAGCTCGCCCAGGCCCTGGTCAGCGCACCCCGGCTGCTGATCCTCGACGAGCCGACCATCGGCCTCGACCCGATCGCCCGCACCGGCGTGTGGGAGCACATCAACGCCGTGCGTGAGGCGACCGGCATGACGGTCCTCGTGACCACCCACTACATGGACGAGGCCGACCAGTACTGCGACCGGGTCGGCCTCATGCACCGCGGCCGCATCCGCGCCCTCGGCACCCCCGACGAACTCCGGCGGGGCCTTGCCGAGAGCCGTGGCACCGACGCCCTGCCGACCCTGGAGGACGTCTTCCGCGATGTCGCCGGCAGCGGACTCGAAGACGAGGGAGGGGATTTCCGCGATGTCCGAAGCACCCGCCGCACCGCGAACCGTGTCGGCTGACATAGGCCTGTTGTTGAAGCCGCCGGAGCCCCGCGCGGGCTGGCGCGTGCTGCCCGCCCGGGTCGTGGCGATGTGCGCCGTGGAACTGCAGAAGCTCGGCCACGACCGCACCGAGCTCTACACCCGCGCGGTCCAGCCCGCCCTGTGGCTGCTGATCTTCGGCCAGACCTTCACCCGCATCAAGGCGATCCCCACCCAGGGCATCCCCTACATCGACTATCTGGCGCCCGGCATCATCGCCCAGTCGGCGATGTTCATCGCCATCTTCTACGGCATCCAGATCATCTGGGAGCGGGACGCGGGCATCCTCAACAAGCTGCTGGTCACGCCCACCCCGCGCTCGGCACTGACCACCGGGAAGGCCTTCGCGGCCGGCGTGAAGTCGCTGATCCAGGCGGTCGTCGTCATCGTCATCGCCGCCCTCCTCGGGGTGTCCCTGACCTGGAACCCGCTCAAGCTCCTCGGCGTCGGGGCGATCGTGATCCTCGGCTCGGCGTTCTTCTCCTGCCTGTCGATGACCATCGCCGGCATCGTGCTCAGCAGGGACCGCCTGATGGGCATCGGGCAGGCCATCACCATGCCGCTCTTCTTCGGCTCCAACGCCCTGTATCCGCTGTCCGTGATGCCGGGCTGGCTGCAGGCCGTGAGCAAGGTGAACCCGCTCAGTTACGAAGTCGACGCCCTGCGCGGGCTCCTCCTCGGTACCCACGCCCATCTGGCGCTCGACTTCGGGGTGCTGGCCGTGGCCGCCGCGCTCGGCATCACCGCGGCCTCCTCGCTCCTCGGCCGGCTGGCCCGTTGATCATGCGCGCGGAACGTGATGTGCGGCACGCCCGTGGAAGGATTTTTCCGGCCGCTCGGCGGATTCTTCCTGCGCACGGCTTGATCAGCGATCAAAGAGGGTGAATTCCCTGGCCACAGCGCATTCCGCTCATTTGACAGTGCATTGAGCACACAGATAGGAAGCAGCTCTCTGAGGTCGAAGAGGTGCACTGTGTACGAGCCGAACGTGGTCGGGGACTGGCAGGAGTACGACGAGCATGCCGGTCTGCGTGTCCGCGTCCACCGTCTGGAGGCGGCCGAGCCGCCGCGTGGACGCGACGACGCCGCCGAAGGGCTCACGTACTTCAGCGTCCGGGTGACCGTCGAGAACCGCGGCGACCTGCATCCGACCGTCCATCTCGAGGACGGGCAGATCGATGTGCGGATCGGCCCCGACGGCGAGAGCGCCTTCATCGACTGGCGCAACTCGCAGTTCATCGAGGGCTTCGACGTCTACCCGCTGCGCCGCGCCACCGCCGTGCTGTTCGCGGCGGGACCGGAGGCGGGCCTCGGCCAGATCGACGTGCAGATCCAGTTGCGGGTCGACGACGAGTGGGCCGACCGCCGGCTGTGGGCGGGCGGCATCGGACTCGACGAGGGAGCCACGCACGCGGGCGTGGGCCGCGAGGGCCTGGCCTGCCAGGTGAGCAACTTCCTGCGGGACCAGGCCGAAGAGGGCACGGCCTGACCCGCCCCCGGGCTCAGTGGGGAATGCCGTCGATGATCTCGCGGGCGCCCTGACGCAGCAGCGCCACGGCGACCGAGGTGCCCAGCGTGGCCGGATCGAGCCGGCCCGCCCACTCGTGGGCGTTCAGCCGCGTCTTGCCGTCCGGGGTGAACACGCAGGCGCGCAGGGAAAGTTCGTCGCTGTGGTCCACCCGCGCGTACCCCGCGATCGGGCTGTTGCAGTGGCCCTGCAGCACGTGCAGGAACATCCGCTCGGCGGTCGCCTCCCGGAACGTGTCCGGATCACCCAGCGCGCTGACCGCGTCGATCAGCTCGGTGTCGCCCTCCCGGCACTGGAGCGCGAGGATGCCCGCGCCGATCGGCGGCATCATCGTCTCGGGGGAGAGGATCTCGCTGATCACGTCCTCGCGGCCGATGCGTTCCAGGCCGGAGACCGCGAGCAGCAGCGCGTCCGCCTCGCCGGCCGCCAGCTTGGCCAGCCGACTGTTGGCGTTGCCGCGGAACGGCACACACTCCAGGTGCGGGTGGGTGGCGGCCAGCTGGGCCACGCGGCGCACCGAGGAGGTGCCGATCCGGGTCCCGTCCGGAAGCTCGTCCAGAGTGAGGCCGCCCGGGTGGATCAGGGCGTCGCGGATGTCGTCCCGCTTCAGGAACGCCGCGAACGTGGTGCCCGCCGGGAGCGGCCGGTCGGCGGGCACGTCCTTCACGCAGTGCACCGCGAGATCGGCCTCACCGGCCAGCAGCGCGGCGTCGACCTCCTTGGTGAAGGCGCCCTTGCCCTCGACCCTGGACAGGTCGCCCATCCACTTGTCACCGGTCGTTTTCACCGGCACGACCTCGGTGCGCACACCGGGGTACAGGGCTGTCAACTCGCTTCTGACACGCTCCACTTGAGCCAGCGCCATCGGCGAGTCACGGGAGACGATGCGGATCAGTTCCGGGAGGGACATGCGGGACACGATAGACCCTGCGGAGGTTCGGTGTTTGACGCTCGGGGAGCAACGGGTAGGGAGTAGCGCACCTTTTGCCTGGCGCGGGCGCCCATCCGGTCGTAGAAGCGGATAGCCCCGTCGTTCCACGTGGACGTCTGCCACTGCACCTCGTCGAGCCCCAGCGTGCGGGCCTCGGCGGACACGGCGTCCATGAGCAGGACGCCGAGTCCGAGACCGCGGTGCCCTGGCAGCAGGAACAGGCAGTCCATGTGCAGGTAGGCGCGGCCCTCCCAGGGGGAGAGTTCGGGCGAGCAGGTGGCATAACCGACGAGTTCGCCGTCCGGGAGTTCGGCCACCAGGCAGCGCAGCCGGGGCGCGGCGGTGTCGAAGAGGAGCGCGGCGAGCCGGTCGGGCAGGTCGTCCGGGGGCGGCGCCGCCCGCTCGTCTCCGTGTGCCGGGCTGCGAGTTCGGCGACCGCGGGGAGGTCGGCGCGCTCGGCGTGCCGGACGAGGGGGGCCTCGCTCATCGGACGTCGCCCGTGATCGTGTCCGCGCCCCAGGCGGTGAGACGTTCGGCGAGCGATCCGGTGCCGTCCAGGACGTGCCGGGAATACGCGTCCCGCTCGTGCGCGAGTACGGCTGCCTCCCACACGCAGGGCGCGAGGCCCGCCCGGCCGGGCCGCAGCGCGTCGGGCTTGCCCACCGGGCCGGCGAAGATCGCCAGATCCGCCATGTCGCCCTCGATCCAGCTGTGGACCAGGACGTAGTCGCCGTCGCCGCCGGCGTGCACGATCAGGACGGCGAGCCCCAGGGAACCGCGCAGCGGCCCGAGTCCGAGGTGCCGCGCGGCGATCCGCAGCCCGGCCTCGGCGTCCTGGTCGGAGACGGTGCGGCCGGGTGCCTCCAGCGCGTACACCTTCACCAGGTGACCGGCGGCCTGCCTCGATGCCAACGGCGGCCGGGCGCACGGAGTCGCCGCGGGCCGGAGCGTGGTCGGAGCCCCCGGTGTGACGTCGGCACGAGCCCCGCGCGGGGGTCAGACGAGCGGCTCGCTGAGTTCGACCGAGCGCATGGCGGCCGCGAGGGCCTGCTCGTCGCCGATGTCCAGGGCGGTGTCGGTGAGCTTGATGACGTGTTCGTCGCCGTGGGCGAGGGCTCGTTCCAGGACCTCTTCGGGCGCCGGGTGGGGAGGAGGGACGTAGGCGACCGGTGTCACCGGCGCGTACATCGCCGTCACCGCTGCCGACGCCGTCCAGGCCGCGTGCAGGCTGGGTATCCACTGGTCACGGGGAAGGGAATCCAGGGTCCGCAGCACGGCGTTGGGGGCCGTGGCCGCGTGGACGAGCATCGTCGGCTCGCCGTGACCGTGGGTGGCGTAGCGGTGGGTCGCGGCGCGGACGAGTTCGGTGAGCCGCTCCTTCGCGATGTCCGGGTCGGTCACCTCCTGCGCCCACACGGGCAGTCGGCGTACGGCGGCCAGACGGTTCCGGAACCCCACGTGCCCGGGCTCGATCGCGGGTACGGAGTCCAGGGCGTCCGTGGCGGTCGACGCACCCGGCAGAGCCACGAGACACGGCACGGGCTGGTGGCGTGCCGCCCAGTAGCCCAGCGCGTGCGCGAGTTCGGTGAGCCGGGGCCCGTTCTCCTCGGCCGCCACCGCCCGGACGGCGTGGCCGACCCGGATGACCGTGTGCGTGGCACCGCCGTACAGGCCGGGCAGCAGACGCGGCCACCACTCGGCGAGCACGTCCTTCCAGGGGCGCTCGGCGAGCGTGCGGGAGAAATGGTCGGTCCAGTCCGCGATCCGGCGCGGATCACCCAGCGCCGCGGGCCAGTTGTCGTCCGTGACGGGCGCGGTGCGGTCGGGGAAGTCCTCCAGCTTGTCCCGGTAGAGGTCCAGCCACCGGTGCACCGAGCCGGCCTGCCCGTGCGCGGCGAGTGCCTCGACGACCATGGGGGCGTGGTTGCTCAGCCAGCCCTCTCGCTCCGGGCCCGACGAGTGGACGCGGTCCAGGGCCTCTTCGAGGTACCCGCTCGTGTCGCTCGTATCGATCGTGTCCATGAACGGGACGCTATGCCGAGTGGGGTCCGGCGGGGATCGGGCGCGGGACGGAACCCGCGGCCACGGGGGACCTAGGTCCAGCGCCCGATCGTGTCACCGGATCAGGCGTTGGGGTCGAAGGAGATCCCCGACGGCTTCGCCGACGACAGGTGCGCGGCGAAATTGGCGTCCTTGAGGCCGAAGTTGGCGCTGCCGAAGTCGTACGCGCTCAGCTTGTCGCGCAGCCCCGCCGGGTAGCCGTTCCAGCCGACCAGCGGCGGATACTGCCACGTGCCCTTGGCGTTCTCCGGCGGCTCGTCACCCGAGTTGGCCAGCCGGAAGCAGTGCGTGCTGACGCCGTCCTTGTGGTAGACGATCTTCGCGTGCGTGCCGTCGAAGCGGACGCCGGAGGCCGCGCTCACCGTGAACGAACCGTGGTTGGACGTCGACACGTACTGGATCGTGCCGTTCTGCACCCAGATCACGACGTGCTCCCAGTCGTTCCGGTGCCCGCCGATGCTGCTGTTGGCTATCGCCTGGTCCTTCTCGAAGTACAGGCCGTACATATAGGCGCACCAGCCGTTGTTGCACTTGTAGCGCGAGTACGTGTTGGTGTTGTCGAGGTCCGAGGCGTCATGGCACTCGCCGCTGAGCGAACCCGTCGGGTTCAGACCGCCGTTGATGGTGCCGTCGGGGCCGATGGCGGGCGTCGAGTAGCAGCCGTCGGTGTCGTAGTCGAAGGCCGGCTGGTAGGTGTACTCGGCGCTCTCGGCGTTGGCGGGCAGTGCCTTGGGCGGGGCGGCGAAGGCGGCGGAGGGGAAGGCGACGACGAGCGCGGCCGCGCCGGCCAGGCCGGTGAACCATCTCGTGCGGTGCTTCTTGAACGACGGTGACGCCACTGCGTCCTCCTCGTGGTCCGGGCGCAGCCCAACGGCTCTGGGTTACTGGGGAGTTCAGCTTCCCGGCTTTTCATGTCCGCGCCAAGAGGTCGAAGGCGTCACTCCGGTTACGGCCGGCCCAACAGTTCCGATCACGGAGGTGCGTCGGGGAGGTCGGCCGAGGACTCCTCCGGCGCGAGGTCCGGCCGCAGCCGGAGCCAGGACGGCTGACGCAGCAACCCCGCCCGGGTGCGGGTGCTGTAACGGACCTCACCGACCAGCCGGGGCAGCACCCAGCGCGCACCCGGGACCCGCGGCACGGGATCGAAGGGGCACACGTCCGTCGCCGCGGCGGCCAACAGCGAGGCGAGCTCCGTCCGTTCCGCCTCGCTCCAACCGGTGCCCACATTGCCGACGTAGCGCAGCCGCCCGCCGCCGCGCTGTCCGACCAGCACCGCGCCCGGCAGACCCGTGAGCCTGCCCTTGCCGGGCAGCCAGCCGCCCACGACGACGTCCTCGCTGCGCATGTTGCGGATCTTGATCCAGGCGCGGGAGCGCACCCCGGGTTCGTACACCGAGTCGAGCCGCTTGCAGACCAGGCCTTCCAGGCCGTGCTCACGAGTGGCGCGCAGGGCCTGTTCGCCATGACCGACGAGGGCGGCGGGCGTCGACCAGTGCGGACCGGCGAGCTCCAGTTCGTCCAGTCGAGCGCGCCGCTGCGCGTAGGGGAGGGCGAGGAGCGAGCGCCGCCCCAGGTGCATCAGGTCGAACAGCACGAGATGCACGGGTGCTTCGGCCGCCCGGCGCGCGGCTCTGCCGGGGGCGTGGGCCAACTGCATGCGCGGTTGCAGCAACTGGAAGTCCGCACGGCCCTGTTCGTCCAGCGCCAGGATCTCCCCGTCGAGCACGGCGGGTGTGGCGCCGAGCGCAGCGCCCAGTGGCCGCAGTTCGGGATAGGCGCCGGTGATCTCCTCCCCGGACCGGGCGCGCAGCACCACGTCGCCGTTCCCGGCGAGGTAGACCACCACGCGCTGGCCGTCCTGCTTGGTCTCGTAGGCCCAGCGCGCGTCCTGTGAGGCGGGCGGCAGGGCGCCGGGGGTGGCGAGCATGGGTGGGATCAAGGGGAGCGTCACGGGTGAGTTGTCGACGCGAGCACCGGCAATCACGCGCTCCGCGCACCGGTTTCGCCTGAACGGGCGCCGCCCCGGGGGCTGCTCAGACCTCCTGGTACAGGTTCACGATGTTGCCGTCGGGGTCCCGCAGCCACACCGACCGGCGGCCCCACGGCTGGGTGGTCGGCGGCTTGAGGATCTCGACACCCTGGGCCGCCAGTCGTGCGTGGCGTGCGTCCACGTCGGTGACCCGGAACTCCACGGTGAAGCTCCCGCTCGCGGCGGCGGCCGTCGAACCGGGCACCATCGACTCCATGCCCCGGGTGGAGAAGAAGGACAGGACGGCGCCGGGGACCGTCACCCGGGCGAAGGGCGCCTCGCCGTCCACCTCCGCGTCGAGGACTCTCGCGTAGAAGGCGGCGAGCGCCGGGACGTCGTCGGTGATCAGCGAGGTGCCGGTGAAGTGGGGTCGCATCCGGGGATCGTAGGCGGAGGGTCGGACAACCTGGGCGGGAGCGGGACTTGGCGTCATCTTGGTCGGATGCCGGATGCCGGATGCCGGATGCCGGAAGGCGCAGGTCAGATGATGCCTCCGTTGGCCCGCAGTAGCTGCCCGTTGACCCAGTGACCGGCCGGGCTGACCAGGAACGACACCACGGAAGCTATGTCCTGGGGGGTGCCCAGCCGCTCCAGCGGGGGCTGTGCGGCCAGACGGGCGACGGTCTCCTCGTCCTTGCCGTCGAGGAAGAGATCGGTCGCCGTCGGTCCGGGGGCCACGGCGTTGACGGTGACGTCACGGCCGCGGAGCTCACGGGCGAGGATCAGGGTCACGGCCTCGACCGCGCCCTTGCTGGCCGCGTAGGCGCCGTAGCCGGGGAAGGCCAGGCCCACGACCGAGCTGGAGAGGTTGACGAGCGCGCCGCCGGTGCGCAGCCGGCGCGCGGCCTGCTGGTCGACGACGAAGGTGCCGCGGATGTTGGTGCGGTACAGGGCGTCGAGCTCGGCGAGGTCGAGCTCCGCGATGGGGGAGAGGGGCATCCGGCCCGCGGCGTGGACCACCGCGTCGACACCGCCGTACGTGGTCTCCGCCAGGTCGAACAGGGCGGCGACCTCGGTCTCGTCGGCGACGTCCGCGCGGGCGGCGTACGCGGTGCCGCCCGCCTCCTCGATGGCGCGCACGGCCTCGCCGGCGGCGTCCTTGTTGCCCGCGTACCCGACGACGACCGCGAACCTGTCCGCGGCGAGCTGCTGGGCGATCTGCCGTCCGATGCCGCGCGATCCGCCGGTCACGATCGCGACACGCTGTTCCGTCCGGGACTGAGGGGTCATGACTGCATCTTCCTCCGGTGGCACTGCTACGACTGATTCGTATCGACGATAACATGAAATCGTAGCGGCAGTAACCCCTCTCTCGTATCGGTGCTACGAATGCCGTACCGTGGGGGCATGGATGCGAGGGAAAAGATCCTGGAAGCGGCCACCGAGCTGCTGGCCGGTGCGTCGGCCGCCGATGTCTCCACGCGTGCCGTGTGCGAGAAGGCCGGGGTGGGTGCGCCGATGCTCTACCGGCTCTTCGGCGACAAGGCCGGTCTGCTGGCCGCCGTGGTCGACCGGGGATTCGAGCGGTATCTCGCGTCCAAGCGGGAGGCGCGGCCGAGCGAGGATCCCGTCGAGGACCTGAAGAGCGGCTGGGACAGCCACATGCGCTTCGCGCTGGAGCACCCCAGCCACTACCGCCTGATGTACTCGCCCGAGCTGACCGTGCCCCCGGCCGCGGCCCAGGAGGCACACGACCTGCTGCACGCCATCCTCGAGCGCTGTGCGGCCGAGGGGCGGCTGACGGTGCCGCCCGCGCTGGCCACGCAGATGATCATGTCCGCCAATGTCGGGGCGGCCCTGTCGATGCTGACCAGGCCCGAGCAGTACGCGGACACGAGGTTCTCGCAGCGGCTGCGCGACGCGGTGCTGGATGCGGTGACCCGGCCCGCCGATGCCGACACGCCTCGGGACGGGAGCCCGGTGCCCGTCGCGGCCGCCACACTGGCGGCCCGCCTGCGCGCCGACCTGCCGCCGACGCTGACGGCGGCGGAGTCGGCCCTGCTCCAGCAGTGGCTGGAGAAGCTCTCCGAGCGGTGATCCGAGCGGTGAGGGGTCAGCGCTCCTCGGGCGGCAGCGCCTGCACCAGACCCGACTGGTAGGCCATGACGACGAGCTGGGCCCGGTCCCGGGCACCCAGTTTCGTCATCGCACGGTGGACGTGGGTGCGCACCGTCAGGGGGCTGACGAAGAGCTTTTGTGCGATCTCGTCGTTGGAGTGCCCCTCGGCGACCCACGCCATCACCTCTCGTTCCCGGGTGGTGAGGCCGCTCAGGTCGTCGGCGGCCGCGAGCCGGGTGCCCAGGCCCGGAGCGGAGAGGAAGCGGGTGATCAGGGTGCGGGTGGCGCCGGGGGAGAGCAGGGAGTCGCCGGCCGCCACGGTGCGGATGCCGGCGAGCAGGGCCTCGGCGGTGACGTCCTTGCCGAGGAAGCCGCTGGCACCGGACCGCAGCGCCTGAGCGACGTACTCGTCGATCTCGAACGTGGTCAGGATCAGCACCCGCGTGTCGGACAGCTCGGAGTCCGCGCAGATCACGGACGTGGCGGCCAGGCCGTCGGTCCCCGGCATGCGGATGTCCATCAGGATCACGTCGGGGCGATGGACGCCCGCGAGGTCGACCGCCGCGGCACCGTCCGTGGCCTCCGCGACCACCTCCATGTCGTCGCACGAGTCGATGAGGATCCGGAAGGTGGCCCGCAACAGGGCCTGGTCGTCGGCGAGCAGTACGCGGATGGTCATGGGGTCCGATCGTGAGGTGCCGAGGCGATGGGGGACCGGGGCGGCGGGGACTGACGCACCACGTCCGGCCGGTCGATGCCGGGACGGTCCTCGGCGCCGGACAGGGACGTCGGCAGTCGCAGCGCGGCCGTCAGGGCGACGACCGTACGGACATGGTCGTCGGCGTAGCGCCGCAAGGGGATGCTCATCGGCTCTCCGGTCCTGTGCTGGAACCACGTGGCCGATGCCCGCCGAGTGCGGCCGTCACGACCCGTCCCGGCCGCGCGGGCCACGCGGCCCCACATCCGCGATCGGGATCGCCAGTCTTCCGTATCCTCGGCCGCTCGCCGTCGTACCAACGCCGACCATGGCGCGTACTGAGAACGCAGTACGCGCCAAGGGGCAGGTCCTCCTCTGGCAGGACCTGATGGCCGCCTGCCGACGGCCACCAGGCGCGGGTGTCAGCGTCCCGAGGGTGTTCCGGCCGAGGCCTCCGCGGCGGCCGGTGCCGGGGGCGCCGCCGGAACCGCGGCGCGCGGGCGCGGGATGAAGGAGGCGATGGCGAAGGCGAGGAGCGCGGCACCCGCGCCGATCACCATGACCGTCTTGAAGCCGTTCTCGGACGGCAGCGCGTAACCGCCCAGGTCGATGGTCATCTGGGCCAGCACGACACCGGCGATGGCACTCGCGCAGGACGTGCCGATGGACCGCATCAGGGTGTTCAGGCTGTTCGCGGCCGCCGTCTCGGACGCGGGTACGGCGCCCATGATGAGCGCGGGCATGGAGCCATACGTGAACCCGATGCCGGCGCCGATCACGGAGGACACCAGCACCAGGTGCCAGACCTCGGACATCAGCACGATGTTCAGGCCGTACCCGGCGGCCACGATCAGCGCGCCGATCATCAGCGTCACCTTCGGGCCCTTCGCCTTGGAGACCGCCGCCGAGACCGGGGCCAGGGCCATCATCACCAGGCCGGACGGGGCCATGACCAGACCGGCGGTCAGCAGCGACTTGCCCAGGCCGTAGCCCGTCTGGGTGGGCAGCTGGAGCAGTTGCGGGAGCACGAGCGACATCGCGAACATCGAGAAACCGATCGCGATCGAGGCGAGGTTGGTGAACAGCACCTGACGGCGGGCGGTGGTGCGCAGGTCGACCAGTGGCTGGGCGGTGCGCAGTTCGAACACGCCCCAGGCCAGCAGGACGATCACGGCCGCGGCGAAGAGGCCGAGCGTGGTGCCGCTGGCCCAGCCCCAGTCGGCACCCTTGGAGACGGCCAGCAGGAGGGAGACCAGGCCGACCGCCATGCCCACCGCGCCGACCGCGTCGAAGCGGCCGCCGGTGCGCACCCGGGACTCCGGCACGAACACCAGGACGAGGACGAGGGCTGCAGCGCCCATCGCGGCCGAGGCCCAGAACAGGACGTGCCAGTCGAAGTTGTCCGCGATCAGCGCGGCGGTCGGCAGGCCCAGGGCGCCGCCGACGCCGAGGGAGGCACTCATCAGCGCGGTGGCCCCGGCCAGGCGCTCGGCGGGCAGTTCGTCGCGCATGATGCTGATGCCGAGCGGGATGACACCGGAGGACAGGCCCTGCAGGGCACGGCCGACGATCATCGGGACCAGGGCGTCGCTGAGTCCGCAGACCACCGATCCGACCACCAGCATCACCACGCTGGCCAGCAGCATCCGGCGTTTGCCGAACATGTCGCCGAGCCGCCCGACGACCGGGGTGGCCACGGCGGCCGCGAGCAGGGTCGCGGTGACCGCCCACGCGGTGTCCGAGGCCGGAGCGTCCAGCAATTTGGGCAGCTCCGGCACGATCGGGATCACCAGGGTCTGCATCAGCGAGACGACGATTCCGGCGAAGGCCAGCACCGCCACCACGGCGTTCGGCCGCGGCGCGGCCACCGCACCCGGATCGGCGGTTCTGGCGGGAGCGTCGGACATGAAAGAGCCTCCAGGGCAGGGGAGCGGGGCCGAGAGCCGGACCAAAATTAAGTCAGGTGCTTGACTTAGCTTACTGGGCCGGGTGCTGGACCCCCTCGAGGGGACCGTGCGGTCCCGTGCACCGGTCTCGACGTGCGGTTGCGTAGGCTTCCGGCACGGGAACCCGCCGCACCGCCGGCGGGCCTCGGGCGGCTCGAGGGACTGGCCGTCGGAGGGCTCGGCGAAGTCCCGGTGCGGTGGTGAGCATGGCGGGCAGGACGGTACGCGAGGAACAGGTCAGCGCGACCCGGGAGTTGATCCTGACCGCGGCCGAGCGGCTCTTCGCCGAGCGCGGTGTCCTCGCGGTGTCCAACCGTCAGGTCAGCGAGGCCGCGGGACAGGGCAACAACGCCGCGGTCGGCTATCACTTCGGCACCAAGGCCGACCTGGTCCGGGCGATCGCCCGCAAGCACCACGCCCGCATCGAGGAGATCCGCGCCCGGTTGCTGGCCGGGGCCCGCGGCTCCACGGACGTACGCGACTGGGTGGACTGCCTGGTCCGGCCCGTGCCCGAACATCTCGCCGCGCTGGGCAGCCCCACCTGGTTCGCCCGGTTCTGCGCCCAGGTCATGACCGACCCGGTGCTCCAGCAGATCATGGTCGAGGAGTCCATGTCCTCGCCGTCGCTCCGGCAGATCGTCGAGGGCCTGAACCGCTGTCTGCCCGAACTGCCCGCCGATGTCCGCGCCGAGCGCGCCGAGATGGCCCGCCATCTGATCGTGCACATGGCCGCCGACCGGGAACGGGCCCTCGCCGAGAACACCCCGACGCCCCGCGCCAACTGGCACGACGCCGCCACCGGTCTCGGTGACGTCGTGGTCGCCATGTGGACGGCTCCGGTCACTGTGACCCGGTAGGAGATCCGGTCCGGGGAGGGCGTTACTTGAGTTAGGCAAGGAAGGCGCTAGGGTGGGCGACCCCCTCCGACGAACGGTCTCGTCCATGCATGGCAGTTCCAGCGAGAGGCCGGCACTCGCCCGCGGTGCCGGTCAGCGCCTCCTGATCGTCGCGGGCGACTCCGATGCCGCCGAACTGCTCTCCACCACACTGGAGTTGGCGGGCTACCGGATCGTCGCCGTCGCCGCCGCCGCGGAGGGGCTGGCGCGGCTGGCCCGGGAACGGTTCGATCTCGTGGTCGTCGACGCGAACCTGCCGGACGTGACCGAACTGGGCCGCAACCGGCCGACGCTGGCCCGCCGCCCGCCGGTGCTCCTGCTGATCGACTACGAGTCCCTGGACCGGATCGTGCCCGAACTGGGCCTCGGGGAGCGGGACTACGTCACCAAGCCGCTCCGCGTGGCCGACCTCCTGGCCAGGGTGCAGGTCCTGCTGCGCGGTACCGGGGCGGGGCCCGCCCGGGCCGGCGCCCTGTGCTACCGCGACCTCGTGCTGGACGACACCCTGTGCGAGGCCCGCCGCGGACCGCGCGGCCTCGACCTCACCCCCGCCGAGTACCGGCTGCTGCGTCACCTCCTAATCAACGCCCACCGGGTGCTGTCCAAGGAGCAGATCGGCCGGTATGTCTGGGGCGACCACCGCGGGGACAACGCGATCGAACAGCTCGTCTCCCGGCTGCGGCGCAAGGTGGACCAGGAGACGCCCGAGCTCATCCACACCCGCCGTGGCTTCGGCTACTGGCTGGGACGCGCCGACGCGGAGGCGTGAGCGTTCGGCTGCAAAGGGTGGGCACGAGTGTCTCCGGATGGGCTTCTCCACGCACAACTCACCTGTCTGTAAAGGTAGTTGATGGCACGTCAGGTGTGTGATCCGGGTCACGTCAGCTTCCCGTCAGGTCACTGGCGGGATGACGTCAGCCCGGTCTGTTTGCCTGTGTTCATCGAGGCCTCGACCACTTCGCCCCGGCGCTCCGCCCCTCGGGCAGAGCCCCCCACCACCGAGGAGAACCATGGCCGAAACCGTGGCCGGTCCCGCGCACGACGTCGCGGACACCGTCCCCGAGTTCCCCATGCCGCGTGCTTCCCGCTGTCCCTTCGACCCGCCGCCCGGCCTCAAGGAGCTCCAGGAGCAGGGGCCACTGGCGAAGGTGCGCCTGTGGGACGGCAGCGAGCCCTGGCTCGTGACCCGCTACGCCGAGCAGCGGGCCCTCCTGGGTGACCCCCGGGTCAGCGCCGACACGGATCAGCCCGGCTATCCCACCAAGGCCAGTGCCGAGGCCGGCGAGGGCAAGCTCAGCTTCATCATGATGGACGACCCCGAACACGCCCGGCTGCGCCGGATGGTGACGGCACCGTTCGCCATCAGGAAGGTCGAGGCCCTCAGGCCCGCCGTGCAGCGGATCGTGGACGGCCTGATCGACGACATGCTGGCAGGTCCCGGTCCCGTCGACCTCGTCGAGGCGTTCGCCCTGCCGATCCCGTCGCTGGTCATCTGCGAACTGCTGGGTGTGCCCTACGACGACCACGCGATGTTCCAGGACAACACCAGGACGATGGTCCGCACGACCGCGACCCCCGAGGAACGCGGCGCCGCGACCCGGGAGATCGCCGGATATCTGGCCGGTCAGATCGCCCGGCGACTCACCGACCCGAAGGACGACCTCCTGTCGGGCATCGCCGGGCGCGTCGCCGCGGGGGAGCTGACGCACGGGCAGGCCACGGAGATGGCCCTGCTCCTGCTGATCGCGGGCCACGAGACCACCGCGAACATGATCACGCTGGGTACCGCCGCACTTCTCGAACACCCCGTCCAGCTCGCCCTGTTGCGCGACACGGACGACCCCAAGCTCGTCGCCTCGGCGGTCGAGGAACTGCTGCGCTACCTCCACATCACGCACCTGGGACGCCGGCGCGCGGTCACCGAGGACATCGAGATCGCCGGGCAGGTCATCAGGGCCGGTGAGGGCGTGATCATGGTCAACGAGATCGGCAACCGCGACCCCGACG
This sequence comes from Streptomyces sp. NPDC050759, assembly GCF_044456945.1. Classification (NCBI taxonomy): domain Bacteria; kingdom Bacillati; phylum Actinomycetota; class Actinomycetes; order Kitasatosporales; family Streptomycetaceae; genus Streptomyces; species Streptomyces sp. NPDC050759. Next base: position 88,164 of record NZ_JBITGI010000018.1, on the reverse strand, counting down.
TGTTCGAGGATCCCGACCGCCTCGACATCACCCGCGACGCCCGCCGCCACGTCGCGTTCGGCTTCGGCGTCCACCAGTGCCTCGGCCAGCCGCTGGCCCGCATGGAGCTCCAGGTCGTCTACGGCACCCTGTACCGGCGCATCCCCACCCTCAGGCTCGCCTGCGCCCTGGAGGACGTGAAGTTCAAGCACGACGCGTTCATCTACGGCATCCACGAACTGCCGGTGACCTGGTAACGGCTCCCGCCCACCCACGACAACCGCGAGAAGGACAAGGGGAATCCCATGAAGGTGGAACTGGAAGCCGACAAGTGCGTCGCCTCCGGACAGTGTGTGGTTGCCGCCATGAACGTGTTCGACCAGGACGACGACGGCATCGCGATCCTCCTGACGGAACAGGTCGGCGACGACCAGGTCGACGACGTCAAGGAAGCCGTCGCGGTCTGTCCGGCCGCGGCGATCCGGCTGGTCCAGGCGTGAGGCGGATCGCCGTCATCGGCGCCTCGGCCGCCGGGCTCTCGGCGGCCGAGACACTGCGCCGCGAGGGGTACGACGGCACGATCACCCTCGTCGGCGAGGAACCCGAACCTCCGTACGACCGACCGCCGTTGTCCAAGCAGGTCCTGGCAGCGGAGTGGGAGCGGGACCGGCTCGCCCTGCGCACCTCCGCCGACCTCGCCGCGCTCGACCTCGACCTGCGGCTCGGTGTCGCGGCGGCGGGCCTCGAACTCGTCTCCCGGACCGTGGAGTTGGGCGACGGCTCCGAGGTGCCGTACGACGGACTGATCATCGCCACCGGGGTACGGCCGCGCCGCCTGCCCGGTGCGGGCGCGCACGTGCTGCGCACCCTGGACGACGCGCTCAGCCTGCGGGAGCGGCTGGGCGCAGGGCGGCGCCTGGTCGTGGTGGGCGCCGGTTTCCTCGGTGCGGAGGCCGCCGCGGTCGCCTGGCGCCTCGGTGCCGAGGTGACCGTCCTCGAACCCGCCGCGGTGCCGCTGGCGCACGCGGTCGGCGCGGAGGTCGGGCGGATGCTGGCCCAGGTCCATGGGGAGCGGGGCATCGACCTGCGCTGCGGGGTGACCGTGACCGAGGTGACCGAGGACGGCGTCCGGCTCGCCGGTGGCGAGGAGATCGAGGCGGACGAGGTGCTCGTGGCCGTCGGCTCGCTGCCCAACACCGAGTGGCTGGAGGGCAGCGGGCTCACGGTGGGCGACGGGCTGGTGTGCGACCAGTACTGCGAGGCCGCCTGGGGGTCCCCCCGGCCGGAGGCTGGGGGAGTGTACGCGGCCGGCGACGTCGCCCGCTGGTACAACCCGCTGTTCGGCACCTCCATGCGGATCGAGCACCGCACCAACGCCGCCGAGCAGGGCATGGCGGCCGCCCGCAACCTGCTCGCCGCCGAGGGGGCACGGAAGCCCTTCGCGCCCGTGCCGTACTTCTGGTCCGACCAGTACGACATGAAGATCCAGGCGTACGGCTTCCTGCGCGGGCACGACGAAGTGGCCGTCGTGGAGGGCGACTTGGCGCAGCGCCGGTTCGTCGCGGCGTACCGCACCGGCGACCGGGTCAGCGGTGCCCTCGCGGTGGGCATGCCGCCCAAGGCGATCCGTCGGTGGCGGCAGGCCATCGCGACCGGAGCGGCCTGGCACGAGACCGTGCGGACCGGGGTCCCGACGGCCGACGTCTGAGTGTTCCGGGGGAGCGCCGGCCCCCGGTCGGCGGCCGGCGCTCCCCCCAGTACCCGCCCAGTACCCGCGCTCACGCCTGCCGTAGATTACTTGAGTTACGCAACGAGATGGTAAACTGGCGAGTATGTCCTCACAGCCGCTCCCCGACGTCCCCGCGTCCCCGGAAGTCATCGAGATCGAGCGGGCGCTCACCCGCATCACCTACCTGAGCACCCGGGCCCGCCAGCACGACCGGCTGATGGCCCTGGCCGAGGTGCCGCTGGACCGCGCCGCCGTGGCGCTGCTGCGCCAGGTCGCCGACACCGAACCGATGCGCCCGGGGGAGCTGGCCAACCGACTGGGCGTGGAGGCCTCCCACGTCACCCGCACCGTCCAGCAGCTGCAGAAGTCGGGCTATGTCACGCGCGTCCCCGACCCCGACGACCGCCGCGCCCAGCGCATCCAGCTCACCGAGACCGGTCAGCAGGCGATCGACCGCATCCGTGACGCCGGCGCCCGCGGTATGCAGCTGGCCCTGGCAGAGTGGTCGCCCGAGGAGCTCCGGCAGCTGGCCGGACTCTTCCATCGCATGGTGGACGACTTCCTCTCCCACGCGATCGACGACGACAGCGAGGAGCCGACACCGGCCGGGACCGCCTGACGCGCTCATCGCACCGGAAGGCGCGGAGCGGACTCCCGCCCCGGTGCGGGCTCGCGAAGCCCCAGCAGCAGCAGGCCGCCCAGCGCGGGCAGGACGATCAGTGGCACCAGCGCCGTCCGCAACGACGTGGCGTCGGCCAGCGCCCCGAGCGCCGGGGCGGCCAGCCCGCCGACGCTCACCGTCAGGCCAAGCGTGACCCCGCTCGCGGTACCCACCCGCCCCGGCAGACAGTCCTGGCCGAGGGTGACGTGCAGGGAGAACGGCACGTAGAGACCGGCCGAGGTGAGGGCGACGAACAGATACACCGCGGGGCCCGGGACGAGCACCACCCCGGCCACGGCGAGCACGGTCAGCGCATACGCCCTGCGCACCACCGCGAGGCGCCCGTACCGGTCGGCGAGCCGGCCCCCGAGGACCGTGCCCACCGCGCCGCCCGCGTAGAGCACGCACAGCGCCGCCGTACCGGCCACGTCCCCGCCGCCGACGCGCTCACGGACGTACAGCGAAACGAAGGCGCTCAGCCCGACGAACACGACCGACCGGCACACCACCGCGCCCGAGAGCCGCAGGAACGACGGCCAGTCGTCACTTCCGGAGCTCTCGGGCGGCCTGCCGGCCGGCGCGCTGACCCGGGAGGCGCGTACCGCTCCCGCGCACAGGGCTGCACCCGCCACGGCCGGCACGACGAGCCAGGGGGAGGCGTTCAGCCCGCCGGTGGCGATCACGGCGGCGACCAGCAGCGGGGCAAGGGCGAAGCCGGCATTGCCGCCGAGCGAGAACCATCCCATCCCCGTGTTCCCGCCGGGCGCGACGGCTCGCGCCGCTCTGGCGGCCTCCGGGTGGTAGGCCGCGACCCCGATCCCGGACACGGCGACCGCCGCCAGCGTGAGCGGATAGGAGCCGACGACCCCGCTCAGCGCGACCCCCGACCCCGCGGTCAGGGCGCTCAGCGGCAGCAGCCACGGCATCGCCCAGCGGTCGGTGAGCGCGCCGAACAGCGGCTGCACCACCGACGACAGCAGGGACGCGGCCAGGACGACGCCGGACGCGGCCGCATACGAGTAGGCCCGTTCGGCGACGAAGTAGGGCACCAGGGCGGCGACGGCCCCTTGGTACACGTCGACACAGGCGTGACCGAGCGACATCAGCGTGAGGGAACGATTCTTGGACACCGGACGAGCTTCGCCCGGGTAATATCCGGCCCGCTTTCGATAATCTGCCCAATGATGTCGAACATCCGCCACCCGCCCATGCGCCACCCGCCCATGCGCCACACGCCGTCGGCGCCCACGCGCGCCCAGCGCCTCGCCGCAGGGGAACGCATCGACGCCCACCGGCACGACGACCACCAGATCGTCTACGCGGGCTCCGGCGTCCTCGCGGTCACCACCGACGCCGGCACCTGGTTCGCGCCCGGTACCCGCGCCATCTGGGTCCCCGCGGGCACCGCCCACGCCCACCGCGCCCACGGCCGGCTCGACCTGCACCTGGTCGGCCTCCCCGCCGACGACAACCCGCTCGGCCTGGACGCCCCGACGGTCCTCGCGGTCGGCCCGCTGCTGCGCGAACTGATCCTCGCCTACACCAGCGACCCCGCCGACGACAGCCCCGAACGCCACCGTCTGCTCGCCGTCCTGCGCGACCAGCTGCGCGCCTCGCCCCAGCAGCCCCTGCTGCTGCCCGCCCCCACCGATCCCCGCCTGGCCGAGGTCTGCGCGCTCGTCCACGCCGACCCCGCCGATCCGCGCACCCTGGCCGCTCTCGGCGCCGCGACCGGAACCTCGGAACGCACTCTCAGCCGACTGTTCCGCGGCGAGTTCGGCATGACCTTCCCGCAGTGGCGCACCCAGTCGCGGCTCTACCACGCCCTGCGCCTGCTGGCCGACGACGTCCCCGTCACGACCGTCGCCCACCGCTGCGGCTGGTCCTCCGCGAGCACTTTCATCGACGTCTTCCACCGCTCCTTCGGCTACACGCCGGGCACCCACAACCGTCGGTCCCGGTAAGGGCGGAGGCCGCCGCACGAGGTGCCTGTACCGTCCAGTAGTGTGCGCGGCAGCCCCCAGGAGGAGGAACCGTGCCACGGTCCCCACGCTCACCCCTGCTGCTCGCCGGCCTGCTGGCCACCGCGGGCGTCACCCACTTCGCCGCACCACGTCCGTACGACGCCACCATCCCGCAGGCCCTGCCCGGCAGGCCCCGGACCTGGACCTACGCGAGCGGTGCCGTGGAGCTCGCGCTCGCCGCCGGTCTGGCGCTGCCGAAGACCCGGCGGACCGCCGCGCTCGCCACGGCCGCCTTCTTCGTCGGGGTATTCCCCGCCAACGTCAAGATGGCCGCCGACTGGCGTGAGCGTCCCGCACCGCTGAAGGCGGCGGCCCTCGGACGGCTGCCGCTGCAACTGCCGCTCGTGCTGTGGGCACGCAGCATCGCGAAGAACGGGGAGGGCCAGGCATGAGCAAGGCGATCGAGACCGGCGACACCGTCGAGGACTTCGAGCTGCCGGACGAGACCGGCACCAGCCGCAAGCTGTCCGAGCTGCTCGCCGACGGCCCGGTCGTCCTCTTCTTCTACCCCGCCGCCCTGACCGCCGGCTGCACCGCGGAGGCCTGCCACTTCCGCGACCTCGCCGCCGAGTTCGCCGCGGCCGGTGCCCGGCCGGTGGGCATCAGCGGCGACACCGTCGAACGCCAGCAGGAGTTCGCCGGACAGCACACCCTCGGCATGCCCCTGCTGTCCGACGTCGACGGCAAGATACGCGAGCTCTTCGGCGTCAAGCGAGGCTTCTCCCTGGCCCCCACCAAACGCGTCACCTTCGTCATCGCCCAGGACCGTACGGTGCTGGAGGTCGTCCGCAGCGAGCTGCGCATGAACACCCACGCCGACCGCGCCCTCGAGGCCCTGCGCGCACACCGGAAGTGACGGGCGGGGCCCGGTTGCACCGTTTCGGTTGATGCGGCCTGGCAAAGGGACCATCCTGGACGATATGGAGCACGTCTCCGCTACGGCGACCACCGATGCCTCAGGCATGGTGACGGGGTGGAGCGAGGGCGCCCGGCGGCTGACGGGACGCACGGCCGAGGAGGTCGTGGGGCGGGCGGCACGGGAGCTGCTCGCCGAGGACCCGCCGGGACCGGCCGTGGCGGCGCTGAAGGGGACCGTCGTCCTGCGGCACCGCGACGGCTCCTCTCTCACGCGCTTCGTGGAGGCGTGCCCCCTCCTGGGCGAGGACGGGACCCCCGCCGGATACGTGATCACCGCCCGGCCGCCCGGCTCCGCCGAGCCGACCCTGGCCGGACAGGCCTTCCAGCAGGCGGCCATGTCCATGTCGATCTTCGACACCCGTCAGCATTACCTCCGCCTCAACGACGTGGCCTGCCGGGTCATGGGGGTGCCGGAGGAATCCCTGCTCGGCCGGTACTTCCCGGACACCGTCGAGGACGCCGAACACAGCCGCGGGTTCCTGGCCGGTCTGCGCCAGGTCGCCGAGACCGGCAGGCCCTTCCGCTACGAGAGCTTCACCGGTGCGCCCGCCCTCAACCGGGATCACGCCTGGACCATCGAGATGTGGCCCGTGCGAGAGGAGGGCTCCGAGGAGCTCACCGGTGTCGCCCTGGCCGCGTTCGACAACAGCGACCAGTTCTGGGCCCGCCGGCGGCTGGCCCTGCTCAACGAGGCGGCGGCAGCCATCGGCACCACCCTGGACGTGGTGCGTACCGCCGAGGAACTCGTCGAGCTCCTCGTGCCCCAGTACGCCGACTTCGCCAGTGTGGACCTGCTGGACTGGGTGCTCGGCGCGGACGAGCCGCCGACCGTGCTGGAGGGCGACGTCGTCCTGCGCCGTGTCGCCCACGGCTCCGGCCACGAGGGCACCCCCGAGGCCGCCGTCCGCCTCGGCGAGACGGACGTCTACCCTGCCTCCTCGCCGCCCGCGCGGGCCCTGCGGGAGGGGCGGGCGGCCCTCAGCCAGGCCGGCGAGCCCGACTTCATGCGCTGGGTCGCCGAGCGCAACGCCCGCGCCCCGGCCGGCCGCACCTACCGCAAGGGCGTCCACTCCGTGCTCGCCGTGCCGCTCAAGGCCCGCGGCACCACCCTGGGCGTCGCGGTCGCCGTCCGCATCGCCCACCCCGACGACTTCGGCGGCGACGACGCCGTCCTCGGCGAGGAACTCGCCAGCCGGGCCGCCGTCTGCGTCGACAACGCCCGCCGTTTCGCCCGCGAACGCACCACCGCATTGGCCCTGCAGAACAGCCTCCTGCCGCGCGGCCTGCCCGGACAGGCCGCGGTCGAGGTCGCCCACCGCTATCTGCCCTCCGGCTCGCTGGCCGGCATCGGCGGCGACTGGTTCGACGTCATTCCGCTCTCCGGCAGCCGCGTCGCCCTGGTCGTCGGTGACGTCGTCGGCCACGGCATCCCCTCCTCGGCGACCATGGGCCGCCTGTGCACGGCCGTGCGCACCCTCGCCGACGTCGACCTGCCGCCCGACGAACTCCTCACCCACCTCGACGACCTCGTCACCCACCTCGCATCCGACGACCGCCCCGATGAGGGGGGCGAGGTCGCCGAACTCGGCGCCACCTGCCTCTACGCCGTCTACGACCCCGTCTCGCGCCTCCTCACCACGGCCGCCGCCGGTCACCCGCCACCTGCCGTCGTCCTGCCCGACGGCACGGCGCACCTCGTCCCCCTGAGTACGGGGCCCCCGCTCGGCGTCGGCGGCCTGCCCTTCGAGGCCACGGAGATCGAACTGCCCGAGGGGGCCGTGGTCGCCCTCTACACCGACGGTCTGACCGAGGACCGGGACCGCGACGTCGACCACGCCACCGACGAACTGTGCCGCGCGCTCACCGCGAGGACGGACACCCTCGACGAGCTGTGCGACACCGTCCTGAAGGCCGTACTGCCCGAGGAACCCGGTGACGACGTGGCCCTGCTGCTGGCCCGCACCCGGGTCCTCGGCGCGGACCGGGTCGCGACCTGGGACGTCGAGCCCGATCCCGCGCACGTGGCCGCCACCCGACAGGCCGCGACCGAGCAACTCGCCGTCTGGGGACTGGAGGAGGCCTCCTTCGTCACCGAACTCGTCGTGAGCGAGCTGGTCACCAACGCCATCCGCTACGGCGAACCGCCCATCCGGCTACGGCTGATCCGTGACCGCACCCTCATCTGCGAGGTCTCCGACGGCAGTTCCACCTCACCGCACCTGCGGCGCGCCCACGCCTTCGACGAGGGCGGCCGCGGGCTGCTGCTGGTCGCCCAGCTCACCCAGCGCTGGGGAAGCCGGCAGACCGGCAGCGGAAAGACGATCTGGGCCGAGCAGTCCCTGGAACCGCCCGACTTCTGATCACCGCGCTCACTGGAAGGAGCAGCCGGGGTTCGGCACGTCCTCCGAGTACGGCGAGCCGTGCGGGAGCACGTACAGCACCTCCAGGACGAGCGGGGTGGACCCTTCGTTGCGGCCGAGGTGGACATCGCTCGGGCCGCCGGGCTCGCGCACCACGGTGCCCTGCGGGTAGACGCCGTCACTGGCGCAGTCGGAGTGGTAGTGGCTGAGGGTGCCCTGCTTGACGTACCCGTAGACAAGACCGTCGTGGTAGTGCCAGCCGGTCGCCTGGCCCGGCGGGACGGTGATCTCTCTGAGGACGTAGTCGGTGTCGCCCACGGTCTTCTGGGCGATCAGCGTGCCGGTCACTCCGGGGCCGGGCGGGGTCGCCTGTGCGGTGCCGCCGGCGAAGACGGTGGCGGTGACGACCGCGCCGGATATGGCGGTACGGAGCGCGATGCGCATACGGAAGGCCTCCTGGCTCGTGTTCTGGGCGACGACATGTCGCGGTGAACGTCGCTGTGAACATAGAGGCAGAGAAGGCCAGTTGGGGCGAAGTTCGGTGGATCTTCCGGCTCAGTTCTCCTCGGCGGCGACCTGGGCCAGGGTCCGGCCGGTCCGCACCGAGCGTGCCCGGCGCGGATCGGGCGTGCCGTGCCCCGGTGCCCGCCCCTCGGCTGCCTTCACCAGCAGCCAGGACCCCTCCCGGAACCGGGTGAGCGCGTACGTGCCGTGCAGTTTCGACCCGTGCAGCCGGAACGTGGCGTGCCCGCGCTCCAGCGACTCGCCGAAGTCGACGGCACGGCCCTTCTTGTCGTGGCTGAGGGGCTCGTAGGTCCCGTGGTCCCAGACGATCACGGTGCCGCCGCCGTACACGCCGTGCGGGATCACGCCCTCGAATTCCTCGTACTCGAGCGGATGGTCCTCCGTGGGCACGGCGAGCCGCTTGTCCCGAGGGACGTCGGAGGGGCCCTTCGGGACCGACCAGGACTTCAGCACGTCGTCGACCTGGAGGCGGAAGTCGAAGTGCAGGGTGCTCGCGTCATGGATCTGCACGACGAACCGCGGCTTCGCACCGGTGGGCCCTTCCCGTCCCTCGGGCTCACCGGTGCGTGCGAAGTCCCGCTTGCCGTGGTAGTCCCGCAGTCGTTCACTCACGCGCCCCGGGTACCCGTCCCGCGGTTCAGAACTCCTCGTGCACCTCCGGGTCCCCGCCGAGGCGCCGGTGCGCACGGTCGGCGATCGCCGCCATCTCGGCCTCGCTCAGCTCGAAGCCGAACACGTCGAGGTTCGTGCGCTGCCGCTCGGGGTCGCCGGACTTCGGGATCGGCAGGGCGCCGAGCTGGATGTGCCAGCGCAGGATCACCTGGCCGGGCGTGACACCGTGCGCCTCGGCCATGCCGGCCACGGCCGGGTCGTCGAGGAGGTCCGAACCCCGGCCCAGCGGACTCCAGCTCTCGGTCACGATGCCCTTGTCGGCGTGGAAGGCGCGCAGCTCGTCCTGCGGGAACAAGGGGTGCAGCTCGATCTGGTTGACGGACGGCAGGACCCCGGTCTCCTTCTCCAGCCGCTCGATGTGCGCGGCCGTGAAGTTGGAGACCCCGATCGACCGGACGAGACCGTCGTCGCGGAGCTTGATCATGGCCTTCCACGAGTCGACGTACTTGTCGACACGGGGCAGCGGCCAGTGGATCAGATACAGGTCCACGTACTCCAGGCCGAGACGGGCGCGGGACTCCTCGAAGGAGGCCAGGGTCTCGTCATGGCCGTGATGCCGGCCGGGCAGCTTCGTCGTCACGAGGATCTCCTCGCGCGGGACGCCGCTTGCTGCCACGCCACGGCCGACACCGGTCTCGTTCCGGTAGTTCGTCGCCGTGTCCAGGAGCCGGTAGCCGCTCTCCAGGGCGGTGGCGACCGCCCGCTCCGCCTCGGCGTCGTCCATCGGCCAGGTACCCAGACCGAGGGCGGGGATCTTCGTACCGTCGTTGAGCGTATGTGTCGGGATGCTGATCACGTCCGGACCTTCCCTTGACTGTGTCGTCCCCCCAGCCTCACGGACAGGGCGGCCAATGATCAACCGGGCGGGCGCGGACGAGGACGGCGGATCCTCGTCACGGGATGGTGTGGGCCGTGCCGCCTTCAGCGGCGAGGGCTGCGGCGATCCGCCGGTGGGCCTCTCGGCGTTCCTCGTCCGGGAGGGGAGGCAGGAGTTCTTCCCATACCGGAAGGAAGGTTCCCCGCAGCTGCATCAGCCCCGCGGGCCGCGCGAGCAGCCAGAAGTGCAGATGGGCCGCCCCGTCGCCCCACCGGTTGACGTGGACGCGGGCGACGCCGTCGAGGCTGCGCACCGCCCGCTCCGCCCGCTGGAGCAGGGGGCCGAGCTCGGCCGCGCGTTCGGCGGGCAGGTCGGTCAGGTCGTAGTGGCCGCGCGGTTGCAGCATCACCACCGCCGGGAGGCGGGACTCGGTGCCGACCGCGTCGAGCCGCCAGTGGTCGTCGGACCAGAGGGCTTCCGTCACGGGCTTGCGGCAGGTGGGGCACTCCTCGGGGCCGTCCTCGCCCAAGCGGGCGGGCTCAGGGAGGACGGGGGGCTGCAGGGGCTTGACCCGGAACTCGCCTTCGAACGGGAAGGTCTCCCAGCCGGCCACCGAGTCGGCGGGCAGGGGCAGCTGTTCACCCGCCTGCAGGCGCCGTACGAAGGCGCTGGGCTCCTGAGGAGTTGAGGCAACCGTCACGCTGGGCAGTCAACCATGGGTGACGTGCCCCGTGGGGTGCGGACTTTCGGACAGTTGCCGGCGATCAACGGAGCACGCATGACGACGGACACAGGCACGGCGGAGTGGGACGCGGGCATCGAGGTGAACCCGGTGGCCGGGCACATCGGAGCCGAGATCACCGGGGTCGATCTGGCCGGCGATCTCGACGACGCCGTGGTCGCTGCGATCCGGGCGGCGGTGCTGCGCTGGAAGGTGGTGTTCTTCCGCGGACAGAAACTCGACCACGCCGGCCATGTGGCCTTCGCCCGCAGGTTCGGTGAGCCCGTCGTCCTGGGCAGGCGCGGCAGCGCCTCGCCCGCGGAGTTCGCGGAGATCGAGACGACCGCCGACCGCCTGGAGCTGGGCGGGAAGTTCGGCATGGAGCACGAGGAGTGGCTGCAGCGTCGGCGGCACACGCTGCTGCGCGGCTGGCACTGCGACCACGGCGCCCGGATCGATCCGCCCGCGGCGACCATCCTGCGCGCCGAGACCGTTCCGCCGTACGGCGGCGACACCACCTGGTCCAACCTCGCGGCCGCCTACGCCGGACTGTCCGCTCCGGTGCGGGAGTTCGTGGACGGCCTGCGCGCGGAGCACCGGCTCGGGGTCGGCTACCAGCCCCGCCCGGCCGACGACGCCTACGTCCGCCACCTCCTGGACCACCAGGTCGCCTCGCTGCACCCGCTGGTGCGGGTGCACCCCGAATCGGGGGAGCGGATCCTCTACGTCAACGGCTACTACGTCGAGCAGATCGCCGGCCTCTCCCGTGCCGAGAGCCGGGCGATCCTCGACCTGCTCCTCGAACAGGCGGTCCGGCCCGAGTACACGGTCCGCTTCCGCTGGGAGCCGGGCAGCGTGGCCTTCTGGGACAACCGGGCCACCATGCACCTGGCCCCCAACGACAACGCCCACCTCGGATTCCCTCGGACCATGCACCGGGTGATGCTGGCGGGGGATGTGCCGGTGGGGCCGGACGGAAAGCCGTCGGAGGCGATCACCGGGACCGAGGTCGGACGCTGGTGACGGCGCCACAGGGCGCCACAGGGCGCCCCGTGGCCGCGCCGGTCGGACCGCTCGGCCGACCGCCCCAGCCGCTGGCCAGGTGGCCCGGGTCTGACCTCGGTACCCGGTTCGTTCGGGGTGTGGGTTGTGTGGCGCGCCTGCGTCGCGGGTGCTGTGGGCCGTCGCTTTTCGGTTCGCACCTCGGCCAGCCGCCGGCCGTCGCTCCTCGGCCCGCCCAGGGGCCGTCTCTCGGCCCCCCTCGGCCGCCGGCCAGGCCTACGCCCCCGGCCGCCACCCCAGCGTCGGCCCCAGTTTCGTCGCCATGTCGGTGAGGATCTGCACATAGTCCTCGTGCTCGAAGGTGAACGGCAGCGCGAACGCCACCTCGTCGACCTCACGGAACGCGGCATGGGCATGCAGTCGTTCGGCGATCTCCTCCGACGTGCCGACGATGTCCGGCGCGAACATCAACCGCGCAGGGCCCTGCGGTGACGTGGTCCGAGGGGTGCGCTTCGCCGCGTACTCCTCGTACTTCGCGCGCTGCTCCGGCGAGGCCGAGTCGGTGGGGATGACGACGAGCCCCTGGGACACCCGGGCCCGCGCGCCGTCCGGGTGGGCGGCGCGGAAGGCACGGATGTGCGAGAGCTGGATCTGAGCGAAGTCGTACGGGCCCTCCGTGCCCTCCGCCTTGACGACGCTGCTGGTCAGGAAGTTCATGCCGTGCTCACCGGCCCAGCGTGCGGAACTCAGGCTGCCGCCGCCGTACCAGAGCCGTCGGCCGAGGCCGGGGGAGTGCGGCTGCACCCGGTCGGAGAACACCTCGAAGCCCTGCACCCCGCTGAAGTCGCTGGCCGGCTTGCCGCGCACGAAGTCCAGCAGCCGCCGCACCCGCTCGTAGGAGAAGTCCTCGGCGTCGGCCGTGTCCGGGTACAGCGCCCCCTTGATCTCGTCGAAGTGCATCGGCGGGCCCACGCTCACGCCCGGGTTGATCCGGCCGCCGGACAGGATGTCCACCGTCGCCAGGTCCTCGGCCAGCCGCAGCGGGTTCTCCCAGCCGAGCGGGATGACGGCGGTGCCGAGTTCGATGCGCCTGGTGCGCTGCGAGGCCGCCGCCATGACGGCCACGGGGGACGAGATGCCGTACTGGAGATGCCGGTGGCGCAGCCACGCGCTGTCGAAGCCGAGCCGCTCGCCCAGCTCGATGATCTCCAGCGTGGACTCATGGCCGCGCCGCGGGTCCGCCTCGTCGAACAGGCCGATGGTCAGGAATCCCAGCTTGCGCAGAGGGCGGGGGGACGACGGCACGGGGTCCTCCGGGTTGCTGACGTTGTTTGATGTATCAAGTAGTACGGCAGTGCCAACCCGCCCGTCCCGCATGATGTTCCCGATCGCCGGGCCCTTCGGGTCAAGACCGGGGCAAGGGAATGGTCACCTCGTCCTCGACCGGTGGATCGATCTCCTGGGCGAGGTTGCCGGTGGCCGCGAAACAGCGCAGACGCACCGCCTCCGGAGTGACGTCCAGGCGCAGGAAGCACTTGAAGAACGGCGGGCTGTACGTCGCCGAGCTGGGCGAGAACAGCTGCGTGTAGATCTTGCGCACCGGAAGGCGGAACCGCGAGGTGCGGTCCGGGCGGCCGCCCGCGCCCAGGAGGCTGGCGACCAGGCGGGTACGGAAGGTGACGCGCGCCGGCTCGCCCGGGAGGCGGGTGGGCGGGATGCCGAGCCGCTCGGCGATCACCGCGGTGGCCTCGGCCTCGGTGAGGGTGAAGAAGCGGCGCAGGTGCAGCCGGCGGCCGTAGAGCCTGCTGTAGAAGGCCAGGGAGTCGCCGCGCAGGGGATAGCAGCGGAAGTCCTTCTCGGTGACGTTCGCGATCGAGATGCGCGGGATGGTGTGGGTGGCGTGCATGAACGCGCCGCCGCCGCCCGAGACGACGTACTGGATGGTGCGGCCGTCCACGTCGACCGGGTAACGCTGGTAGTTGTGGATGTCGCCGCCTATCGCCGTGACGTAGTGGTGTTCCGGGGCGCGCACGATGTCGTCGACCGTGCCGCCGCCCTCGATGGCGCAGGGGTGGTGCTCGCCGTCCACGTACAGCGGAGAGCCCGTGATGAGGATCTTCGGTCGCGGGCCCTGCGAGACCTCGCGCAGCCAGGCACCCTGTTCGGCGTCGATGGTGCCGAGCAGCCCGGTATCTATGCCGATGATGCGGAGCGGGCCGGCGTCGACGGCCCAGTACGGACCCGGCTGGACGGTCTGTTGAGCCGGTGCCGCACGCAAACGGCGTGCCTCGTCGAGGCGTTGGCCGTCATCGGCGCGCGGTCGGTGCCACAGCAGGGAGCGCAACCAAGCGCGGGTCAGCAGGCGCGGCGCGGGCTCGGGATCGAGGGGCGGGGCGTCGTCGCAGAAGACGCGCATGAAGGCGCCGAGGTCCTCGTACCAGTCGTGGTTGCCGGGTATCGCGTAGATCGGCGCCGGATAGTCCTGGTACGGACGGAAGAACTTGGTGCCGTAGTCGTCCGCGCTGCCCACCGGGTAGATCACGTCACTGGCGACGACCGCGAACCGGGTGTCCTGACTGACCTTCAGAAAGCCTGGCACGACCGCGTATTGGGGATCGTCGCCCTCGCCGGTGTCGCCGATGACCATGAACGAGAACCGTTCGGGGTCCTCGCGCCGGATCACCTTGTCGGCGGGTGCACCGGCCGCCGCGCGCTGGGCCACCCAGCGGCTTCGGGTACGGCCCGTCGGGTCCCCGAACCAGGAGGCGACCACGCCGTTGCGGGCGGCCCACAACGTCTTCGGGTTCAGCCACGAGATCTTCTCGACCTTGGACGGCATCAGCCGCCGGTACTCGCCGAGTTGGGCGGAGCCCCAGCCGGCGCCTTCGGCGGTATCGCGTGAGGAGTCAGACACCGGTGCACCGTAACAACGATCTAGAACCGGCCAGGAAGGGGGGCGACTCTCACCTGTGCGGGCTGTGCGGTGCGGCCCACTGCGGATCCTGCGGCGCGCGGGCGTGGACCACGCGGTCCTCCTGGTTCTCGAAGAGCGTGTCGGGCTGCGGTGCGGTGCTCTCCGTCGAGGCGGACGAGCGGTTCCAGTCGCCGTCGCCGAGCACCAGGAGCGGGTCGAACATGACCACCACTCCGGCCAGCAGCAGAAAGATCACCGGTCCCAGGAGCATGGGCAGCAGCAGCGAGGTGGGCGAGTCACCCGCCCACGAGCCGCCGGTACTGCTGTGCACATGGACACTGACCGCGGACATGCCCGTGTAGTGCATCCCCGTCACGGCGACGCCCATGATCAGGCTGGCCCCGAGGCTCGTCAGGAAACCCCGGATCGTGACGGCCGCCCACAGGGCCGCGGTCGCCGCGACGATCGCGATGACCACGGAGAGCGCGACGGCGGTGACGTCGTACCGGATCGTCCCGTTGAGGTGCAGCGCCGCCATACCGAGGTAGTGCATGGCCGCCACGCCGAGCCCGGTGATCACACCCGCGAAGGCCAGGTTCAGGGTGCTGGCGCCGCGATAGCCGACGATGAACACGCCGATGCCCACGACGACGATGGCCACGGCGAGACTGAGGACCGTGAGTCCGGCGTTGTAGCGGATCCGGGTCTCCACGACCTGGAAACCGATCATCGCGATGAAGTGCATCGTCCAGATGCCGCAGCCGATCGAGGCGGCACCGAGTGCCAGCCAGCCGGCCTTCCACGACTGATCACTGAGCAGGGTGCGCACGATACAGCGCAGCCCCAGGGCCCCTCCCAGGCACGCCATTAAATAGGCGGCCACCGGGGTCACCGCACCATAGCGGAACCCGTCAATCGTGCCTTCCATAAGCCAACTCCCCCCAGAGCCTTGGCTGGTTGTCGTCGAAGGGTTACGGCAGGCGATCCGGTAAAGCAAGGCATTACCGGTGGTAAGCGGAGAACTCTCGAATAGCGCGGTTGAACTTAAGTCACAATGAGGCGGGTTTCAGCCAAGCGGCCTCTCGGGGGCTTCTGCTGTGCCAGAGTTGAGTGAATATCAGGTCCTCGACCGGTAGCTGGGACGCCTCTGCGGTCGGGAAAAGCGCTTGCCGCTCCGGGGGTCGCTCGTGAACGATCCCGTCCCGTGACAACAGGACCTCTCTCTGCCGCCCGCCCCCTCGCCCTGATCACCGGCGTGGGCCGCACCGTCGGTATCGGCGCCGGTATCGCGCAGCGGCTGGCGGGCTCGGGTTGGGACATCGCCTTCACCTACTGGAACCCGTACGACGCCCGCATGGCCTGGGGCACCGAGCCCGGCGCGACCGAGGTGATCGAGGCCGGTCTGTCCGAGCGGGGCGCGGCGACCGCCGCCATCGAGGCGGACCTCGCCGACCCCGACACACCGGCCCGGGTCTTCGACGAGGTGCAGCGGCGGCTGGGCCCCGTCACCGCGCTGGTGATGAGCCACTGCGAGTCGGTCGACTCCGGCCTGCTCGACACCACTGTGGAGAGCTTCGACCGGCACTTCGCCGTCAACACGCGCGCGACCTGGCTGCTCATCCGGGAGTTCGGCCGCCGCTTCACCGCGGAGAAGGGCACCGGCCGGATCGTCAGCCTCACGAGCGACCACACCGTCGGCAACCTGCCCTACGGGGCGAGCAAGGGTGCCATGGACCGCATCACGCTGGCCGCCGCCCATGAACTCGCCCACCTCGGCGTGACCGCCAACGTCGTCAACCCCGGCCCCGTCGACACCGGTTGGATGACCGAGGAGCTCCGCGCGCACTGCCTCACTGCCACCCCGCTCGGCCGCCTCGGGACCCCGCAGGACACCGCCCACCTGGTGGACTTCCTGTGCTCACCGGAGGGCCAGTGGATCAACGGGCAGCTGCTGAAGAGCAACGGCGGCTTCGCGTAGGCCTGTTCTGCCTACATCCCACCCCCCCCGGGCCCCTGTGCCGGTCCGGTCACGCGAAGAACTCACCCAGCAGCGGCAGCAGCAGAGAGGTCCGCCGCATGAGGGACATGTGCGTGGTGGCCGGCAGGACGGCCAACTGCGCGTCGGGGATCAGGCGTTGCATCTCCGCCGCGTGTTCCACCCGTACGAAGTCGCTGTCACCGACGAGCAGCAGCGTGGGCACCCGCAGTCCGCGCAGGTCGTCGGCGGTCCAGGGCAGCGGTGCGTGCGCCCCCGCCGAGACCTTGGCGAGGAAGTCCTGGAAGTGCTCGGGGTCGGGTGCGACGGCCGCGTAGGTGTCGGCCATCTCCTGGAAGTCGGCCTGGCTGGGCAGCCGGGGCGAGCTGTAGTCCGGGACGCGGACCTCCTCGTGGACCCCGTCCTGGGTGTACATGGTGGCGGCGAGCGCGAGCCGTCCGACGCGCTCCGGGTGCCTGACGGCGACCTCCAGCGCGGTCAGCCCGCCCAGGCTGAACCCGAGGAAGTCGGCCTGCTGGATACCCAGTTGGTCGAGCAGCGACACCACGTCCGAGGCCAGATCCGGCACTGTCAGCGCGCGGTCGGTGTCGGCGGTGTGGCCGTGCCCCTGCAGCTCGGGAGCGACGACATGCCGGTCGGCGGCCAGGGCGGGCAGCACGGCGGAGAAGGCCAGACCGACCGTCTGGGCGCCACCGTGCAGCAGCACCAGCGGACGGCTGCCGTCCGGGGCGTCGCCGTGGGTCTCGTAGTACATCTCCAGGCCGTTGACCTTGGCGTGGGCGGAACCGTTCGGCACGGTCATCACATCCGTTCTGCGGGAGCCTTGTAGGAGAGAGACCCTGCGCGGCCACGGAAGTCATCGCTGTGGTGTCACTCGTCTCGATCCTCCCCACCGCTCCTGCCACCTGCCGGGCAGGGGGTACGCCTCCGGCGGGAGCCGCGTCCTGCGGCGGATCGCGCCGGACACGGGCCACCTCTCCAGCTTGCGCCCGACGCGGAGCCGTGGCGAACGTGCCCGCCTAGAGCGCCACCACCCGCCCGCTGCGGCCCTGAAGCCGGACCGTGGCCAGGGTGGCGCAGACCACGGCCACGCCGAGGAGCGTGCCGCAGGCCACCGCCGCGGTGCGGGCGTCACCCGCGAGAGCGGCGCGCAGGCCGTGGGCGGCCCAGTAGCCGGGGGAGAGTGGAGCCACGTCGGTCACCCAGGCCGGCAGGACGCTGAGCGGGACGAGTGCGCCGCCGACGCTGCTGAGGAGCATGCCGCCGATGTCGTAGGCCGCCGAGAGCTCGCCCATGGTGCGGACCAGCACGCCGAGCATCGCCCCGAGCGAGAGAAGCGTGCAGCTCCAGCTGAGCAGGACCCCCAGTAGCAGGAACGGATGCGGGACCCGCAGCCCGAACACGCCCACTCCGAAGCCGACGATCAGGAGCTGCTGGGCGAGCAGGGCGGTGAGGACCGGGACGGCCTTGCCGAGGAGCAGCTCCGCCGGATGCAGCGGTGTGCCGCGCAGCCGGTCCCAGGTACGGCCCAGCCGCTCGGTGAGGATCGCGTTGCCGGAGATGCTGAGCGCGAGCAGCGAGAAGGTGACCAGCGTGCCGACGACAGCTTGTTCCGTACCGGCCGTGCTGCCCTGCGCGGACAGGTAGAGCGGACGCAACAGGATCATGAAGACCAGCGGAAGGATCATCCGGCTCAGCAGCGGGCCGGGTTCGCGCAGCATCAGCAGCGCGTTGTGGCGTACGAGGACACCGAGGCGGGTGGCGGACTCACGCGGCGGCGTCATGGGCCTGCGTCCCCTCGCGCGCTGCGGTTTCCAGGGAGTGGTAGAGGTCGTCCAGGCCGGGGCGGTGTACGTCGACGGAGGCGGGCGTACGGCCGGAGGCGAGCAGGGCGGCCAGGTCGGCACCGGGATCCGCGGTCGGCATCCGCAGCTCGGGTTCCGCCGGGTCGGCGAAGGTGACCCGCAGCTCGCCTGGCAGGTGGCGGGTGAGCTCCTCCTGGGTGCCGCGCGCGATGACCCGGCCCGCCCTCGCGAGCGCCAAGGTGGCGTCCAGGTCGACGAGTTCGGGGAGGTAGTGGGTCGTGTAGACCACGGCGACACCCGTCTCGGCGCGCGCCCTGACGGCGGCCAGCAGTGCCGAGCGCGTCTCCGGATCGGCCCCGGCGGTCGGCTCGTCCAGCAGCAGAAGCGGCGGAGAGCCGACCATCGCGGTGGCCGCCTGGACCCGGCGGCGCTGCCCGCCGGACAGCACACCCACCGGCCGGTCGGCGAGCGCCGACAGCTGAAGCTCCTCGAGGACCCGCGCGATCCCCGCCTCCCGGCGCCGTCCGCGCAGCCCCGCGAGGCCGGCGAACAGCCAGGTTCTCCCGCACCGTGACGCTGCCGTACAGGGCCAGCTCCTGGGGAGCCACCCCGATGAGCCGTCGCGCGGCCCGCCCTTCGGTCAACGCGTCGTACGGCCCGATGCGGAGCCGGCCCGCGTCGGGACGCAGGAGACCGGTGACGATCTCCACGAAGGTGGTCTTGCCTGCCCCGTTGTGGCCGATCAGGCCGACTATCTCGCCGGGCTCGACCGTCAGATCGAATCCGTCGAGCGCGCGGCAACGGCCATGACACTTCACCAATCCGCTCGCTACGAGCATCGTTCCCCCTCCATCCTTCCCCCTCATGTCTACGGCGTATACGTCTACACTGTAGACCCATGGGTGGCAGGCGGGAAGAGATTCTGGACGCGGCACTGGACATCGCCGACGAGCGCGGCCTGGAGGCGCTGTCGATGCGTGCGCTGGCCGACCGCGTCGGTGTCACGCCGATGGCGCTGTACCGGCACGTCAAGGACAAGGCGGCGCTGCTGGACGGCATGGTCGGACGTCTGCTGTCCGCGCTGCTGCCGTCGGACACGGTGGAGGAGCAGGCCTGGGACGAACGGCTCAACACCCTCGCGCACGCGTGCCGGAAGGTGGCCCAGCGTCATCCCTGGGCGGCGCACCTGCTCTTCTCGCGCCCCGCCGTCACACCGGACGCCGTGCGCGCGGTGGACATCATCTATCTGGCCCTGCTCGAGGCCGGGGTCCCGGACCCGGAGGTGCCCCGCCTGGAGCGGCTGATCAGCACCTTCGTCATCGGTTTTGCCACCTCCGAGGCCTCGGGCCGCTTCGCGCCCGGTGCCCTCGACCCACGCAGCCGCCGCGGCCAACTCCCGGACAGCGAACTCCCCGGCCACAGCAGGCTGGGGCCCTGGCTGGACCTTCCCGTGGACCTCACCGCGGAGTTCGAGGCCGATCTGGCGGACATCCGGCGACTGGTGGTGGGGGCCGCGCGGGGGAGGGGGGAGGCGGGTACGGCCGGTGGGAGGGGTACCACCGAGACCGTCGACCGGTCCGCCCCTCACGGCTGAGCGGTCAGCTTCCCGCCGTGCGCCGGAGTTCGGCGAGAGTCAGGACGTTGCCGCCGATGCCCCAGCCGCCGTCGGTGACCTCCTCGACGAGAACGAGGGTCGTGGCGCGGGCACGTTCGCCGTAGATGTCCACGTAGAGCTCGGTGGTGCGGGTGACGATCTGTTCCTTCTGCTCCTCGGTGAGGGTGCCGGCGGGGACCTTGAAGTTCGCGAACGGCATGCGCTGCTCCATCTGTGTCTGCGGGGTGTATCTGCGGGTGGCGAATGTACAGACCGAAACCATTGAGCCGGCCCGCCGCCGCGCACCACCCTCGCCCGCCGCCGGACGCACAGCCATGCCTGCGTCCACCCTGGGGTCGGCATCCCCTGGCTCCGCCTCCGCGTCCCGCGTGATGATGGCCCGATGAACCTTGCCGAGCTCGCCGCGTTCCTGAGATCCCGGCGCGACCGTGTGCGGCCTTCCGACGTAGGACTGCCCACCGGTCCCCGGCGCCGGGTCCCCGGCCTGCGGCGTGAGGAGGTCGCGCAGCTGGCCGGCCTGTCGGCGGACTACTACACCGAACTCGAGCGCGGAGGCGACGTACAGCCCTCCGCGCAGGTGCTGGCCGCGCTCGCACGGGCGCTGCGGCTCGGCGGAGACGAACGCGACCATCTCTTCCACCTCGCCGACCGGCCCGTCCCCACGGTGGCCCGCGGCTCGAACGCTCATGCCCAGCCGGCCCTGCTCGGCCTTCTCGACCGGCTCACCACGACGCCCGCGCAGATCATCACCGACCTGCACGAGACCCTCGTCCAGAACGAACTCGCCGCCGCGCTGGTCGGCCGTGCTCCCACGCGCCGGGGGGTGGCCGGAAGCTTCGTCCACCGCTGGTTCACCGACCCCGTCTCCCGCGCCGTGTATCCCGCCGAGGATCACGCACAGCACTCCCGGGCCTTCGTCGCCGACCTCCGGGCAGTCGCCGCCCGGCGCGGCCGCGACACGGAAGTCGCCGGGATGGTGGCCGATCTGCTGCGGCGCAGCGCGGAGTTCGCCACCCTGTGGGACACCCACGACGTCGCTCTGCGGCGGACCGACCACAAACGCATCGTCCACCCCACCCTGGGAGTCGTCGAAGTCGACTGCCACACCCTGTTCAGCGAGGACGGACGCCAGCGCCTGCTGTGGTTCAGCGCCCCGCCCGGCACCGAGGGTGCCGCCCAGCTGGAACTGCTGTCCGTCATCGGCACCCAGGACATGTCCGCCGCCGACGAGACCAGGTTGCCGTAGACGGGCGCCCTGACGAGGAGGCGGCCGCATCGTGGCCGCCCACAGGGAGGCGGCCCGGCCCGGCGCCCGCCTGCTGGTGAACGGGGCCGTCGCGCCGATGCCGGGCATGCTCACGGGCAGGGAACGCAGCGTGACCGTTCCTCCGGCACCTACTCTTCGCATGCCGGTTCGGAGCTGCCGTTGGAGCAGGGACGTACGGCTACTGGGCCACGGCGTTCAGCCGCCGCGACGCACCTGGGCCGCCCTCCGGGCCTCGGCGAGCTTGCGGGCCTCGCCGGCCTTGCGGGACTTGCCGCCGGTGCCGCGGGAGGCGTCCTTGCTGGTGCCGAGGCCGCGGAAGGGGGCGTTGGTGTTCTTGGGCCGCGGTACGGCGGGTCCCCGGTCGAGCGGGGTGCCCGAGGGGGCCTTGGCCCCGGTGATCCGGCTCAGCTCCGCCTCGCCCGAGCGCACCTTGGTGACGGTCGGCTCGATGCCGGCCTCGGCCATCACCCGGCTCGTCTCGCGGCGCTGTCCCGACAGCACCAGGGTGACGACCTTTCCGGACTCGCCCGCCCGGGCGGTACGCCCCGCGCGGTGCAGATAGTCCTTGGGGTCGGTCGGCGGATCGACGTTGACGACGAGGTCGAGGTCGTCGATGTGCAGGCCCCGGGCCGCGACGTTGGTGGCGACCAGGACGGTGACCTGGCCGTCCTTGAACTGCGCGAGGGTACGGGTGCGCTGCGGCTGGGACTTGCCGCTGTGCAGGGCCGCGGCGTGCACTCCGCCGGCCCGCAGATGCCGGGTGAGCTGGTCGACGGCGTGCTTGGTGTCGAGGAACAGCAGCACACGGCCGTCACGGGCGGCGATCTCCGTGGTGACGGCGTACCGGTCGGGGCCGTGGACGACCAGGACATGGTGATCGCTCGTCGAGACGGCGCCGGCGGACGGGTCGACCGAGTGCACGACGGGGTCGTTGAGGTAGCGGCTGACCAACTGGTCGACGTCGCGGTCCAGGGTGGCCGAGAAGAGCATCCGCTGGCCCTCGGGACGCACCTGGTCGAGCACTTCGGTGACCTGCGGCAGGAAGCCCATGTCGCACATCTGGTCGGCCTCGTCGAGGACGGTGATCCGTACCCGTCCCAGGCGGCAGGCCTTGCGTTCGATGAGGTCGTGCAGCCGACCGGGGGTGGCGACGACGACTTCGGCCCCGTCCCGCAGCGCGGCGGTCTGCCGGCCGATCGACATGCCGCCGACGACCGCGGCCATCCGCAGCCGGAGTGCGTCGGCGTACGGCGCGAGCGCCTCGGTGACCTGCTGGGCCAGCTCCCGGGTGGGCACCAGGACCAGCGCGAGAGGCTGCTTCGCCTCCGCGCGCTGCCCGGCCGTCCGGACGAGCAGCGGCAGGCCGAAGGCGAGCGTCTTGCCGGATCCGGTGCGCCCGCGCCCCAGGACGTCACGTCCCGCGAGGGCGTCGGGCAGGGTGGCCGCCTGGATCGGGAAGGGCTCGCGCACGCCGTGTTCGGTGAGGGTGCGCAGCACCTGGGGCGGTAGTGCCATCTCGGCGAAGGAGGCGGTGCCGTGGTGGTCCGGGTGGTTCATGCAGAGCCTTCCGCAGAGGAGACGTACCGAGGAAGGCCCGGCAGGAAGTCATGAGCGCGCGCAAACGTTAGACGGTAACACAAAGTGATGATTGAGGTAGCGGGCCGCCATTCTATCGAACACACGTTTGAGTCTTGGGGGTGGTGGAAGGAACCCCCGCATGGTGCCCACCACCTTCCCCGCACAACTCGTCCGCACCTGCCGCTTCACGCGAGGTGTCCCGGAGCGGTTCACCGTCTCGTCCGACGGAGGAACCGTCCTGTTCCTTCGTGGGCGCACGGGTGACGATCCGGCCGCCTGTCTCTGGGCGCTGGACGTCGGCTCGGGGCGGGAGAGACTGCTGGCCGACCCCGTCCGGCTGCTCGCGAACGGGCGCTCGCCGCGAGCGGCCGGCATCGAGGCGTACGGCACCGACGCGGCGGCCGGTGTCGTCGCCTTCGCCCTGGCCGGCGGGCTCTGGAAGCTGGACGTGGGCAGGGGGGAGCCTCGCCGACTGCCCGCGGTCGGCCCGGTCGCGGACCCCCGGCCCGATCCGACCGGCCGTCACCTCGCCTACGTGTCGCACGGCGCCCTGCGCGTGGCGGAGGCGAACGGTTCCGGGGATCATGCGGTGGCCGAACCGGAAGTCCCCCGCGTGGAGTTCGGAACCGCCGTACACACGGGCGCCACCTCCCTCGACGGCACCCGCGGGCACTGGTGGTCCCCGGACGGCGCTCAACTGCTGTACGCCCGGAGCGACTTCACCAACGTCCGACCCTGGCCGACCGTCGAGCCGGACGGGCCTCCGGCGACCCGCACCGCCCTGGCCGGAACCCCCAACCCGGACGTCACCCTGTGCCTCTCCGCACTCGACGGCCCACCGGTACCGGTGAGTTGGAGCCGAACGGCCTTCGAGTACGTCGTGGGAGCCGGCTGGGACCCACACGGACCCTGGGCCGTCGTACAGTCCCGTGACCAGCACACCGTACGGTTCCTCGGTATCGACCCGGGCGACGGGCGGACGACCGTCCTGGACGAGCAGCGCGACCCGTGCTGGGTGCAGCTCGTTCCCGGGCTGCCTGCGCGTACGGGCTCCGGAACTCTCCTCGCCCACCGGGACCTGCGGGGCACCCGACACCTCACCCTGGACGGAACTCCCGTGACACCCAGGGGACTTCAGTTGCGGGCCGTGCTCGGCACCGACGGCGACGAGGTCCTGTTCACGGCCTCCGGTGAGCCCACGGAGACCCACCTGTGGAGCTACGGCCTCAAGTCCGGCCTCCGACAGCTGAGTTCCGGGCCCGGCGTCCACTCCGGCGCCTTCCGCGGCGGCACCCTGGTCCGGGTCACCCGTGACGCCGAGCGACCCGGCGGGCGGGCCGAGGTGCTGCGCGCAGGCCGACCGGCGGTCGCCGTGCTGTCGTACGCCGAACGCCCGGTCCTCGGCCTCCACGCACAGCGTCTCGTCCTCGGACCCCGAGGGCTGGCCGCCCGGCTCCATTTCCCGTCCTGGTACCGCCGGGGCGGTGGCCCGCTGCCGGTGCTCGTCGACTCGTACGGCGGCGCGGGCCTCCAGCGCGTCACCGCGGAACTGGACTGGCGGGTCCTGCTGTCGCAGTGGTTCGCCGAGCAGGGATTCGCGGTGCTCACGACCGACGGCCGCGGTACACCGGGCCGGGGGCCCGACTGGGAGCGCGAGGTGTACGGCGACCTGTTCGGGCCCGTCCTCGACGACCAGGTCACCGCCCTGCACGAGGCCGCGCGCCGGCATCCCGACCTCGATCTCGGCCGGGTCGCCGTCCGTGGCTGGTCCTTCGGCGGGGCACTCGCCGCCCTGGCCGTGCTGCGCCGCCCCGACGTCTTCCACGCCGCCGTGGCCGGTGCGGGCGTCGCCGACCAGCGGCTCTACAACGCCCATTGGCGCGAGCGGTTCCTCGGTCACCCCGACGCGTTCCCGCAGCGGTACGACGCCTGCAACCTGCTCCTCGACGCGCCGCGCCTGACGCGTCCGCTGCTGCTGATCCACGGCCTGACCGACACCAATGTCCCGGCCGTCAACACCCTCCGCCTCTCGGAGGCGTTACGGGCCGCGAGACTCCCGCACGAACTCCTGCTCCTGCCGGGCACCGGCCACCAGCCGATCGGCTCGGCGCTCACGGGGCAGCTGCTGGACCGGCAAGTGCGCTTCCTGCGGCGCCACTTGGACGTCGGACCGACGCACGAACCGACCGGCCACCCCGTACGGCGCCCGTCCTAGAACGTGCGCTTGAGCAGATCGAGCAGCGCCGCCCAGTGCCGCTCGTCGCCCTCGCGGTGGTACGAGGCGGTGTCGGCCTGGGTGAAACCGTGCGGGGCGCCGTCGTAGACCTCGCACCGGTGGCGGACTCCGGCGTCGGTCAGTGCGGCGGCGAGGCGCTCGATCTGCTCAGGAGGCAGCGACGGGTCCTGGTCGGCGTGGCCGAAGTACAGCTCGGCGGTGATGTGCCCGGCCACCAGGTGCGGGCTGTCCGGAGCCTCGGTCGCCAGGCGCCCGCCGTGGAAACCGGCCGCCGCGGCCACCCGGTCCGGGTAGGTGCCGGCGGTGAGCAGGGACAGCCGTGCGCCCATGCAGTAGCCGGTGAGGGCGACCGGGCCGTCGGCGACCTCGGGGCGGTCGGCCAGCCAACGCAGATACGCCCCGGCGTCCCGCATCGCGAGCTCGGGCGTGAGCGCGTGCACCACCGGCATGATCTTCTTGAAGATCTCCGGCCGCGCGCCTGGGTCGATGAACTCGGGCAGTTCGAAGACCGGCGCGCGCCCGCGACGGTAGAACAGGTTCGGCACGAGAACCGTGTAGCCGGCCCCGGCGAGCCGGTCGGCCGTCGACTTCAGCTGGGGGCGCAGCCCGAAGGCGTCCTGGAAGAGCAGGACGGCCGGCCTGGGCACGCCATCGCCCGGGTGAGCCAGATGGGCGTCGGCGACGCCGTCCTCGGTGGGGATGTCGACGGCGGTTCCCTGTACGGAGGTCATGAGGGTGCCTCTCTGCGCGGGCGACGGTGAGCAGGTCGCCGACCCGGCGGAACCGGGCCGGGGCAAATGGTTGCGCGCACCATCCAACTGGCCGTCGCGGCCCCCTCCCACTTGAGGGCCGCTTTACTCGAACCGGCTGGTGTCACCCGCGCCATGCCGCACGATCTCGGCCTCGCCGCCGGAGAAGTCGATCACCGTCGTCGGTTCGGTGCCGCAGTCCCCGGAGTCGACGACAGCGTCCAGCACATGGTCGAGGCGGTCCTTGATCTCCCAGCCCTGGGTCATCGGCTCCTCCTCGTCGGGCAGGAGCAGGGTGCTCGACAGCAGCGGCTCCCCGAGTTCGGCGAGCAGCGCGTGGGTGACGACATGGTCGGGGATGCGCACGCCGACCGTCTTCTTCTTCGGGTGCTGGAGCATCCGCGGCACCTCCTTCGTCGCCGGGAGGATGAAGGTGTAACTGCCGGGCGTCGACGCCTTGATCGCACGGAACACGTCCTTGTCGACCCGCACGAACTGGCCGAGCTGCGCGAAGTCCTGGCAGACCAGGGTGAAGTGGTGCCGGTCGTCCAGATGCCGGATGGTCCGGATCCGGTCGATGCCGTCACGGCTGCCCAGCCGGCACCCGAGCGCGTAGCAGGAGTCCGTCGGATACGCGATCAGCGCGTCCGAGCGGATGCTCTCGGCGATCTGGGAGATGGTGCGGGGCTGCGGGTTGTCGGGGTGAACGTCGAAGTACTTCGCCATCCGCCGAGCTTATGCCGTCGCCCGACGGCGGCGACGCAGGCACATGGGTGCCGTCTGTGGCCGCCGCGTGTGCGCTCTGACGACCGAACGCCTGGGCGGGCACGAGCGGCCGGGTTGAGTCTCCCCCAGAGGGAGACCGCAGGATGAGGCCATGGACGACGGCGGCACCCTTTACTCGATCGGTGAACTTGCCCGGCAGACCGGGCTGACGGTGAAGACGATCCGTTTCTACTCCGACCACGGCATCGTGACCCCCGCCGACCGCACCCCCGCCGGCTACCGCCGCTACGGCACCGAGGCCGTCGCCCGGCTCGCCTTCGTACGGACGCTGCGCGAGCTGGGTGTCGGCCTCGACGCGATCCGGCAGATCCTCGACCGTGAGCTGGCCCTGGACGAGGTCGCCGCACAGCATGCCGCGGCACTGGACGCCCAGATCGCCGTCCTGCGGCTGAGGCGCGCGGTCCTGACCGCCGTGGCACGACGAAGGCCCACGCCCGAGGAGGCACATCGCATGCACGAACTGGCCCGACTGTCCGAGACCGAACGCCGACGCCTCGTCGACGACTTCCTCGACGCCGTGTTCGAGGCCCCGGGCAGCGAGGGGGTCCGCCGCTCCATGACGCCGGAACTCCCCGACCGGCCCACAGAGGAGCAACTGCAGGCCTGGGTCGAGCTGGCCGAACTCACCCTCGACCCGGACTTCCGGGCCGGCCTGCGTCGCACGGCCGGGGCCTACCGCTTCGACGCCGCCACGCCGCCGCGCCCGGACGTCGTGGCCCTGGTCCGAGCACACGCGGAGCCCGCTCTCGAGGCGGGGATCGCGCCGGAGTCGCCCGAGGCCGATCCCGTCGTCACCGCATTCTGCGCACACTGCGCCCGCACCCTGGACCGCCCCGACGACACCACCCTGCGCCACCACCTGCTGAACCGCCTGGAAACCGCCCACGATCCACGCAGGGACCGGTACGTCGAACTACTCGCCGTCATCAACGCATGGCCCGCGCCGGGCCGCCTCTCCCCGGCCCTCGCCTGGTCCACGACCGCATTGCGCGTCCGGACGGTTCGGTGACGCGGCCGGGTTCTCCGGTTTCCGGCGAGGCCGATGCGGTCCGGTCCCTGCTGGGTCGCAAGGCTTCGCTTCTTGCACATCGCTCACCCTGCAGGGGGCGCACGGACGTCTCCCGCCCGCCGCAGGTGAGGTAACGTCCCGAGCGGTATGCCGTGCGGGACGCAAGGGGCGAGGAGAAGGGTGACGTGGCAGGTCAGGAGGGCGGGCTCGGTCGGAGCCGGGCGGCGGACGCCGGAAGCCCGACCTGGGCGCAGGAACTCCTCGACCATCTGCGGCCGACGGGACGTGACCTTCGCCGGATCGTCACCTGGCTCGCGCAGACTCTGCACGGCACGGCCTCGCTCCAGGACCACACCGGAACCCTCGTCGCCGGAACACGCATCCCGCTGGACCAGGGTCTGGTCGCCGACATCCTCGCCGGACGCATCGCCTCCGCCGCCTCGGCCGGCGAGGACGGCCACCTGCGCCTGGTCCGGATCGAGCAGCCGAACCGGACGTCCGCCGGAGTGCTCGCGGTGGCCCGCCCGGACCCCTTCGACCGGCGCGCCTCCGACATCCTCACCCACACCGCCCAGGTCCTCGAACTTCTGCTGCGCGCCCGGGAGACGACCGCGGCCGGGCGGCGCCTGAAGCGGGCCACGTCCGATCTGCGCCTGGCCATCCTCCAGCTGCTCATGGTGGAGGACACCGTCTCCGCCCGTCGCGTCGCTGCAGGACTCTGGCCCGGCCTGCTCGACACCGAGACGGCGTGCGTCTACGTCCTCGAGGGGGACGCCGCGGAACGGGACCGGCTCGTGGAAGAGTGCCTGGGCGTGATCGGGGACCGCGCACTCGTGGTGCGCTGCCCGGCCATGGACGAGCACGTGATCATCGTGACCACCGCAGACACGGCGGGCGAGGCCCTGCGCTCACTCGTCGACCGGAACCCCGGCACCCTGCTCGGCGGCAGCCCCCCGCAGAACCTCGCCCACACCGCCACCGCCTACGGGCAGGCGGTCAGCGCCCTCGCCGTCGCGCGGGTCCGGCCGGACAAGGCGGCCGTGTACGCCGAGCGCAACCACCCCGAACGGTTGATGGACCCGGTAGCGCTGCGCGAGTGGACCGCCCGGCTGCTGCGCCCGCTCGACACCCTGCCGCACCACACGCGCGCCGAACTGCTCGCCACGACCCGCCTCGGACTGGAGTTCACCGCCGTGAGCGCGGCCAAGGTCCTCGGCGTCAGCCGCAACACCGTCCGGGCCCGTATGGAGCGCGTCGAGTCCCTGCTGCGGGCCGATTTCACCGACCTCACCGTCCGCGCGACCGTCCACCTGGCTCTGAGCACCCAGGTCAGCCTCGCGGACGGACAGGGCGATCACGGCGTCACCCCGCAGGCCCGCACCCGGCTGGGCGACCTGCTGGCCGGACCCGCGCTGCGGACCTGGGCGCGGGAACTGCTGGGACGGCTGGACGGCGACGCCCGCGACCTGCGCCGCACCCTGCGCAGCTGGATCGCCGCGGGCGGCAACGCGGAGCGGGCCGCACAGACACTGGCCGTCCACGCGCAGACCGTGCGCGAACACGTCCGCAGCGCCGAGCCGGTTCTCGAACGCAGTCTGATCGCCTCCGGCAGCGACCTCTACGAGGTCGTTCTGGCCCATCTGGTGACCGGCGAACTCGAACACCCCGTCCTGCTCCGGGACGATCCGGGCCATCCGGACGCACCTGTGCACCGGTGAGCCCTGTGCCGCGCACAGCGGGCATCGACGCGATTCACAAGGATGCGCAGGTCACGTAAGTTCGACGCACCGCAGGGGGAACGACCGGAACGGGGGACCGGTCGCGCCCCCTGTGACGTGTTTCCGCGCGATTCCCGCCGGCCGTCGCCCATGCCGTCGACGCCGGTTCGGTTTTCCGGCACCGATGGGGACTGACCTGCGCACGACGGGTACTCGTGCCCTCCGGAACGACTACCGCTGGAGGAGGCCCGAATGACCAGCAGCACGGAGACCGGCGGCGCGACCGGCACGCCGGACAAGGACTACAACCTCATCTGGTATGTCGAGGCGTGCCTGAGCAACGCGCTGCGACTGGAGAGCTACATCCAGGACGCGGAGCGTGACAAGGACACCGAGGTCGCCGACCTGTTCCGCAAGGCCCAGGCGGACAGCCGCAAGGGCGCCGAGATCGGCAAGGGGCTGCTGCGCGCCCGGCTGAACGGCGGCTGACCCGGTAGGTGCGGAAGGGCCGGACAGACGGGTGTCCGGCTCTTCCATCCTGCGCGGACATCGCGTTGCAGTCCCGCACTGAACAGGCGTAGCCGATCTTCCGTACCCCAGGGTGCAGTCGTACACCGACCGGATACGGAGAGGCTCGTGCCGCGACGAGGACGCAACCATCGGACCACCGTGTTACGGCTGGGCACCCTCGTCGGGAGTCTCGCGCTGATCACGGCCTGCGGCGGAGGTGAGGACGACACCGCCAAGTCCCCGCGGCCATCGAGGAGTTCCACCGCGCCCGCGGCCGGCATCGTGGCCCCGGCCAGGATCGAGGTGATCGCCGGACTGGCCGGCTGCAAGGCCGAGATCCGTATCGAGGCCGACGAACTGCGTGAGGGGCTCTGCCACTCCGGGCAGGCCGACTACCGCATCACCACCTTTCCCGCGGAGAAGTACAAGGAGGCGTGGCTCGACGCGGCCAGTGTCTACGGGGGCACGTACCTCGTGGGCCCGCGCTGGGTGGTCAGCGCCAAGGCGGAACACCTGAAACAGGCCAGGAACAAGCTCGGCGGGACCATACGGCAGCTGCAGGGCACGTCGTAGGTTCCGCCCGGCGCGCCGCTCCAGAGCCCCCGGCCCCCCGGCAGAACCCACACCGACCGGCGAAGAGCAGCCCGGATCCCGCCCACAGCATGGCCTGGACGCCGACACGGTGGCCGGAAAACCCTCCGGGCTGTCATCGCCGGGCGAGCCGGGCGAGCCGGGCGACCATCGCCATCGCCACCGCGGCGACGAAGGCCACGGCGGCCGCGGTCGAGCGTCCAAGTCGCGCCAGGCGGGGGCCGGTCCGCGGCCCAGCAGGACCGCGCAGATCCCGAAGAGCACGCTCAGCGCCATCATCAGGACGAACAGGGCGGTGCGCTTGTCGATGGTGTCCGGGTCGCCCCCCCGCGGGCGGCCGCTGGCATCTGCGGACGGCCGAGCTGCCGCTCAGTCCTCGCCCACCACGGTGAGGTCGTCCCCGAGGGCCGCGGCGATCCGCGCGGCCCGGACGTGGTCGTCCAGCCGGCGGGTGAGATAGGCGCAGGCGTGCCCGTGCCGCAGCGACCACCAGGCCGCGGACCCGCCGATCCCGCCCTTGGCGATCTTCCCCTTGTCGCGGACGAAGCCCAGCGTCCAGGTGAGCCTGGTGCCGAAGACCTCGTCGTAGCCGGTGACTTGGGGGGCGAGGAGCTCGGCGTGCAGCTCGGGGCCCAGGAGTCCGCGCACCGGCCCGTCCTCGCTGGTCAGGCGCGAGAAGAACTCCGCCGTCGAACTCGCCGTCGTCTGGAGGTTCGTGGCCCCGAACACCGACCGCCGCCACGCCCGGGTGTTCGTCCGGGCCGGGTCCAGAACGCCGTCGGGTGTCTCCAACCACGGCCTGGCATGCAGCTGTTCGGGCCAGTCGGGCCGCGCGTACTCGAGGTCGGCGACCCGCTCCAGCGAGTCGTCCGGCACGCCGAACCAGGCGTCGAGACCGAGCGCGGGCCGCACCACCTCGTGGAAGAGCTCCCCCAGAGTCGTCCCTGCGGCGGCCCGCAGGACCCCGTCGACCAGATGGCCGTAGGTCAGCGCGTGCTCCCCGAGGCCGGTGCCGGGGACGTACTCCGGTGCCGCCCGCTCCAGACTCTGCCGCAACCCGGCGTCGTCCAGCGGGTCGAGAGCCGCGGCCGCGGCGGGGAAGCGGGGCTGGCCCGCCCGGTGGGTGAGCACCTGGCGCAGGGTGGTCCGCTCCTTGCCGTGGAGTCCGTACGCCTTCCAGTACGTGGCGATCGGCTCGTCCAGCGCCAGGGCGCCGTCGCGCACGGCCGTCAGCGCGGTCAGCGTGACGAAGGACTTGGACAGGGAGTACGGCATGACGAGGGTGTCGTCGCGCCACGGGCGGCTGCGCCCGGCGTCGGCCCAGCCGGCGTTCAGCCGCACCACTTCACGGCCGTCACGCCAGACCGAGACGCCGGCCCCGGTCTCCATACCCTCGTCCACCAACTCCTCTAAGACGCGGCGCACTTGGCCGTATCCGTCCTCGGTGAACCCTTCCACGTCCATGGTGTCCCTCCGTCCGTGTCGCCTGTCCCGGACGATACGGGGGAGGGGTATGTGGAGGCAACGGTCACTCTCCCCGAAGAGTGAGCTCCCGCAAGGCCTTCGCCACGTCCGTCGGTGCTTCCTCCGCCATGAAGTGGCCGCAGGAGACGGTCGTATGACGTAGGTCGTCGGCCCAGGCCTCCCACAGGGCGGTGGCGTCGTAGCCGAGCGCGGCTCCCCAGTCCTGCTGGAGCACGGTCACCGGCATGCCCAGCCGGTTCTCCGCGGCCCGGTCGGCCTCGTCGTGCTCGACGTCGATGCCCGCGGACGCGCGGTAGTCGGCGACGATCGACGGCACCGCCTCGCGGCAGGCCCGCAGGTACTCCGCACGGACCTGAGCCGGGATCGTGTCGGGGCGGTTCGCCCACGCGTCGAGGAAGTGGCCGAAGAACGCGTCCGCGCTCGCGGAGATCATCCGCTCGGCGAGACCGGGCGGCTGGGCCATGAGGTAGAGGTGGAAGGCGACCGCCGCCGACGTGCCGTGCAGGGCGTCCCACATGTCGAGGGTCGGCAGGATGTCCAGACAGGCCAGGTGGGAGACCGCGTCCGGATGATCGAGGCCCGCCCGGAAGGCGACCAGTGCGCCCCGGTCGTGCCCGGCCAGCGCGAACCGGGGGTGCCCCAGCCGGCGCGCGAGGGTGACGATGTCGTTCGCCATGGTCCGCTTGGAGTAGGTGTCGGGGCCGTCCTCGCGCGGCTTGTCGCTGTCGCCGTACCCGCGCAAGTCGGGGCAGATCACCGTGTGGTCGGCCGCCAGGTCCGCCGCGACATGGCGCCACATCAGGTGGGTCTGCGGGAAGCCGTGCAGCAGGACCACGGGCGTGCCGGTCCCTCCCACGGCCACATGGAGGGACACGTCCTCGGCGACGGACACGCGCTGGTACTGGAATCCGGCGATGGTGGCTCTCACGGCGGGGCTCTCTTCGGTCGTACGGCGAGTGGGAGGCATCGGTGTCCGGGCCCGGGGCGCCGATGACCCCAGGGTCCGGGGAGCGAATGAGCAACGAATGAACGCGTGTACGTTGAGGTACGTGCGTGTGGTCGAGTTCGGAGTCCTGGGGTCGGTGGCGGCCTGGGACGAGACCGGGGAGCCGATCGCCCTGAAGGGCCCGAGGCATCGTGCGGTGCTGGCCCGCCTCCTCATCGCCCGCCGCGGGGTCGTGCCCGTTCCCCGTCTGGTGGAGGACCTCTGGGAGGGGGACCCGCCCGCGGATGCCGTGGGCACCGTCCGGACCTTCGTCGCCGGGCTGCGGCGCGCTCTGGAACCCGAGCGGCCCCGCCGGACCCCGTCCCGCCTCCTCGTCACCGAAGGCCCCGGCTACGCGCTGCGCGCCGACCCCGCCCACGTCGACGCCCGGCGGTTCGAGCACGCCGTGGCCGCCGCGGCGGACCTGCCTCCCGTGCAGGCGGTGCCCCGGCTGACCGAGGCGCTGGAGCTGTGGCGCGGACCCGCCTACGCCGACTTCGCCGAGGAGCGCTGGGCGCGCGCAGAACGCTCCCGGCTCGCCGAGCTCCGGCTGACCGCCGTCGAACGCCGGGCCGAGGGCCGGCTCGCCCTCGGCGCCGCGGCCGACGCGGCAGCGGACCTCGACGCCCATGTGGCCGAGCACCCCTGGCGGGAGGACGCCTGGCAGCTGCTCGCCCTCGCGCTGTACCGCTGCGGACGCCAGGCCGACGCCCTGTCCGTCCTGCGGCGCGCCCGACAGCTGCTGCGCGAGCACCTCGGGGTGGAGCCCGGCCCGCGGCTGAGCCGCACCGAGCAGGACATCCTGCGGCACGCCGACCATCTGGACCCGGGCCCCTCGGATCCGGCCGCGCAGGTCTGGGCGCAGGCCTCCGCGTCGTACGCGAGCATGGTCCCGCCGCGGGCCCGCACCCGTCTTGAGTCCACCGCCGGGTTGATGCGCGACCTCGCCGTCACCGGGGGCGGTGGCCTGGAAGCGGCGCGGCGGCACCGCGCGGCGGCCGTGGCGGCGGCGGAGCAGCTGGGCGATCCGGAGCTGACGGCACGGGTCATCGGCGTCTACGACGTCCCCGCCGTCTGGACCCGTTCCGACGACCCCGCGCAGGCCGACCGGCTGGTGGGTGCGGCGGAACGCACCCTGCTCCTCCTGCCGCCGGGCGCGTCCGAGGCGGCAAGGGTGCGACTCCTGGCCACCGTGGCGGTCGAGTCCCGCGGCACGCTCCCCAAGGGAACGCGCGCCCTCCAGGCGGCCCACCAGGCCGTGGAGAACGCACGCCGACTCGAAGACGCCAACCTGCTCGTCTTCGCCCTCAATGGCCTGTTCATGCAGACGTTCGAACGCGCCGGACTCGCCGCCCGGCGGGACACGATCGGTGCAGAGATCACCGAAGTGGCCGCTCGGCACGGCCTGTTCACCTACGAGGTCCTCGGCCGGCTGATCCGGCTCCAAGCGCACTGCGCCACCGCCGACTTCACGGCGGCCGACCGGCACGCGACCGCCGCCGACGC
Source organism: Streptomyces sp. NPDC050759 (assembly GCF_044456945.1). Taxonomy (NCBI): domain Bacteria; kingdom Bacillati; phylum Actinomycetota; class Actinomycetes; order Kitasatosporales; family Streptomycetaceae; genus Streptomyces; species Streptomyces sp. NPDC050759. Next base: position 54,006 of record NZ_JBITGI010000018.1, on the reverse strand, counting down.
ACTCGCCGAACGGCACGAACTGCCCCTCGTCGCCGTCTTCACCACGTGGTACCGCGCCCTGCGCACCGCGACGACAGAGCCCCCGCAACTCGGCGAGTCCGCGTACCGGGCCGCCGCCAAGTCCCTCGAGGGCGCCGGAATGCCCGGCCTGGAGCGGGGGTTGCTGCCCCTCGCCCTGCTGTGCCTGCGGCTGCACCACGGCCTCCCCGTCACCGCCGACCCGCACACCGACTGGGGCCCCTACGAGCCGTGGGTGCGCCCCCCGTTGCTGCTCGCCGAAGGGCGCGATCGGGACGCCGTACGCCTGTTGGCTTCCGTGCCTTCCCCGCCCGGGGACCTCCTGTACGAGGCCCTGTGGAGCCTCCTCGCCCGCGCGGCGATCCAGGCGGGCGACCGTCCGCTGATGCGGCGCGCCCAGCGTGCGCTAGAACCCGCCAGGGGCGAACTCGCGGGCGCCGCAAGCGGGTTGCTGACCGCCGGTCCTGTCGCCGACCACTTGGACGCGCTCGCCGCGGCTCTCGCATCGCACGCCTCTTGACCTCGGCCGGAGCAGCGGCTTAGCGTTCCGGCGTTTGCCAGTGATTGAAACGATTCAACCGTTTGGGGCGCCCACATGCATGAAGCCGACCCGCAGCACGACGGCATCTCCCGACGCGCGGTCCTGGCCGCCGGACTGACCGCGGGCGCCGCCCTGGCCCTGGGGGCGGGGGCCTCGTCAGCGGTGGCGGGGACGGGAACGGCGCCCGACTGGTTCGCGGCCCCCGCCCGCTCCGTACGGCCCCGGTTCCGCTGGTGGTGGCCGGACGGTCTCGTGGACCCGGACGAGATCGCCCGCGAGATCGACCAGATCGCGGACGCGGGCTTCGGCGGTGTGGAGATCGCCGCCGTCCACCACAGCATCAAGGACAAGTCGGTCCTGGACGCCGCACACCGCGGCTGGGGGAGCAGACCCTGGCGGGACGGCGTCGAGGCCGCGCTGCGCCGCGCGGCGAGATGGGGTCTCACCGTCGACCTCACCCTCGGCCCCAGCTGGCCCGTGGCCGTCCCCGGCCTCACGCCCGACGACGATGCCGCTGCCAAGGAACTCGCCTACGGCCGTGCCTCGTTGACAGGTGGGAGCACCTACCAGGGACCCGTCCCGCCGCCCGTCCACGCCGCGGCCGCGGGAGTGACCCGTCAACAGCTCCTCGCCGTCCAGGCCGCCCGGGTCGAGCCCGCCCACTCGACCCGCAAGGAGACCGGACTCGACCCGGACAGCGTCCAGGACCTCACCGCGACCGTCACCAACGGCGTGCTGACCTGGACCGCGCCCGAGGGCGGGGACTGGGTGCTCATCTCCTACTGGGTGCGCGGTTCGGGCCAGCAGCCCGAGTCCGGCCCCCACTCCGCCCCGGCCGCCTACGCCGTCGACCACTTCAGCCCGGCCGGCACCACCGCAGTCACCTCCTACTGGCAGGACCACCTGCTCACCCCCTCCGTGCGGCGCCTGCTGCGCGCCGCGGGCGGCTCCTTCTTCGAGGACTCCGTGGAGCTGGAGACCGACGGCCTGACCTGGACACCCCTGCTGCCCGAGGCCTTCGAGAAGCACACCGGACGGCCCCTGCTGCCGTACCTGCCCGCCCTCGTCCTGGACAACAGCAACCAGGTCTTCGCCTTCGAGGCCCAGTTCACCCGCCAGATTCGCCACGACTTCTGGGAGACCGTCTCCGGCCTCTTCAACCGCAACCACCTCACGGCCCTGCGGGACTGGGCGCACACCCTCGGCATGACCCTGCGCTCGCAGCCGTACGGCCTCCAGACGGACGCCATCGCCTCGGCCGCGCTCCTCGACATCCCCGAGGGGGAGTCCCTCGGTTTCAAGAACCTGGACGACTACCGCTGCCTGGCCGGGGGCCGGGACATGGCCGGGCGGCGAGTCCTGTCCTGCGAGGCGGGCGCCTACAACGGATCCGCGTACAGCACGACCTGGGACCGCTTCCTGCGCACCATGGGCGGCGCCTACGCCGCCGGCGTCAACCAGACCGTCGTGCACGGCTTCTCCTACGCCACCGCCCCCGGGGTGAACTGGCCGGGATTCGCCGCCTTCAGCCCGTACAACGGCACCGCCGGTTACGGCGAATCCTGGGGCCCGCGCCAGCCCACCTGGCGGCACGTCCAGGACATCTCCGGATACCTGGGCCGCGTCCACGAGGTGCTGCAGACCGGTACCGCCAGAGCGGACGTCGCCGTGTTCCGGCAGACCGGCTACACCGCCACCGGAATCGGCGCCTCCTGGTTCACGGCGACGGGCGTCCCGCTCGGCTGGACCCATCAGTTCCTCAGCGGACACCTCCTCGACCTGCCCTCCGCCACCGTCTCGGACGGCCGGCTCGCCCCCGACGGCCCTGCCTACAAGGCCCTGTTCGTCGAGGGCGACTTCTTCTACGGCTCCACCCCCACCCTTGCGGTCGAGGACGCCCGTAAGATCCTCGCCCTGGCCGAGGCGGGACTCCCCGTGGTCCTGTTCGGCGCCTTCGACCAGCCGCTGACTCCCGGCGTCCCCAACCAGGGGGAGACGGACCGGCTGCGCGACCTCCTCGCCCGGCTGCTCACGCTGCGCCACGTCGTCCGGGTCACCGACAAGGCCGCGGTCGGCGACGCCCTCGCCGGGCTCGGGGTGAGCGCCGACGTACGGCACGCCACCGCGTCCACGCTCCTCAACGCCCACCGGGTCACCGCCGACGCGGACTTCTACTACCTGTGCAACGGCAAGCACGCCGAGACGGTCAAGCCGCCCGTGGCCGCGATCGACCACGACGTCACCCTGCGCCGCACCCACGGCGGTCGGACCGTGCCGTATCTGCTCGATCCCTGGACCGGCGAGGCGGTCCGGCTCGCGCGCTACACCGAGGACGGGGCCGACATCACCCTGCGGGTCACGCTCCAGCCGGGGCAGACGATGATCGTCGCCCTCGGGCGGCCGGGGCTGTTCGGCGACCGCCAAGGCAGCAGTGCGCACGCCGAGGCGACCGACGCCGACGCGGTGCTGTTCACCGAGCGAGGGCTGACCCTGCGCGCCCGCACCGCCGGTACCTGGACCACACGCCTGTCGCAGGGCCGCACCGCCACCACCAGGACCCCCGCCGTGCCCGCGCCGATCACACCGGCCCGCTGGGAACTGGACGTCGAGGACTGGTACCCGGGCCCGGACGCCACCCGGACCGCACACGTCCGGCGCAGCCTCACCCTCGAGACGCTGCGGCCCTGGTCGCAGATCCCCGAGCTGGCCGACTCCGCGGGCATCGGCCGGTACCGCACCACGGTCACCCTGCCGGCCGACTGGACGTCGTCCCACGGCGCCGAGTTGGAGCTGGGGCAGGTCAGCGACACCTTCTGGGTGAGCGTCAACGGCAGGCGCCTGCCCGCGGCCGACCGGCTCCACCCCGTCGTCGACCTCGGCCCCTTCCTGCGGCGCGGTGCGAACACGCTGGAGATCGAGGTGGCGACCCCGCTCATCAACCGGCTCAGGGTCGCGCAGCCCACGGTGTTCGGCGGGGTCGCCCGCCAGGACCACGGTCTGGTCGGCCCGGTGAGACTGGTTCCGTATGTGCAGGCTGCCGTGCGCTGACCGACGAAGGGCGCGCCCGGCCCGTGCCGGGCGCGCTCGTTACGCGGGAAGCCCGCAGTACAGGAACAGATGCGGTTCGGTGGCGCCTTCGGGATGGTCCGGGGTGAACTCCACGGCCTGCTCGTGCTCCACAGTCAGACCCGCGTCACGCACCACGGCCACCATGTCCTCCGCGGCGAAACTCGTGGCCCGGACGGGCTGGCCCATGAACTCGACCGCCAGATCCTCCACGTCCACGGGCACGGTGGCGAACACCAGGCTCCCGCCCGGCCGCAGGGCCGCGCCACCCGCCCCAGCACCTCCGACTGCTCCGCCCGGGTCATCTGGAGCAGCGAGAAGTACACGCACACTGCGTCGAACGAGTCGTCCTCCAGCGGCAGTTCACGGATGTCCGCGTGGCGGAACACGGCCTGCGGCACCTGCCGGCCGGCCAGCTCGACCATGACGGGCGAGACGTCCACGCCCAGCACCTCGTGACCCGCGGCCACCAGCGTCGACGCCGTGGGGCGGCCGGTTCCGCTGCCGACGTCCAGGATCCGGCTGCCGGGGCCGAGCCTCCCGAGCAGCCACTCCAGGGACGCCAGGTGAGCCTCCGAACGCGCGAACGCCTTCTCGTACGTCAGCCCCAGCGCGTCGAAGACCTCCGCTGCCGGCTGCCCTTTGTCGGCCACGACCTGCTCCCCCCTCGCGGTGTCCGGGCATAGTAGCCCGGCCGTGCCCGACCCCGGCACGGCTTGCGGACGAAGGCCGAGGCGGGCAGGGTTCCACCGTGGCCATCCTGCTGATCGTGCATCACACACCCTCGCCCCACTGCCAGGCGATGTTCGAAGCCGTCGTCTCCGGTGCGACGGCGCCGGAGATCGAGGGCGTCCGTGTCGTACGCCGCGCGGCCCTGTCCGCCACGGCCTCGGACGTGCTGGAGGCGGACGGCTACCTGCTGGGCACCCCGGCCAACCTCGGGTACATGTCCGGAGCCCTCAAGCACTTCTTCGACCAGGTCTACTACCCTTGCCTCGACGAGACGCGCGGCCGTCCGTTCGGCGTCTACGTGCACGGCGGCAACGACGTCACCGGAGCCCTGCGCGGCATCGAGTCGATCACGACGGGTCTCGGCTGGCGCGGTGCGGCCGACCCGGTGACCGTCACCGGCGAACCGGCCAAGGCCGACATCGAGGCGTGCTGGGAGCTGGGGGCGACGGTCGCGGCAGGACTGATGTCCTAGCTGTCGCGGAGGGCGCCGTCCGCGGTGCCGCCCGGTGTGATCAGCCCGCTCTCGTAGGCGAGGACCACCGCCTGGACGCGGTCGCGCAGGTCCAGCTTCGACAGGATCCGGCCGATGTGTGTCTTCACCGTCGTCGGACTGAGGAACAGCCGCTCCGCCAGCTCGGCGTTACTGAGGCCCGTCGCCAGCAGCCTCAGCACCTCCAGTTCACGTGGCGTCAGCCCGGACAGGTCCCGGAGTGGGCCGGCCGAGGGAGCGGCCTCCTCACGCCGGGCGAAGCGCTCGATCAGACGGCGGGTGATCGTGGGCGCCAGCAGGGCGTCGCCGGACCGCACCAGCCGTATCGCGGCCACCAGATGCTCGGGCGTGACGTCCTTGAGGAGGAAGCCGCTGGCCCCGGCGGTGAGCGCGGCGTAGACGTAGTGGTCGAGGTCGTACGTGGTCAGGATGATCACCCGGATCTCGCCCGCGGTGTCGTCGGCGAGGATCCGCCGCGTGGCCTCGATGCCGTCCATGCCCGGCATCCGGATGTCCATGAGGACGACGTCGGGGCGGGTGCGCCGGACCGCGGCGACCGCCTCCGCCCCGTCCGCCGCCTCCGCCGTCACCTCGATGCCGTCCGCGCTCAGGATCATCCCGAACCCGGTCCGTACGAGCGCCTGATCGTCGGCGATGACGGCCCGCAGCCTGTGGTCGTTCACGCCGGTCACACCGGTCACACCGTTCACTTCGTCAGTCAACGCAGCCCCTCCGCGCCCATGCGCTGTGCGAAGCTGCCCGCCCCGCCGACCCGTCGCCGCTCACACCGTCCGCCACGGCACCTCCGCCCTGATCCGGAAGCCCCCGGCGAGGGGCGGGCCGGCCGTCAGTTCGCCGCCGTAGACCGCGAGGCGCTCCCGCAGACCGATCAGTCCGCGGCCGTTCCCGTCCGCGGGCACCCCGTCGCGGACTCCGCCGGTGTCCGTGACCTCGATCTCCAGCCGGTCACCGGACCAGCCGACGGTGACGACTGCCTCGGCGCCGGGCGCGTGCTTGATGGTGTTGGTCAGCGCCTCCTGGACCACCCGGTACGCCGTGAGGTCCACGCCGGGCGGCAGCGGTTCCGGGGGCAGCGAGACCGCGACCCCGACCGGTGTCCCGGCGGCCCGCACCCGGTCGATCAGCGCGTCCAACTGCCCGAGCCCCGGCTGCGGTTCGAGGCCGTCGGCGGGGGAGTCCGGGCGGCCGGTGTCCGGCGCCGCCAACAGGCCCATCACATGCCGGAGTTCGGCCATCGCGGCCCGGCCCCCGGCCTCGACGGCGAGCAGCGCCTCCTTGGACCGCTCCGGGGCCGCGTCCATGACCTTGCGCGCGGCGCCCGCCTGGATGACCATCACGCTCACATTGTGGGTCACGACGTCGTGCAACTCGGCGGCGATCCGCGCCCGTTCCTCCTCCACGGCCCGGCGCGTCGTCTCCTCGTGCGCCCGCTCCAGCGCCGTGAACCGGTCGCGGCTGGCCGCAAGCCGCCGTCGCCCCGACCGGACCACGGTGGCCAGCACCCCGGCCACCAGCAGCACCACCCCGGGACTCGACCAGCCGGGCAGCACCGGCTGCGTCGACCGGAAGGCCACGCCGGCAAGGACTGCGGCGACGACGAGGCCGACCATCGCGCCCGCCCGGTGCCGGCTGTGCATCACCGCGCTGTAGGTGCCGATGACGCAGGTCAGCACGTTGATCCAGGAGGCGTCGTCGCCGATGGCCAGCCCCGCGCAGAGCACCACGGCGAACACGGTCAGCGGAAACCGCCGCCGTGCCGCCAGCGGCAGTGCCGACAGCACGATCAGTCCCCAGGGCGGTGAGGAGAACAGCGGCTCGATCCGCCCGCCCGGCAGAACGGGAGGCCGGGGCGGAACCGGCGCCCCGAACTCCATCTTCGACACCTGTACCGGCCCGTCACCGGGATAACGCGACGCCACCACCAGCGCGACCACCGTCAGCAGCACGGCCAGCAGCACGTCGAAGCACACAGAACGCCGTGACAGCCCAGCGCCCTTCGCCTCCGGCCGCAGCGCGACACGCACCTGCCGTAGCCATCGGTGCAGGTCTTCCGTCCCCATGAGCACATTCTGCGGTCCCGTGCCCGGCCGCGCGTCCGTCTCGACGACCAACCCGCCCTCCCATGGGTGTACTTCGCAGGGATGACCCCCGGCCGGCTCCTCCGTGCGGAGGGCCGTATGTCGGTGCCTCGGCCGACGCGCCCGCACCCCGCCCGCCCGTACCTTCGCCACGCCGACAAGGACACGACCCGACGACCGACAGGACGGGCACCTCCCATGACCGCAGTGATCGAACTGAAGGGCGTGGCCAAGCGCTACGACAACGCCGGCGCACCCGCGCTCGGACCGCTCGACCTCTCCGTCGCCCAGGGTGAGGCCCTCGCCGTGACCGGTCCCTCCGGCAGCGGCAAGTCCACGCTGCTGAACCTCGTCGCGGGACTCGACAAGCCGACCGAGGGAACCGTGACCGTCGCCGGGCAGCAGGTGGACCGGCTCGGTGAGCACGCCCTGGCCCGGTTCCGCCGGGAACGGATCGGCATGGTCTTCCAGTTCTTCAACCTCCTCGACGACCTCACCGTCCTCGACAACATCCAGCTTCCCGCCCAGCTCGCCGGAGGCTCACGGCGTAAGACGGAGGGCCGGGCGCGGGAGCTCATGGAGGTTCTCGGCATCCAGAAACACGCCCGCGCCTACCCGGGCCGCCTCTCCGGCGGCGAACGCCAACGTGTCGCCGTCGCCCGGGCGTTGGTGAACCGGCCCGCGCTGCTGCTGGCCGACGAGCCGACCGGCGCCCTCGACAGCGCCTCGGGCCAGGACGTCAGGGACCTGCTGGTCGACCTGCACCGCGGCGGCCAGACCATCGTGCTCGTCACCCACGACCCGGCCCTGGCCGAGGCCTGCGCGAGCCGCACCGTCCACTTGGTCGACGGCCATGTCGCCCTCGACTCGCGCGCGGAGGCCGTGCGATGACCGGACCGCTCCTGCGTGTCGTCCGCTCCGGAGTGGGCCGGCGCCGCGTGCAGACCGTCGTCATCGCCATCGCCACGATGATGGCCGTGGCGGCCGCCGTGGTCGCCGGTTCCCTCATGGTCGTCTCGAACGCGCCCTTCGACCACGCCTTCGCCGCGCAGAAGGGCGCCCACCTCACCGCCGAGTTCGACCCGGCCAAGGTGACCGCCGAACAGCTCGGGGCCACCGGGCGGCTGGACGACGTCACCGCGAGCGCGGGGCCGTACCCCTCCACGGTCATCGAGGCGACGGACTCGTCCGGCCATCGGCCCCCGGCCATGGCCCTGGTCGGACGCACCGGTCCGCACGCGGACGTCGACGACCTGGACCTCACGTCCGGCCGGTGGGTGAGGAAACCGGGCGAGGTCGTGCTGAGCTCCTCCTACCAGGGGCCCGCCTTCGAGCTGGGCGACACCCTGACAGTCTCCGACACGACGCTCACGGTCGTCGGTTTCGCCACCTCGGCCAGCAAGACCGCCGACCTGTGGTCAACTCCCGCACAAGTCAGGGCCCTTGCCTCCGAGGAACACCCCGTCACCAGCCAGATGCTGTACCGCTTCGACTCGGCGGGCTCGAAGGGCGACATCGCCGCCGCCCGCAAGAAGCTCCTCGCCGCCGTCCCGTCCGGTGCGCTACTCGGCACCCGGTCCTACCTCGACACCAAGCGCGCCGCCGACCAGGGCGCCGCCCCGACCATCCCGTTCCTGGTCGCCTTCGGGGTCCTCGGCATCGTCATGTCCGTGATCATCGTCGGCAGCGTCATCAGCGGCGCGGTCGGCACCAGCCTGCGCAGGATCGGCATCCTCAAGGCCATCGGTTTCACCCCGCGCGAAGTCGTCCGCGCCTACGTGGCCCAGGCGCTCATCCCGGCAACGGTGGGCATCGCGCTCGGAGTCGTCCTCGGCAATCTCCTGGCCGTCCCACTCCTCGACGACACCGAGCAGGCGTACGGCACCGCCACCCTGTCCGTCGCCTGGTGGGTGGACGTGGTGGTGCCCGCCGGCGCGCTGCTGGTGGTCGGGATCGCGGCCTTCGTCCCCGCGCTGCGGGCCGGGCGGCTGCGCACGGTCGAGGCCATCGCCGTCGGCAGGGCCCCGCGCACCGGACGCGGTCAGTGGGCGCACCGCGCGGCGGGACGGCTGCCGCTGCCCAGGGCGGTGACCTACGGTCTCGCCAGTCCCTTCGCGCACCCGGTCCGCACCCTCGCGATGCTGCTCGCCGTGGCGTTCGGCACGATCGCGGCGACCTTCGCCGTCGGCCTCACCTCCTCGCTGAACGAGGTCAGCTCGATACAGGACCCCGAGAACCGTTCCGCGGTCACCGTCTTCACCGGCGGTCCGTCCGTCGCGGGCGGCGAGCACGTCCCCGCACCGGGCTCCCCGGAGCCCGAGCCGGCCGACCCGGCGCAGGTGAGCGCCGCCATCAAGGCACAGTCGGGCACCGCCTCGTACTACGGCATGGGCCAGCGGGACGCCACCGTGGCCGGGGTCTCCGGAACCGTCCGGGCGACCCTCTACCAGGGCGACTCCCGGCGGGGCGGCTACGCCATGATCTCCGGGCACTGGCTCACCGGCGCGGGCCAGGTCGTCGTGCCCGGCCAGTTCCTGGAGACCACCGGCACCGAGATCGGCGACACCGTACGCGTGACCGTCGGAAAGGAGACGGCCGTCCTGCGGATCGTCGGCGAGGCCTTCGGAACTTCGGACGACGTGCTGGAGATCCAGGCGAGCGCCGCGGACTTCCCCGCGACCCGGCCGCAGGTGTTCCTCGTCGACGTGAAACCGGGCGTCTCCGCGGTCACGTACGCCGAGAAGCTCGCCGCGCGGGTCGAGCCCCTCGGCGCCGACGCCCGGGCCAACTCGCCTTCCGAGCAGGACAACTTCGTGCTCATCCTGAACACGATGGCCGCGCTCCTCACCCTGATGCTGGTGTCCGTCGCGGGCCTCGGCGTCCTCAACTCCGTCGTCCTGGACACCCGGGAGCGCGTCCACGACCTGGGCGTGTGCAAGGCGCTCGGCATGTCGCCCCGGCAGACCGTGAGCCTCGTCCTCGCCTCGGTGGCCGGCATCGGCGTGCTCGGCGGTCTCGTCGGCGTCCCCGCCGGATACGCCCTGCACGGATTCGTGCTCCCGGTGATGGGACACGCGGCCGGCACCGGCCTGCCCAGGTCCGTCCTTGACGTCTACGACACCCCGCAGCTGCTTCTGCTGGGCCTGGCCGGTCTCGTCATCGCCCTGCTGGGCGCGCTGCTCCCGGCGGGCTGGGCGGCGAAGTCCCGCACGGCGACGGCTCTGCGCACGGAGTAGCCGTCACCCCTCTCGGCGCAGGCTGAGAACCAGGTCGCGGGGCAGGCCGTGGGTGTCGTGGAGGTACTCGTAGTCCTCCTCGCTGAGCGGCCCCCGGTACCGCGGCCCGGACAGCAGACGTCGACCGCGCTCCAGCAGCCTGTCGAACCGGCGTTCCTCCTCCAGCAGCACGTCACGGACGAAATCTGTCCCGCAGGTCTGCCGGAAGTGGTCCAGCGTGTGCTGGAGGAGTTCCACCGGAAGGTCGGAGAGGGTGCGGGACGGGTTGTCGCGCCGCAGGGTGGTGAGCAGGCGGCGGACGACGCGGCGCAGGACGTAACCGCGGCCGGTGTTGGAAGGCCGTACCCCGTCACCGATCACGACGACACCGGAGCGCAGATGGTCGCAGACCAGACGCAGCGACGGCTCGTCGAGCCGCCACAGGGGAGGCAGGAGTCTCATCCATGGCTCGAACAGGTCGGTGTCGTAGACCGAGTCATGGCCCTGCAGGATGGTGACCAGGCGCTCCAGCCCCATGCCCGTGTCGATGCTCGGACGGTCGAGAGGCTGCAGAGAGCCGTCCTCCAGGCGGCGGTACCGCATGACGACGTGGTTCCAGATCTCCACCCACCGCGGGTCCGTGGTGGGAGTGCCCCGGGGTGGGGTGCCGCCGGTCCACACGAAGATCTCCGAGTCGGGTCCGCAGGGGCCGACGGGCCCGTTGGACCACCAGTTGTCCTCCCCCGTGAGTTCTACGGGCACATCCAACTCTTCCCAGGTGCGCAGGGATTCGAGGTCGGGGCCCACCTGGTCGTCACCACCGAAGACCGTGACGTGGAGTCTCTCCCGGGGGATGCCGAAACCGTCGCGGAGCAGCTCGTGGCCCCAGCGCAGGCTCTGCGAGTGGCCGTAGTCGCCGAGCGACCACGAGCCGAGCATCTCGAACACCGTCAGGTGGGTGGAGTCGCCGATCTCGTCGAGATCGGTGGTGCGCAGACAGCGCTGCACATTGACGAGACGGCGGCCCCGGGGATGCGGGCGGCCCTCCAGGTAGGGAGTGAGCGGATGCATGCCCGAGGTGGTGAAGAGCACCGGGTCGCCGGGCGGTGGCAGCAGTGTGCTGCCGGTGATCAGGTGGTGTCCGCGCTCGCGGTAGAAGTCGGTGAAGACGCGTACGGTCCGGTCCGTGTCCATGGCAGTGGTCCTTCGGTCTCGTGGGACCGGAAACGACCGCGGGAACAGAGGGCGACCAGAGATCCTGCACCGGCGGTCCGTTTCCGGCCGCCGGGGAGTGGGGGAGGTCAGGCGTCGGCAGCCGGCGAGCTGGTCGCTCGCGCGGCTGCGGTGTGGGTACAGCTGCTGATCTCCATACGGTCAACGGTACGCACAGGTGTCCCGGCTCGTCACGGGGATTTCCCGGAGGGGGCGCCGCCGTAGGCCTTGCACCGCTGCTCCTGCCACTGCCGTATCAACGACCGGCCTCCGTGCGCCGCGCGCGCCTCGGTCAGCGCGATGCGCAGTGCTGGGCGGATCTCCGCCGGCAGGCTGCCCAGCTCGGGCCAGCGCACGACGTGCTGGGCGACGTCCCGCAGCTTGGTGTTGGTGCGCTGGGACACGGCCTTGAGGACCTCCCAGCCCTGGTCGGGACGGAGACCGCTGAGGGCGAGGACGACACCGATCGCCTGATCCACGACGGCGTGAGAGACGAGGGCCTGCCGCAGCTGGGCGATTTCCTCCTGGAGCTCTTCGATCTTCTCGACCAGCTCTTCGCGTTGCGTCATGTACAGCCTGTCGCCCTCTCCTCTGTCGCCGGCGACTTCCGCGGCCGCCGCCCGTCCAGCCTGGACGGATGGTCCCGTCCGTGACGAGTCACCGGACGCACACCCTGTGACCTGGCAGGACAGAAAACGAAACGGGACCGGCAGCATCGCGGCATTCGCGGGTAGGTGCGCATGAGGAGCGGAGAGTGGGAGGACCTGGCGCGATGGAGACGCTGACGTTCGACAGCGACGATCTGGACCGGACCGAGGAGTTCCTCAACCATGCCTACGCGAGGATGCGCATCGGCAACGGCAGCCCGGACAGCAGCCGGGCGCGGATCCACCGCAGCGCCATCGACTCGGTCAGCGTCGACGAGGTCGACTTCGACTTCGACATGAGCTACGCCGTGACCCCGCTGGGCCGGATCTGCCTGTGCGTGATCCACGAGGGCACCATCGAGGACCACGTCTACCAGGGTGTCTCGGACTCCTTCGGCCCCGGCGATGTGGTGTCCTTCGCCCCGCCCGAGCTGTCCTACGCGGGCCGTGTCCACGCGGCCCGCTACAACTTCACCATGCTGAACCCGGAGCTGCTCACCCAGGTCGCGGCGACCGCGGACACCAGGCGCCCGGAACCGGTCCGGCTCACCGGGCACCGACCGGTCAGCCCCGCAGCCGGCGACCGGCTGCGGGCGACCATCCGCTATGTGCAGGACCACGTCCTGGCGGACGCCGCCGTCGCCGACGAGCCGCTGGTGGCCTCCACCGCCGCCCAGCACCTGGCCGCGGCCGTCCTGGCCACCTTCCCCAACACCGCGTCCACCGACCCCACCGGCCCCGACCGCCAGGACGCCCACCCCGCCGCCCTGCGCCGCGCCCTCGCCTACATCGACGACCACGCCGACCGGCCCCTCACCGTCGCCCAGATCGCGCAGGCGGCCCACATCAGCGTCCGCGCGCTCCAGTACGCCTTCCGCCGTCACCTGGACAGCACCCCGCTCGCGTACGTCCGCCGGGTCCGCCTGTCCCACGCCCACGCCGAGCTGGTGGCCGCCGACCCCGAGGACGGTGCCACGGTCACCGACATCGCCGCCCGCTGGGGCTTCTCCCACCCGGGCCGCTTCGCGACCCTGTACCGGCACACCTACGACCGCTCACCACGCCGTACCCTGCGCGACGGCTGAGGTCGCTCTGCGGCTGGTGACAAAGCGTCCACCGGGCCCTGCGTTCTTGTGAGCAACTCCCGAGGGCGTGGCCCGCGCCGCCCTACGGTCCCAGCATGAAAACGAGTCGCAGCAGAGGAAGCGGATGGCGCACCGCAGCGCTGGCGGTGCTGCTGACCACCGGGGCGTTCACCGTCTCGTCACCGGACGCCCAGGGAGACAGCGCGAGAACCGAGACGGCCGTGGCCACGAGCGCCGGCGTCACCGAGACCGTGGTGCGGGTGAAAGCCCCCCTGCCCGCGTCGTTCGGCGCCCGGCCCGCGGCGTGCGACTGGCTGTCGTATCTGCGCTACCGGTCCGCCGACGGCCCCGCCGCCTCGGCGGACGCCGACCGGATCCTGGTCGCCCAGCCAGGCATCCTGGAGGGCGCCGGAGCCTTCGACAGCGTCGCCCGCAACACCGTGACCCGCGCCGCCGAGCAGGGCCGCCACATCGAGTTCTGGGCCCTGGACCGGCGCTCCAACTGCCTGGAGGACCGTACCGGAATCGCCTCCGGCGACCAGCACACGGCCGTCGACTACTACTACCGCGGCAAACAGGTCGAGGGCCGCACCTTCGCCGGGTTCGTCGGCAACGACAAGCTCGGGTGGATGGCGAAGCTCGGCATCGAGCAGACCGTACGCGACGAATACACCCTGCTCGCCGCCGAGTTGCCCGACCAGGCCGTCCGCAAGGACAAGGTGCTGTGCGGCGGCCACTCGCTCGGCGGTGTCATCACCGGGTACTTCGCCGCCGCCGACTTCGACGGCAATCCCGCCACCACCGCCGACGCCGGACACAACCAGTGCGCCGGCTACTTCGCCCTCGACACGACCGTCTCCACCTCGCTCGCCGACCTGAGCGGCAGCATGCCGGACGACACCAACCTGCCGGACGTGGGCCTCGGTTACGGCGTCGTCCAGGCCGGACTCGACAGCGGACTGCTCCCGCGCTCGCTGTCGGCGCCCGTCCTGCTCAACCCCGAGACCATGACCCTGCTCGCCATCGCGGGCGTGGGTGCCCTGCAGGATCCGGGCGGCGAGGCCGACCTGCCGAGTTACCTGCCGGCCAACACCAACATCGAGGCCACCAACCGCTTCCTGTTCTCCAAGGACACCGCCACCTTCCTCACCGGCTCACCCGCGGTGAAGGACTTCCGGCTCACCAACCAGGCGATCCTCGGTTCGCTGATGGACGACCAGTCCGTGCCGCTCGCGTTCCTCCAGAGCAGCGTGGGCTTCTTCGACGGCGGGCCCATCACCGACAAGAACTTCCCCGCGGCCAACGGGAGTTCGTCGCAGCCGGGCCTCTTCGGCACCGAGTACAAGGCCATCCCGGCCGTGCCCCACGGCCCGCTGTACACCTGGCGCACCTACGACCGGGTCGGCGATCCGGACGACCCCGGGTACCGGTCCTCGGACGGGACGCCGTTCACCAACGCGGGCAAGGAGGTCACCGACATCCAGGAGCTGGCGCGCAGCATGGCCGCGCAGCCGCTGGACTTCACGGAGCAGTACTTCCCGACCAAACTCGTCACCGACATCGAACTGGCCACCTCCCCGCAGGTGAAGCGGCTCGTCATGCACCCCGACGGGCTCACCGCCAACCCGACGCTCACGGTCCTCGCGGGCGACGGACTGCTCGCCGGTCGGGCCCCGGCCGACCTGCACCCCGTCATCGCGGACGGTTACCAGCACCTCGACGTGCTGACCGCGGCGCCGGTACAGAACAACGGCCGTCCCGAGCCGGTGTCCACCGCCCTCACGGAATTCGCCCGCACACCTCGATAGCCCGACCGCATGGGGAAGGGCCCGGGAGGAAAACTCCTCCCGGGCCCTTCCTTACGCCGTCGCTCAGACCTTGCCCGCGGCGAAGGTCGCCGCCGCGTCGGCGTTCGCCGTGTAACCGAGGTGCGCCAGCGTGTCGTTGCCGCCCGCTTCGCAGACGGGGTCACCCTTGGCACAGAAGTCGATGGTGCGGCTCTGGTACGTGCCGGTGACGCTCTTGCCGATCGCCCGGATCGGGTTGCCGAACAGCAGCACCGCGGCCACCCGTGACTCCAGCGCGGCGGGAATGGTGGCCACGATGGGACTGCCGACCACCGCACCGGCGCTGCTGATGCCGATGGAGTTGTCGACGACATTCGCGCCCTGCGAATAGCCGACCAGAACGAAACGCTGATTCGGACAGGCGGCCGCCTGGCTGTTCACGTGGTTCACCAGGTCCCTGTTGCCCTGCGCGGCCGAGGTGAGGGAAAGGTCCGCGGGGTAGTTCACCTTGTAGCTGCTCACATTCTTGCCCGTGAGTTTCTTCTGGAGAGCGGAGTACACCGGGTCACCGACGATCAGGCCGAGGTTGCCCGGCTCGAACGTGCCGCGAGCGGCGACGACGTCGATGTCCGAGCAGGCCGCGGCGGATGCCTGTGGTGCCGAGACGGTGGCCACACCGGCTCCGCCGACCAGCGAGAGCGCGGCGAGGTACAAGCGAATACGCATGGGGATCCTTTGAGGGTGGGGCGTGTGATACGCCTGCGGAAAGGACGTCCCGAAACTTATTCGCTTGACCGTGCCTGGTGTTATGGACGGGAATTCAAGAATTCCTCGTTCTTTTGTGCCGTGGTGAGTGCCAGAATGAGATCCAGACGGGCGCCTGGATCGTGCAGCGCGTCACCGAATACCTTCTCCAGCTGACGCAGCCGATAACGCACCGTCTGCGGATGGACATGGAGACGGGCGGCCACGTCGGGCACATTGCTGCCGCTGAGCAGCCACGCCAGCAGCGTCTCGGCGAGCCGCTCGCGCTGCCCCTCCGAGACCGCCTCGAGCGGTGCGAGGGCCCGCGCCCGCAGCTGGTGGAGCATCGGCTCGTCGCTGTGCAGCAGCAGGGTCGACAAGTGGTCCGCGCAGCGCACCACCCCCTGCCGGGGTAGGATGCCGCGCCCCATCAGCCCCAGCGCCCGGGTGGCCCAGCGCAGCGACTGGGCGGCCTCGGCGAGCGGCACCGTCGGCCCGATCGCGGCCGGCCGCCCGCGCAGCGCGAGACTGAACGCCCGGCCCCCGAAGCGGCCGGAGCCGTCCGGGTCGGGGATCAGCATCCGCGGCGGCCGCGACTCCATGTCCACAAGGGCCCCGGCGGCGGCCAGCGGCCACTCCTCGTCCCGCTGGTCCGGCGTGGCCGCGAGCGCGACCACCGCGACCTGCCTGGGCACCGACCACCGGGCACCGTGCGCCAGGTCCTGCACCGCCGCCGGCGCGACCGGCCCCTCGCCGAGCAGCAGGTCCAGCAGGCGTCTGCGGCGCCGCTCCAACTCGTCCGTGTTGTGCGCGCGTGCCTCGGAGTACCCGGCAGCGGCCGCCTCCGCGACCTCGTGCACGGTGCGGAAGGCGAGCTCGCCCAGCGCCGTGACCACCGCGGAGTCGAGGCCGAGTTGCTCGGCCGTACGGCCCATGAGGCGCCAGGCGTGCAGACCGCCGACCCGCAGCGCGGACTGCAACGCGTCCAGGCTGCGTCCCTCCAGGGCCTCACCGCGCCCGAGTTCGTAGTAGGTCGCCGCGATCGCGTCCCCGCGGCCGCGTGGGTCGGCGATGTGGTCGACGAACAGGGTCAGCGCCTGCACCACACCGGCTCTGAGGTTCTCGCGGTAGGTTCCGTCGGCCGGTCGCGCGTACTCGGGCACCTGTCGGCGGACCTCCTCCTCGACCTCGTCGGCGACCTCCTCCAGTTGGGCGCGCAGCAGTTCGGCCAGGTCGGGTGGGACCGCGGCGGCGCCGTGGCCCTCCGGGACGCCGTGCGGGGCGGGGGTGGCCAAGGGGGGCCCTCCTTTCACCCGGAAGCGGCTCACCCGCGGGCTGTTGCCCGTGGGGCGAGGGGTAAGTCCTGTGTTGGACGGACGACCCCTGCGTTGCGTTCCGTGTCCCGACGGTACCGACATCACTGCGGCACCCCCAGCCCTCGGGCGAGCATCGGCCACGAGGCGGTGAACTCCTGCTTCCAGTAGGCCCAGCTGTGCCCGCCTCCTGCGTAGAAGTGTGTGGTGACCGGGATGCGCTGCAGCGCGAGCGTGTCGGTGAAGCTGTGGGCGGAGGGCCACAGGGCGCTCTCCAGGGCCTCGGGCAGCCAGTCACCCGTGCCTCCCGCCAGCCCGCTGCCGCTGGAGACGTACAGGGCGGTGCCGCGCAGTCCCGCGGCCCGGGTCCGCGGGTTGAAGTCGCGCCAGGTGAGCAGGTTGAGGAACGGATTGCCCCACAGCGACGTGGGCACCAGGTTCTCGCGGGCCACGATGGCGTCCATCAGGGTGGGGACACCGGGCGCCATGGTGTCGAGGATCCCGCTGTAGGAGGCCGCCGCGGTGAACATGCCCGGGTGCCGGGCCGCGTGCGCCATGGCGCCGTAGCCGCCGGTGGACACCCCCGCGACGACCCGCACCCCGGAGGCCCGGTAGTCGCGGGCGAGCAGCGCCGGAACCTCCTGCAGCTGGAAGGTCTCGTAGTCGGGCCCGCCGCGCCAGGCGGTGGGAATCCCGGTGGGCCCCGCGTCGGGCATCGCCACGATCAGGTCCCGGCCCTCGGTGAAGGCCTCGATGTCCGTCTCGCGCGTCCAGGACGTGTAGTCGTCGTGGGCGCCGTGCAGCAGATACAGCACGGGGTAGGTGCGGGTGGGCTGCGAGCCGAACCCCGACGGCAGGATCAGCCGCACCGGCGCACTGCGGCCCAGGGCGGCGGAGGACACGGACACGTCGACGGTGCGTGACCCCAGTGCGGCGGCGGTCCGGGCGCCGAACAGGACGGCCAGACCGGCACCGGCCGCGGCCTTGGTGACGGTACGTCGGGACACTCCGGTGGTGCGACGGTGCATGGCGGCTCTCCTCGGATCACGTTCAGCGGGTCCCTTCGGCGAGCTCGCGCCCCAGACGGGCGGCGATCTCGTCGACGTGCGGCGGGTCGAGCAGCGACAGGTGGTGTCCCGCGACCGGTACGACGGTCAGGCGCGGGCACACCTCGTCCCAGCCCAGCGCCCGGTCGTCGCGCTCGTAGGCGGGGTCACGCACGGTGTGCGGAGCGGGCTCCGTGGCCCGGTACAGGACCACCCGCCCGTCGTGCCGGCCCGGCCGGTGGGCCTCGCCGATCCTCAGGTCCAGGTAGGAGGAGCGCTGGTGCTCCAGGGCGGCGGGCGGCACATCGGCGGACGCGCGCAGGATCTCCAGCACGGTGTCGATGCGTTCGCCGTCGTCGTCCATCGCGACGAGGTCGTCGTACGGCAGCTGGAGCCGGACCCCGTAGGCGTCGCGGACGTGTCGGGCGAACCCCTCGAAGTGGGCGCGGAGCCGTTCGGCCGGTGTCCGGTCCGGCTGGGGGAGGGGGCGTACGGAGTCGATGAGGATCACGAGCTCCACGTCCCGCCCCGCCGCGGTCAGTTGCCGCGCGGTCTCCTGGGCGACGAAGCCGCCGAAGGACCAACCACCCAGCAGAACCGGCCCGTCGGGGTGGACGGCGGTGACGGCATCGGCGTAGCGGCGCGCCTTCTCGGTCACCGTGGGGGCGTCTTCGAGGCGTTCGAGACCGTACACCGACAGCTGCTCGCCCAGCCGTTCGGCGAGTGCCCGGTAGACGTCGGTCGTTCCGCCGGCGGCGTGCACGAGGAAGAGCGGGGGACGGCCGACGGTGACGCGCAGCGGGCGTACCGGCCCCGGCAGGACACGGTCGGCCACCTCTTGGACCGTGGTGGCGCCGAGCAGGTCGCGCAGCGGCAGCTCGACGCCGAACTCGCGCTCGACGGCGGTGCGGATGCGGACCGCCATCAGGGAGTCGAGTCCGAGGTCGGCAAGCGCGGTGACGGGGGTGACCCGGCCGGCGGGGTGGCCGGTGACCGTGGCGATGTGGTGGCACAGGCGGGCGGCGACGGACGTGCCCTCGGTGTCCTGAGGCACCTCCGCCCGTACCTCAGGCCGTACCTGCGTCCGCGGCTTCGTGGGCGACGCCCCCCGTCCGTCCGTCCACCAGTGCCGCACGTGCTTCCAGCGTGGTGCGGGCAGGTCGACGACCCGCCCCGGCGGCAGCGGCAGCCGTCCGCCCGCGCAGTACAAGGTCCCCACCTGCGTGAGGAAGTCGGCGCATCCGTCGGCCTCCCGCCGGAGCGTGCCGAGCGTGAGTGCACCGGGCACGTTGTCGGTGATGGCCCGGCCCAGGACCGGGTGGGGCGAGATCTCGACGAAGGCGGTGTGGCCGTCGGCGGCGGCCGCGGCGACGGCCCGGTCCAGCCGTACGGGCCGCCGCAGGTTCGCGGCCCAGTGCGCGGCGTCGAAGACACAGTCGCCGCGCGGATCGTCCAGGACGGTGGAGTAGACCGGCACGAGGGGCGCTCTGCCTCCGACGTCGGCCAGGGACTCGGTCAACTCCGCGAGCAGCGGCTCGACCTGGGGCGAGTGCCCGGCCCCGACGACCCGCATGGACCGGGCCGCCCGCCCTTCCCGCTCCAGCCACCGCACCAGCCGCGCCACCGCCGGTTCCTCACCGGTGACGACCTTCTGTCCGGGCGAGGAGTGAACGGCGACGTGCACGCCGGGGAAGTCCCGGGCCAGAGCGTCGAGTTCACTGTCGTCCAGGTCGACGACCGCCATCGCCCCGCCCTGCAGCCTGCTGAGCAGTTCGGCCCGTACGGCGACGATGCGGGCGCCCTCCGACACGTCCAGTGCACCCGCGCACACCGCGGCGGCCACCTCGCCCAGCGAGTGGCCGATGACGGCGGCGGGCTCGACGCCGTAGGAACGCCACACCTCGGCCAGCGCCACCTGGAGTCCGAACAGAACGGGCTGGGCCACCTCCAGCCGGTCGAGTTCGCTCCCGGACGCGAGACGGTCGTACAGGGACAGCCCGCACTCCGCGTCGAGCTTCTCCACGGCGGCGGCGAAGGCCGGCTCCTCGGTCAGCAACCGGCGTCCCATCCCCACCCATTGGCTGCCGTACCCGGAGAAGACCCACACCGGGCCCGGTCCCACGAGGTCACCTTCACCGGTCACGACCTGCCCGTGCGGGCGCCCCTGCGCCAACGCGTCCAGCCTGTCGGCGAGTTCGTCACGGTCTCGGGCGACCACCGCCGCCCGCACACTTCCGCGGCCGGTCCGTCCGGCCAGCGTGCGCGCCACGTCGGCGGGATGCGCGGCCGCCGTCCGGAGCCAGTCGGCGAGCCGGGACGCGGTGTCCCGCAGCCGCTCCTCGTCCACGTCGGACAGGAGATGGAGCCGGGCCCCGGGCTCCTCGCCCGGTCGCGCGGGCAGCACGCCGGGCCGCCATTCCTCCAGCACCGCATGGGCGTTGGTGCCGCCGAACCCGAACCCGGAGACCCCGGCGGTGGCGGTGCCGCCGTAGCGCGGCCACGGCTCGTCCTCGGACACCACCCGCAGCCGTTCGTCGTCCAGGGCGCTGCCCTCGGAGCAGTGCAAAGAGGGCGGGATGACGTCGTGGTGCAGGGCGAGCACGGTCTTCACCAGCCCGGCGATGCCCGCGGCGGACTCGAGGTGCCCGAGGTTCGACTTCACGGAGCCCAGGAGCAGCGGCTGGTCGGGGTCGCGGCCCGCACCGAGGACGGCGCCGAGCGCGCCCGCCTCGATCGGGTCGCCGAGCGGGGTGCCGGTGCCGTGCGCCTCGACGTAGTCGACGTGGGCGGGGGTGAGCCCGGCCCGGGCGTACGCGGTGGTCAGGAGGGCCTGCTGGGCGGCCGGGTTGGGGGCGAGGAGGCCGTTGGAGCGGCCGTCGGAGTTGACGGCCGTGGCGCGGATGACGGCGAGCACGCGGTCGCCGTCCCGCTCGGCGTCGGACAGCCGCTTCAGGAGGACGGCCGCGCAGCCCTCGCCGCGGCCGATGCCGTCGGCGTCCGGTGAGAACGGTTTGCACCGACCGTCCGGCGCGAGGGCGCCCGCCCGCCGGAACGCCACGGTGACGGTGGGGGAGAGCAGCAGGTTGACGCCGGCGGCGATCGCCGTGTCGCTCTCGCCCGTGCGCAGGCTCACGCAGGCGTGGTGCACCGCGACGAGCGAGGAGGAGCAGGCGGTGTCCACGGCCATGCTCGGCCCACGGGTGTCCAGCACATACGCCAGCCGGCCCGCGGTCACGCTCAGCGCGCCGCCCGCCGGCGCCCAGGGATCGACGGCCGCCGGGTCGGCGCCGGTCAGCGAGCCGTACTCGGGGGCGGAGACCCCGACGAAGACACCGGTGGCCGTGCCCGCCAGGGACACGGCCGGGACGGCGGCATGGACGAGGGCCTCGTGGACGACCTCCAGGAGGATCCGCTGCTGCGGGTCCATCACGGCGGCCTCGCGCGGGGTGATCCGGAAGAAGTCCGCGTCGAACCCGGCGATGTCGTCGAGGTAGCCGCCGTACGGGAGCGCGTCCTCGGGAGGGAAGGGGGTGAAGTCGCGCCAGCGCTCCTCCGGGACCCGTCTGATCGCGTCGACGCCGTCGGTCAGCAGCCGCCAGTAGTCCGCCGGCCCGTGCACCCCGCCGGGGAGGCGGCAGCCGAGCCCTATGACGGCGATGGGCTCCGAGGAGGGCGGAGCCACCGCGGCGGGCGCCGGCGGCGCGGTCGGCGATGCCATAGGCGATGGCGTACGGCACAAGTGCGCCACCAGAGCCTCCCCGGTGGGCGCCTCCCACAGCAACGTCGGCGGCAGCTCCCGTCCCGTCAGCCGGGAGAGTTCCCCCGCCAGCACGACCCCGTCCCGCGAGGACATGCCGAGATCCGCCAGCGGCCGGTCCATCGCGACCTCGGCGACGGCCGTTCCGGTCCACGCGGCGACCCGCTCCGCGACCAGGCGGCGTACCGCGCCCGCGTCCACGGCCCTCACGCGGCGCCGTCCGCCGCGTAGGCACCCGCCAGATACCGTTCACGTGTCAGCGCCCGCGACACCTTGCCGCTCGACGTCCGCGGCACCGTGCCCGGCGGGACGAGCAGGACGTCGGCGAGGCGCACCCCGTGTCGTCCGGACACGGCCGCACGCACGGCCCGTACCAGAGCCGGTACGTCGATCTCGGCGAGGCTCGTGGTCCGCGCGTGCTCGGCCACCACGACCACCCGCTCACCGGCGCCGCCCGCGACCCCGAACGCGGCGAGCCGGTCGCGCCGGAGCGCCGGATGCGTGTCCTGGACGGTGGCCTCCAAGTCCTGCGGGTAGTGGTTGCGTCCGTCGACGACGATCAGGTCCTTCAGCCGACCGGTGACGATCAACTGCCCCTCCAGGACCGTTCCCAGGTCACCGGTGCGCAGCCGGCCGTCGGCTGTGAAGACGCGCCGGGTCAGCTCTTCCTGGTTCCAGTAGCCGCGGCCCACGTTGGGACCCCGCACCTGGATCTCACCGACCTCGCCCTCGGACAGACGGGCCCCGGAGACGGGATCGACGATGCTGACCTGCTGCCCCGCCGGAGTGCCGCAGCCCGCCAGCAGCACGGCCCGGGGATCGTCGGGCCGTGCGGACAGCGCCTTGCCCTCGGCGAGCGCGTCCCGGTCGAGGGCGAACCGCCGCAACGGTTCCCCGGGCCGGGCGGCGCTGACGAAGACGGTCGCCTCGGCGAGGCCGTACGAGGGACAGTGGGTCTCCGCGACGAGCCCCTGGCCGGCGAAGGCCGCCTGGAACCTGTCGGCCGTGCCGGGGCGGACCGGCTCACTGCCGTTGATGAGCGCGACGATCCCGTCCAGCCGCAGATCCGCCTTCTGCGCGTCGGTCACCGCAGAGGCGCAGTAGTCGTAGGCGAAGTTGGGCGCCGCGCTCAGCGCGCGCGGATGCGCGGCCAACAGCCGCAGCCAGCGCGCGGGTTCGTGCAGGAAGGCGACCGGATCCATGAGTACCGACAGCAGCCCCCGCACGACCGGGGCGGCGATGCTCAGGACGAGTCCCATGTCGTGGTAGAGCGGCAGCCAGCCCACGCACGTCACCGGATGGGCATCGGCGCCGTAGGCGCTCAGCGCCTGACGGGCGTTCGCGACGACATTGGCGTGACTGATCTCCACGCCCGCCGGGGTACGGGTCGAACCGGAGGTGTACTGGAGGTAGGCGACCTCCGCATCGACGGGTTTCAGGTCTCTGGCGGCGGCGTCCGGGACCTGGTCCACGGCGACGACCCGGTCGCACAACTCCTGTACCTCACCCAGGTGCCGGCTCGTCGTCACGACGACCGAAGGACGCGCGTCCGCCAGGACCGCCGTCAGCCGGTCCCCCTGACCCGGCAGACCGGGCGGATACAGCGGTACGGCGATGAGGCCGGCGGCGAGCGTCGCCAGAAACCCGGTGACGTACTCCAGCCCCTGGGGGCACAGCAGCGCGACCCGGGCCCCGGGCTCGGCCTCCTCGGCGAGCCGGGCGGCCACCGCCCGTATGCGCACGTCGAGCCGTCGCCAGGTCAGTGTGCGGTGGACGCCCCGCGAATCCGGGGCGGGATGGTCGACGAAGGTGAACGCCCTTCTGTCGGGGGTGGTTCGGGCCCAGTGATGTACGTACTCCGGCAGGCTCCGGAACGCGGGGGCGAGCGGGGGACGGCGGTTGTCCATCGGGCAGGTCTCCTCGCGAGGCGGGTCAGAGCGGGATGTTGCCGTGCCGGCGCTCCGGCATCGGGGAGCGCTTGCCGCGCAGCGCGCGCAGGGCACGGCAGATGTGGTCACGGGTGTCGCGCGGGGCGATCACGGCGTCGACGTACCCGCGCTCGGCGGCGAGATAGGGCGTGCCGTGCGTGCTCTCGTACGCGTCCACGAGCTGGGCCCGCAGCGCCTCGGGGTCCTCGGCGGCGGCGAGTTCCCGCCGGTGCAGGACGCCGACCGCGCCCTCGGCGCCCATCACCGCGATCCGCGCGGTGGGCCAGGCGAGGTTGACGTCGGCGCCCAGGTGCTTGGAGCCCATCACCGCGTACCCGCCGCCGTACGCCTTGCGCACCACCACCGTCACCTTCGGAACGGTCGCCTCGGCGTAGGCGTACAGCAGCTTGGCGCCGCGCCGGATGATCCCGGCCTGCTCCTGCCGGACCCCGGAGAGGTATCCCGGCACATCGGCGAAGGTCAGCAGCGGAATGCCGAACGCGTCACAGAACCGTACGAAGCGTGCCGCCTTCTCGGAGGCGTCGATGTCCAGCACACCGGCCGCGTGCGACGGCTGGTTGGCGACGACGCCGACGGGCGCCCCCTCGACGAGCGCCAGCGCACAGATGATGTTCGGCGCGAACAGCTCCTGGACCTCCAGGAGTTCACCGTCGTCGACGACCGCCCGCAGGATGTCCCGCATGTCGTAGGCCTGCCCGAGCCGGTCCGGCACGATCTCGTCGAGCGGCACGTCGGCGGGCGGTGGCAGGGGAGCGTACCGCGGCGGCCGCTCCAGGTTGTTGGCGGGCAGGTACGACAGCAGCTCCCGTACGGTGTCCAGGGCCTCCGCCTCGTCGGCGGCGAGGAAGTGGGCGTTGCCGTTGAGGGAGTTGCTGGTGCGGGCGCCACCCAGCTCCTCGGCGCTGGTGCGCTCCCCGGTGACCGCCTCGATGACGTCGGGACCGGTGACGAACATGTGCGAGGCGCCGTCCACCATCACGGTGAAGTCGGTGATGGCGGGGGAGTAGGCGGCCCCGCCGGCACACGGGCCCAGGACGACGGAGATCTGCGGGATCACCCCGGACGCCTGGACGTTGCGGCGCACCAGCTCGGCGTAGAGGGCGAGCGAGACGACACCCTCCTGGATGCGGGCGCCGCCACCGTCGTTGAGCCCGATGACCGGGCATCCCGTCCGGAGGGCGAGGTCCATGAGGGCCACGGTCTTCTCGCCGAAGGCCTCGCCCATGCTGCCGCCGAAGACCGTGGAGTCCTGGGCGAACACGCAGACAGGACGGCCGTCGATCGTGCCGCACCCGGTGATCACGCCGTCTCCGTAGGGACGGCGGGCACCGTCCCCGGTGGGCCGGGACCGTACGAACAGACCGGTCTCGGTGAACGAGCCGGGGTCCAGCAGCAGGTCGATCCGCTCCCGGGCGCTGAACTTGCCCCGTCTTCTCGGCCCGCCCCCCGCCACGGCCTGCGCCCTGCGGGCCTCGAGCGCGAGGACCCGGTCGGCGGTGCGGTCCGGCAGACGTGTCGTCGTCACCTCAAGTGTCACAGCCACCTCCGAAGTGGCCTTCGAATATGGCAGCGCGCCCGTGACGGGCCGAGCCCAACGCCGTTCTGTTTGCGCGAGGTGAGTCCCGAGGGGCCGGCCTTAGTCCGTGAGTGACAAGGGCCTGTGCGCGACGCGCAGCGCCCCCTGTGCGCTGCATTTGAGACAACCTGGCCGACGGGAAGGTGCAGACCTATTCCGGAGGTCGGCCTTTTCGCAGGCTGGGGGATGGCGAGTTCGGGAGTCGAAGCACGTGAATGAGTCAGTTCACCGATTCGGTTCGACCGGCCGGTTGATAGTTCAACGGGGGCGCTGCAACAATCCCGGTCCTGGCCTCGTCGCCACCCCCGACTCCCCGGCCGACCGCCCCACCAGGCTTGTCGTCAAGCGCGAATTCGCATCACGTGAATTCCAGATTCACGAATTCCCCACAAGTCCGCACGAGCGCGACTCCGGCGTGCCTTTGACGCAACGACCGGCGCGGCAGTAAAGAAGGTGCATGTGTCACGGCACTCCATGGGGCTCGGCGGGCCACCGCCCCCCTACGAAACGGGCCCCGAACCGGCGGACCGGCCATCGGTGTCCCGCGAACCCGCGTATCAGTCGCTGCGCCGCAGCCACCGCCGCTTCGGTGCCCGGGCCACGGCCGTCGCCGTCGGCGGTTTCCTTCTGTACGTCCTGCTGTCCAGCTTCGTGCCCGGCCTGATGAACACCCCCGTGAGCGGCCATCTCACGGTCGGACTGGCACTGGGTCTCGGGCAGTTCGTGCTGATGGGCGTGATCGTGTGGCGCTACCTCGTGCACATGCGCACCCGGGTCACCCCGGTGGTCCGCGGTCTGCGCGGGCTGGTCCGCCACCACGAGACCGCGGAACGCGAACGCACCGCCTTCGACGCACGCACGGCCGCCCGCGGTGAGGAGTACCGCCCATGGTGACGCTCGGCGCCTCCGTCGTGGACCGCCTCAGCCTGCAGCTGACGCTCGTGCTCTTCCTGTCCGTGGTCGTGGTGACCCTGTTCACCGCGCTGCTCACCGCACCCCAACGCGACGAGATCGGCGAGTTCTACCTCGGCAACCGAGCCATGTCCCCGCTGCGCAACGGACTGGCGATGTGCGGCGACTACCTGTCGGCCGCGACGCTCCTGGGCAGCACCGGCCTGGTCGCCCTGACCGGCTACGACGGACTGCTCTACCTGTGCGGCACCGCGGTCGCATGGATGATGGTCCTGCTGCTGATCGCCGAACCCCTGCGCAACACCGGCAAGTTCACCCTCGGCGACACCCTGGCCGTACGGCTGACGCGTCTGCAGCGGCCGGTCCGCCTCGCCCTGGCCCTGTGCACGCTGGCCGTCACCACCCTCTACCTGGTCGCCCAACTCGTCGGCAGTGTCGCCCTGTTGACCCAGTTCACCGGCGAACCCAGCGCCGCCACCCGCACTCTGTGCGTCATCGTCATCGGCACCGTCGTCATCGTCTACGCGGCCATCGGCGGCATGCCCGGCGCCACCTTCATCCAGGTCGTCAAGGCGGTCATGCTCATCTGCGGTGTGACCGTGGCCGGCGTGATGGTGCTGCACCGCTTCGACTGGAACTTCGAGAACCTGCTCGCCGCCGCCGCGGACAACAGCGGCCAGGGCGCGCGGTTCCTGGAGCCCGGACTGCGCTACGGCGCCAGCGCCACCAGCAAACTCGACTTCTTCAGCTTGCAGTTGGCCATCGTGCTCGGCCTCGCCGCTCTCCCGCACGTGATGATGCGCCTGCTCGCCCCGAAGTCGGTCGACGTCCTGCGCACCTCGGTGGTGTGGGCCATGGGCCTGGTCAGCCTCGTCTGCCTGGCGGCCGGCATCCTCGGCCTCGGCGCCACCGCGGTCCTGGGCAGCGACACCATCGCGGACAACGACCGCACGGGGAACGCGGCCGTGCTGCTGCTGGCGCACGAACTGGGCGGCGCCATCCTGACCGCCCTGCTGTCCTGTCTCGCCTTCGTCACCCTTCTCGCGGTCGCCGCGGGGCTCACCCTGGCCGCCGCCTCCTCGCTCGCCCACGACCTCTATGGCGAGGTGATCCGCAAGGGCAGGGCGACGGAGACGGAAGAGCTGGCCGTGGCCCGGCTCGCGGCGGCGGTCATCGGCATCCTCGGCATGCTGCTCGCCCTGATCTCCTGGGGCGCCAACTCCGCGACCCTCGCCTTCCTCGCTTTCGCGATCGCCGCCTCTGCCATCCTCCCGACCCTCGTCTACAGCCTCTTCTGGCGGCGGTTCACCGCTCAGGGCGCCCTCCTGAGCCTCTGCGGGGGTCTGCTCACCTCGGTCCTCCTCGTCGTCTTCTCCCCGGTCGTCTCCTCCGCCCCCGCCTCCCTCTACCCGGACGCCGATTTCGCCTGGTTTCCCTTGCAGAATCCCGGAATCGTCTCCATCCCGGCCGGCTTTCTCCTCGGCTGGCTGGGCTCGATACTCAGCCCTCCGGAATCGAAGGAGACCTACGAGGACTTCGAAGTGCGCACCCTCGTCGGGGTCGACTAGCCGAATTCCCTCCACCTTCCGGGAATCGTGTGACGAATGCGTGGATATTTCGTCGACGGCAGATCATGTCTTGCGGCAACAACTCCCGTGCAGTAATTAGGTGAAGTATGAACTTGTTCAACCGTGGCACCCCGTTCCGTCGCGCGGACCGCACGGAACCCGCCGCCGTCACCCAGCCCCCCACCGGGTCGTCGGCCACTGCCACAGCCGTCCTTCCCGACCCCGGACTGGCGGCCCTGACCGGGGAATGGGCCATCGACCCCGCACACAGCAGGATCGGCTTCTCCGTACGCCACGCCATGGTGACGACCGTGCGCGGGGCGTTCCTCGAGTACCAGAGCCGCCTCTACTTCGACGGCCGCGACCCGTCCCGCTCCAAGGCGGAGATCATCATCTCCACCGGGAGCGTCGACACCGGCGTGGAACAGCGCGACGGCCACCTCGTGGGCCGCGACTTCCTGGACGCCGCGACCTATCCGCGCATGCGGTTCGTCAGCACCGCCGTGGAAGCGGTCGGCCCCGACGTGTACCGGATGAGCGGCGACCTCACCATCAAGGCGACCACCCGCCCCGTGGTCCTCGAACTCACCTACATAGGCCATGTCACCGACCCGTTCGGCTACCAACGGGCCGGCTTCGACGGCACCACCACCATCAACCGCTCCGAATGGGGCCTGACCTACAGCACCAGGCTCGCCGAGGGCGGCGCCATGGTCAGCGAGAAAGTACGCCTCCAGTTCGACATCGCGGCGATCCGCACACCTCCGGCCGGCTGACCGGGCCCTACCACGAGGAGCGGGCCACGAACTCGTTGGAGTTCGTGGCCCGCTCCGGTGTCCCAGGCGCCGTCAGTGCCCGCGCACCAGCCCCGCCAGGTAGCGCCACAGCGACGAACGCGGCCGTACGGCGGTCTCGTCGGCCGCAGCCGAGCCGACCGGCGCGGGGAGCACCGGGGGCGGAGGCACCGGCAGGGCCGCCGCGTCCGAGAGGGTGTAGCGCACCGGGAGGGAGCGCAGACCCCGCATGAACGGCGAGGAGCGCCAGGGCAGTTGGTCGACGGGCAGCGACAACTCCAGCCCGGAAAGCCGCTCGAAGAGCCTGCTCACCCCGATCGCCGCCGCGCCACCGGCCAGTTCCCGGGCCGGGCACTGCCGTGGGCCCGCGCCCCAGGACAGATGGGCCCGCGTGCTGATGGTCGACTCGGGGCAGACCTTCCCCGCGAAGGCGGGGTCCGCGTGCGCGGCGCCGACCGACACCCACACCGGGTCGCCCGCCGCGATGGTGTACTCGCCGAGCCGCATGTCGGTCAGCGGGAACCGCGGCACGAAGTTGATCAGTGGGGGCTTCTGCATCACCACCCGGTTCATGGTCTCCCTGATCAGCCCCGCCGACAGACTGGCGCTCGCGGGGAGGTTCCCGGTGATGACCTCGACGACCGTGTTGGAGATCAGGATGCCGACATGGTCGGAGGTCATCCCGAGCAGCATCATCAGCTCGCGCGACAACTCCTCGACGCTCAGCCCGGGATGGGAGGCGAGCAGGTAGGAGGGGAAGTCGTCGCCGGGCTCCTTCATCTTCGACGCGCCCAGCTCCGACAGGGTCGCCAGCAGCCGCTCCAGCGCGGGCCCCGCGTCCGGTCCCGCGTCCAGCACCCGCCACATGTCCATCAGCGCGTCGTCGTGCTGCGAGCCGGGGAAGCCGAGCAGGTGACTCGCCACCATCAACGGCAACGGCCGCGCGAACTGCGCCGACAGATCGGCCCACCCCGTGCGCCCGCCCTGCGAGAACAGGGTGATCAGCTCGTCGGCGTCCCGGGTGATCTTCGCCTTGAGCCGCTTGGCCACCGGATGCCGGGGATCCTGGAACGGCCGGAGCGCGGTGTCCCAGGCCACCCGCAGGCCCCGGTAGCCCTCGCCGCCCTGGATCAGCACGTGGTTGACGTCCAGCGACGGCGCGAGCGGCCAGTCCTCGGGCAGCCGCCCTTCCCGCCGCGCCCGCCAGTTCTCCAGCCCCTTCGGCCAGGCGTGGTCGTCGCGGAGGACCTGGAACGCCTCCTCGTAGCCCAGCACGAGCCAGACGGGCACCCCCAGCAGGTCGACCGGCGCGACCGGGCCGTGCGCCCGGCGCAGACGCTCGTACACGATCGCCGGATCCCGTTCGTAGTCGCGGGTCATGAGCGGTTCGAGACTCATCGACTCCAGCGACCCGTGACCGGCTGACGATCCGCTGTCCAGTTGGACCCCCATGGCTTCCTTCCCTCGGTCAGGCGCTACGCAAGAGTAATGTGACCCGCTGCGCTGCCCTCATGGCGGGGGGTGATTATCGCCCCGGCGCTCCCGGGGAGCGGGGGAACGACGAACGGCACCGCCCGGCGGCGGTGCCGTTCCTCGTCCAAGTCGCTTCCTACGGGGTCCACTTGATGTTCGGGTTCACATTGCCGGTCCAGTTGAAGACGGCCATGTTGTCCCAGCCGTTGCCGCTGTTGTTGATGTCGGCCGGGTCCCATCCGTTGCCGGACACCGCGTACCAGGTGGGCTCCCAGTAGAAGACCCCGATCGCGCCGTTGCTGCGGGCCGCGTTCTGCACGGCGGTGAAGTTGTCCGCCTGCCCCTGCCAGCTCAGCGGATAGCCCGAGCAGCCGGTTGTGATGGAGTTGGCGGTACTGTCGGCGTTGGCCGAGGTGAACGGATACGCCGTCTCGGCGATGATGACGTTCTTGCCGTAGCGGGACTTCATGTCGGCCACGACACTGCCCATGTTGGCGATCGTGCCGTGCCACGGGCAGTAGTAGGACAGCCCGGTGATGTCCCAGTTGACGCCCTTGGCCTTGATGCCGTCGTAGAACCAGCGGGCGTTGGCGTCACTGTCGGCGTCGGCGGTGTGGATGATCACCTGGGTGCCGCTGTTGCACGCCTTGGTCGCGTTGTAGCCCGACTTGAGCAGCAGACTCAGGTTGGTGAAGTCGTTGTTGACGACCTTGCCCTCGTTCCACAGCATGCCGACGTTGATCTCGTTGCCGATCTGCACGCTGTCCGGGGTGGTGCCCTGCGACTTGAGGCTGTTGCAGACGTCGTACGTGTAGTTGTAGACGTCGGTCTGCAGCTGGCTGATGGTGTGGCCGGCCCACGCCGCCGGCTTGTTCTGGTTGCCCGGGTCCGCCCAGGTGTCCGAGTAGTGGAAGTCGACCAGCAGCTTGAGCCCCTTGGCCTTCACCTGCTTCGCGTACGACAGCACCTTGGCCTTGTTGTTGTAGCCGCTCTTGGGGTTGTTCCAGACCCGCAGGCGGACATAGTTCACGCCGGCGCCCTTGAGGATGTCGAGCGGGTCCTTGGCGGTGCCGCTCGCGTCGTAGTACTTGGCACCGAGGTCGAGGGCGCGCTGGGCGGTCGACACATCGGCACCGAGCATGGTGAGCGAACCGGCGGCAGATGCGCTGGAGTTGGTGAGCAGGGATGCGGGCAGGGCGAGTGCCGCCAGGAGCATGGCGGCTCTCACGAGGCGGCGCGGACCTTTGACGGTCATCCCGACCTCCTTGTCTGACATGACCATGTGGATGATCTCCGTGAACGTTCACAGTAGGAGGTGCGGATGGCGCTGTAAATACATGTGTCGGCAGCATTTCGACGAGGTTAGAGAGCTGCCAGTCGGTGGATCGGAGTGTGTACGTACACAGATTCCGTGCCAGGCGGAGGACGCTTGACGAGCGGGTGCGATCGGCGGTGGCCGCTCTCCGGTACCCGCAGCCAAAGGGGCGTCCGCGATGCGGACGCCCCTCGAGAAGGCCGCGGCCTGACGCCACGCCCCTGTAGGTCAGTTGAGGATCTCGGCCGCCTTGGTCATCGGGCCCCCTGCGTCACCGGTATTGATCGTTCCCGCCGGTTCGCGGTATGTGACCGCGGCCGCCGGGGGGCGACCGGTACTGCCGACCTCTTCCTCGAACCCCCAGGACGGTCGGACCGTCACCGCGTCAGGCTTTCGCAAGCGCGGGGCGTGAAGGGCTTGCCGGGGAACGCTGGTGCAGCCCGTCGATACCCCGGACTGGCCCGGCAACTCGACGCGCTCGCCACGTTCATCACCACCTGGCGCGGGCTCCGGGCCCAGCGGCGCAGTCCCCTCTCTCGGCAGCCGCGTCCTGAGAGATCAGACGTCGGCGCTGATCATGCCGTTGCGTTCAGTGGGCGTACTGCTTTCCGGCTGCTTCGGTCCGGGGCTTGCGCGATCATGGCCGGATGGACGTTCGTTTCCTTGGCATCGCTCAGCTGGTCGACACCCCGCCCGTGGCGGTCGTGGTCGACGTCATGCGGGCTTTCACCGTGGCTGCCTGGGCCTTTGCCCAGGGGGCGGAAAAGATCGTCCTGGCCGAGTCACTGGACGAGGCTCTGGCACTCAAGGGCAGCCACCCGGACTGGGTCGCGCTCAAGGACGGTCCGCCCGCGCCGGGGTTCGACGCCGTCAACTCGCCGGGCCTGCTGCGTTCCGTTGACCTCGGCGGACGGACCGTCGTGCAGAAGACCACGGCCGGGACGGTCGGCGCCCTCGCGGTCAAGGAGGCGTCGCTGGTGCTGTGCGCGAGCTTCGTCGTGGCGGGGGCGACGGCTCGGCTCCTGCGGACACGCAAGTGCGCCGATGTCACGTTCGTGGTGACCGGCGAGGACGGACACGCCGACGAGGACCAGGCTTGCGCTCAGTACATCGCTCGGAGTGCCGCCAGGGCCGGCACGGACGCAGCCGAGTTCCTCCGCCGCGCCGGCGAGTCACGCGCCGCCGCCGAACTGTCGGAGGGCGTGCGCCAAGGAGTCCATCCTGATGACGTCGCGCTCTGCCTTGAGCTCGACCGGTTCCCGTTTGCCATGGTGGCCACCTTGGAGGACTCGCTCATGGTGCTGCGTCCCATCGCCGTGCCTTCGCCGACCGCCGAGGGTTCCATCTGACGGTGCGGTGGTGTGCGCACCGTGGATGGCCTCGCCCCCGTCTACTCCGGCCAGCCCGCTGTCTCGGCGGCGCGCTCCTGCCACTGCCTCACCCCTGGACCGTTCGGATCCGCACGGTGGCAGAACTGTTCCAGGTCGGCGCACCTGGCCAGCATGGCGGCCCGGCGAACCGGCCACGCGGGCACGGCCCCGCCGTAGGCGTTGAAGAAGTGGTCGAGTTCCTGGTGGTGCTCGGCGTGGTGCATCCGCACGATCCACTCGCACCAGGCCAGATCCTCGACCGCGTCACCAAGGCGGGCGAACTCCCAGTCGACCACGGCAGTGACCTGGAAGGACACCGGGTCGAGGAGCAGGTTGTTGGGCCCGAAGTCCCCGTGGACGAGGACCTTGCCGGCATCGCGCGCACCCGCCCCGAGGACGCTCGGCGCGGTCTCATGGATACGACGCAGCAGCACCCCGCAGGCTTTCAGGACCTGCGCCGCGTGACCAGCCTCCACCAGTTCCTGGCCCGGCGCACCGGCCACGAACCCGAGCGTCAGGACCCCGTCGTCCACGCCACGTACCGGAGGTACGGGCAGCTTCCCCTGCAACCGGGTCAACAACGCGTACTCCCTCGCACACCTGATCCCCGCATAGGGCCCTTCGTAGGTCTTCTCCACCACCGATCCGTCGCCGACGGTTCGGTTGGTATAGCCGTGCTTCAACGGGCGCATCCACCGATCATCGTCCACGGCACCCTTTGCGACTCCTTCGTGGGCAGGATGATCACCATGGTCAACGCCTCGAGCCCCTTCCACCACCACCTCGTCGAACAACCGCGCCTGACCGACCTGGCCCTCGCTCCCGACGGCACCCGCCTGATCGCGTCCGTCCAGACCCTGGACGACGAGGGCACGCGGTACGTGTCGGAGTTGTGGGAGGTGGATCCGGCGGGCGAGCGCGAGGCGCGTCTCGTGGCCGGATCCGTCCCGGGCGACTCAGCCCCCGCCTTCAGTGCGGACGGCAGCCTGTTGTTCCTCTCCGAACGTGAGTCTGAACGTGGCCCGCACGAGCCGCCGGGAGCCGCGCTGTGGGCGCTGTCCGAGCACGGTGAGGCCGAGCGGATCGCCCACCACCCGGGCGGTATGACCGCGTTCACCGCCGCCTCTCGTGCGCCCGTGCTCGCCTGGACAGCCGCTCTTCTGCCGGGTGCCGCGGATGCCGCCACCCACGCCGCCCTGCTCCACGAGCGCCATCGGGCACGCGTCACCGCGGTCCTGTACGAGGCGACCCCCACCCGAGCCGACGGCGTGGACCTCGGCCCCGCTGAACCGCACACCTTCGTCCGTCGTGGCGATGCGCCGCCGATCGACGCGGGCGGCCAAGGCCTGGCGGGCGCCGGGGACATGGCCCTCTCCCCGGAAGGGTCGTTGGTCGCCTACACGCGGGCCCCGACGAGCACCGCCCCGGACACGAACGTGGTGGTGATCGCCGACGCGGCAACCGGCTTGGAGCGCCGCACCTTCTCTCTGCCGGGCCACCAGTACTACCGCCCGGTCTTCACCGCCGACGGCACGCACCTGATCTGCCAACGCCAGCGGGAGGAGACGTACGACACGGAGTGGCGGGTCACCCTCGTCGCCCTCGACGCCGTATCAGGCGAGGAGACGGACCTCCTGCCGGACTTCGACAACTGGCCCTGGCCGGGACGGGCGATACCCTCTCCGGTCGCCGGGGATGCCACGCTGTGGTTCACCGGCGACGAGCGGGGCCACTGCCCGGTCTTCCGCCGTGACCCGGACGGCACAGTCACCCGCCTCACCGCATCCGGCGCGTACTCCTCCCTCTGCGTGACGCCGGACGGGTCCCTCCTCTACGCCCTGCGCAGCGCGCTCGACGGTCCGCCCCGGGTGACCCGCCTGGACGCCACCGAGCCCGACCAGCGGCCCACCGTTCTCAAGGCACCGGGCGACCTCGGCCCCCTCCCCGGCACGCTGACCGAGGTGCACACGACCGCCGACGACGGCTTCGCACTCCGCGCCTGGCTGATCCTGCCCGAGGGAGCGGGACCCGACGACCCGTCACCCCTCCTCGTCGAGGCACACGGCGGACCCCAGTCGTCCTGGAGCGGCTGGCCCTGGCAGTGGAACCCATGGCCCTTCGTGGCCCGCGGCTACGCCGTACTCCTGCCCGATCCGGCGCTGTCCACCGGATACGGGCAGCACATGCAGGCACGCGGACGCGGACAGTACGGCGGCCGGCCGTACCGCGACGTCATCGCCCTGACCGACGCCGCGCTGGCCCGCGCCGACCTCGACCCGGACCGAACGGCCCTGGCCGGCTGGTCCTTCGGCGGCTACCTCGCGAGCCGCGCCGCGACCCTCACCGACCGCTTCAGAGCACTCGTCTCACACGCCGGGATGTGGAACCTGGAGGCCTTCCAGAGCGACACCGACATGCACCCGTACTTCCGGAAGATCTACGGCGACCCGCGCACCCGGCGCGAACGCTACGAGGCCGACTCACCCCACCTCGACGCGGAGCACCTGACGACACCGATGCTGATCGTGCACGGTGGCAAGGACTTCCGGGTCCCGGTGGGCCAGTCCCTGGCCCTCCACCACGACCTCCAACGCCAGGGTGTACCGGCGAAGTTCCTGTACTTCCCGGACGAGAGCCACGGGATCGGAGCCCCGAACCACCTGCGCCTCCTGTACGAGACCGCCCTGACCTTCCTCGACCACCATGTGCTCGGCGAGGGGTGGAGGCGGCCGGGGCTCCTGTGACGTCGGTCGATCACGAGGCCGACTCGGGCGTCAGAGGGTGGGAATGCCCAGATCCGTGGCGACCGAGTCCGCGCGGACGAAGACGGACACCGGGAACTGCTCGTCGCAGTACTTGTTGCCGGACGACACGATGCCCACCACCTTGCCGCCGCTGATCAGCGGCCCGCCGGAGTCTCCGGGGCAGATGCTGTCGGTGGTGCCGGGGCGGGGCATGCCGCACAGCATCGCGGCGGGGTCGGTCTCGGGGTCGGTGTACGGCTGACAGGCGGTGACGGCGGAGAGGACGAGCGTGGTCTGCTTGAGCCTCGTTCCGCCGATGCCGGGCCCGGTGCGTCCCCACCCGAGCACGGTGGCCTTCCGGCCCTCGGCCACCAGCTTGCCGTCCTTGGGGCCGGCCACCGGGATCGTCCGGTACGGCATCGGCCGGTCCAGGGTGAGGACCGCGGCGTCGTAGGGGGAACCGGGCGCGCCGTAACGCGAGTCCATCCGGGCCGAGGTGACCTCCCGCACCGTGCCGTCGGTGCCGTCCACCTGGGTGCGGCCGCCGATGACCCGCAGGGTGGACACATCACCGGCGCTCTCCACGCAGTGGCCGGCCGTGAGCACCTTCGTGGGTGCGACGAGCGTGCCACCGCAGAACTGCCTGCCGTTGTACTCGATCAACATGGCGTACGGCCGGGCCTTCGTGGTGGCCGGGCCGCCCCCTTTGATCGCGGAGGCGGGCGTGGCGGTGGACCAGAGCGCGGCCGCGGCGAGTACGGCGGTGGTGACGACGGCGGCCGTGCGCGTTCGGGTACGGGCGGATCTGGCGGCGCGGATCGGCATTGCGGTTTCCCCCTGAACTGCTCGGCGCGGGACGTGGATCGGCCCCGCGTGGTGTGGTCGGTGGAAAGGACGAGCGTCAGGGGCGAATCGGTTTCGAAGAACGCGGTGTCCGGTTCCCCGGCGCGTGTGCGGCGGTCTCAGTCGAAGAGGATGTGCCGCAGCATCCGCGTGAGATGTGCGGTGAGCTGCTCCGGCGGCATCGAGGCGAGCGGGTCGGTGCGCGCGATGTACCGGCTGAAGGCAACCCCGATCATCAGGGACCCCACGAGCGCCACCCGGGCGTCCAGGTCGTCGTCCGGAGCCGCCGTTCCGCCGGGGGAGAGCACGGACCGGTAGACAGCGGCACTGCGCTCCTGCATCGCGGACAGGAGGTCGGCGGCGGCGCGTTCGTCCGATGCGGCACCCCGTACGAGGGCGACGAGCGGGTCGCCGACGGCGTCGGTCTCCATCCGCCGTACGAAGGCGTCGGCGATCCGGTCGGGCAGTGTCGCCGGGTCCCCGGCCGCCACCTGCTCCAGATCCCGATTACCTGGCACCGCCGCCAGGAAGAGCCCTTCCTTCGACGAGAAGTGACGGGTGATCAGACCGTGGGTGACACCCGCCCGGCCGGCGATGTCCCTGAGCGTGGTGCGGGCGTAACCGCGCTCGGCGAAGGCGTGGCGTGCCGCGTCCAGGATGGCCGCCCGATGCCCCTCGGGGTCCCGCCGGCGCCTGCGCGGCGGACTCCCCGGCTGCTCCTGGCCATGCGCGGCGCCCTGTTCCATGTGATCACTGTACTTCTGGCCCGGGCGTCGTGGGACGGTTCCGCTATGGTTAATATCCAAGTGGATACTAAGAGTTGGGTGCGCCCAACCGGCAGCCGAAGGACGGTCACCATATGACCAGCACACTCGTCGTAGGCGGCAGCGGCGGACTGGGTGAAGTGATCGCCCGGCACTTCGCCGACCGCGGCGATGACGTCGTCGTCACCAGCAGGGACAAGGCGCGGGCGGAGGCCACCGCCGCCCGGATCGGCGCCGGCACGCGAGGGCTGGCCCTCGACCTCGGTCAACCGGAGACGATCGGTGCCGCGTTGGCCGAGGTGACCGAGGTCGATCACGTCGTCATCACCGCGGTCGGCCAGGCGGCGAACTCCCTGGCGCAGTTCAACGTCACCGATGCCGTGGCGGCCGTGACCATGAAGCTCGTCGGCTACGCCGAGACCATCCGTGTGCTGCGCGAGCGCTTCAACCCCGGCGCCTCCGTCGTTCTCTTCGGCGGG
Source organism: Streptomyces sp. NPDC050759 (assembly GCF_044456945.1). Taxonomy (NCBI): domain Bacteria; kingdom Bacillati; phylum Actinomycetota; class Actinomycetes; order Kitasatosporales; family Streptomycetaceae; genus Streptomyces; species Streptomyces sp. NPDC050759. The sequence goes on along the minus strand of NZ_JBITGI010000018.1, from coordinate 16,467 downwards.
CTCGCCAAGGAACGCCCGTACCCCGGCTCGACCATCGTCAGTACCTTCAACGCCGGGATCACCGGCCTGGTGCGGACCCTCGCCGTGGAGATCGCCCCGCATCGCGTGAACGCCCTGCACCCGGGCCTGATCGGCGACAGCCCGAAGTGGCGTGACGTTCCCGACCCGCCGCACGCGGCCCGGACGCCGATCGGACGACTGGTGACCATGGCCGAGATCGCCGACGCCACCGAGTTCCTGCTCCGCAACACCGGCGTCAACGCCCACGACCTGCACATGGACGGTGGCCTCCTCGCCACCTGACCCTCAGCCGTCCGACCGACCCCGCAACCGCAGCGTGAGGATCTGGAACGGCCGCAGCGTCAACCGGACACCGTCCGTGAGTTGTTGGTGGCTCGAAGGGTCGTCCAAGGGGCGTTCCAGCAGGTCGGTCACGTGGGAGGAGGCCAGCGGGAAGCCGGTGGTGAGGGTGGCCGTCGCCCGGGTGCCACGGGATTCGTAGAGCCGTACGACGACGTCCCCGCTGCGGTCGTCGGCGAGCTTGACCGCCTCCACGATCACGCCCTCGTGGTCCACCGACACCAGCGGGGCGACCGTCGCGCTGCCCGGCACCGCACGCTCGGGCAGGTTGAAGCGGTACCCCTCGCGCCTCGCGTCGGTGACATCGGCGCCGATCACCAGCGCGTACCCGAGCCGGTGGGTGCCCTGGTCCTGGTCCGGGTCGGGGAAGCGGGCGGCGCGCAGCAGGGAGAGGCGGACCGTGGTGGTCGTACCGCCGTCGGGGCGCACGTCACGGGTGACGTCGTGGCCGTAGGAGGAGTCGTTGACCAGGGCGGCTCCCCAGTCGGGCTCGCCGACGTGCACGAAACGGTGGGCGCACGTCTCGAACTTGGCCGCGTCCCAGCTGGTGTTGGTGTGCGTGGGCCGCTCGACGTGTCCGAAGGGGATCTCGGCGGTCGAGTGGGCGGCCCGCACGTCCAGCGGGAAGGCCGCCTTGAGGAACTTGTCCCGCTCGTGCCAGTCGACCAACGTGTCGATCACCAGCGCGCGGGACCCGGTCGGCAGCGTCAGGGTCTGCTCGATCCTCGACGCGCCGAAGGCCCGGACCACCCGGACACCGTCGGCGGTCGCCGTGACGGACTCGGCGTCGGCGAGGTCGCGCACGGTGTTGCGGTAGAAGACGTCGACGTCCCAGGCGTCCCACTGGTTGGGGAAGTCCTGGTGCAGTTGGAGGAGGTTGCCGACCGTACCGGGAGCCAGCGCCTCCCGGCCGGCGGTGTGGTCGTAGGCGGAGGTGATCAGACCGCGGGCGTCCACGACGATCCGCACCAGACCGTTGTCGAGGACGAACCCGTCCCCGTCCGGGACCGGCTGCACAGGCATGTCGACGGCCTCGGGGCGCGGGCCCGCGCCGAACGCCGCGACACCGCCCCGTGTGTGCGGCGCGGAGTTGAAGACCACCGTGCCTCCAGGATCCCCTGCCAACGCCCCCTGAGCGGCACCGATCAGCTCCTCCAGTTCGCGGGCCACGGCCGCGTACGTCTCCTCCGCCTCCCGGTGCACCCAGGCGATCGACGTCCCGGGCAGGATGTCGTGGAACTGATGCAGCAGCACCGTCTTCCACAGCCGGTCCAGGGCGTCGTACGGATACGGCTGCCCGTGCCGTACGGCCGCGGTCGCCGCCCACAACTCCGCCTCGCGCAGCAGGTGTTCGCTGCGCCGGTTGCCCTGCTTGGTGGCGAGCTGGCTGGTCAGCGTGCCGCGATGGAATTCCAGGTAGAGCTCCCCGGACCACACCGGTGCGCCACCGTTGGCCTCGTACTCGTCGTGCGCGCGCCGGAAGAAGTCGACCGGCCCCTCCATCTCGATGCGCGCCGAGCCCTCCAGGTCCCTGAGCCGGTCGGCGCGCGCGAGCATCTCGCGTGTGGGGCCGCCGCCGCCGTCGCCGTAGCCGAAGGGGATGAGGGAGTGGTTGGCGTCGGCCTTGTCCTGGAAGTTGCGCACGCTGTGGGCGACGTCGCCGCCGGACAGGTCGCCGTTGTAGCTGTCGACGGGCGGGAAGTGGCTGAAGATCCGGGTGCCGTCGATGCCCTCCCACCAGAAGGTGTGGTGCGGGAACTTGTTGGTGGTGTTCCAGGACATCTTCTGGGTCAGGAACCACTTCACCCCGGCCAGCTTCATCAGTTGCGGCAGGGCCGCGTTGTAGCCGAAGGTGTCCGGCAGCCACATCTCCTCGGTCTCGACCCCGAACTCCTCCAGGAAGAACCGCTTTCCGTGGACGAACTGGCGCACCAGGGCCTCACCGCCGCTGATGTTGGTGTCGGGCTCCACCCACAGGCTGCCGGCCGGCAGGAACTGTCCGGTCTTCGCCTTCTCCTGCGCCCGTGCGTACACCTCGGGGCGGTGCTCCTTCAGCCAGGCGAGCTGCTGCGCCTGGGACATCACGAACCTGAACTCCGGGTGCTCGTCCATGAGGTGGGTGACGTTGGAGACCGTCCGGGCCACCTTGCGGACGGTCTCGCGCAGCGGCCACAGCCACGCGGTGTCGATGTGGGCGTGCCCCACCGCCGAGATCCGGTGCGCGCTCGCGTGCGCGGGCGACGCCAGCACGGGCGCGAGGGCGGCCCGGGCGTTGGCAGCGCTGCCGCTGACGTCCTGCAGGTCGATCGCGTCCAGGGCGCGTTCGACCGCCCGCAGGATCTGCCAGCGGCGCGGGGAGTCGGGGGACAGCTCCGGCATCAGCTGCCCCAACACCTCCAGATCCTGCACGAGTTCGTGGACCTGCCGGTCGAACACGGCGAGGTCCAGACGCCGTAGCCGGTAGAGGGGTTCGCCGGGGTCCGCGGCCGGGTCACCCAGCCACGGTGCCCGGCCGCCCACCGACGTGGGGCCGAAGGTGAGCTCGCCGGGAGCGGTGTGCATCACGACCGGGTTGGCGGCGGCCTCGACGTAGGCGGCGAACTCCTCACCGCCTGCGGCTCGTTCGGTCACCGGCAGCCAGGTGTTGCGTGGGTTGAGCGCCTTCACCGCGGTGCCGTCCGGCCGGTAGACCAGCCCCTCGGCGGAGAAGCCCGCGGAGTGGGTGGCGAACCCGAGGTCCAGCACGGCCTCGACCGTCTCGCCGGCCCAGTCCGCCGGGATCGTCCCGCTGACCTTGAACCAGCTCGTGGACCAGGCAGGACCCCACCACTCACCGACCCGGGCCGGCCGGTAGGAAGCGGCCAGGCCCTCGGAGACGGGGACCGGCTCGCCGGGGGCGTTCCAGATCTCCACGTGCAGAGGGACGGACCGGGCATGGACGGCGGGCCGAATCCGCTCGTTCAGCACGCGGGCCAGCCGCTGTTCGGTGACTTCACGGTCGTTGTGCATCAGGTGTCCGTCTCCGTGCGAGTACGACGAGGTGGGGAGAACGAGTCCGGGTCAGCCCTTGAGCGCGCCGCCGAGCGCGAAGCCGCCGCCGAGTTTGCGGGCCAGCAGCAGGTAGAGCATCACCACGGGCAGCGAGTAGAGGAGCGAGAACGCCGACAACTGCCCGTACTGCGTCTGGTCGTGGGCGGAGAGGAAGGTGAACACACTGACGGACGCGGGGAGTTTCTCCGGGGACAGCAGCAGGATGAAGGGGACGAAGAAGTTCCCCCACATGCCGATGAACGTGAAGATGGTGACCACGACGACACCCGGCCGCATCAGCGGCAGCACCACCCGCCACAGCACCTGCATGGTGTTCGCGCCGTCGATACGGGCGGCCTCCTCCAGGACGATCGGCACGCCGTCCATGAAGTTCTTCATCAGCCAGATCCCGAACGGCAGCGCGGACGCGGCCAGGAACAGGGTCGTGCCCGGCATCGAGTCGATCAGGTTCACCTGTACGAACATGCTGTACACGGGGATCATCACGGCGGTGATGGGCAGCCCGGTGGAGAACAGGATCGTGTACAGGAACGGCCGGCGCACCCGGGACCGGTAGCGCGAGAGCGGGTAGGCGCACAGAACCGACGCCACCACGGTCACCGCCGTGCCGAAGCCGCACAGCAGCAGGCTGTTGAGCATCGGACGGTAGGTGGTGTCGACGTTGAGCACCGCGTCGAAGTTGTCGAGCGTCAGCCCCGAAGGCCACTTGAGCCGGAAGGAGTTGGTGTCGCTCACCGAGGCGAGCACCATCCACAGCAGGGGCAGGACGTACAGGACCGATACGGCGATCAGGACGAGGTTGACAGTGATCCGCCCCGGACGGATCCGGCGCCCGCGTGGACGGCTGGACGCCAAAGGGACCTTGGTGACGGTCTCGGGGGGAGTCGTGGCGACGGCGGCCATCAGTCGTCCTCCAGTTTCAGCAGCCGGATGTACACGACGGAGAACAGGGCGCCGACCACCAGCAGGACCAGGGCGATGGCGGTGCCGTAGCCGATCAGGCTGTTCTGGAAGGCCTGTTGGTACATGAAGATCGGCAGGGTCTCGCTCTTGTTGCCCGGTCCGCCGCGGGTCATGGTGTAGATCAGCCCGAAGACGGAGAGCGTCTGAAGCGTGATCAGCATCAGGTTCGTCAGGATCGACGGCCTGATGACCGGAAGGACGACCCGCCACAGCCGCTGCCAGGGACCGGCCCCGTCCATCTCGGCGGCCTCCACCAGCTCCTGCGGCACGTCGTTGATGGCGGCCGTGAAGACCATCAGGGAGAAGGCGGTGCCGCGCCACACGTTGGCCAGGCACACCGCGAGAATCGGCATCGTGTACAGCCAGTTCTGGTCCGGCAGATGCACCGCGTCCAGAAGCGAGTTGAGTGAGCCCTGGTCGTAGAAGAAGGCGTACATCAGATAGCCGGCGACCACCTCGGGCAGCACCCACGCCGCGATGACCACGCCGTTGACGAGGGCCCGCACCGGCTGGGTGGCCTTCTGCATCAGGACCGCGAGCGCGAGCCCGAGGGTGTTCTGGCCGATCACCGCGGAGCCGACCACGAACAGCAGGGTCAGCCACATCGCGTTGAGGAAGTCGGTGTCCTTGAACGCCCTGGTGAAGTTGTCGACGCCGACGAAGTGGGTGCCGGCGGCCCCGGTGAGCTGCATGTCGGTGAACGCGTAGTACACGCAGTACGCGATCGGACCGGCCAGGAAGACGGCCAGCAGAACCACGGCCGGGACCGTCGGCAGACCGCGCAGCAGCGAACGGACGGCGGGGGCGGGCGCCCCGCGGGACCGGCGGGGGTGACCGCCGGTCCCGTGAGGCGCCGGAGCGAGGGTGGTCACGAAGTGCCCTCCGCGGTCTTGTCGTCGCCCACCGCCGCCTTGACATCGTTATCGAAGGTCGAGGCGGCCTTGTCGACGGAGGCCTGACCGGTCGTCACGGACTCCATCGCCTTCTGGATCGCGGTCGAGACCTGGTTGTACTCCGGCAGCCCGGGCCGGTAGTGGGTGTCGGCGACCAGCTCGGTGAAGAACTTGTTGGTCGGCACCGAGTTCAGGTATGTCGGGTCCGACGCGACGTCCGTGCGCACCGCGATGTTGGCGTTGGTCGCGTTCCACTTGGCGGCGTTGGTCTTCGTCTGGAGGGTGGTCGACAGGAACTTCCAGGCCAGGTCGGGGTTCTTGGCCTTCGCCGGGATCGACCAGGCCCAGCCGCCCGACATGCTCGTACTGCCGGGCGCCTGACCGTTCTGGGTCGGCATCGCGGCGGTGCCCATCACCGACTGCCACTCCTTCCACGGCTTGGCCGCCGCCGAACTCCAGTTGTTGGGCATCCAGGAGCCGTCGATGTCGATCGCCAGCTTGCCCTCGGGGATGAGTTCGGTGCCCACGGCGGTCCCGAAGTTGGCGCCCAGCGCCTGCTCCTTGGCCGGGCCGAGCCCCTGGCTGTAGAGGGTGTGCACGAAGTCCAGCGCGTCCTTGAAGCCCTGGCTGCCCACCACCCACTTCTTCTGCGAGGCGTCGTAGAGCGACTTGTCGCCGGCCGGGGTGCCGTACAGGAGCATCTCGAAGCCCTGCATGGAGGAGGCCTCGCCGCCCGCCTGGCCGGTGTAGAGGTTCAGCGGGGTGACGTCGGGCAGCTTCGCCTTGATCTTCTTGGCGGCGGCGATCACGTCGGCCCAGGTCTTCGGCTGCCAGGGCACGGAGATCCCGGCCTTCTGGAGGAGCTGCTTGTTGTACCAGATCCCGCGGGTGTCGGTGTCGTCCGGTACGGCGTAGGTCTTGCCGTCGGAGGCTCCGGTCACCGCGCCCTTGGCGGCCTTGGCGTACTGCGACCAGTCGGCCCACTTGGCGGTGTAGCCGTCCAGCGGCTTGAGGTAGCCGCCCGCGATGTCGGAGTTGATGAGCGCGGTGTCCTCGTAGACCAGGTCGGGCGCGGTCGCGGGGGAGCGCATCATGAGCTGGAGCTTGGTGTAGTAGTCGTTCTCGGAGGCGGTCACCGGCACGAGGTTCACCTTGGTGCCCGGGTTGGCCTTGGTGAACTCCTTCACCATCGAGGCGAGGAAGGTGGCCTGGAGCTTGTTGGTGCTGTCCAGGTTCTGCCAGTAGACGACCTTGATGGACTTGGCCGAGCTGCCTGACGAGCCCGAACCGCAGCCGGTGACGGCCAGGGCGGTGGCGGCGGTGAAGGCCGCGGCGGTGACGATTCTTGAGCGCACAGTGGGTTCCTCCGGAACGCGAAACCTGAGGGAAAGCCGCGAGTTCTCGGCCTGGAGGCCAGCTCGGACGACGCTCCAGCCTCTGCGCCACCCTGCGCTGATCGGCCTCGATGGCCGGATTTTGATGGGCGTCAGCTAAATCCATTTGATGGATGAAGTCAATGCTTCCAGTATGTAAACTTTCGCCCTGGGAGCGCCGGGGCGGCGCAGGCGAGGGATCAGGTGACCGACAGGTGACGATGCTCAGCGGGACGAACCTGCCACGGGTCGGCGGCTACAACCAGGCCGTCGTGCTGGACGCCATCCGCACCACGGGACAGGTGAGCCGGGTCGAGCTGGCCGCCCTCACCGGGCTGACCAACCAGACCGTCTCCAACGTCGTCCGCAAGCTGCTCGACGCGGGCCTCGTGGCGGAGTCCGGCCAGGCTCCCTCCAGCGGTGGCAAGCGGCGCACCCTGCTGACCCTCCGGGCCGACGGGGCGTGTGCGGTCGGCGTCCACCTCGACCCCGACGCCGCGGTCATCGTGGTCGTCGACCTGGCCGGCGAGGTGATCGGCAGCCGGCGGCTGCGGCTCACCGACCCGGGCGACCCGGCCGACGTGGTGGACCGCATAGCGCGCATCACCGGGCGACTCCTCGACCGATGCGCCGTGGACCGCACCCGCCTGCTGGGCCTCGGCATCGCCGCGCCCGGCCCCCTCGACGGCAGCACCGGCGCGGTGGTCTCCCCGCCCAACTTCCCCGGCTGGGGCCGCGTCCCGCTCGCCGACATGTTCGCCGACGCCACCGGCCTGCCCGTCGCCCTCGACAACGACGCCACCGCCGCCGCCATCGGCGAGCGCTGGATCGGCGGCGCGGACCGGGCCGGCAGCTTCTTGTTCCTCTACCTCGGGACGGGCGTCGGTGCCGGGATAGTCCTCAACAACACGGTCCTGCACGGCGATTCGGGCAACGCCGGCGAGTTCGGCCACATGGCCGTGGAGCCCGGCGACCGGGTCTGCCACTGCGGTGCCATGGACTGCCTCGGCCCGTATGTCAGCCCTGCCGCGATCATCGACGACCTGCTACGCCTGTACGGCCCTGCCGCCGCCGACCGCATCGGCCTCACCGGTACGCCCGACTCCGTGCACCATGACTGGAAGGCCCTGCGCCGAGCCGCCCGCGCGGGTGACGCCGACGCCTGCGAGGTCGTACGGCGTGCCGCGCGCCGTATCGGCGAGGCCGCGCGCGGCGCCGCCAGCCTCCTCGACGTCAGCCGGGTCGTCCTCGGCGGCGAGGCGCTGCGCGGCATCGAGCCGATCGTCCGCGAGGAGGTCGAGGCCGCCGTCAACCGCACGTCCGTCGCCCGTACGATCCGCGCGGTCGCCGTCGAGCAGAGCGTGATCGGCGAGACCGTGGGCGCGGTGGGCGCGGCGTCACTGGTGCTGCACGGGAACTACGCGCCGGGGTGGCGGATGCTGACGGATGTGCCGGGCTGAAGTGGGGGCGGTGCGCGTCGAGTTGGGGAGCGCACTGATGTGCCGTGCCCGAAGCGCGGCTCAGCTCCGGGATTCCGGGTCCTGGGCTTCGTAAGGCCAGACATCGTCCGGGAAGACTCGCGCGAACCAATGGGGCTGGACGTCCCGAAGCCGCAGCGTTCGCCAGCGGCGTGGGTCGGCGGGTTCCGGGACCGCGACCTCGACGTCCGGGCCGTAGGCGAAGAGCCGCTCCTGGCAGACACCACAGGGCGCCAGTATCCAGTACCCCCGATCCTTGTCGGCGGCGGTCACGCACACGGACGCCACCACGCGCCGCCCCAGCTTGAAGGCCTCACAGATGGCGCCCGTCTCGTGGCAAAGGCCCACAGCACTGTTCGGCGCGTCCGGGGCCGTGCTCGTGAGGATCGCTCCGTCGTCGAGACGCAGCGCGGCGGCCCCGGACCAGTCCTGTCCGGGGAAGCGGTGGCGGGCCAGCCCGATCGCGGCGTCCACGAGTTCCCGATCAACGGCCATGGAGGAAACGTACATCCGGCGGCCCCGTCGAGGCTCGAGTAGGCCTGGTGCGTAGGCACTAGGACACGTGACGGGCTGGTCCGGGTGCACCAGGGGAGGACGGGGGCGGAGGACGATGCCTGTCAGGGCGCCGGAAGGAAGGGTTGGAGGCGTGCGCATCCCGCGCATTCCCCCTGCCTAGCGGCGTCTGGAGTGATCAACAGGTGGCTACGTTTCTTTACCGGATCGGACGGTGGGCCTTCCGTCGGCGCCGTCTCGTGGGTGGGCTGTGGCTGGGTGCCCTGCTGCTGGCCGTCGCCGCCGCCGCCCTGGCGCCGGCCGGGGAGGAAGAGGACCTCTCCATGCCCGGCACCGAGTCGCAGAAGGCGTTCGACCTGCTGGACGAGCGCTTCCCGCAGAGCAACGCCCAGGGGGCCGAGGCCCGCTTGGTGTTCCGGGCCCCGGACGGGCAGCGGGTGACGGCCGGGGAGAACAAGGCGGCCGTCGAGGACGCGCTCGGCTCGCTGGACGGGGGCGGTCAGGTCGCGTCGACCACCGACCCCTATACGACCGGCGCGGTCAGCGAGGACGGCACCATCGCCTACTCCACGATCACCTACACCGCGGATGCCGTCGACCTGACCGGGTCGACGAAGAGCGCCCTCGAGGACGCGGCGAGTCAGGCCCGGGACGCGGGGCTGACCGTGGAGATCGGCGGCTCGGCCCTGGACGCGGAAGAGGAACTGGGCGGTACGACGGAACTCATCGGCGTGGCAGTGGCGGCGGTCGTGCTGGTCCTCGCCCTCGGGTCGCTGGTCGCGGCCGGACTGTCACTGCTGACCGCGTTCACGGGCGTGGCCATCGCCTTCGGCCTGGTCTCCGCGCTGGCCGTTCCGCTGGGTCTGACGTCCACCGTCGCCATCCTGGCGCTGATGCTGGGCCTGGCGGTCGGCATCGACTACGCACTCTTCATCACCTCCCGCTTCCGGGACGAGCGCGTCCAGGGCCACGAGCCGGAGGAGGCCGCAGGGCGGGCGGTGGGCACGGCCGGATCCGCCGTCGTCTTCGCCGGCGCGACCGTCATCATCGCCCTCGCCGGGCTGGGGGTCGTCGGAATCCCCGAACTCACCAAGATGGGCATGGGCGGCGCGGGCGCCGTGGCCCTGGCCGTCCTCGTCGCCCTGACCCTGGTCCCCGCGCTGTTCGGGTTCTTCGGCCGGCGGGTGCTGTCCCGCCGTATCCGCAAGGCCACTCGGCCGGGAAGCGAGCGCCCGCACCCGGTGCCCGCCGCAGCCGGACTCGGCACCCGCTGGGCGCGGTTCGTGCTGCGTCGGCCGGTGGCCGTGCTGATGCTCGCAGGGCTCGGTCTCGGCGCCGTTGCCCTACCGGCACTGAGCCTTGAACTCGGGCTGCCAGGAGACGAGTCCAAGTCGGTGCAGACCACCCAGCGCCGTGCCTACGACCTGCTGTCGGAAGGCTTTGGCCCCGGCTTCAACGGCCCGTTGACCGTGGTCGTGGACATGTCGGCGTCCGAGGACACCCGCGCCACCACGGACCGGGTCGTCAAGACCGTAGGGGGAGTGGACGGGGTCGCGTCGGTCGGTGATCCGGTGCTCAGCCGGACCAAGGACACGGCTGTCCTCACCGCCGTCCCGCGGACCGCGCCGAACAGCGGCGAGACCAAGGACCTGGTGCACGCGATCCGGGGCGCGGTCTCCGGTGTCGAGGCCGACACGGGCGCCGCCGTCCTGGTGACCGGCACCACCGCGATGAACATCGACATCTCCGAGGCCATGTCGGACGCCCTCGTCCCGTATCTGACCGTGGTCATCGGCCTGGCGGTGCTCCTGCTGGCGGTGGTCTTCCGCTCGGTGCTGGTCCCGGTCAAGGCCGCGCTCGGCTTCCTGCTGTCGGTGGGTGCCGCGTTCGGCGTCCTCGTCGCCGTCTTCCAGTGGGGCTGGGCGGCGGACCTGCTCGGCATCGAACAGACCGGACCGGTCATGTCGCTGATGCCGATTCTCATCATCGGCATCGTGTTCGGCCTCGCCATGGACTACGAGGTCTTCCTCCTTACCCGGATGCGGGAGGCCTACGTCCACGGCGCGTCTCCCGGCGAGGCGATCGTCAGCGGGTTTCGGCACAGCGGACGCGTGGTGGCCGCGGCGGCGATCATCATGATCAGCGTGTTCGCCGGATTCGTCGGGATGACCAGCCCGACCATCCAGACGATGGGGGTCGGCCTGGCCGCCGCCGTCGCCTTCGACGCCTTCGTCGTCCGGATGGCGATCGCACCCGCGGTCCTGGCACTGCTCGGCCACCGGGCCTGGTGGCTGCCTCGTATCCTGAACCGTGTGTTGCCGAATGTGGACATCGAGGGTGAGGCACTGAGCAGGCATGTCCCCGCCTCTACGGCCGAGTTGGACCCTGCGGTGCGGCGCCTTCCCGTCGGGCGGGACTGAGCCGGCCATGACGATCACAGGGGGCGGTGACCGGCGACCACGCGACACGTGGTGGCGGGAGGGAGCGATCACGGCGACGGCGTTCGCGCTCTGTCTGCTCGGCGGCGTGGTGCAGGACGACGGCAGCACGCTGTCACCGCCGTCCGCCGTCGCCTATGGCATCGCCGTGGTGTCCTGTGCCGTGCTGCCGGTGCGGCACCGGGCGCCCCTGGCCGCCATGGCCGTCACGACCGCGAGCGGCGTGCTGGCGCCGTTCCTGGGCCTGCTGTTGAGCCCGCTCATCGCGGCTCCCGCCGTGATCACCGCCTACTCCTATGCGCTCACCGCGCGCACCGAACGGCGCGCGGTGAGCGCGGTGGCGCTCATCTCCGTGGCGCTGCTGGTCGCCTCGACCCCGCTGTTCGGGGCCCTGTCCTGGAAGGACGCCAGCAGGGTGGGAGCGGTGGCGGCGTTCCCGCTGGTGGCCGGCGTACTCGGTCACTCGGTGCGGAACCGGCGGGCCTACCTGGCGGCCATGGAGGAACGGGCCCTGCGGGCCGAGCAGAGCCGGGACAGCGAGGCGCGCCGGAGAGTGGCCGAGGAACGGGTGCGGATCGCCCGCGAACTGCACGACCTCGTGGCCCATCAGATCACCCTGGCCAACGCGCAGGCCACGGTCGCCGCCCACCTCTTCGACACCCGCCCGGAGCAGACCCGCAAGAGCCTCCAGGAGCTCGTCGAGACCACCAGCGACGCGCTCGACGAACTGCGGGCCACGGTCGGTCTGCTGCGTCAGTCCGGGGACGCGGCCTCCCCCGCCGAACCGGCGCCCGGCCTCTCCCGGCTACCCACGCTCCTCGAGTCCTTCCGCCGCGCGGGACTTGAGGTGTCGGCGCACCAGGAGGGCACGGCCAGGCCGCTGCCGCCGGGAGTGGACCTCACCGCCTACCGCATCGTCCAGGAGGCCCTGACCAACGTGACCAAGCATGCCGGTACCCGGAGCGCCCGGGTGCGCCTCGTCTGGAACCGCGACCGCGTGACCATCACGGTCGCCGACGACGGAGGGAGCGCCGCCCGAACGGCATCGACCGCCGCCGCGGCGCCGAGTGCGTCCACGGCGGGGGATCGTCCGCCCGGTTACGGTCTGATCGGGATGCGTGAGCGTGCCGCCGCGGTCGGGGGGCACCTCTCCGCGGGCAGGCGCCCGGAGGGCGGCTTTCTCGTCTCCGCCCAACTGCCCCTCCCGCCCGCCAAGGACGTGACGCACGGGACGGACGGCGCAACGGCCGCCGAGAGCAGGATGGCCGACGCGGCGACGGGCGACGGACGGACGGGCGACGCAGAGGCCGGGGATGCGCTGTGACGCTCCGGGTGCTGCTCGCCGACGATCAGGCCCTGCTGCGGGGTGCCTTCCGGCTGCTTCTCGACTCCGCCGACGACATCACCGTGGTCGGTGAGGCCGCCGACGGCAGGGAGGCCGTGAGGCTCACCCGGGAACTGCGCCCGGACGTGGTGGTCATGGACATCCGGATGCCCGAGGTGGACGGTCTCACCGCCACGTCCCAGATCTGCGCGGACCCGGAACTGCGCGCCAGCCGCATCCTGATCCTCACCACGTACGAGACCGACGAGTACGTCGCCCAGGCACTGCGCGCGGGGGCCGGCGGATTCATCGGCAAGGGCATCGGCGCCGAGGACCTGCTGGACGCCGTGCGGACGATCGCCGACGGCGACACCCTGCTGTCCCCCGCCGCGACCCGTTCCCTGGTCGCCCGTTTCCTGGCCACACCGGACGACGTCCCGTCACACCGTCCCGAACAGCTCGCCGTGCTCACCCCGCGCGAACGCGAGATGGTGGCCCTGGTCGCGACCGGCCTGTCCAACCAGGAGATCGCCGAGCGGATGTTCCTCAGCCCCTTCACCGTCCGCGCCCACGTGCAGCGCGCCATGACGAAGCTGGACGCCCGCGACCGGGCACAACTCGTCGTCATCGCCTACCGGACGGGCCTGGCCCAGGCCGCCGCCCCCGACGGCGGCACCGACCACCGGTCGCAGTAACACCATGCTGCGTGACCTCGTCACCCTTCCCTCCGCGACCACCCGACCGGCCCACTCAGCCGTGACCCTGCCCGGGTTCAGGTCAGGTTCAGGCCGCCGTCGAGCACGATGACCTCCCCGGTCAGATAGCCGCTGCCGATGACCGACGCCACCAGGTCGGCCACGTCGGAGGGGCGGGCCGGACGGTGCATCGGCGCGCGGTCCCGCCACAGTTCGTGGGCCTCCACCCAGTCCTTTGTCATCGGCGTGTCCACGAGACCCGGCGCCACCGCGTTCACCCGCACATCGGGCCCGAGCGCGGACGCGAGCAGCCGCGTGACGTGGTTCAGCGCGGCCTTGCTCGCCGCGTACGGCACCGAGGAACCCTTCGGCCGTACGCCGGCGTGGCTGGTGACGTTGACGATGCTGCCGCCGCCGGGGGACTGCCGTAGCGCCGGAAGGGCCGCGGTGCACAGCACCCAGGGTGCGATGAGGTTGACCTCCAGCAGGCGCCGCCAGTCCGCCGGGGTCGCCGCCGCGAGGTCCGCGTGCGGGATCGGCCAGCTGATGCCCGCGTTGTTCACCAGCACGTCCAGCCGCCCGAAGTGACCCAGCGCCGTCTCGACCAGCCCCCGGGCCTCCTCCTCCACCGCGAGATCGGCCTGTACGTAGGCACCGCCGAGTTCCGCCGCCAGCGCCCGCCCGGCCTCCGTGCTGCGCCGCGAGTGCACGACGACCCGCGTCCCGTCCGCCGCGAGGCGCCGTGCGACGGCCTCGCCGATCCCCGACGTGGACCCCGTGACCAGGGCGACGGGCCCCTCACGTTGTTGGATGCTCATGGCAGTGGATCTTGTCACGGCCCCGCGGGACGTGGGTCACCGGTTTCCGGCTGCCCTCTCCTCCGCCTGCTGAGCCGCCGGCCGCGCACGTCCCCAGGCGGCCAGAGGCCGGAGCGCGTCGTTGAGGCGCTCGCCGTCCTCGGTCAGGGAGTACTCGACGCGGGGCGGCACCTCGTCGTAGGACACGCGGCGCACCACCCCGTCCGTCTCCATCTCGCGCAGGTGGGAGGCGAGCACCTTCTCGGTGATCCCCGGAAGCAGCCGGCGCAGCTCGCCGAAGCGGCGGCAGGGGTGCTCATGGAGCGCCCACAGGATCAGCACCTTCCACTTGCCGCCGATCACCTCCATCGCGGCGTCGATCCCGCAGACGTGTCCGTCCGGCGCGCCCGGCCGGTTCAGTGTCGTCATGCCCCACCCCTCCGACGTGCTCGCTCACCTCGGGGTAACCACCCACTCCGAAGTGCGTACTTGATCACCCATGGGCCGGTGACCAGCCTAATCGGTATGACACAGAACACCGTTGAGAAGGACTCCGTCACGCTCCTCGGCCTCGGCGCGATGGGCACCGCGCTGGCCCGAACCTGGCTTGCCGCCGGCCATCCGCTCACCGTCTGGAACCGAACTCCGGCCCGTGCCACGCCCCTTGCCGCCGAGGGCGCGAAAGTCGTGGACAGCGCCGCCGAGGCCGTCGCCGCGAACTCCCTGGTCGTCGTCTGCCTGTTGGACGACGCCTCGGCCGAGGACGCGTTGGCCGGCACCGACCTGGCCGGCATAGACCTGGTCAACCTGACCACCAGTACACCTGCCCAGGCCCGCGCCCGCGCCCAGTGGGCCCGCGAGCGCGGCGCCCGCTACCTGGACGGCGGGATCATGGCCGTCCCGCCGATGATCGGGGTCCCGGAGTCCGGCGGCTACGTCTTCTACAGCGGCTCGCAGGAGCTGTTCGAGCAGCACCGGGAGACGCTGGCCGTCCCGGCCGGCACCGTCTACGTCGGCCACGACGCGGGCTTCGCGGCGCTGTACGACATGGCCCTGCTCAGCGCCATGTACGGGATGTTCGCGGGGGCCGCCCACGCCTTCGCCCTGATCCGCAAGGAGGACATCGACCCCGCTGCGCTCGCCCCGCTGCTCGCCGACTGGCTCGTCGCGATGGCCCCGGCCGTGCACCGGACCGCCGACCAGCTGCGGAGCGGCGACTACACCCGAGGTGTCGTCTCGAACCTCGCCATGCAGGTGGCCGGCACACCGGCCTTCCTGAGCACCGCCGAACTACAGGGCGTCAGCCCCGAACTGCTCAGCCCCTACTTCGCGTTGATGCGCCGCCGACTCGCCGAGGGCAGCGGGGAGGAGGACCTGACGGGAGTCATCGACCTGCTGGTCCGCTGACGGCCATTCACCGTCCGGGCCACCGTGCGGGCACTTGCTCCCGCACGGCCGACGCCGGTCACGGCTTGATGCCCACCCCGGCCCACGCGCTGACCTCGGCGTCCGTGAGCTCCGGGCCGGAGCCCTGAGGGTCGTCCGGGCGCCACCGGTGGGTCAGGGAGACACCGGGCTCGAGCAGGTCGAGGCCCTCGAAGAAGCGGGCGACCTCCTGCCGGCTGCGGACCTGGGCCCGGGTGCCGGCGGCGGCGTAGATGCCGACGAGCTTCTCCCACAGCTCCGGGGCGAAGTCGCCCGTGCAGTGGCTCACGGCCAGCGCGCTGCCCGAGGGCAGGGCGTCCAGGAGGCGGGAGACGATGCCGTACGGGTCCCAGTCGTCCGGGACGAAGTGCAGGATGGCGTTGAGGGACAGGGCCACGGGCCGGTTCAGGTCCAGGGTTCTGGCCAGCTCGGGGGAGCTGAGGATCGCCTCGGGGTCGGTGAAGTCGCCCTGGACGTAAGCCGTCCGTCCCTCGGGGGTGTTGCGCATCAGGCGCTCGGCGTACTTGAGGACCAGGGGGTCGTTGTCGGCGTAGACCACGCGCGCCTCGGGAGCCACGGACTGCGCGACCTGGTGCAGGTTCGGCTCGGTGGGGATGCCGGTGCCGATGTCCAGCCACTGGCGCACGCCGTACTCCCGGGCGAGGACACGGGTGGCGCGGTGCATGAAGGAGCGGATCTCGCGGGCGCACGTGAAGATGCCCGGGTAGGTGGCCGCGACGGTCTCGGCCGCCTTCGTGTCGACGTCGAAGTGGTCCTTGCCGCCGAGGTAGTAGTCGTACATCCGGGCCGAGTGGGGCCGACTGGTGTCGATCTCCCGCGCGGAGTGGGAGTTGGTCATCCTGTCCCTTTCAGGTGGTGTGCGTGGGGGTGTCGGGCAGGTCGCTGCCGGGGCAGGTCCGGCTCGGTCGTTCAGCCGGCCGCGAGATGGTCGGCGAGGCCCCGCTTGACGCCCGCGAGGAACGCGGCGATCTCCTGCGGGGTGTAGATCAGCGCGGGTCCGGCCGGATCGGTCGACTGCCGCACCGCCACCCGGCCGTCGGCCAGCAGCTTCGTCTGTACGCACTGGCCGCCGTTGGGCCCGCTCCACGGGGACTCCCAGCCCTGCTCGCCCAGGTCGGTGGCCGGCATCCCGTTGT
>NZ_JBITGI010000017.1:69076-218959 GCF_044456945.1 Streptomyces sp. NPDC050759 | reverse complement strand
GGGGGGGGGGGGGGGGGCGCGCGCCCCCGCCCGCGCGCCCCCCCCCCCCCCCCCCCCCCCCCCCCCCCCCCCCCCCCCCCCCCCCCCCCCCCCCCCCCCCCCCCCCGGCCCCGACCCCCAACACACCCGCACGCGCTACACACGCGCCCACCGGGGACGCGGCTGCGCCGCAGGCATTCAGGGGCGCGGGGAACTGCGCAAAACGCCCGCCCCCACCAACCCGCACGCAACGACAACGAGAGGCTGACGCCACCGTGCACGACGACCTCATCGCCCGCGCCAGGACCTGGCTCGCCGAGGACCCCGACCCGGACACCCGCGAAGAGCTCGCCAAGCTCCTCGACGCCGCCGACGCCGCCGACGTCACCGAGCTCACCGCACGCTTCAGCGGCACCCTCCAGTTCGGCACCGCCGGCCTGCGCGGCGAACTCGGCGCAGGTCCGATGCGCATGAACCGCACGGTCGTCATCCGAGCCGCCGCCGGCCTCGCCGCGTACCTCAAGAAGCACGGCGGCACCGACGGCCTCGTGGTCATCGGCTACGACGCCCGCCACAAATCGGAAGACTTCGCACAGGACACCGCGGCCGTGATGACCGGCGCAGGCCTGAAGGCGGCGCTCCTCCCCCGCCCCCTCCCCACCCCCGTCCTGGCCTTCGCCATAAGGCACCTCGGCGCGGTGGCAGGCGTGGAGGTCACCGCCAGCCACAACCCGCCCCGCGACAACGGCTACAAGGTCTACCTCGGCGACGGCTCCCAGATCGTCCCGCCCGCCGACGCGGACATCGCCGCCGAGATCGCGGCGATCGCGAGCCTGCACGACGTCCCCCGCCCGGACACCGGCTGGCAGACCCTCGACGACGCCGTCCTGAACGCCTACCTGGCCCGCACGGACGCCGTGCTCGCCGAGAACTCCCCCCGCACCGCCCGCACCGTCTACACCGCGATGCACGGCGTCGGCAAGGACACTCTGCTCGCCGCCTTCGACCGCGCCGGCTTCCCCGCCCCGGAACTCGTCGCCGAACAGGCCGACCCCGACCCCGACTTCCCGACCGTCGCCTTCCCCAACCCGGAAGAGCCCGGCGCGATGGACCTGGCCTTCGCGAAGGCCCGGGAGACGAACCCCGACCTGATCATCGCGAACGACCCCGACGCGGACCGCTGCGCGGTCGCCGTCGAGCGGGACGGCACCTGGCGCATGCTCAGCGGCGACGAGGTGGGCGCCCTTCTCGCCGCCCACCTCGTGACCCGCGGAGCGCGCGGCACCTTCGCGGAGTCGATCGTCTCCTCCTCACTCCTCGGCCGGATCGCCGAGAAGGCGGGCCTTCCCTACGAGGAGACCCTCACGGGCTTCAAGTGGATCGCCCGGGTGGAGGGCCTGCGCTACGGCTACGAAGAGGCCCTCGGCTACTGCGTGGACCCCGAGGGCGTACGGGACAAGGACGGCATCACCGCGGCCCTCCTCATCACGGAGCTCGCCTCCGAGCTGAAGGAACAGAACCGCACGCTCCTCGACCTCCTCGACGACCTCGCCGTGGAACACGGTCTGCACGCCACGGACCAGCTCGCGGTCCGCGTGGAGGATCTGTCGGTCATCGCCCGGGCGATGGAGCGGCTGCGCGAGCACCCGCCGACCGAGCTCGCGGGGCTGCCCATCACGAGGGCCGAGGACCTGACGCAGGGCACGGACAGGCTCCCGCCCACCGACGGCCTGCGCTACACCCTCACCGGCGCCCGGGTCGTCGTCCGCCCGAGCGGCACCGAGCCGAAGCTGAAGTGCTACCTGGAAGTGGTCGTCCCGGTAGCCACCCACGCCGACCTCCCGACGGCCCGTACCAAAGCGACCGCCCTCCTGACCACCATCGAGCAGGACCTGTCGGCAGCGGCGGGCATCTGAACCTGTCGGAGCGAACCGGCACCAAAGCCGACGGAGCGAACCGGCACCAAAGCCGAGGGGCGGCCCCCGTCCGGGCCGCCCCTCACCCGTTCTTGCTCCTGCTCCCGTTCCCGCTCCCGCTCGCCCGCACCTGACCCGGGCCGATGGACAGACCTCCCGTAGCAGCGCTCAGGGGCGCGGGGCTGACCCCGAAACCCGTCACCCCACCGCCACCAGGATCGCCAGAAGCACCGCCCCGGCCACCGCCGGCCCCACGATCTCGTACGCCCACCGCACGGTCACCTCGCCCTGGGAGGTCTGCGCCTTCCCCCGGGCCTCCTGCATCTCGCGCAGTTCGTCGATGATCTTGTCGGTCTCGGCCCGGGTGGGCCCCTCCGGGACGGGCGTACGACCGCCGAAGCCGTCCGGCTGCATTCCGCCGCCGAACAGGCCGAGGCCCCTGCCGGCGCCGCGTCCCGACGACTGCCGGGCACTCTGCTGGGCCGTCTGCCGTGCCGCCTTCTTGCGACCGCGCAGGGAGACCGGGATCGCCCACAGCTGGTACTTCGCGCCGGACGTGACGAACACCTCGTTCGAGTAGCCGGAGCGGAGCGTCTCGACCTCGCCCCACGGCACGACGATCAAGCGGAAGGGGTTGCGGATCCGCAGCCGGTCGTGGTTCGCGAAGACGGCCGGGCGCAGCGTGAAGGCGACCACCAGCGGGACGACGAGGATCAGGGTGGCGAGGGCCAGCCAGGGGGTGCGTCCGGTGCCGGAGACGACGGCGTCGATGCCGAGCCAGCCGATGATGACGAGGAGGAGGGAGCCGCCGATCAGTGCCATGGGTGAGCGGTAGATGCGGTCCCTGGACTCGGGGGGTGCGGTCGTCATGAGGCCGATCCTAAGCGCCGCCCGGGTCGGTGTCGGTGTGCGGGTGCCATCAGAACCAGCTCTCCGGGGTGTACAGCCGCTACGCGCGTAGATATGCTCGTCTGGTGACCATGCCCACCACTGCATCAGCCGCACACCCGCTCACGGACGTGACCGCGTCCGACAGCACGCTGCGCCGGTTCCTTCACGGGCTGCCCGGCGTGGACGCGGTCGGCCTGGAGGCGCGTGCCGCCTCGCTCGGTACCCGTTCCATCAAGACGACCGCCAAGGCGTACGCCATCGACCTCGCCATCTCGATGGTCGACCTGACGACGCTGGAAGGCGCGGACACCCCGGGCAAGGTCCGGGCGCTCGGCGCCAAGGCGGTCCGCCCCGACCCGACCGACCGGACGACCCCGGCCACGGCCGCGGTCTGCGTCTATCCCGACATGGTGCCCGTGGCGAAGGAAGCCGTGGCCGGTTCCGGCGTGAAGGTCGCCTCCGTGGCCACCGCGTTCCCGGCCGGCCGCGCCGCCCTCGACGTGAAGCTGGCCGACGTGCGCGACGCCGTGGCCGCGGGCGCCGACGAGGTCGACATGGTCATCGACCGCGGGGCGTTCCTCTCCGGCAGGTACCTGAAGGTGTACGACGAGATCGTCGCCGTGCGCGAGGTCTGCGGCACGGCCGCCCGGCTCAAGGTCATCTTCGAGACCGGCGAGCTGTCGACGTACGACAACATCCGCCGCGCGAGCTGGCTCGGCATGCTGGCCGGCGCGGACTTCATCAAGACGTCCACGGGCAAGGTCGCGGTGAACGCGACCCCGGCGAACACCCTGCTGATGCTGGAGGCGGTGCGTGACTTCCGTGCGCAGACCGGCGTCCAGGTGGGCGTGAAGCCGGCCGGCGGCATCAGGACGTCCAAGGACGCCATCAAGTTTCTCGTACTGGTCAACGAGACCGCGGGCGAGGACTGGCTGGACAACCACTGGTTCCGCTTCGGCGCGTCCTCGCTCCTGAACGACCTGCTGATGCAGCGTCAGAAGCTGGCCACCGGCCGCTACTCCGGCCCCGACTACGTGACGGTGGACTGATCACCATGGCACCTGCATCCGCATCTGCATCCGCATTCGAGTACGCACCGGCACCCGAGTCCCGCTCGGTCGTCGACATCGCCCCCTCCTACGGCCTGTTCATCGACGGCGAGTTCGTGGAGGCAGCCGACGGCAAGGTCTTCAAGACCGTCTCGCCGTCCACCGAGGAGGTCCTCTCCGAGGTCGCCCAGGCCGGTTCCGAGGACGTGGACCGCGCGGTGAAGGCCGCCCGCAAGGCCTTCGAGAAGTGGTCGGCGCTGCCCGGCTCCGAGCGCGCCAAGTACCTGTTCCGCATCGCCCGGATCATCCAGGAGCGCAGCCGCGAGCTCGCCGTTCTGGAGACCCTGGACAACGGCAAGCCCATCAAGGAGACCCGCGACGCCGACCTCCCCCTGGTCGCCGCGCACTTCTTCTATTACGCGGGCTGGGCCGACAAGCTCGACCACGCCGGCTTCGGAGCGAACCCCCAGCCCCTCGGCGTCGCCGGCCAGGTCATCCCCTGGAACTTCCCGCTGCTGATGCTGGCGTGGAAGATCGCCCCGGCGCTGGCGACCGGCAACACGGTCGTCCTCAAGCCCGCTGAGACGACCCCGCTCTCCGCCCTGTTCTTCGCGGACATCTGCCGCCAGGCGGGCCTGCCCCGGGGTGTCGTCAACATCCTTCCGGGCTACGGCGACACGGGCGCCGCGCTCGTCGCGCACCCGGACGTCAACAAGGTGGCCTTCACCGGCTCCACCGCCGTGGGCAAGGAGATCGCGCGGACCGTCGCCGGCACCCGCAAGAAGGTCACGCTCGAACTGGGCGGCAAGGGCGCCAACATCGTCTTCGACGACGCCCCGATCGACCAGGCGGTGGAGGGGATCGTCAACGGCATCTTCTTCAACCAGGGCCAGGTCTGCTGCGCGGGCTCCCGTCTCCTCGTCCAGGAGTCGATCCAGGACGAGCTGCTTGACTCCCTCAAGCGCCGCCTGTCGACCCTCCGCCTCGGCGACCCGCTCGACAAGAACACCGACATCGGCGCGATCAACTCCGCCGAGCAGCTCTCGCGGATCACCTCGCTCGTCGAGAAGGGCGCGGCCGAGGGCGCCGAGCCCTGGTCCCCGGAGTGTGAACTCCCCTCGTCCGGCTACTGGTTCGCCCCGACGCTCTTCACGAACGTCACCCAGGCGCACACCATCGCCCGCGACGAGATCTTCGGCCCGGTGCTGTCGGTCCTCACCTTCCGCACCCCGGACGAGGCCGTCGCCAAGGCCAACAACACCCAGTACGGCCTCTCGGCGGGCATCTGGACGGAGAAGGGCTCGCGCATCCTCGCGGTCGCGAACAAGCTCCGCGCGGGGGTCGTCTGGTCCAACACGTTCAACAAGTTCGACCCGACGTCGCCGTTCGGCGGCTACAAGGAGTCGGGCTTCGGCCGCGAGGGCGGTCGCCACGGCCTGGAGGCGTACCTCGATGTCTGACCGTTTGTCCGTCCTCAAGACCTACAAGCTGTACGTCGGGGGCAAGTTCCCCCGCTCCGAAAGCGGCCGGGTGTACGAAGTGACCGACTCCAAGGGCAAGTGGCTGGCGAACGCGCCGCAGGCGAGCCGCAAGGACGCCCGTGACGCGGTCGTCGCCGCGCGCAAGGCGTTCGGCGGCTGGTCCGGCGCGACGGCGTACAACCGCGGCCAGGTCCTCTACCGTGTCGCGGAGATGCTGGAGGGCCGCAAGGCGCAGTTCGTCCACGAGGTGGCCGACGCCGAGGGCCTGTCCAAGTCCAGGGCGGCCGAGCAGGTCGAGGCGACGATCGACCGCTGGGTCTGGTACGCGGGCTGGACCGACAAGATCGCCCAGGTGGTGGGCGGCGGCAACCCGGTGGCGGGCCCGTACTTCAACCTGTCCTCCCCCGAGCCGACGGGCGTGGTGGCCGTCCTGGCCCCGCAGGACTCGTCGTTCCTGGGCCTGGTCTCGGTGCTCGCCCCGGTCATCGCCACGGGCAACACGGCGATCGTGGTGGCGAGCGAGAGGTCCCCGCTCCCGGCGCTGTCCCTGGGCGAGGTCCTGGCCACCTCCGACGTCCCCGGAGGCGTGGTCAACGTCCTCTCGGGCCGTACGGCGGAGATCGCGACCCCCCTGGCGTCCCACCAGGACGTCAACGCGATCGACCTGGCAGGCGCGGACGTGGTCCTCGCGAAGGAGCTGGAGATCGCGGCCGCGGACAACCTGAAGCGCGTCCTGCGTCCACAGCCTGTGGAC
The DNA here is from genome assembly GCF_044456945.1 of Streptomyces sp. NPDC050759. Lineage (NCBI taxonomy): Bacteria > Bacillati > Actinomycetota > Actinomycetes > Kitasatosporales > Streptomycetaceae > Streptomyces > Streptomyces sp. NPDC050759. Next base: position 212,889 of record NZ_JBITGI010000017.1, on the reverse strand, counting down.
AACTGGACGGCAACGCCGGGCATCGACCGCCTGACGGCCTTCCTGGAGACGAAGACGGTCTGGCACCCGACGGGTTCGCTGGGAGCGTCGGGCTCGTCGTACTGACAACGGCCCGCGACACCGCAGAGCCGCGCCTCCCCACCGTCCGGGGGAGACGCGGCTCTGCCGTCGTACCGGGGGTCAGTTGTTCGGCAACCCCACCACCTGACCCACCACCGGCACGCTCCCGATCGACTCCGCCTGCGCGACGGGCGCCAGCAGCGCCCGCGAAGCGATCGGCTGGGAGTCGCCGAGCGCCACCCCGTTGTCCAGCGGGTCAACCCCCGTCCCCGCCAGCGGGTTCGGCTTGAGACCGGCGACCGGGCCGGTGACATAGCCGACCGAGCCGGCGAGCGACTGCACCCCTGCCTGCGGGTCGATGGTGCCCAGCGAGGTCGGCCGGGCGCCCACCATGCCGACGACCGGCGCGGTGTCCGCGGCGGCCACCCCGGCGCCCGCGCCGAGTGCGACACCCGCGGTGGCGAGGGCGGTGAGCGTGCGCCGGGCTGTCGGGTTCGCGTGTCGTGCCATGTTTTTCTGCCACCTTTTCCGTGCACTGGGTAATCGTGTCGACACGAAGGGTAGTTGAGGTGTGACGCACGCTTCAAAGCCAACCCGCGGGGTCGATGAACAGCAGGTGAATGCCCCACACTGGTGTCCCGTGAGTTCCCAACCGCCCATACCGACGCGAGTCGTGCTGCTCTGCGGCCCCTCCGGCTCCGGCAAGTCCCTCCTCTCGGCCCGGTCCGGTCTTCCGGTTCTCCGGCTCGACGACTTCTACAAGGAGGGCGACGATCCGACGCTGCCGCTGGTGGCGGGGAGTTCCGACATCGACTGGGACCACCCCGGGTCCTGGGACGCGGACACCGCGGTGACGGCGATCGTCGAACTGTGCCGCACGGGCCGTACGAAGATCCCGGTCTACGACATCTCGCTGAGCGCCCGCACCGGCGAGGAGGCGGTCGACATGGGCCGGACCCCGCTGTTCATCGCGGAGGGCATCTTCGCCGCCGAGATCGTCACCCGCTGCCGGGAGCTCGGCGTGCTGGCCGACGCGCTGTGCCTGAGCCGGGGTCCGGTGCGCACGTTCCGCCGCCGGTTCCTGCGGGATCTGCGCGAGGGCCGCAAGTCGGTGCCGTTCCTGCTGCGCCGTGGCTGGCGGCTGATGCGCCAGGAGCGCTCGATCGTCGCCCGCCAGACCGCCCTCGGCGCCCACCCCTGCGACAAGGACGAGGCCCTGACCCGCCTGACCGCCGCGGCGGCGGGGCACCGGCCTGCGGCGACTCCGGCCGCCTGAGCGGCCGTCCACCGCTGAGCACACAGCAAAGCGGGACCGGACGGACCCCCCGGCCCTCCGGTCCCGCTTCTCGGTGCTTCCCCGCTGTCCCCGTGGGTCCCCCGTGACCCCCGTTGATCCCCCCCGGGTACCGGCCCCCCAGCCGGTACCCCTGGGTCCCCCGTTCCTCCCCCAACCCTCAGGCGACGAGCTCCCCGAAGGCGTTCTCCTCGTCACGGCCGAAGCTGAGGACCTCGTCCTCGCGCAGCCGGCGGAGCGACCGCCAGATGCTGGACTTCACCGTGCCGACACTGATGTCGAGGATCTCCGCGATCTCCGGGTCGGTGCGACCCTCGTAGTAACGCAGGACCAGCATCGTCCGCTGGAGTTCGGGCAGCCGGGCCAGCGCCTGCCACAGGACCGCGCGCAGTTCCGTGCCGCGCATCGCGTCCGTGTCGCCGGGCGTCTCCGGCAGTTCCTCGGTCGGGTATTCGTTCAGCTTGCGGCGGCGCCACGCGCTGATGTGCAGGTTCGTCATGGTGCGGCGGAGGTAGCCCCCGACCGCGGCCTTGTCGCTGATCCGGTCCCATGCCTTGTACGTCGAGAACAGCGCGCTCTGCAGCAGGTCCTCGGCCTCGAAACGGTCACCGGTCAGGTGGTACGCGGTGGCGTACAGGGAGGCGCGGCGCTCCTGGACATAGGCGGTGAACTCCGCCTCCGACAGCGAACGACGCTCCCCCGTGTCCTCCCTGTACGACGATCCCCCGTGCGATTCCCCCGTGAAGGTGTCAACCACCGACATGTACGCGGTGTGCTGACGCCCGGTGCCGCGAGCGCACCCCCGCCCGCTCACGGCACCGGACTCCTTCGAACCCCGGCCCCCGTTCACGTCGTGCAGGCGCGTGACCACTGCGCTGGTGATGTTGCTGTGCAGCGTGCTCATCTCGCGCCCCCCGTCGTGGACTTCCGGTGTTCGGTCTGCCGGGCGGTGCTGCCTTGCCCGTGCCGAGAACTCTGCCAACGCACCTTCATGGCCGTGTCCGCCGACTGTCACAGACCTGTCACAGGGGCCCGTCTCAGGAATTGCACAGCGGACCCACGGACGGGTGCCGTATGGACTGCCTGTCCCCACAGGTCGTACCGCACCCCCTCCATGGGCCAGAATGAGCCCGTGCCTTCCCTGTTGCTGATCGAGGACGACGACGCCATCCGTACGGCCCTGGAGCTGAGCCTCACGCGCCAGGGCCACCGGGTTGCCACCGCTGCCACCGGCGAGGACGGCCTGAAGCTGCTGCGTGAGCAGCGGCCGGACCTGATCGTGCTGGATGTCATGCTGCCCGGCATCGACGGGTTCGAGGTGTGCCGGCGCATCCGGCGCACGGACCAGCTGCCGATCATTCTGCTGACCGCGCGCAACGACGACATCGACATCGTCGTCGGACTGGAGTCCGGTGCCGACGACTATGTCGTCAAGCCGATCCAGGGGCGGGTGCTGGACGCCCGGATCCGGGCCGTGCTGCGCCGCGGGGAACGCGAGTCGACCGACGCGGCGAGCTTCGGCTCCCTGGTCATCGACCGCGCGGCCATGACCGTGACGAAGAACGGCGAGGACCTCCAGCTCACGCCCACCGAGCTCAGGCTGCTCCTGGAGCTGAGCCGGCGGCCCGGCCAGGCCCTGTCCCGGCAGCAGTTGCTGCGGCTGGTCTGGGAGCACGACTACCTCGGTGACTCGCGCCTGGTGGACGCCTGTGTGCAGCGGCTGCGCGCCAAGGTCGAGGACGTGCCGTCGTCCCCGACACTGATCCGTACCGTGCGGGGCGTGGGTTACCGGCTGGACACGCCTCAGTGACCGAAGCGCAAGGGGGGTTCCGCGGCTGGTTCGCGGCTCGCAAGGGTGTGTGGTCCAGGCTGCGTTTCACCAGTCTGCGGCTGCGTCTCGTGGTCGTCTTCGGCCTGGTGGCGCTGACCGCCGCCGTGTCCGCGTCCGGGATCGCCTACTGGCTCAACCGCGAGGCGGTGCTCACCCGCGCCCAGGACGCGGTGCTGCGGGACTTCCAGCAGGAGATGCAGAACCGCGCGGGCGCGCTGCCGGAGGACCCCACGCAGGACGAACTCCAGCAGGCGGCGGCGCAGATGGCGGGCAGCAGCCAGCGCTTCAGCGTGCTGCTCGTCGCCGACGACGCGGGCGGCAGGACGGTGTACGGCAATTCGGGCGCCCTGGACGGCTTCACGCTTGAGGACGTGCCCGTGTCGCTGCGCGAGGCGGTGAACGAGAAGCAGAAGGTCGACTCCGCCAACAAGTACCCCTATCACCTGTACTGGCAGCGGACCGTCGACCACGACACCCCGTATCTGGTCGCCGGCACGAGGGTGATCGGCGGCGGCCCGACCGGTTACATGCTCAAGTCCCTCGAGCCGGAGGCCAAGGACCTCAACTCCCTCGCCTGGTCGCTGGGTATCGCCACCGGGCTGGCCCTGATCGGCTCCGCGCTGCTCGCGCAGGCCGCCGCGACGACCGTACTGAAGCCGGTGCACCGGCTCGGGGTAGCCGCGCGCCGGCTCGGCGAGGGCAAGCTGGACACCCGGCTCAGCGTGTCGGGCACCGACGAACTCGCCGATCTCTCGAGGACGTTCAACCACGCGGCCGAGGCGCTGGAGAAACGGGTCGACGACATGGCCGCCCGCGACGACGCCTCGCGGCGCTTCGTGGCGGACATGAGCCATGAACTGCGTACGCCGCTCACCGCGATCACCGCCGTCACGGAGATCCTGGAGGAGGAGCTGGAGGCGGGGACCGGCTCGGTGGACCCGATGATCGAGCCGGCCGTGCGGCTGGTGGTCAGCGAGACACGCAGACTCAACGACCTGGTCGAGAACCTCATGGAGGTCACCCGCTTCGACGCGGGTACGGCCCGGCTGGTCCTCGACGACGTCGACGTGGCCGACCAGATCACCGCGTGCATCGACGCGCGCGCGTGGCTGGACGCGGTGGAGCTGGACGCCGAGCGCGGCATCCACGCCCGCCTCGACCCGCGCCGCCTCGACGTGATCCTGGCCAACCTGATCGGCAACGCCCTCAAGCACGGCGGCTCCCCGGTCCGGGTGGCGGTGCGCGCGGCGGACGACGAGGTGGTCATCGGGGTCCGCGACCACGGCCCCGGCATCCCCGAGGACGTCCTGCCGCACGTCTTCGACCGCTTCTACAAGGCCAGCGCCTCCCGCCCTCGCTCCGAGGGCAGCGGCCTCGGCCTGTCCATCGCCCGGGAGAACGCCCACATCCACGGCGGCGAGATCACCGCGGCGAACTCCCCCGACGGGGGCGCCGTCTTCACCCTGCGGCTTCCCCGGGACGTCTCGGCGCTGACCGAGGAGCCCCTGGAGGCCAAGAAGGACGACTGCGCGTCGAAGAAGGGGGACGCCTGATGAGCTCCGAGAGGCGACACCGGGAGCGGGCCGTACCGGCGCGCGCCGGGCTGACCGTACGCCGGCTGCTGGCACTGCCTCTGCTCGGGCTGCTGGTCGCCGGGTGCGGGATCCGCTCCACCGAGGTGCCCACCGACTTCGGTCCCGCGCCCTCGCGGGTGCGGTGTTCGCTGTCCGAGCCGGACACGGCGACGCAGGCCTCGCGGGGGCTGGCCGTTCAGGTGTTCCTGCTGTGCGGGTCGTCACTGGTGGCCGTGGACCGGAGCCTCAGGGTCCCGGACGGGACCGCGGACTCCGCACGGCGGGTGCTGGTCGCCCAGGGGCTCCTCGACCAGCTCGCCGAGACACCGTCGGCGGCCGAGCGAGAGGCCGGGTACCAGACGTATGTGCGCGGCGGCATGACCGTCAGCGGGCCGCGCGCCAAGGACCCCGAGGACACGCTCCGGCTGAGCACCCCGCCCGCCGAGCTCTCCGCCTACGCCCTCGCCCAGGTGGTGTGCACGTTCTCCGACTCGGCCGCGGCCGAGGGCGACGGCGCCGTCATCCTGGGCGGCCCCACGACCACTCCTCCGCGCCGCTACGACTGCACGGACGAGGTCCGCTCCCGGCCGGGCAGCCGGCAGCCCGCCTCGAGCGAGGTGACGGGCGGCTGACGGGGGTCTGACGACCACGTGTGGCGCAGACCTCACCCAGGTACCTCGGGGTGTTCCGGAACCGATCGTGGCGAGCGGGGCGTCTAGGGGGTCGTGCAGCGTCAAGGCTTCGTCGGCGGCAGTGCCGCCCTTCGCGTCCGTGTGGCAGGAGGTGCCCTCCTGGTCGCACACCTCGCGTTCGTCGCCTGGTTCACGCTGCGGCCGCTGGACGTGCCCTGGGTCGTCCCGGCCAACCTCCACCCCCTGGCCGGCATCCGCGCCGACCTCGCTCTCGGCTGGCAGGAGGCGGCCCACCGGATCGGCGAGGGACTGGTCCTGCTCGCCCCGCTCGGCTTCCTGCTCCCGATGGCGCACGGCAGGCTGTGGGCCTCTCCGCTCGGCTCCCTGATCCGTACGTCCGCCGCGGGCGCCCTGATCTCCCTGGGCATCGCGCTCCTCCAGACCGGCGTCCCGGGCCAGGTCGTGGACATCGACTCGCTGCTCCTGAACACCGCCGGCGTGGCCCTCGCGCATGTCGCGGTCGTGCCGGCGGCACGCCACTGGTTCCGCCGAGGGACCGAGCGCCGCCGGCGCATCGCCGTCCGCCAGGAGGAGCCGGCTCAGGGTCGGACCCCGACGATTCCCAGGGTCGGGATCGCACCGTAGAGCGACGCTTTGTGCCGTTCGTCTCCGTAGCGTTGAGGACAGTTGGAGAGGGTCACCCGGACCCGACCACCGACGCTCACGAAGGAGCCGCAATGTCCCGCCTCGCCCGCCCCACCAACGGCCGCATGATCGGCGGAGTGTGTGCCGCGCTGGCACGGCGCTTCGGCACCTCCGCGACCACGATGCGCGTGATCTTCCTGGTGTCCTGTCTGCTGCCGGGCCCGCAGTTCCTGCTCTACATCGCGCTGTGGATCCTGTTCCCCTCGGAGGAGAAGGCGCAGGCCGCCTGGTAGAACCCCCTCCGCACGTACGCCGGTGGGGCGCACCCCGAGACCACGGGGTGCGCCCCACCGGCGTGTGCGAGGGGTGCCGGACCTCAGCCGCCGATCGGCAGGCCGTCCAGGCTGCTGCCGCCGGCCGGCAGGAGCTTGCCGACCGGCAGGCCGCCGAGGAGACCGGAAACGGGCGCGGCCGGACCTTCGGCGAGTACCTTCGCGATGGCGGGCTGCGCGGTCGCGAGGCCCGCGGCGAGCGCGGGCTGGGCCTGCGTCAGCGCCTCGTCGCCACCCGGCAGCGCCTTGGTGACGTTCTCGGTGGGGAGCCCCTTGGAGACGGGGCCGAGCGCCTGAGTGGCGTCCGGGACCGCCGGAGCGGCGTTCGCGGCACCCGCGCCGGTGGCGGCGAAGGCGGCACCGAGGGCGGCGACACCGAGGGTCTTGGCAGCAGACTGCTTCATAAAATGCGTCCTCGAAAATGGTTTTACGGGGCTGTCAGCGGTTCACGACCGTAAACACGCGGACCCGCCCGCCGCAAACATCGAAATGCGGACGGATGGTGAACACCCGCCCACACTTCGCACCCGAGAACGTTCGCGGTCAGCTCTCCTCGGCCACAGAACCGCTGGTGGAAGCGGTCTGCTGGAACAGCCATTCGGACTTCAGCTCGGCATATCCGGGCTTGATGACGTCATTGATCATCGCGAGTCTTTCATCGAAAGGAATGAACGCTGATTTCATCGCATTGACGGAGAACCACTGGAGATCGTCGAGCGTATAGCCGAACGCGTCGACGAGATGCTCGAATTCCCGGCTCATGCTGGTGCCGGACATCAGCCGGTTGTCGGTGTTCACGGTGGCCCGGAAGTGCAGGCGCCGCAGGAGTCCGATCGGGTGCTCGGCGTACGACGAGGCCGCCCCGGTCTGCAGATTGGAGCTGGGGCACAGCTCCAGCGGGATCCGCTTGTCCCGGACGTAGGAGGCGAGCCGCCCGAGCTTGACCGTGCCGTCCTCGTGGACCTGGATGTCGTCGATGATGCGCACACCGTGCCCGAGCCGGTCGGCGCCGCACCACTGCAGGGCCTGCCAGATGGACGGCAGGCCGAACGCCTCACCGGCGTGGATGGTGAAGTGGTTGTTCTCGCGCTTCAGGTACTCGAAGGCGTCGAGGTGGCGGGTGGGCGGGTAACCGGCCTCCGCGCCCGCGATGTCGAAGCCGACGACACCCAGGTCCCGGTAACGGTTGGCGAGTTCGGCGATCTCCAGGGCACGGGCCGCGTGCCGCATCGCGGTGAGCAGGGCGCCGACGCGGATGCGGTGGCCGTTCGCCCTGGCCCTGCGCTCCCCTTCCCGGAAGCCCTCGTTGACGGCCTCGACGACCTCTTCGAGGGTCAGGCCCTTCTCCAGGTGCTGCTCGGGGGCGTACCGCACCTCGGCGTAGACGACGCCGTCCTCGGCGAGGTCCTCGGCGCACTCGGCGGCCACCCGCACCAGCGCGTCACGGGTCTGCATGACGCCCACGGTGTGCGAGAAGGTCTCCAAGTACCGTTCCAGCGAACCGGAGTCGGCGGCTTCGCGGAACCAGACGCCCAGCCGGTCCGCGTCGGTCTCGGGAAGCCCGGTGTACCCGGTGTCCCGGGCGAGGTCGACGATCGTGCCGGGGCGCAGCCCGCCGTCGAGGTGATCGTGCAGCAGAACCTTGGGTGCCCGGCGGATCTGGTCCGAGCTCGGGGGGTTCCCCATCCGGTCAGTCTTGCTCGTCATCCTGGCACTCTAACGCCTACGCGCGTAGACGGCTCGTTGTACGAATCCGCCGATACGTAACGGTGACCGCCCGGCCCCGTGTCGTCCACCCGCGCTTCTGACACTGTTCTGTCATGGCACAGCAAGCGACGCCGGTTCGCAGCGCCCGACTGGGCAGGACACTCGGCCCGGAGCCGGCGGCGGTGAGCGGGGTGGTGCTGCTCCTCCCGGGCGGCGACGAGACCTCTCTGCGCAGGCCCTCCTCGATGCGACTCCCCTCCGCCGTACGGGCGTTGGGACGACGGCTCGCCCGGTCGGGACAGGCGGACGGGCTGGCGGCACACCTGGTGCACTACCGCTATCGCGGCTGGAACGGCAGCGAGGCGCATCTCGCGCACGACGCGACCTGGGCCGCCGACGAGATCGTACGGCGATACGGCGACGTCCCCGTGTCCCTGGTCGGCATCGACATGGGCGCGCGGGCCGCACTGCGCGCGGGTGGGCACGAGGCCGTCAACTCCGTGGTGGCGGTGGCTCCTTGGCTGCCCGAGGAGGACGTGGCGGCGACCCCCGAACCGGTGAAGCAGCTCGTGGGCCGGCGGGTGCTGATCGTGCACGGCACGAACGACGAGCAGACGGACCCGGAGTTGTCGTTCCGGCTCGCGTCCCGGGCGAAGAAGGCGAACCGGGAGGTGTGCCGGTTCGAGGTGCACTCCGACGGACACGGTCTGCACCAGTACCGGGCCGAAGTACAGGCACTGACCGAGGACTTCGTCATGGGAGCGCTGTTCGGGCGGGCGCTGTCCCGGCCGGTGCAGGACGCGCTGGCCGCGCCTCCGCCGCTGGGACTGCGGATGCCGCTCGCCTCCGGGTTCGGGCGCAGACGGTAGGTCAGGGCGGCAGTGGGTCAGGGCACCGGTAGGTCAGGGCAGCAGAAGCTCAGGGCAGCAGGTTCCCCCTTCTCGACAGCAGGAACTTCTTGAAGGCGGCCACCGGGGGCGTGTCCGGGTGGCCGTCCAGCCAGGCGACGCCGATCTCGCGGGCCGCTCGGGGGGCCGTGACGGTCAGTTCCGCGACTCCTGGGCGGGGGAAGGCCGGCGGGGGCAGAAGGGCGACGCCCAGACCCGCCGCCACCAGCCCCCTCAGCGTCTCCGCCTCCTCGCCCTCGAAGGCGATCCTCGGCTTGAAGCCGGCCTCCTGGCAGAGGTCGTCCGTGATACGGCGCAGGCCGTAGCCCGGCTCCAGGGTGACGAAGGACTCCTCGGCGGCCTCGGCGAGACGCACGCGCCTGCGGGCCGCGAGGGGGTGATCGGCGGGGACCACGAGCCGCAGCTTCTGTTCGTCGAGGCGGCGGGCCACGAGGTCGGGGGCGTCCGGGACCGGGGAGGTCAGACACAGGTCCAGCTCCCCCGCCCGCAGGCGTTCGATCATCGCCTCGCCGTAGTTCTGGACCAGGCTGAAGCGGACGCGGGGATGGTCGGCGCGGAAGGCCCGGATCAGGCCGGGGACCGTTTCCGAGCCCATGGTGTGCAGGAAGCCGAAGGCGACCTTGCCGGTGGCCGGGTCGGCGTCCGCGCGGACCTCGTCCGCGGCGCGCTGGATCTCGGCGAGGGCGCGTTCGGCGGAGGCCAGGAAAGTGCGGCCCGCGGGGGTGAGGGAGACCGTACGGCCGATGCGGGCGAACAGGTCGACGCCGAGGTCCTGCTCGAGGCGGACCATGGCCCGGGAGAGCGTCGACTGGGGGACGTCCATCTCCTGCGCGGCGCGGGTGACGTGCTCGGTGCGGGCCACGCCGGCGAAGTAGGCGAGCCGCGGGGCCAGCAACATCACCATGTCTTCTGTGTCACTGGATGGTGACAGGCGCGCCTGTGACCTCTGCTGATGCTCCATGGGAACGATTATGGCGAATCCATGCATTGGACGGATGAGCGGAGTCGTACGTAACTTCGAGGCATGCCTGCCAGTACCGAGGCGCTCACCCGCGTGGGCGCCGTATCTCCCGCCTCTGCCACCTCCGCCTCCGCCGCCGTCGATTCCCGTCTGTCCCCGGGTGGCCCCGGCTACCGCCGGATGAGCTTCGCCCTCTTCCTCGCCGGTGTCGCGACCTTCGCGCTGCTGTACTCCACGCAAGCCCTTCTCCCGCTGATCTCGGGCGACTTCGGGGTGGCGGCGAGCGAGGCGAGCTGGACGGTGGCGGCGGCGACCGGCGGTCTGGCGCTGTTCGTGCTGCCGATGAGCGCCCTGTCGGAGCGCTTCGGACGCCGTACGGTCATGACGGCGTCGCTGGCGGTCGCGGTGACGGTCGGTCTCCTGGTCCCCTTCGCGCCCTCGCTGACCGCGCTGGTCGTGCTGCGGGCGGTGCAGGGTGCGGCCCTGGCGGGGCTGCCGGCCTCAGCGACGGCGTATCTCGCCGAGGAGGTGCGTCCGAAGGCGCTGGTCACGGCGATCGGCCTGTTCGTCGCCGGCAACAGTGTCGGCGGGATGAGCGGCCGCGTCATCACCGGCTGGGTCGCGCAGGAGTGGGGCTGGCGGGTGGCCGTGGGGGTCATCGGCGCGATCGCGGTGGCCTGCGCGGTGGCGTTCCGCCTCCTGCTGCCGGCGCCGAAGCACTTCGTGGCGGGCTCGCTGCGGCCGCGCGTGCTGCTCGGCACGGTCCGCGAACACCTGGGCAACCCGCTGCTGCGCCGCCTCTACGCCATCGGCGCGCTGTTCATGACCGTCTTCGGCGGCGTGTACACGGTGATCGGCTACCGGCTGACCGAGGCGCCCTTCTCGCTCCCCCAGGGCATCGTCGGCTCGATCTTCCTGGTCTACCTGGTGGGCACGGTGTCCGCGTCCACGGCGGGCCGGCTGGTCGGCCGGCTGGGCCGCCGGGGCGCGCTGTACGCGGCGGGCGGTACGACGGCGACGGGCCTGGTCCTCTCTCTGGCCGGCTCTCTGTGGCTGGTCCTGCTGGGCCTGGTCCTGATCACCGGAGGCTTCTTCGCGGGACACGCGGTGGCGTCCTCGGCGGTGAGCAAGACGGCGACGGAGGGCCGCGCCCAGGCCTCGGCGCTGTACCAGTCCGCCTATTACATCGGCTCCAGCGCGGGCAGCACGGTGGGTGCGCTCGCCTTCCACGCGGGCGGCTGGACGGGGACGGTCGGGGTGGGACTGCTGGCGGTGCTCGGTGTTGTCACGATCACCGTCCTCGGAACGTGTGCGGCGAGGGCTGAGCAGCGGGTCGCGACGGCCTGAGCCGCGGTTGTGCTTCCCCTGACCGGGGTCGGCCGGTCAGGGGATGTTTTTCCGCCCCCGCCGCCCCTACCCGTCCCGTCCTCCAGGGGCGCTGCCCCTTCGACCCCGACTGGGGGCTGCGCCCCCAGACCCCCATCGGCCCGAAGGGCCTCGTCCTCAAACGCCGGACGGGCTGGGATTGCCTGGACCGGCGCTTGGAATTCAGCCCCTCCGGTGGAATCCAGCCCCTCCGGCGTTTGAGGAGCGGGGGTCCAGGGGGCGGAGCCCCCTGGGAGCGGGGTCGAAGGGGCGGCAGCCCCTGGGGACGGGACGGGTAGGGGCGGCGGGGGCGAGAACCCTCTGACCTGCACGTTCACCCACTCGGCACGCCATTGTCAGACCCCTGCGGTAGTTTCCGAGTAGTGGGCGCAAAGGCGCGACACAGCACGGCCACAGGGGTGGGTGGACGATGACGGACAGTACGGCGATGACGACAGACCTCGACGTCAGGCTCGAGAAACACCGCACGGAGCTGACGGGGTACTGCTACCGCATGCTCGGCTCCTCCTTCGAGGCCGAGGACGCGGTGCAGGACACGATGGTGCGGGCCTGGCGGAGCTACGACAAGTTCGAGGGCCGTTCCAGCCTCCGCTCATGGCTGTACCGCATCGCGACGAACGTCTGCCTGGACATGCTGACCGCGGGCAACAAGCGCGCCCGTCCCATGGACCTCTCGGAGTCGACCCCCCTCGCCCAGGCGGCGCTCTCCCCCCGCCCCGACCACACCTGGCTGGAGCCGATGCCGGACAACCGCATCCTGCCGACGGTCGAGGACCCGGCGGAGGCGGCGGTCGCCAAGGAGACCGTGCGGCTCGCCTTCATGGCCGCCCTGCAGCAACTGCCGCCCAAGCAGCGCGCGGTGCTGATCCTGCGCGAGGTGCTGGCGTGGAAGGCGAGCGAGGTCGCCGAACTGCTCGACACCTCCGTCGCCTCGGTCAACAGCGCCCTCCAGCGGGCCCGCGCCACCCTCGCCGAGCGGGAGGAGCACGGCGCCGACGCGGCCGTGTCCGACCCGCTGGACGAGGAGCAGCAGAGGCTCCTGGACCGCTATGTGAAGGCGTTCGAGGGGTACGACATGACGGCACTGACGGCCCTCCTCCACGAGGACGCCATCATGACGATGCCGCCGTTCGACCTGTGGCTGACGGGCCACGACGACATCGCGGGGTTCATGACGACCCTGGGCTCGGCGTGCGAGGGCTCACGTCTGGTGCCGGTGCAGGTCAACGGCCTGCCGGGGTTCGCCCAGTACAAGCCGGACCCGGAAAAGGGCGGTCACTCCCCCTGGGCGGTACAGGTGTTGGAGATCTCAGACGGCCGGCTCACCGGGTTCCACTTCTTCCTCGACACCCAGCGGTGGTTCCCCCTGTTCGGACTGCCCCTCCACCTCGAAGCGGAGGCCGACGAGGTCAAGGAGGGCGTGTAGCCCGGGGTCGGGGTCGCGGAGCCTGATCCGGCCCCCGGCGCGCCGGGCCGCGAGCTGGAGCCGGGCGAGCAGATCGACCGTGCCGAGCCCCGGCGGCCCGAGCCCGGCGACATCGCACACCACCACGCCGGCACGGGTCGTCCGCAGCAGTGCCCGGACCTCGTCGCTCAGCCCCGGCACCTCGTCCCGGGTGACGGGGCCGGCCAGTACGAGTACAGCGGGTGTCATGGCGTCCACGATCGGTAGACCGGGCGGGCGGGCGTAACTCATCGGCCGACGTCCTGTCCGCGCGGGCAGGATCACGTTGACCTGCGGGCCGCCTTCCCGCGAGGGTTGCCTGTATGCGCCACCCATCAGCACCTCCCTGGATACGCCACGCCCTCCTCACCCGTGAGGAGTCTCCGTGCAGGGAGTGCTGACCGGCTTCGCGGTCATCGCGGTGGTCATCGGGGTCGGCTATCTGATCGGTCTGCGGGGCTATCTCGGCGACCAGGGCCGGGAGGTCCTGACCAAGCTCGCCTTCCATGTCGCCTCCCCCGCCCTGCTGTTCACGACGCTGGCCCGCGCCGACCTGTCGGTGATCTTCTCCAGCCGTCTGCTGGTGACCGCGCTCAGCACGGCAGCGGCGGCGGGTGTCTTCGTGGCGGTGGGTGTCGTACGCGGCTGGGGGCTGGGCCGTACGACGATCGGCGCGCTGTGCTCGTCCTACGTCAACTCGGGCAATCTCGGCATCCCGATCGCGGTATACGTCCTCGGGGACGCGTCACTCGTGGCGCCGGTGCTGCTCTTCCAGCTGGTGGGGGTGACCCCGGTCGCTCTGACAGTCCTGGACCTGGCGTCGGGCGACGGGGAGAAGGGCCCGCTGTGGCGGAGACTTTTGACCCCGCTCCGCAATCCGATCGCGGTGGGCTCGCTGGCCGGCGTGGCGGTCTCGGCGGCCGGTCTGAAGGTCCCGGCCCCGGTCATGGACCCCCTGACCCTGATCGGCGGCATGTCGGTCCCGGCGGTCCTCCTCGCCTTCGGCATCTCCCTGTGCGGCAGCACGATGCCCGGCCGGGGCCCGGACCGCGGGCTCGTCCTGCTCTCAGTCGTCCTGAAGTCGGTGGGGCAGCCCGCGGCGGCCTGGGTGCTGGCGGCCGGGGTCTTCGGCCTGCACGGGGCCCAACTCCTCGACGTGGTGGTGACCTCGGCCCTGCCGGCCGCGCAGAACCTCTACACGTACGCGTCCACCTACGGCGTGGGCGAGCGGTTGGCCCGGGACTCGATCCTGGTGTCGACGGTGTTGTCGGTGCCGGTGTTGGTGGGGGTGGCGGCGTTGTTGGGGTGAGCGAAGTATCCGGTGTCGAGGGTGAGGGCGAACGGCTCGGGAAGGGTGACCAGGTCGCCGAGCCCGTAGGCTCCAAGGACGCGGTAGGCACCGTCTCTCGGCTCTCCGTAGAGCGTGACGGCAGGTCCGTCCGGTGCCAGGCGGTCGACGAGGAGGTAGAGCGGGACACCGGCGGCGGCGTAGCCGACGGCCTTCGTCGTCCGGTCGTGGAGTGCGGTGGTCTCCGAGGTGATCTCCACGACGAGTTCGGCGGTGTCCAAGCGCACCAGCCCGTCGCCGACGCGTAGCGGCTCCCTGGGGACGACGGCAAGGTCGGGGACGTACAGCCCGAGCCGGGACGGCACGGCCATGGGCAGCCTCTGGTAGATGCCCCAGCCCTCCGGGATCGCTTCATACAGGCGCCGCTGCATTCGCTCCACGATGCCGTGGTGGGTCCCCGCCGAGTAGGGCGTCACCGTGATCAGCCCTGCCAGGATCTCCACTCGGCAGCCCTTGGGGACGTCCGTCCGCTGCCACACCCAGACCAGTTCGTCCCACTCGTTGTCGGCCATGACGTAGTCGCCGTCGTACTCATCCATGGGGACAGCGAACATGCCGAACGGGACCGGTGGCGGTCCACCGATCCCGTTCACCCGAATGAGGAAACCCCAGCTCAGGCGATGCGCTCCAGCACCACCGGCGACCCCGTGAAGTCCGTCCCCGTCGCCCCGATGTCGTAGGAACCCTCGATCGACTCGAGGGCGTACTCGAAGCGTTCTGGGGTGTCGGTGTGCAGGGTCAGCAGGGGCTGGCCCTCGGTCACCGTGTCGCCCGGCTTGGCGTGCAGTTCCACGCCCGCGCCCGCCTGCACCGGGTCCTCCTTGCGGGCGCGCCCCGCGCCGAGGCGCCAGGCGGCGACGCCGATGCCGTAGGCGTCGAGGCGGGTCAGGACGCCCGAGGCCGGTGCCTTGATCACGTGCTGCTCGCGGGCCACCGGCAGCTCCGCGTCCGGGTCGCCGCCCTGCGCCGCGATCATCCGGCGCCACACGTCCATCGCCGAGCCGTCGGCGAGGGCCTTCGCGGGGTCGGCGTCGCGGACGCCCGCCGCGTCGAGCATCTCGCGAGCCAGCGCGAGGGTCAGCTCCACCACGTCCGAGGGTCCGCCGCCCGCCAGGACCTCGACCGACTCGCGGACCTCGAGCGCGTTGCCCGCCGTCAGGCCGAGGGGCGTGCTCATGTCCGTCAGGAGCGCGACCGTCTTCACGCCGTGGTCCGTGCCCAGGCCCACCATCGTGGACGCGAGTTCCCGCGCGTCCTCGATGGTCTTCATGAACGCGCCGGTGCCGACCTTCACGTCCAGGACCAGCGAGCCCGTCCCCTCCGCGATCTTCTTCGACATGATCGAGGAGGCGATCAGGGGGATGGCCTCGACCGTGCCGGTGACGTCACGCAGGGCGTACAGCTTCTTGTCGGCCGGAGCCAGGCCGTCGCCCGCCGCGCAGATCACCGCTCCGGTCGTGTCGAGGACGTTCAGCATCTCCTCGTTCGACAGCAGCGCGCGCCAGCCCGGGATGGACTCCAGCTTGTCGAGCGTGCCGCCGGTGTGGCCGAGGCCCCGGCCCGAGAGCTGGGGGACGGCCGCGCCGCAGGCCGCCACCAGGGGCGCCAGCGGGAGCGTGATCTTGTCGCCGACGCCGCCCGTGGAGTGCTTGTCGGCCGTGGGGCGGGACAGGGACGAGAAGTCCATGCGCTCGCCGGAGGCGATCATCGCGGCGGTCCAGCGGGCGATCTCGCGACGGTTCATGCCGTTGAGCAGGATCGCCATCGCGAGCGCGGACATCTGCTCGTCGGCGACCTCCCCGCGGGTGTACGCGTCGATGACCCAGTCGATCTGCTCGTCGCTGAGTTCGCCGCGGTCCCGCTTGGTGCGGATGACGGAGATGGCGTCCATGGCCATGCAGGGCTTTCCTTCCGGGAATTACTTGGTGAGATGCCCCGGCCCGAAGGCCTGCGGCAGCATCTCCGACAGCGGCAGGATCCCCGCCGGGGTCTCCATGAGCAGGTCGGGGCCGCCGAACTCGTACAGCAGCTGCCGGCAGCGGCCGCAGGGGACGAGGATCTCGCCCCTGCCGTCCACGCACGTGAAGTGGGTGAGGCGGCCGCCGCCCGTGTTCTGCAGCTCCGAGACCAGACCGCACTCGGCGCACAGGCCGATGCCGTAGGAGGCGTTCTCGACGTTGCAGCCGGTGACCGTACGGCCGTCGTCGACCAGGGCGGCCACGCCGACCGGGTAGCCGGAGTACGGGGCGTACGCACGGGACATGGCGTCCCGGGCCCGCTCGCGCAGCGACTCCCAGTCGACGTCGGTCCGCGCGGTCACTTGCCCTGGCCCTTCCGGTAGCGCATGCCGTCCGCCTTGGGCATCCGCAGGCGCTGCGCGGACAGCGACAGGACCAGCAGCGTGACGACGTACGGGGTGGCGCCCACGAAGTCGTTCGGGACCTCGTCGGTGACCAGGTACCAGACCAGGACGCCCGCGGCCACCATGAGGCTGATGCCGCCCTGCCAGTGCGCCTTCTTGTACAGCTTCCAGCCGGCCATCGCCAGGAGCAGCACGAACAGCAGGAGCAGCAGCGCGTGGACGGTCTCGCCGCCGTTGCGCAGCTGGAGTGCGTCGGAGTAGCCGAACAGGCCCGCGCCCATGGCGAGTCCGCCGGGCCGCCAGTTGCCGAAGATCATGGCGGCGAGGCCGATGTAGCCGCGGCCGCCGGTCTGGCCCTCCAGGTAGGTGTGCGAGGTGACCAGGGCCAGGAAGGCGCCGCCGAGGCCGGCGAGGCCGCCGGAGACGGCCACGGCCATGTACTTGTACTTGTAGACGTTGACACCGAGGGACTCCGCGGCGATCGGGTTCTCGCCGCAGGAGCGCAGCCGCAGGCCGAACGGGGTGCGCCACAGTAGCCACCAGCTGCCGACGAACAGCACGAACGCCAGGACCGTCACGATGGACAGGTTGGTGAACAGACCGCCGAGGATGCCCGCGATGTCGGAGATCAGGAACCAGTGGTGGTTCTCGACGGAGTGCAGTCCGCTCGAAATGCCCGGGACGTCGAAGCTGGGCAGTGTGTCCACGGGCGGGGACTGCTTGGGGTTGCCGCCCGCGTCCGCCGCCTTGCCGTCCACGAAGAAGAGCTTGGCGAGGTACTGGGTGGTGCCGAGCGCGAGGAGGTTGATCGCGACACCGGAGACGATGTGGTCGACGCCGAAGGTGACGGTCGCGACCGCGTGCAGCAGGCCGCCCAGGACGCCGAAGCCGACGCCGCACAGGAGGCCGAGCCAGGGGCTGGACTGCCAGCCGATCCAGCCGGCGCCGAAGGTGCCGAGGATCATCATGCCCTCGAGGCCGATGTTGACCACGCCGGACCGCTCGGACCACAGACCGGCGAGGCCCGCGAGGCCGATCGGCACGGCGAGGCTGAGCGCCGCGGAGACCTGGCCCTCGGAGGTGAGCTGGTCGGAGCCGGAGATGACACGGACAGCGGCAACGAGCAGCAGCGCACCGGCGACGATCATGAGGATCTGGCCGAGCGAGCGGCCCGACCGGGTGGCGGTGTCCGCCTTGGGTGCCGCGGGGGGCGGCGTGTTGGTCATCGTGGCAGTCATCACGCCACCTCCTGCTTCTGGGTCGGGGCGGCGGCCTGGGCGGCGAGCTCGGCGCCGACCCGCTGCTGCTGGCGCCTGAGTCCGTAACGGCGTACGACTTCGTAGGCGATGACGACGCACAGGACGATGACGCCCTGGATGACGCCGAGGATCTCCTTGTCGTAGCCCTCGAACTCCAGGTGGTTGGTGGTGCGCTCCAGGAAGCCCCACAGCAGCGCGCCCAGCGCGATGCCGACCGGGTTGTTGCGGCCGAGGAGGGCGATGGCGATGCCGGTGAAGCCGATGCCGGCCGGGAAGTCGTTGCTGAACTGGTGGCTGTCGTTGAGCAGGGTCGGCATGCCGATCAGGCCGGCCACCGCACCCGAGATGAGCATGCTGGTGGCGATCATCCGCTTCACCGAGACACCGCTCGCGGCGGCGGCGCTCTCGGACTGGCCGACGGTGCGCAGGTCGAAGCCGAAGCGGGTGCGGCCGAGCACGAACCAGTACGCGATGCCGACGAGTACGGCGATGACGATGAAGCCCCACAGCTCGCCCGCGGCGCCGGTGTCGATCTGGAAGAAGTAGGAGGACGACGGCAGCGGCTTGGTGGAGACGACCGTGCCGCCGGCCTGGAGCTCGGCGAGCTTTCCGGGCTGGAGCAGGTAGGCGATGATCGCGGTGGCGATCGCGTTGAGCATGATCGTCGAGATGACCTCGCTCACGCCACGCGTGACCTTGAGGACGCCCGCGATGCCCGCCCACACGGCGCCGGTGCCCATGGCGCACAGGATGATCAGCGGGATGGAGATCCAGCCGGGCGTGGTCAGCGCGCCACCGAGGACAGCGGCGAAGAACGCGGCGATGCGGTACTGGCCGTCGACTCCGATGTTGAACAGGTTCATGCGGAAGCCGATGGCCACCGCGACACCCGCGAGGTAGTACGTCGTCGCCTTGTTGAGGATGTAGACCTGGCTGTCGCTGGCGGAGCCGTAGGTCAGCATGTCGCTGAAGGCGGCGCCCGGGTTCTTGCCGGTGGCCAGGATCACCAGGGTGGTGACGACGAGCGCGGCGACGACCGCCAGCAGCGGGGCCGCGATGCCGAGGAGCAGCCGCTCCTTGTCGATGCGTTGGGTCAGCTTGTTCATCGGGCGTCGTCCTCGTGGTCCGCTGCGGAGTCCGCGTGCTCCAGGTGGCCGGTGGCCGCACCGGTCATGGCGGAGCCCAGCTCCTCGGGGGTGATGGTGGCGGGGTCGGCGTCGGCGACCAGTCGGCCGCGGTACATCACCCGCAGGGTGTCGGACAGGCCGATGAGCTCGTCCAGGTCGGCGGAGATCAGCAGCACGGCCAGACCCTCGCGGCGGGCCTCGCGGATGTGGTCCCAGATCGCGGCCTGCGCGCCGACGTCCACACCGCGGGTGGGGTGGGCGGCGATGAGCAGCTTGGGCGCGTGGCTCATCTCCCGGCCGACGATCAGCTTCTGCTGGTTGCCGCCGGACAGGGAGCCGGCGGTGACGTCGATGCCCGGGGTGCGGACGTCGTACGCCTTGATGATGCGCTCGGTGTCGGTGCGGGCCGCCCTGATGTCGAGCAGCTGGCCGCGGGAGTTGGGCTTCTCGGTGACGTGGCCGAGGATGCGGTTCTCCCACAGCGGGGCCTCGAGGAGCAGGCCGTGGCGGTGGCGGTCCTCGGGGATGTAGCCGACGCCGGCCTCGCGGCGGTGGCGGGTGGGGACGTGGGAGATGTCGGTGCCGTCGAGGGTGACCGTGCCGGTGTCGGGGACGCGGATGCCCATGATGGCCTCGACCAGTTCGGACTGGCCGTTGCCCTCCACACCGGCGATACCGAGGACCTCGCCCTGGTGGATGGTGAACGAGATGTCGTCGAGGATGATCCGCTCGATGCCGTCGAGGTCGGTCTGGGCCAGGCGCAGTCCGTCCAGCTTCAGCAGCGGGACGTCGGTGACCGTGGACTCCTCGGTCTCCGGGGTGGGCAGTTCGCTGCCGACCATCAGCTCGGCGAGCTGCTTGGAGGTGGTGCCGGCGGGCTCGACCGTGCCGACGGTGGTGCCGCGCCGGATGACCGTGATCTCGTCGGCGACGGACAGGACCTCGCCGAGCTTGTGCGAGATGAAGATGACGGTGAGGCCCTCGGCCTTGAGCTCGCGCAGGTTGTCGAAGAGGGCGTCGACCTCCTGCGGCACGAGGACGGCGGTCGGCTCGTCGAGGATCAGGGTCTTGGCGCCGCGGTAGAGGACCTTGAGGATCTCCACGCGCTGGCGGTCGGCGACGCCGAGCTCCTCGAGGAGGACGTCGGGGCGGACGTTCAGGCTGTACGCGTCGGAGATCTCCCTGATCTTCGCGCGGGCCTTGGCGCCGATGCCGTACAGCTTCTCCGCGCCCAGGACGACGTTCTCCAGGACCGTGAGGTTGTCGGCGAGCATGAAGTGCTGGTGCACCATGCCGATGCCACGGGCGATGGCGTCGGCGGGGGTGTGGAAGGTGACCGTCTCGCCGTTCACCGTGATGGTGCCCTCGTCCGGCTGCTGCATGCCGTAGAGGATCTTCATCAGGGTGGACTTGCCGGCACCGTTCTCACCGCACAGGGCGTGCACGGTGCCCGTGCGGACGGTGATGTCGATGTCCTTGTTGGCCACGACGCCGGGGAATCGCTTGGTGATGCCGCGCAGTTCGACGGCAGCGGGAGGGCTGGACGCGTTGATGGCGCACTCTCCTCGGGGAAAAGGGGCTGCGTAGGGGAGGGCAGGCGTCGGTGACGCTAGCGCGGCAACTCCATGCTACACGCGTAGAGTTGACACATTGTTATGGCTCGACGAGGGGGTTGTCGAGGCCCCCTCGTCGAGCCCGGGTTCCGGCGGGAACCGTCAGATCAGCTGGTCTTGACCTTGATGGTGCCATCGACGATCTTCTTCTTCGCCTCGTCCAGCTTGGGCTGGATGTCGTCGATGAAGCCACCGCTGGTGGAGAGGCTGACACCGCCCTTGGCGAGGGAGTAGATCTGGTTGCCGGTCAGCGGCTTGCCGTCGTTGACGGACTTGATGAAGTCGTAGACGCCGACGTCGACGTTCTTGACCATCGAGGTCAGGATCGAGTTCTTGTACTTGGCCAGGCCCGGGATGTTGTACTGGTCCGAGTCCACGCCGATGGCCCAGGCGCCCTTGACGCCGGAAACGGCCTCGATCGAGCCGTTGCCGGAGGAGCCGGCCGCGGCGTAGATCACGTCGACGCCGTTGTCGAGCATGCCGGACGCGGCCTCCTTGCCCTTGGCGGGGTCGGCGAAACCGGAGAAGTCCGAGCCATGGGTCAGGTACTGGACGTCGACCTTGACCTTGGGGTTGGTGTCCTTGACGCCCTGGGCGTAGCCCGCCTCGAACTTCTTGATCAGCGGGGTGTCCACGCCGCCGATGAAGCCGACGTGGTCCTTCTTGGTCTTCAGCGCCGCGGCGACACCGGCGAGGTAGGAACCCTGCTCCTCGGTGAAGGTGATGCTGTCGACGTTCGTGGCCTTCGCGACCGAGTCAATGAGGCCGAAGTTGACCTTCGGGTACTTGGGGGCGACCTTGTCGACCGAGGTGGCGTAGGAGAAGCCGACGGCGACGATCGGGTTGTAGCCGGCGTCGGCGAGGTCGGTCAGGCGCTGCTCGCGGTCGGCCTCCGTGTCGGAGCTCTTGGCGGTCAGCTCCTTGAGGGAACCGTCGAACTCCTTCGCGGCCTTGTCGGCACCGCGCGCGGCGGAGTCGTTGAAGGAGCGGTCACCACGGCCGCCGACGTCGTAGGCGAGACCGATCTTGATACCGCCCTTGCTGCTGCCGGCGGAGGCGGACGACGAGCTGTCGTTGTCCGAGGAAGTGCTGCCACAGGCTGTGGCAGTCATTGCGAGAGCTGCGGTGGCGATACACGCAGCGGAAAGCTTGGCTACCCGGCGCACGGGAGGCTCCTTCACCTGACCTGAGCGCCTTGTCGGCGCTTCATGTGAGCACCATGCCAGTGCCCGGGCCTGTACGCCCCTGCGGCGTTGGCTTCGCGGCATCGTAACGCGCGTAGATGTCGGAAACAGACCTCTTCCGAAGCCGTTATCGATTCGAGGCAAACAGCGTCTGAACTCAGGCTCTTCGGCCCTCGCACGCGGGGATTTCGATGTGCGCACAATTGGCTTACAACCATGTTGCGCCGGTCGGCGGAACGGCCCCCGTGGGGGCCGTCCGTCACGCTCGGATCACTGTGCGGCGTCCAGCAGGGCCGCTGCCGTGAACATCTCGACACCTACGGTGATGGCGGACTCGTCGGCGTCGAAGTCGCCCTGGTGAAGGTCGCGCACGGTCCGCTCCCCGGGCGTGCGCACCCCGAGGCGGGCCATGGCGCCGGGGACGTGCTGGAGGTACCAGGAGAAGTCCTCGCCGCCGAGGCTCTGCTCGGTGTCCTCGATCGAGTCGGCCCCGCGCCGGGCGGTCATGGCGTCCCGGAGCAGTTCGGTGACCTCCGCGTCGTTGACGACGGGCGGCACGCCCCGTACGTAGTTGATCTCGGACTTGGCCCGGTGGAGATTGGCGACCTCGTCGATCGCGGCGACCACGATGTCCGGGGCCTGCTGCCAGGTGTCGAGGTCCAGGCAGCGCACGGTCCCGGAGAGCTCGGCGTGCTGCGGGATGACGTTCGGGGCGTGCCCCGACTCGATCCGCCCCCAGGTCACGGCGAGCCCGGCCCGTGTGTCCACCCGTCGCCCGACGATGGCGGGCACGTCGGTGACGACGCGGGCGGCGGCGGTGACGAGGTCGGTGGTGAGGTGCGGCCGGGCGGTGTGTCCACCGGGCCCGTCGAGGGAGATCTCCAGCCGGTCGCAGGCGGAGGTGATGGCACCGGTCCTGAGCCCGATCTTCCCGGCGTCGACCCGCGGGTCGCAGTGCACGGCGAGCATCTTCCCGACGCCCTCCAGCACCCCGCAGTCGATGGCGTCGGCGGCACCGCCGGGCAGCACTTCCTCGGCGGGCTGGAAGAGCAGCCGCACGGGCCGCGGCAGCAGCCCGCGCCTGTGCAGGTCGGCGAGGACGAGCCCGGCGCCGAGCACGACGGCCGTATGCACATCGTGACCACAGGCATGCGCCCGATCGGGCACGGTCGACCGGTACGCGCATTCGCTCTTCGTGTCCGGGATGGGCAGGCCGTCGATGTCGGCGCGCAGGGCGAGCATGGGCCGTTCGCCGTCCCACTCCCCGATGTCACACACGAGCCCGGTCCCGACGGCGAGCACGCGCGGCTTCAGCCCGGCCCGCTCCAGCCGTTCCTTGATCGCCGCGGTGGTTCGGAACTCCTGGTTGCCGAGCTCCGGGTGCATGTGCAAGTCGCGCCGGAAGTGGACGAGTTCGGCGTGCAGCGCGTCGCTCAGCACGCCGGGAAGCACGGCTTCCCCGGGAAGATCGACCTCGGACTCCAGTGACATCAGTTGCTTCACCCTCTAAAGGGTAGGACGCCGGGGCGACCAACCGACCCGCGATCAACAAAACTTCAACCCGCCGGGGGAAGAAAATGTGGCCGCTCGACGCATGGATGTGATTTGACGTGGGTAGGAACCTCTTTTCCCACACATACCATGCGGGGCCGGCGTCCGGCGGCACTGTTCATCTGTCGAAACGGTGTTGGGACACGGCGGGGATGAGGCCGGGTCATCACTATCGTGTACCGGATGCGGTCACGCGGTGTGATCGGTGGTGGTGAGCGGGGGCGGGGCCCTCGGGAGAGCTTCCCCTGGCGTACGGGTCTGTCGAACCCTGCCTCTGGAAGTCGCCGCGTGTGATTGCGGCCACCCTGTGCGCTCGGGAGGCGGCCGCGCCCCGCCGACCCCGGGCGAAAGAAGCGGGTGGCCCCGCGGCTCCTCCTAAGCGGCGGACAGCTCACACCACACGAACTTCCCCCGGTTGCCGTGCCTGGCCAACGGCTGCCACCCCCACAGATCGGCACAGGCCTTCACCAGCGCCAAGCCCCGCCCCTCCTCTCCCATGGCGTCCAACTCACCGGGCGGCTCAGGAGGCCCAGGGTCCGCATCCCACGCCCCGATCCGCAGCACCCCCGCCGACCAGCGCACCCTGAGGGCCGCGGGTCCCTTCGTATGCCGTACGGCATTGGAGACCAGCTCGGCCGCGAGCAGCTCCGCGGTGTCGGTCAGGCGGATCAGACCGTGCATCGTGAGGATGAGCCGGAGGGTGCGGCGGGCGACGGTGACGGCTCGGACGTCGTTCGGGATGTACAGGGTGTACTCCCAGGGGGCGGTTTCGGGCATGGGTCAGCTCCAGTTCGGGCGTTGGTACGGGAGGAGCACGCGGTGGCATCGCCGCAACCGTCACGACAGGACGAAGCGGTGCACTTCCGCAGAGTGTGCGTTGCGTCACCGAGAGTAGGTATAGATTTCTAAGTCGCGCAAGCGGGTCGCGTAATCTGACCCCGAACGAGTCGCACCAACAGGTGCGTTGAGAGGAGCGAGCGGTGGCGCTGAGGAGCGAGCCGACAGCACGTCAGATGCGGCTGGCGACCGAGCTGCGCAGGCTCCGCGACGCGGCTGGCATCACGGGCCGTGAGGCGGCGGCATCGCTCGGAGTGAGTTCCGCGCAGATCAGTCAGATCGAGAAGGCGCTCGCGGGCGTGAGCGAGAAACGACTTCGGGCCATGGCTGCCAACTACGCCTGCTCAGACAGCGAGTTGATCGATGCCCTCGTGGCCATGGCGACCGACCGGACGCACGGCTGGTGGGAGGAGTACCAGGAGAGGCTGCCGACGCCGTACCTGGATCTCGCCGAGCTGGAGTACCACGCCAGTCGTCGATGGGACGTGGACTTCCTCCACATCCCAGGGTTGTTGCAGACCGAGGACTACGCCCGAGCCCTCTTCTCCTACGTCAACGCAGAGTTCCCGCTGAGCGAGGTGGATCTCCGGGTGGAACACCGGATGAAGCGGCGGGTCATCATGGAGCGCCCGGATCCGATCCCGTACGAGGCCGTGATCCACGAAGCGGCGCTGCGCATCAGAGTCGGTGACCGTTCCGCGATGCGGGCTCAACTCGCCCGCATCCAAGCGCTCTCCGAAGCCGACCACGTGACTGTCCGTGTGATCCCTTTCGATCTGGACGGTTTCGCCGGAGCCGGCGGCGCGATGGTGTACGCGGGTGGCCCCGTCCCCAAGCTGGACACCGTCGTACGCGATGGTCCCCACGGCACGGCGTTCATCGACGCCGAGGCCCAACTCGCCCGCTTCCGAAAACTCTTCCGTAGGCTGGAGAGCGTGTCACTCGACCCCGAACGGTCGCGCGACTTCATCCACACGTTGACCAAGGAGCTGTGAGGCGCCTCATGTCCACCCCCGACATCTGGCAGAAGTCGAGTTACTCCGGCGGCGGCGAAGGAAACGCCTGCGTGGAGATTGCAACCCACCCCACCCACATAGCGATCCGCGACTCCAAGACCCCGACCAGGGCCACCCTCACCTTCCCGACCGGAGCCTTCACAGACTTCCTCGAAGCCCTGAAGACACCGCACCCCACCGCCCGATGACCGCCATGACCCAGTGGAAGAAGTCGTCCTTCTCCGGCGGCGGCGACGGCAACGCCTGCGTGGAGATCGCAACCCACCCCACCCACATAGCCGTCCGCGACTCCAAGACCCCGGCCGACGCCACCCTCACCTTCCTGCCCGGCACCTTCACCACCTTCCTCGAAGGCCTCAAATCGCCGCACCCCACCGCCCGATGACTGCCAGGCAAACTCCTCGCGGCGACCCGCAACTTCCCACCCGCCGCCCCAGGAGCCCCCGCTAGGGTGCAGCCCGTGAACGCCGAGAATCCCGACTTCATACGGGCCACCCGAACCGCGTACGACACGATCGCCGAGCCGTACACCGAGCAGTTCTCCGACTGGGCCGGCATTCCCACGCTGGACAGAACCCAGATCACCGGCTTCGCGGAACTGGTGAAGGAGCAGAGCAAGGGCCCGGTGGCCGACATCGGCAGCGGCCCGGGTCACGTGACCGCACAGCTCGCCGCACTCGGCATCCCGGTCTTCGGCGTGGACGTCTCCCCGAAGATGGTCGAACTGGCCCGCAGAGCCCACCCGGGCCTCCGCTTCCACGTGGGCTCGATGACGTCGCTCGACCTACCGTCGGAAACCCTGGGCGGAATCACCGCGCTGTACTCGATCATCCACGTCCCGGACGACCATCTCCCGACGGCCTTCGCGGAGTTCCACCGCGTTCTCGTGCCCGGCGCCCACGCCCTGATCGGCTTCCAGTACGAACCCGGCGGCACCCACCTGCACCTCGACGAACGCTTCGGCCACAAGATCTCCCTGGACTACTGGCTGCGCGCACCGGAAGCCGTGGTCGAGCCCCTGATCAAGGCAGGTTTCGAGGTGCTAGTCCGAGTGCTCAGGGAGCCCCTCGCCGAGGAGAAGCTGTCCCGGGCGTTCCTGGTGGCGAGGAAACCGGCGTAGGACAGCACCGCCCGCACGTGATGCGGCTTCGGCGTGCCAGACCAATCCCGGCCACCGACCACCCTGCCGACGGCCTCAAGCCCAGCCCCGGAAACGGCGATATCAGCGACCTCCTAGAAGCGATGCGGCCACGTCAGATGGATGACCCGCCGGGAAATGCGCCAGCCGTCATCGGTGCGTCGCAGGTCGTCGGCGTAGACGACGCTGGCGACACCGCCGCCCTCCAGCAGGCTCAGACCTTTGGACCGGGCCCGCACCTCGTCGCCCGGGCCCTCCGACACGACGATGTTCGTCGTGTGGTGCGCTTTCGCGTGTCCGGGGGCGTTCATGAAGGCCGCGATCGCGTCCAGCCCGACGACCGGGTCGCCGCCGAAGACGCTGCCGTCCCACACCGCGTCGTCGGTGAGGCATTCGCCGAGACGGTCCAGTTCATGGTCGTCCATGAGGTGCGCCCACAGCGCCACGGCCCTGCCGATTTCGACGGTGTCTTCATTCGTGGGTTTCACGTTCGGCTCTCCGTTTTGGGCGTTGCTGGATCAGGCCTTGGCGCCGCTCGGCATGGGCAGCACCGGGTCGTAGCCGCCGTTGGCCTCGGCGATTCCCTCCTTCGCCGCAGGAGCCGGGCGCGCCCGGCAGTCTCGACTATGGGGATGTATCGGCGGGGGCGGGAGAGGATCACATATCCATGGACCGACGATCCTCCCCAGCCGGCCACCGTGAAGATCGTGCGCAAGAAGGAGCTGCGGACCCTGGCGGGAGCGTCCTGGGCCGCGATCACCCTTGCCCAGGCGAATCCCTGCCGAAGTTCCCGCAGAACCGGACAGCCGACCTCCCGCGAAGCGAGCACATTCGCATCACCGACATCGATCACCGGCTCCGAAAGGTCGCCAGGACCGGGAAGACGCCCCGGCCGGGACTGCGGCCGCCGTCCAACTTCTGCAGGACCAGCCCGACGGCCGGCGTCCTCTTCGCAAGGCAGAGACCGCCGATCCATGGACAACCGTTCCTAAAGACTGAGCGGGAGTGAGTCCTGTTGCCAGGACTCTTGCTCAGCCGGGTGTCCCGAACGGTGTTGGGCACCCTGGTCGCCCGCTTTCGCTCCACTGCCGGGCGGCGCGCATCCGGTGCGCGGTCCGGGAATGTGGGGGCGGGTTCCCTCACGCCTGCGGGTGTCCGGTCGGGCCTGGGCGGTCCGATGCCCCGCACCATCACTCTGGTGGGACGGGGGCGGTGTCGTCCGTCGCCGGATCGGGTGCCCGAGGGCGCGTCGCCCGATCGCGATGCTCGCCGCATCGTGCCGGGAAATCTTGCGGGTTTTCGTGGTCAGCGGCTGCTGCCAGTGCTGGGCACCCCAGCGGCTGGTGTAGGCGGGGTCGACCGCCACGATCGCGATGTTCTGTTCGGCGGCCATCGAGACGAGGCGCGCTTTGAGTTTGGCGGTGGGGAAGCGGGAGATGAGGCGGCGGAAGCGTTTGTTGCGGCCGTGCTTCTCGCGGCTGGTGCCGTCGCTGAAGTCGAGGTCCTCGATGGCGATCGCGGACGCCCCGCAACGTTGGGTGTGGTGCAGCAGCCTGGTCAGGGCGTGCCGGATCTGCGCGTCCCGATGCTGGGCGCTGCCGGTGAGGTCGTAGAAGAAGCGCTGCGGCTCGCCGACCGGGTTGCCGTGCACGTCCAACTCCCAGGCGGCGAGGTGGTCGTCGTTCATGTCCACCCCCACCACCCCCCGCGCCAGGGCTGCCTCCAGAGGCAGCACCGGGGTGGCGGCGCGCTGCCAGGACGCGGTGACATACCAGCGGCCGCGTACCGGGTCGTGGTGGATGCGGTAGGCCACCGCCCGGTTCACGGTGACCCGGTCCAGCCACTCCTGACCCCGGTGCCGAAATGCCACGACCGCGTCGAGGACGTAGCGGCCGTGCGGGGCGTTGGCCAGGCGGGCCAGCGGGGCCGGGAGCTTGAGGGAGACCTGTCCGGTGTCGGTGACGCGGATCGTCTCGTTGCCGAAGCGTTTGCCGGACTCCCCGTCGGCGGCCAGGAACATCCGCTCCGCCTGCCAGCGCCGGCGCCAGGTGTGCTCGTCCAGTCCGGCCGCCGCAAGGTGGTGGCGGGTGTTCGCGAGGCGTTTACCGCCGCGCACCACCCGCACCCGGCCCGCAGCCCGGTCCGCCTCCACCACCGCGAGCTGGGCCTTCAGCGTCTGCAGGCGGCGGGATTTGGCATGCCACTCGACGCGCGAGGCATACCCGCGCACCAGCCCTGCCCGTTTGTCGGCCTTGGCGCCCAGCGGCCGGGCCAGCCGCGCCTCGATGGAGGCGATCTGCCCGCGCAGCCAGGCCGTGTGGGCGGTCTGCCCGCGCCGGGCCAGCGCCCACTGGTCATGGGTGGCCTTGGTGATACTGCCCGCCCAGCGCGCCGACGACCTACCCGTCAGCGACCTTTTGCGCACCGCCCAGGAGGCCGCATCATGCGCCAGGCCCTGCCGGGAGCGCTCCGCGAGATCACCGGCCGCCAGCGACCCCAAGTAGACGCCGACCTCGGTGAGGACCGCCGCGTCCGCCTCCGACACCCGCAGCCGGTCCCGCACAGCCACTCCGGCCGGGCCGGGCACCACGAACGACGCCGCCACCTCCCGCAGCCCGCCCACAAATACACCCCCGTCCTGCCGAAGATCCCCGTCCAAGGCAGTCAACGAGCAGCATCCGCAAAGGTCACCCATTCGATCCACGAACTCCCGTTCCCTCCCGAAAGCGCAGGCAGCACACCCCCGTCGGCAGACCCTTCTGGCGCACAGATGAACCACCCCATCCCGTGCGGGCGCTCACTCACGATCACCAGAAGTCACTTCTGCTAAGTCCAGCGGCAACAGTTACCAACCCTTCCTCTCCCGCCTCTGCGCGGGCGCTCCTACGGTCGAGGCCACGGGCGCGCACCGGCCCGCCGTACCGAAGGAGCAAGGCCCCCATGAAGATGACTGGCAACACGATCCTGATCACCGGCGGCACCTCGGGCATCGGCCTCGGCCTGGCCCTGCGCCTGCACGAGGCCGGCAACAAGGTGGTCGTCGCCGGACGGCGCAAGGAACTCCTCGACGAGATCACGGCCGAGCACCCGGGCATCGACGCGCTCGTCCTCGATGTCGCGGACCCCGACTCGATCGCCCGGGCCCGCGAGACCGTGGCGGCGAGCCACCCGGGGCTGAACGTGCTGGTCAACAACGCCGGCATTCAGCTGCTGGAGAGTGTCCTCGATCCGGCCGGACTCCAGGTCGCCGAGGATCAGGTCGCGACCAATCTGCTCGGCACGATCCGGATGACGTACGCCTTCCTGCCGCTGCTGGCGGGCAAGGACGACGCGGTGGTCATGAACGTCACCTCCGCGCTGGCGTTCGTCCCGCTCCCGAGCACCCCGACCTACAGCGCGACCAAGGCCGCGCTGCACTCGTTCTCCGAGAGCCTGCGCATCCAGCTCGCCGGTGCCGACGCCGGCGTCCAGGTGATAGAGATCGTCCCGCCGGCTGTGCGCACGACCCTGCTCGGCCAGCAGGACAACGAACAGTCCATGCCGCTTGACGACTTCCTCACCCAGATCCTCGACCTGCTGCGTGAGAAGCCCGACGCGAAGGAGCTGGTCGTCGAGCGCGCCGGGTTCCTCCGCGACGCGGTGGCCAACGGCTCCTACGACGACGTCCTCGCCATGCTCAGCAGCAGCTGACCGACCTGACATGCCCGACGACGACCGGCTCCGGCCAGGCCGAGCGGCAAGGCCCGGGGCCGGTCCGAAGCGTCGGGCGTTCTCGACGGTGGACCGGCGCCGCGGGCGTCTTCCAAGCCGACGGCCCGCGACGCACCGCCGACAGCCGGCGAATTTCCCAGCGGGTCATGCAGCGCCCTCGGCGTCGGCCGTAGGAGCGGCTTCGCGCGGGTGGGCGACGAGGGCTCAGCCATGGATCGGCGGTCTCTGGATAGCCGGGCCCGGTGCGGCGAGGATGGGCGCATGGACAAGAAGGAATTGGCGGAATTCCTGCGCCGCCGGCGTGAGACCTTGCGCCCGCGCGACGTCGGGCTGGTCGAGGGGCCGCGCAGGCGGACGCAGGGGCTGCGCCGCGAGGAGGTCGCGCAGCTCGCCGGCATGTCCACCGACTACTACGCCCGGCTGGAGCAGCAGCGTGCTCCGCAGCCCTCGGTGCAGATCACCGCGGCGCTCGCCCGGGCGCTGCGGCTGTCCCTGGACGAACGCGACCATCTCTTCGTCCTCATCGGCCACAACGCCCCGGCCCGCTTCCACCGCTCCGAACACGTCAGCCCGACGCTGCTGCGGGTCCTGGACCGCCTGGACGACACCCCGGCCCTGGTGACGACCGACCTGGTCGACACCCTCGCGATGAACCCGCTGGCCGTCGCACTGCTCGGCGACCAGATGCGCCACACCGGTCTGGCCAGCAGCGGTTACTACCGCTGGTTCATGGATCCGGCCGAGCGTCTGGTGTATCCCGAGGAGACCCACGAAAGCCACGGCCGTGCCCAGGCAGCACGCCTGCGGGCCGCGCTGACAGCCGGCAGCGACACCCCCCGAGCTGCCCGGATCCTCGCCGAACTCCAGGAACACAGCCCCGAGTTCGTCCGCATGTGGGAACTCCAGGAGGTCGCCCGCTACGGCGACTGCAAGACCCTCCTCCATCCCGAACTCGGCCGCATCGACGTCGACGCCCAGCTCCTGTACACCGAGAACCGCGCCCAGACCCTGGTGGTGCTGACCACCCGCCCCGGCACGGAGAGCCACAGCAAACTCGAACTGCTCTCCGTCATAGGGCACCAGCAGCTCACCCCCTGACGTCCCGGACCGGGCCCGGCTCCCTCAAGGGCCGCTGGCCTGCCAGGAGATGGCCGCGGCGTTCGGTACGCCTCCGGCTGGACGGGACGCTGGAACACGTCGAACGACCCCCAGGCGATTCCGCAGCGGCCTGACCGCTACGAACGACGACGTGCGAAGAGGATCGCGCCTGGAGCACTGCCCTCGGGGTCGAGCAGCATCTCGGTCTCGACCGTGAACCCGGACTCGCGCAGCCAGGCGCTCACCTGGGCGGGTCGGCGCCGGTGGATGTAGACCTTCATCGGGTGGCCACCGTAGCCCTGCGTCTTCAGTCGCGACCCGTCGCCCACGTGAAAGCCGATCAGCAGTGGTGCGCCGGGGCGCAGTGCCCGGCTGAGAGCATCGAGGACCGTGGGTACCTCGCCGTCGGGGACGTGAATCAGCGACCAGAACGCGAGCGCACCGGCGATCGACTCGTCAGCAAGGTCGAGATCCGTCATCGAGCCCACTTCGAACCGGAGGGCAGGGTGATCGTTTCGGGCCACGCCGACCATCCCCGGGGAGATGTCGATGCCGAAGGCGTCGACGCCCAGGCTGTGCAGATGGGCTGTGATGTGTCCCGGTCCGCATCCCAGGTCCACCACCGGCCCACCACCGGCGTCAGCGACCGCGTCGGCGAACAGGCCCAGCGCCGCCCGGAGGTACGGCAAGCCGCCGAGAGCCTCGCGCAGTTGGTCCGCGTAGCTCACCGCGACCGTGTCGTAGGAGGAGCGGGTGTCCGCCAACCAGCCGTCAGGGTTCATGCTCCGGCACAGTAGTCCCGCCCCGGCCCGAGTCGACGCGGACCTGGCCGCCGGCCGGGTTCCCGTCGGAGTCGTTGCCCTCTTTTACTGACCCGGGTCACACGCTGGAGGCCGACTACGCCGAGGTCCACGACGAGCTGGCTCCGAGGTGTGGTGCTGGGTCCACCTCTGGGGTGGTGCTGGACGGCTGGTTGGCCAAGCGAGCTCTTCATAGCGTCGTACTCATGATGGATGAGACGAACAACGAACGAACAGGTGCCTCCAGGAGGACGGCATTACGTGGGCTGGGGCTCGCGGTGGGGGGCATGGCACTGGCCACCGGGCTCGGGACCTCGCCGGCCGCAGCGGACCCGCGCCGCGGGATCACCACCTACGTGCTGGTGCACGGTACGCACAGCGCCGGCGCGTTCTGGATGCCGATCGCGCGGGAGCTGACGCTGCGCGGTCACCGCGTCGTCATGGTGGACCAGCCGCGGCATGGCGCGGAGGCTTTCGTGCCGGAGTCGTATCAGCGGCAGGACCTCAAGGCGATGGCGGTCGAGCCCTCCCCGCTGAAGGGCCTCGGGCTGGAGGACTACGAGGCGCGCGTCACGGGCATCGTGCGGCGGGCGGCACGGAACGGCCCGGTGGTGCTGGTCGGGCACAGCCTGGGTGGCGTGTCGGTCAGCCGTGTCGGCGATGCCGTCCCGCATCTGCTGCACCACATCTGCTACATGGCGGCCTTCTGTCCCAGCCGCCTCCTGCCCACAGCGGACGCCTGCACGGCGGCACCCGAGAACACGAACGCCGTCAGCCCGGTCGAGCTGGCGGTGGGTGACCTGGACCGGCTCGGTGTATTCCGACTGAACTTCCGGACAGGTGACAGCCGTGCGCTGGCCCTCCTGAAGGAGATGATCTGCGCGGACTACCCCGACGCCGAATTCCGCCGGATACTCGCCGGCATGCAGACCGACGAGCCCATCACCGCGTATGCGGGCCGAGCGGTCGGTCGGGTGGGGAGCTGGGGACGCATTCCCCGCACCTACCTGCGTTTCGGCAGGGACCGGACGATCGCCACCGCACTCCAGGACAGGATGATCGCGGAAGCCGACGCGTTGACGCCCGGCAACAGGTTCCGCGTGCACGATTTTCCTGAAGCGTCACACATCGGCCCTCTGGATCCCGTCCCGGTCGCAGAAGTCCTGGAGACGCTCGCAGCGTAGGGGGATTGGGCACTCGAAGAAATAGCAGGCCAAGAGTGCCTCTGCCTGGGAGCGCCGGAGGCCGGAGGCCGGACCATGTCGTGGACAAGCGGCCGGGAGGTGGGGGCGATCCCGGCCGACTCCCTCGATACGGCCGTCGGGTTCCAGACGAAGCCGTGGCGCCGGCGGCGGGCCAGTGACCCGGTGAGCACAAGTGAACCGACGATGCCAGACGATGCAGTTGAGACTCAGCCCGTCGCCACCGCTGACAGCCGGTGCACATCCCGGGCCGTCCCGGTGACCCCCGACAGGAATCCCTGGGCCCGCGGCGAAGCCGTTTCCGTCAGCCAGTCCGGGTCGATGTCGCAGACCGCCACGCGGACCTCCGTACCGGCGAGCGCCAGCGGCAGGGTGTGGACCACGGTCGACGGGAAGCTGAGGATCGTACGGCCGATCGGGCCGCGGCGGGCGATCAACTCGAGGGGGAGGTCCGGGCGGACGATCTCCAGACCCGTCTCCACGGCCAGCCGGTGGAGCTTCTCCGTCGCCTCGCGACGGTGGGCGAAGTAGCGGGTCGCGCCGTGGGCCTTGGCCAGGCGGGTGACCGCTTCCAGGTAGCGGTCGGCGTCCACCACGCCGGTCTCCACCAGCGAGGTGCCGACCATGTCCGCGCCCTTGGTGATGCGCGGCGGGCCGAAGCGGCCGCGGGTCCAGGCGAAGGAGTTCACCGACATCGTCACTCCCGGCGGCGCCTCCTCCATCGGCATCGAGGTGAATATCTCGACCCCCCGGCCCGCCCCCGGCGTCAGGCGCTTGCGGGCCGCCGCCGAGATCGGGGCGAAGGCCAGGTCCCGGGGGCTCGGGCGGCCGCCCTTGCGGTGCCAGCGCACCAGGCGTTCGCCGCGGGCCAGTTGGGACACGAACTCCATCGTCGCCGTGCCGTCGTCGACCACGACCAGGTTCGTGGCGCGGGTGATGGTCAGGAGCAGCTGTACATAGCGGGAGAAGGGGTCGCCCAGGACCACGCGGTCCGCCTTGCGGAGCATGCCCGCGAGGCCCCCGATGGTCTGGAAGGGGGCCGCGGGGCCGCCCCTCGCCTCCTCCCAGCGGACCTCGTGGCTCTCCTCGCGGGCGAGTTCCGCCATCCGGCGCAGCTGACCGCGGGTCATGGGGTCGGTCGGGGACAGCACGACGAGGGTGAGCTCCGCGCCGGGCGCGTGGCCGTGCGCCCACTCCAGCACGTTCAGCAGCTGGACCGGGCTCTCGACGAACGCGAGAGTGTGGGGGCCGGTGTTGCCGGCGCGGGGGCTCATCGACGTACGACCGTCCCGTCGTAAGGCGCTCATGCGGCGCTCGTATGCAGTAGACGCTCGAAGGAGCGAAGGGCCCGGAACTCCTCCGGGCCCCTGACCTTCCGGATCAGACCGAGAGCGGCTCGCCCGCGGCGGCGGCGATCTCCGCCTCGGCGACCACACCGGTGACGCGGCGCAGCTTCTTCATGGGGCCGAGCTCGGAGTCGTAGACCTTCTTGACGCCGTCGCCGAGGGAGGCCTCGATGGTGCGGATGTCCCTCACGAGCCTCTGGAGGCCCTGCGGCTCCACCGACGCGGCCTGGTCGGAGCCCCACATCGCGCGGTCGAGGGTGATGTGGCGCTCGACGAACGTGGCGCCGAGGGCGACCGCCGCGAGGGTGGTCTGCAGGCCCGTCTCGTGGCCGGAGTAGCCGATCGGGACGTTCGGGTACTCCTCCTGCAGGGTGTTGATCACGCGCAGGTTGAGCTCCTCGGCCTTCGCCGGGTAGGTCGACGTGGCGTGGCAGAGAAGGATGTTCTCCGAGCCGAGGACCTCGACCGCGTGGCGGATCTGCTTCGGCGTCGACATGCCGGAGGACAGGATGATCGTGCGGCCGGTGGCGCGCAGGGCGCGCAGCAGCTCGTCGTCCGTGAGGGAGGCGGAGGCCACCTTGTGGGCCGGGACGTCGAACTTCTCCAGGAAGGCGACGGCCTCGGTGTCCCACGGGGAGGCGAACCAGGCGATGTTCTTGCTCTTGCAGTACTCGTCGATCTGGCGGTACTCGTCCTCGCCGAACTCCACGCGGTGGCGGTAGTCGATGTAGGTCATCCGGCCCCAGGGGGTGTCGCGCTCGATGTCCCACTGGTCGCGCGGGGTGCAGATCTCGGGGGTGCGCTTCTGGAACTTGACGGCGTCGCAGCCGGCCTCGGCGGCCACGTCGATGAGCTTGAAGGCGTTGTCCAGCTCGCCGTTGTGGTTGATGCCGATCTCGCCGCAGATGTAGACGGGCTGGCCGGGACCGGCGATGCGCTCGGTGCCGAACGTGCGGAGGCGGGAGTTCACAGACATGACGGGAACGTTCCTTAACTGTCGAGGGAGTCGAGAGAGGGGCCGAGGATCCAGCTGGCGATCTCTCGGATCGCGCCGTCGCCACCGGGGACGGTGGTGACCGCACGGGCGGCGCCGCGTACCACGTCGTGGGCGCTCGCGACCGCCACGGGCCAGCCCACGAGGGCGAAGCACGGGAGGTCGTTGACGTCGTTGCCGACGTAGAGCACGCGCTCGGGCGCGATGCCCTGCTCCTCGCACCACTGCTTCAGTGCGAGGTCCTTCCGGTCGATGCCGTGCAGCACGGGGATCTTCAGCTTCCGTGCGCGGGCGGCGACGACCGGGTTCTGCTCCGTGGAGAGGGTCAGCATCTTCAGGCCCGACCTGCGCAGGGCGGCGATGCCGAGTCCGTCTCCGCGGTGCACGGAGACGAACTCCTTTCCATCGGCGTCGATCAGCACCCGGTCGTCGGTCTGGGTGCCGTCGAAGTCCAGTACGACCGCGTCCACGTCGCCGAAGGACGGCAGGGCGCCGGCGCGGTCCGCGTCGAAGAGGGGGGCCAGCGCGCGGGCGCGGGCCAGGTCGTGCGGGTCGTCGATCTCCAGCACACGCGCGGGGTCCGTGCGGACGAGTTCGGTGCGGCCGAAGAAGCGGTGCTGGTGCTTGCGGAAGCCCGGCGCGTCCATCGCGTAGGCGGC
Organism: Streptomyces sp. NPDC050759; assembly: GCF_044456945.1. Classification (NCBI taxonomy): domain Bacteria; kingdom Bacillati; phylum Actinomycetota; class Actinomycetes; order Kitasatosporales; family Streptomycetaceae; genus Streptomyces; species Streptomyces sp. NPDC050759. Next base: position 176,870 of record NZ_JBITGI010000017.1, on the reverse strand, counting down.
GCCGGTCTCCAGGAAGTCCTGGGGGCGGTCCTGGCGGCGGGGGCGGTAGGACTTGTCGTGGTTGACGCCGTGGCCGCCACCGGTGGCCGCGTCCTGCGAGGTCTCGGCGTCCCGCCAGATGAAGCCGTGGAAGGGGGCCACGGTGACGGCGGTGTCCGCGCCGTCCTCGACGATCGCGGCGGCGACCCCGTCGATGTCCTCCCGGACGATGAACGGGCTGGTGCACTGCACGAACACCACGACGTCGACGGCCGCGCCGTGCAGGGCCTCGTGGGTGTCCAGGGCGTGCAGGACGGCGGCTTCCGAGGTGGCCGTGTCGCCGGCGATGGCGGCAGGGCGCAGCACGACCTCGGCGCCGGCCTCGCGGGCGGTGGCGGCGATCGCCTGGTCGTCGGTGGAGACCAGGACGTCGGTCACCAGCCGGGTGGCGAGGCACTCGCGTACGGCCCGTGCCACCAGCGGCACGCCGCCCACCGGGGCGAGGTTCTTCGCGGGCACGCCCTTGGAGCCGCCGCGCGCGGGGATCACCGCGAGCACCCGGCGCACCGAAGCGCCTTGGCCCGCTTGCGGGTTGGACATGGGGTCTGCTCCTTGCGAGAGGCCTGGGAAGGTGTTCACAGCTCCCCCATCCGCCGGATCACCGGGGCCACCCGCTGCACCCCGTGCCGGTAGGCGCCCCGGGCCGCGCGGCGGACGATCTGCCGCACCGGGCCCGGCTCCTTGTCGTGGGCGGGGGCGCCGGGCAGCGGTGTGCCGTCGGGGCCGAGGTGGTGGCGGGCGAGGATGCCGGGGAGGTAGCCGGGGGCGGTGACGGGTGTGTAGTACGGGGTCAGCGGGGGCCGCTCGGGCGAGGCGAGCAGCTTGGCGATGCGTTCTCGCGCCCCGTCGAAGGCGTGCGCGTACGTGCCGTCAGCGACGACCCCCTGCCGTGCCACCCACTCCTCGTCGGGCACCGGCCGGTGGCCCGCGTCCAGTTGGTCCCAGGAGGCGAGACAGCCGGAGCCCACGAAGTGGTGGTTGCCGAGCACCTCGCGGACGCCGAGGTCGCTCAGGACCGCGGTCGGGACCCGGCGGTGCAGCGACTCCAGGGCGGCCGTGGAGCTGATGGTGACCAGCAGGTCGGTGCGTTCGAGGACTTCGCCCATGTTGCCGTACACCAGACGGAAGTTGGCCGGCGGATCGAGCCGCTGGATCAGCTTCTGGTACGGCAACTCCTCGATGTGCGTGGTGTGTTCGCCGGGCCTGGAGCGCAGCTTGAGCAGCACCTCGCGCTCGGGGTGCAGCCGGGCGTGGCCCATGAGCCGTTCCAGCAGGTACACCCGGTCCCTGCGGTTGTCGGGCACGGAGGGCTGGACCGCGAACACCACGGTGTACGGGTCGTGTTCACCTTCGTAGGCCGCACCGCCCAGGAACGGCAGCGCCACCTCGGTCACGGAGGAGGCATCCGCGCCGACACCCTCGTACACCGCGCGGAAGCGCTCGGCGTCCTGCCGGGAGTTGGCGAGGACGAGGTCGGCTCCGTGCCGCAGGAGCAGACCGTCGGCGAGCTTCTCGTAGACGACGCCGACATAGCCGGTGACGACCACGGGCCGCTTCTCCAGACCGTCCCAGACCCGCGCCAGGCCGTGCAGCATGGCCTGGACGCCGCCGCCGACCAGGGCCAGCACGACGATGTCGTACGACGTCTCGGCCATGGCGCGCAGGAACTCGAGCGCGGTGACCTCCCGCAGGGAGTCCGCGCGCACACCGACCTCTTCGAGCTGGCGTGCGGTGGGTGTCGCGCGGCCACGCAGCAGGAATCCGTCCAGCGCGAGGCCGACTTGCGCCCCGCCACGCGGTCCGGCTTCCATGGACGGACCCGGAGCGATGCGGTCGGCGGTCAGCGCACCCCATTTCCAGCGGGTGTCGGAGTCCGCGAGGACGGCGATTCGAAGGGACTTCGTTGTACGTGGCGGCACGACCACGACGCTAGGAAGCAATTTCTAGGTCCTGCCCAACCGCGAATCAACGAGAAGTTAACAAAAGACCACCGAGAGCCGAACTGGCCCGCCGAAGACCGGGAAGTACACGGGATGCACCGTTCCGACACATTGAGTTCACCCGCAGTCCCCCTGCCCGAAAGTTTCGCTGCCGGACCGCCTTCTAGCGTTTCTCGGGTGCCAAAGCTCTCCGTCATCGTGCCCTTCTACAACGTGCAGCAATACGCCCCGGACACCCTCCGAAGTCTTCGCATGAATGCGCGGCGAGATTTCGAGTTCGTGCTGGTGAACGACAAATCAAAGGACGAAACGCCGGCGATTCTCGACCGCGCGGCCGAGCAGCTCTCGGACGTCGCCCATGTGCAGGTCCTCCACCACGAGACGAACGGAGGGCTCGCCACCGCGCGCAACACCGGCCTGGACGCGGCGCGCGGCGAGTACCTGACCTTCCTGGACGGCGACGACTGGCTCGCGCCGGGCTACCTCACGGACCTGGTCACCGCCATCGAGGAGTTGGGCTGCGACTTCGTCCGCACCGACCATGTGCAGACCGTCGCGCGCGCCCGCACCGTGCACCGGGTCCCGATCGGGCGGCGGGGCGAGGTGATGAACCCGCGGGAGGCGATCCTGCCCGCCGACCGGTCGACCTCCGTCGACTACGCGTACGCGTGGGCCGGCGCCTACCACCGCCGCCTGCTGGACAAGGGACTGCTGCACTTCACCGACGGGCTGCGCACGGCCGAGGACCGGCCGTGGATCTGGAAGCTGCACCGCGAGGCCGAGTCGTTCGCCGTGGTGAGTCTGCTGGGCGTGTTCTACCGGCGCGGGGTGGCCTCCTCCCTCACCCAGATCGGCGACGCCCGCCAGCTCGACTTCATCCGCGCCTTCGACCAGGTCGTCGAGGAGACGGCGGCGGACCCGGACGCCGACCAGCTGCTCCCCAAGGCGGTGCGCACCTACTGCGCGATCATCGCCCACCATCTCTCCGACGAGTCCAAGTGGGAGCCGTCCGTGGCCAAGCAGCTGCGGGCGATGAGCGCGGCGGCCATACAGCGGATGCCGCAGGACGCGCTCGGGGACGTACTCGACACCATGGACCTGCGCCGCTCCGCCAAGCTGCGGCGGCTGCGGCGGCGGATCACCACAGCGAAGGCGGCCGCGTGATGTCCCCCCGTACCCCCCACACCACGCAGATCTTCTGCGCCTCCACGCTGTACGGCGCGGTCACCCTGGCCGCCGCGATCGACTCCGACCTCTTCGAGGAGGCCGAGCGCCGGGTGCTGCTGGTGTTCAACAACACCGCGACGCCGGAGACCTCGCTGCCGCTGGACGCGATGCCGGGCTTCGCGCCGCTGCGCGACCACTTCGACGAGGTGCTCTCCTGGAACGAGGCCATCCGCCCGTTCCACCCGGGCGCCTGGACTCCCCGCCCGGACGACATCCCCCTCTTCGAGCGCTATCTGCGCCTGCTGTGGGGCCTCGGTGAGGACCGTGTCGAACTGGTCCTGGAGTCCCTCCAGGTCGCCCCCGCCCTCACCGTCGCCCAGATCTTCACCGGCGCCCCGGTCGACGTCTACGCCGACGGCCTGATGAGCTACGGCCCCACCCGCAACAAGCTCGACCCGCTGGTCGGCACGCGCGTGCGCCGGCTGCTCCACCTGGACCTGATCGCGGGCCTCACGCCGATGCTGCTGACCGAGTTCGGCGTACCGCCGGTCGTGGTGCCGACGTCCGCCTTCCTGAAGGCGATGGGCGAACTGACGGCCACCGTGGAGGAGTTGCCGCCGCTGCCGGACAATGCGGCGCTGCTGCTCGGCCAGTACCTCTCCGCGCTGGACATCCTCTCCCCCGCCCAGGAGGAGAACCTGCACGTACGGATGCTGAAGGGCGCGGTCGCCAAGGGGCACCGCTCGATCGTCTTCAAGCCGCACCCCAGCGCGCCGGCCCGCTTCAGCCGCGCCCTGGAGGCCGAGGCCGAGAAGCTCGGCGTGGACCTCACCGTCCTGGACACCCCGGTGCTCGCCGAGGTGCTGTTCGAGAAGGCCCGGCCCGCACTGGTCGTCGGCTGCTTCTCCACCGCGCTGTTCACGGCCTCCGCCCTCTACGACCTGCCGACCGCCCGCATCGGTACCGAGCTGCTCCTCGAGCGGCTGACGCCGTACCAGAACAGCAACCGGGTCCCGGTGGTGCTGGCGGACGCGGTGCTGGCGGACCTGGAGGGGCGCGGGAGTGAGGACGCGATCCCGGCCGGGGATCTGAACGCCCTGGTCACCGCGGTCGGATTCACCATGCAGCCGCAGATCTATCCGAGCCTTCGCCCGGCGGCGGAGGGGTACCTCTCGAAGCACTTCAAGCCGCGCACCCAGCGCTACTTCAAGCGCAAGCGGCTCACCTCCCTGGGCCTGCCCGGCGGCATTCCCGAGCGGCTGGCCTTCCTGCCGCGCAGCTCCACCGCGCGCCGGGTGGTGCGGCGGGCCCGGGCGCTGAAGAAGGCCGTGAAGCGCTGAACGAACCGTGAGTGAACACGGCGCGCCGGGAACATGACGCCGGGGAAAAGGCCAGGTCACCACGGATGACCTGGCCCTACCATCGCCGGATGCGTATCCACCAGCTCGATGAAGCCAATGCCCGCATGCTGGCCCACGCACCATCCGTCAGGCCGGTCACCACCAGCGACATCATCCGCGTCCACCGCAAGAAGCACCCGTACCGGGGCTATGTCGAGATCGACTCCCCGTACTGTCCGCCGTTCGTCATGTTCTGTGTGAACGACGAGGCCGTCGCCCTCGACACCCTCTGGAACGGGCGGTTCGGCTACGAGCCCGGCAGCCTCGCCACCTGGGCCCGGCTCGCCGCGCAGAGCACGACGATCGCCGATGTCGGGGCGCACGTCGGCTACTTCTCGATGATCGCCGCGCTCTCCCGTCCCGAGGCGACGGTGCACTCCTTCGAGCCGGTGGACCAGATCCACGCCCGGCTCTCGGTGAACGTCCGGTCGAACGGCGTCCAGAACGTCAGGCTCCACCAGGCCGGCGTGTCAACCGCGGCCGGCTGGGCGGAGATCAGCGTCCGCTTCTCGGGAAACCTGCTGTCGACGGGCTCCACCCTGGAGCACTCCACCGCCGACGCCCAGCTCAAGCGCATTCGCCTGGTCTGTCTCGACGAGGTGTTCGCCGACACGAAACTGGACCTGATCAAGATCGACGTGGAGGGCCATGAGATGTCGGTCCTGGAAGGCGCCCGGCAGGTCCTGAAACGGGACCGGCCCGCCGTATTGCTGGAGGCACTCGCCGGCGCTCCGCTGGACCCGCTTCTCGCGGAATTCGACCCGCTCGGTTACGACTCCCACTGGATCGCGGAACTCGACGGTGAACTCGTTCCGTCCTCCGCGCCGCGTCCGCCCAAGACGCGGAATCTGTTGTTCCTCCCCCGCGACTGAACTTCGGAACCCGAATTCGCGGAAGAAAGCCGAAGAGAAACAGGGAGGACGCCTGTCCGACGCGGGTTGTTGGGCTGCGGTTCACAGGAGCTCCATAACTTCCCGCAACATGACCCAACAGGACATACGTCCGCCGTCCCCCGCTCCGGCTCCCGTCACGCTCGTCACCGTGGAGCCGGAACCGGAGCGGGGGCGGCCGTTGATCTCCTACGTCCTCCCCGTCTACAACGAGCGGGACGGCATCACCGCCTTCCACACCGAGCTCACCGCGGCCCTCGACAGCCGCCCCGAACTGGACTTCGAGCTGGTGTACGTCAACGACGGCTCCACGGACGGCTCCCTGGAGCTGCTCAAGGACCTCGCGGAGCGGGACGGACGGGTCCGGGTCGTCGACTTCGCGCGCAACTTCGGGCACCAGATCGCCATCACCGCCGGGCTCGACCTCGCCCGGGGTGACGCGGTGATCGTGATGGACACCGACCTCCAGGACCCGCCGAAGGTCAGCCTGGAGCTGGTCGACGCCTGGCGCGAGGGGGCCGAGATCGTGCACGCGCGCCGGCGCTCCCGGCAGGACAGCGCGTTCAAGCGGGCCACCGCTCACCTCTACTACCGCGTCCTGCGTTCCTCCACCGACGTGGACATCCCGCTGGACACCGGGGACTTCCGGCTCCTCGACCGGCGAGTCGCCCAGGAGCTGCGCAGATACCGCGAGCGCAGCCGGTTCGTGCGCGGCATCGTCGCCTCGATGGGCTACCGGCAGACCGAGGTGGCCTTCGACCGCGACGAACGGTTCGCGGGCGAGACCAAGTACCCGCTGCGCAAGATGGCCCGGCTCGCGATCGACGGCATGACGAGCTTCTCCACCGCCCCGCTGAAAATGATCACCCGGCTCGGCTTCGTGGTGCTCGCGCTGTCCCTGCTCGGCATCCTCTACGCGCTGGCCATGAAGTTCTTCCGGCCCGAGATCACCGTCTCCGGCTGGACGATGCTGATGTGCGTCGTGCTGTTCCTGGGCGGCACGCAGATGCTGTCGCTGGGCGTCATCGGCGCGTACATCGGGCGCATCTACAGCGAGGCACAGGGCCGGCCGCTGTATCTGGTGCGCGAGGTCGTCGGCGGTGACGGTGACCACTGAGACCGCCCCCGCGCCCGCCCCGCCCCGGATCACCCGGCAACTCCTGCGCTACACCCTCATCGGCGGCAGCGGCGTCGCCCTCGACCTGGCCGTCTTCCTGCTGCTGCACAACCTCACCGGGATGAACGAGCAGGTCGCCAACGCGCTGAGCACCACCCTCGGCATCGCCAGCAACTTCGCCCTGAACGCGCGGTTCACCTTCGAGCGCCGCGACCGGCTCGTCGTCCGCTTCCTGCGTTTCTACGCCGTCGGGCTGTCCGGCATCGCCCTGACGAACCTGCTGTTCCTCGCCTTCACCGACGGTCTGGGGATCGACGCCAACCTGGTCAAGGCGGGTTCCCTGCCGCTGGTCCTGGCGCTCCAGTTCGTGCTCAACAGAAAGTGGAGCTTCGCATGAACCTCGGCATCATCGGCGCCGGCGCCACCGGCCTGACGGCCGCCTGGGACGCCGTACGCGCCGGCCACCAGGTCACCATCCTGGAGGCGGCGGACGAACTCGGCGGCCTGGCCGCCTCGTTGGAGGTCGGCGGGGTTCCCCTGGAGCGCTACTACCACCACATCTTCCGCAGCGACAAGGCGATGATCGCCCTGATCGAGGAGCTGGGGCTCGGCGACGCGCTGCGCTTCCACCGGCCGACGACCGGTATCTACCGGGGTGGCAGGCTGATCGACTTCACCACGCCGTTCGACATGGTGCGCTTCCCCGACTTCGGCCCCGTCGACGCCGTGCGCTTCGCCGGCTCCTCGGCGGTACTCAAGGCGGTGCGCAAGGGGGACCGCTACAACGACCTCACCGCGTTGGCCTGGCTGCGCAAGTGGGCCGGGAAGAAGGCCACCGCGGCCGTCTGGGAGCCCCTGCTGACCGGCAAGTTCGGCGACCGCGCCGAACAGGTGTCGATGGCCTGGCTGTGGGCCCGGATCCACTGCCGGACCTTCGAACTCGGCTATGTGGACGGCGGGTTCGAGCGGGTCTACGCGGCGCTGCGGGACGGCATCGAGGAGCGCGGCGGCAAGGTGGAGTTCGGCAAGGCGGCCGCGACGATACGGCAGGACGGCGACCTGGTGTCGGTGCGCTGCGCGGACGGTTCCGCCTACGAGTTCGACCACCTGATCGTCACGACCCCGCAGCCGGCCTTCGCGAAGGCGGCGGGACTCCCGGCCGACGACACGGTGTGGAAGAACCAGTACCTGGGCGCCACCTGCTTCGTGCTGGAACTGGACCGCAGTGCGATCCCGTACTACTGGCTCAACATCAACGAGCCCGACTTCCCCTTCCTCGCGGTCGTCGAACACACCAAGATGATCGACCCGGCCGTCTACGGCGGGCGGCACATCCTCTACGTCGGCAACTACGTGGAGCGCGAGGACTGGCGCTTCACCACCGAGCCGAGTGACCTGCTCGACGCCTTCGTGCCGTATCTGAAGCGGATCAACCCGGCCTTCGAGAAGTCCTGGATCAAGGACTGGCACTTCTCGAAGGCCGGGTTCGCCCAGCCGGTGGTGACGCCGGAGTACCGCGCGCTGATCCCGGCCCACGAGACACCCATGAGCCGGGTCACGCTGGCGACGATGGCCCAGATCTACCCGCAGGACCGGGGCCAGAGCTACTCGGTGGCCATGGCCCGCGAGGTCGTCAGGTCTCTGGGGCTCAGCGCCTGACGCACAGCACCAGCCGCTCGCCCTCCTCGCCGCGCGGGCAGTCGTACACCGCGGTGACCCGGCGCCACAGCTCCGGGTCCACGCGGCCCGGCTGGAACCAGGGCCGCTCCAGGACGGCGTACGGGGCCGGGTCGTGGTCGACGCAGTCGGCGTTCTCCTTGAACGACTTCAGCTCGGCCACGTCCGGCAGGTAGCGGGTGCGCTGGAGGAACGTGGCGATCGGGTAGCGGCACCGGGCCGGGTGCCCGACGTCGTACGCCGTCTCGCCGAAGGCCAGGTACAGCACCGGGGCTCCGGCGGGCAGCTCGGCACGGATGCGGTCGGCGTCCTCGGCGGCCCGCCGCTGCGACTTCAGGTACTCGGCGCCGGTGACGGTGACCTTCCCGTACTGCACCAGGTGCGGGGAGCCGGGCCAGATGCTCGCGGCCAGCAGCACCACACCGGACAGGGCGACCAGGACGGCCGACCGGTTCCGGAGCCGTTTCTCCAGCACCACGTCCAGCACGGCCGCGAGCAGCGCGACCAGCCCCGCCGCCCACACCTCCCACGAGCGCTGCGCTCCCCTGGGCAGCTGCGCGTACACCACGGGCGCCACGCCGTACAGTAGCGACACGGCCCCGAAGCACCACGGCGGCGAGCGGCGCGCTCCGCCGACCGCGACGCCCCAGACCACCGCCGCGACGACCGGCATCTGGGCCCCGTGGTAGAGGAACCAGTTGCCCTGGACGACCACGACCGCCTGTGCGGCGAGGCCGATGAGCGCGGCGACCGCCAGGAGTTCGGCCCGCCGCAGGCGACCCTGGACCCGGGTGAGGACGAGCAGCAGCGCGCCCGGCAGGAGCAGCAGGACCGGACTGGCCACCGCACGGTCGGCGAGGAAGTCCAGGGAACGGTCGAGGATGAAGTGCGGCCGGATGCCGGTGCGGCTCAGGGCCGACTGGTTGATCTGCGGCATGTCCTCGGTCCACTGCCACTCGTGGCTGCCGGCGAGGACGCTGAGGCCGAACAGGGCCAGTGCGGCGGGCACACCGAGCACCGCGACGCGTACCGCCCGGCCCCGGTCGACCGCGTAGACGAAGAGTACGCCGATCGCGGCGGTCGCGGCGGTGGAGTACTTCATCATCACCGCGAGGCCGAACGGGAGCGCGGCGAGCAGCGCCGCCGGCCAGGGCCGCCGCAGGCCGAGCGCGGCGGCCGCCCCGAACACGGTGAGGACGACGGCCGCCCACTCCGGCTGGAGGAAGTCGTTGCGGGGCGCGAGCGCCAGGGCGAGCCCGGTGGCGCCGGCCGTCAGGGCGGCCTCGCGGGCGCCCACGCGGCGGACCAGCGCCGCGTGGAGCGCGTAGCCGGCGGCGAGGGCCAGGAGGACCCCGGCCACGTTCATCGTGGCCTCGCGCACCGCCGTGCTCCCGAAGAAGGCGAGCCGGTCCAGGAGCGCGACGAACCACCGGTAGAAGTACGGGCGGTGGGTGAAGACCTCCGATGGCGAGTAGCCGGCCGCGCGGCCGGTGCGCAGGGCGGCGAGGACGTAGTGGATGTCGCCCGTCAGACCGCGGGTGAGGGCCGTGTACACCACGGCCACCGCGGACGGCAGGGCGGCCGCCGCCCACCACAGGGGTGAGCGGCGGCCGGTGGTACGGGGCCGGGCGGTGACGGTCGCGCCGCCGGCCAGGGTGCTCGTCACGGTCAGCCGCCCAGGATGACCCGGAGGTCGGCCGCGTTCGCCTCGGTGACCTTCCACAGCTCCTGCTGGCGGCCGTGGACGTCGGCGACCGTCCTGTCGTGGTCGGCGAGCAGTTCCGTCGCGCGCTCCACCAGACGGGCGGCGAGGTGGCGGTCGTGGACCGAGACGCCCCACTCGGGCCGCTCGATGTCCCGCAGGAAGTACGCCATCTTCGGGTGCGAGATCAGGCTGATGATCGGGGTGCCGACGCCGAAGGGGATCATTCCCGCGTGGCCGCGCATGCCGATGACCAGCTTGGTGCGGGCGTAGAGGTCGAGGATCTCCTTGTTCTCGAAGTCGTACATCGGGATGACCGGCATCGAGATGCCGTGCTCGCGGCGCAGGTCGAAGACGATCTTCTCGTCGTCGAGGGAGTGCGCCACACACTGCACCTCGGCCAGCTTGCCCAGGTCCCGTACGGCCTGGGCCATCTGGGCCAGGAAGTAGCCGTAGTCGTGGCCGAAGCGCAGGCCCGCGCGGTCGTAGGCGGCGTTGATGAGGATCGTGTCGTCGCGCCCCGCCGGGTCCTGCCAGCCGGGCACCAGCTGGCGGGCGACGGTCGTCGGACAGGGCTGGAAGCGGATCTTGTCGTGCAGGTGGGCCGGGACCATGGCCCGGACCTTCTCGATCGAGCCGTGGTTGCGCAGACCGAAGAACGAGGACTGCTCGACGAGCAGGCGCAGCGAGTCCCGGAAGCGGTTGGCGCGGTAGGACTGGCCGTCGAAGGCGTTGAAGCCGACGGCGAAGACCGCGACGGGGACGTCGATGCGCTTGAGCAGCTCGTCCGGGACGTTCCACTGCCAGGCGCTGTTGCCGTTGGGCATGGTGTCCGGGATGAACAGCCCGCCGCCGCCGATGACCAGGCCGCGGCGGCGGTTGACGCGCTGCAGGGCGGCCTCGTCGAAGAGACGGTGGGCGTGCACGGAGTGCCAGCGGCGGGAGGTGGTGTCCGGCCCGAAGGCGGAGCGGACGCTCTCCGGGAGGAGCTTGTCACCGGCGTTGCCCTGGCGGTCCATGTAGAAGGCGACATGGGACAACTGGTCCTCGGGGGCGCCCAGTTCCTGTGCCGGTACGGCGGCCGCGCGCTGCGCCCACAGGCGGCTGGGGCGGTGCGTCGGGTCGACGGACATGCCGGCCGTGGCGTACGTCAGGGCCTCGGTGTGGTCGCCGTGCACCCAGGCCATCTGGGCGAGGCGGGCGTAGGCGGTGGCGGCCCGGTTGGGGGCGGCGGCGGCCAGCAGGAGCTGTGTCCTCGCCTCCTCGTAGCGGGAGACGCTCATCAGGGCGTGGCCGAGGACCTCGTGCGGCCAGGCCTCGTCGAGGGGGATGCGGACACTGGAGAGGATGTCGACGGCGTCCTGGTAGTCGCCGGAGGCGATGTGCGCGGCGGCCACCTTGCGGGCCACCTCGACGTCGCCGGTGCGGGCCACGTGCGGGGTGCCGTAGTGCACGACCAGGTCGTGGTGCAGTCCGCCGGGGGACTCCATGTACGCGGCCTGGAACTCGGCGTCGGACAGCTCGAACTCGCGCCAGCGCTCCTCGGCCCGGCTGTAACCCGTCTCGCCTCCCTGCCAGGGCTTGTGGCGGCCGGTGAAGTGCAGGATCGCGGTGTCGTCGGGGACGGGCAGGTCGCCCGAGAGGCGCCGCTTGACGAAGTTGTAGCGGGCGTCGAGGCGCACGAAGTCGCCGTCCAGGACTGCGTTGAGGATGCCCTGGTCGTGCTTGTCGAGCTCGTAGTCGCCGGAGCGGCCGCACTTGTCGAGCTTCGCGCAGAAGGAATCGCTCAGGTACTCGCGCTGGATGACCAGCAGACCGGAGTTGAGCTTGTGCTGCCCGTAGAAGAACTGCGGGACGGCCGCCAACCCCTCGCGCAGCTGGAGGAGTTCGCTCAGGTCGCCGAGGACGACCATGTCGGTGTCGAGGGTGATGACGGTGTCGTACTCGCGGATCCTGAAGACGTCCAGGATGAAGTACGCCTTGCGGACCAGGTAGTTGTCCTGGTCGCCCTTCTTGTACGAGTCGTAGCGGTCGGCGTCGACCCGCTTGAGGACGATGCGCGGGTGCAGAGCGCGAATCTTGGCGATCGAGCCGGGGCGCAGGTCGTCGTAGAGGACGACGAAGTCCTCGCACACGCCGGGGTTCGACAGGGCGAGGCTGCGCAGCAGGGCGAGGAAGCCGGGCAGGTAGTTCTCGTCGACGAAGCTGGCGAAGGCGATCCTGCGCTTGCCGGTGAGGGCGTGGGCGTCGGTCACCGGGGCCAGGGGGGCGGCGGTCCCGGCAAGGGAGTTGATGGTCATCGCAGGGATATCCTCATGTCGGTCACGCTCTGGGCCCGCTCCATGACCCATGCCTTCTCGCTGGTGTACTCGTGCACGGAGGTGATGGCGAGCTTCATCGCTTCCTGGACGCGGTAGGGGCCGCTCTCGTAGAAGTCGAAGCCGATCAGGTCGAGCTTCGGGCTGACGTCGAGGAAGTCCAGCAGGTAGAGCATGTTGAAGCCGGTGGTCGGGATGCCGGACCAGGCGTCGGTGGAGACCTTGCCGATGTTGCGCAGGGGCCAGCGCAGCGACTCGTCGCCGAGGTAGGTCTGGGCGCCGGGCACCAGGCGGTTGCGCAGCGAGTACTTCCAGTCGCCGGAGACCCCGCCGAAGACGAGCCGGGTGGTGACGTGCTGGTCCCAGTTGAAGCCGTGCTTGTGGATCGTGGCGTGGATGTCGGTCCTGCTGCCGGTGTGCTTCGGATCGATCCGGTAGGAGTTGAAGCGGACGACGAGGTCGTACGCGTCGATCTCGGCGCCCATGGAACTGGCGCCCACCCGCCCGGAGTTGGCGATCAGGCAGATCGACTTGCCGGCGATCAGGTTGCGGAACTCTCCCAGGGTGATCCACTGCACACCGCCCACGGTCGGGTCGGCGACCGGACCGCGCATGCGGCTGCGGCGCTGCTCGGCGTAGAGCGCGACGGCCTCGGTGAGCGCGGCGAGGTCGGTGTCCTCGGTGGAGCGCAGGTCGAGGTACTGGCTGAGCAGTTCCTGGCGCTCCTGCACGGGGGCGCTCTCGTCGGTCAGCGCGAGGAGCGCTCCCACGAGCCGGGGCTCGGCCTCGGCCCAGTCGCCGACGGCATGCGCGGCGAGTCCCTCGGCCCACACGTCGGTGGCGGGGCGGGCGGCGAAGGAGCGGGCGCCGGGGACCTGGCGCTTCAGGAGGTCGAGGAGCTCGCGCTCCTTCTCCCCCGCGATCCGCAGGCCGGCGATCCGGGCGCGGACGCCGAAGCCGTCGTCGTCGGTGAGGGCGAGATAGCGCTCGTAGGCCTCCAGGGCCTCGGCCTCCTCACCGAGCGCCTCCAGGAGCCGGGCGCGCAGCCGCCAGCCGGCGCGGGAGTTCTTGCGCTGGGCGAGGACGGTGTCGCTGATGATCAGGGCGAGGTTCAGCTCGTCGTCGTAACCGCACTCCAAGGCCTTGTTGGCGACGGCGAGCAAGGCGTCGAGCAGCTCGGCGGGGATGGCGGCGGTGGGGGTCGCGGCGCCCTTGACGGCCCGCTTGAGCAGGGCCGTCGCACCGGACGGGGCGGGCGTCGCCGGGGCCGCGGTGGCGGTCGTCCCCCACACCACGAGCAGCTTGCGCAGCTGTTCGCCGAGTTCGACGCGGCGCCGGTCGACACTGCCGACGACCTTGCCGCTGTGCGCCGCGCAGGCGCGCAGGCACTCGTCCAGCTCCCCTCCACGCGCGCGTGCACGCCTCTTCTGGACCGTCGTCATGGCACTCCTGTTGTTTTCTTGCCAAAGCAAAGACAAGTTCACGGGTTTATTGCGACGTGGGGGGATTCTGGGCGAACTTAGAAAGCCAAAACGACATACAGGTGAACTCACCGGGACCAGGCGGCTAATGGTTGGCCCGCCGAGTAAGACATCGCCGTGATTCGGACTAACGTGCTGGGGCGCGCCCACAGGAGTGACATAGGCTCCGCAGAGCTTGCGAAGGGGATTTCCGTGACCAGCATGACCGTCCGGCCGGCGGCCGACCTGCCCCGGCGGCCGGAAGGGCCGCAGCCCGTGGGGCCGCCGTCCGCACCACGCCCCCGGGAGAGCCGGCTGAGGGCCCTGGACGGGCTGCGGCTGGTGGCCGCGCTGATGGTGGCGGCGTACCACTACGGCGGCCGGGGCGGCGAGATCACCAAGGCCTGGGGAAGCTCCGCACAACAGCAGTTCCCCACGCTACACACGTATTTCTCCTACGGCTGCCTCGGCGTCCAGGTCTTTTTCGTGATCAGCGGTTTCGTGATCTGCATGAGCGGCTGGGGGCGGCCCCTGAAGTCGTTCTTCGCCTCCCGCGCCTCCCGGCTCCTGCCCGCGTACTGGTTCGCCGTTCTGCTGGTCACGGCGGTGTTCGCGCTGCCGGTGGTCGCCTACGAGGCGCTGTCGCCGAGCGATGTCCTGGTGAACCTGACCATGCTTCAGCAGCCGCTGGGCGTGGACCGGGTGCTCGGGGTGTGCTGGACGCTGTGGGCGGAGGTCCGCTTCTACGTCCTGTTCGCGCTGTGCGTGGTCCTGCCCGGGGCCTCCCGGCGCCGGGTGATCATGTTCTGCGCGGGCTGGACACTGGCGGCGGCGATCACCCAGGCCGCGCACCAGCCGCTGCTCGAGGTGGTGTTCATGCCCGAGTACGCCCCGTTCTTCATCGGCGGTGTCGGCCTCTACCTCGTCCACCGCGACCGGCGGGACGTGTACGCGTGGGGCATCGTCGCGGTCAGCTTCCTGATCGGGCAGCACTACGCGGTCCGGTCGCTGTGGAACGCGTCCGACCCGAACGCCTTCGCCCACCGCACCACGCTGGGCATCGTGCTGGTGGTGGCCTTCGGCTTCCTCGCCGTCGCGGCGATCGCCCTGGGCTGGCTGAGCTGGGCGAACTGGCGCTGGCTGACGGTGGCGGGGGCGCTGACGTACCCCTTCTACCTGGTGCACGAGCACCTGGGTTGGGTGGTCGTGCACGCACTGCACGTCCGCCTCGGCGTGCCCGCGGCCGGGACCTTCGCGCTGACGATCGCCGGGATGCTGCTGCTGGCCTGGCTGATGAACCGCTACGTCGAGAAGCCGCTGACTCCGCGTCTGCGCTCGGCGCTGGCCCGCCGGCTCTGAAGCTGTTCACCCGACGTTCAGCGGGCCGCCAGTTGGGCCGGGCGTGGGCGAGCAAGCATGTCTCATGGCCGACTCACAGCAGACCCCCAAGCTCCCCGGTGAACTGAAGGACGTCCCCGGCTGGTTCCCGCCGCTCGACCAGGTGCTGTTCACCTGGTTCCTGGAGAAACAGCAGCTCGCCGGAGACCTCCTCGAACTCGGCGTCTACATGGGCAAGAGCGCGATCCTGCTCGGGCACCACCTGCGCCCGGGCGAGGCGTTCACCGTCTGCGACCTGTTCGGCGGCGAGGCCCCCGACGGCGCGAACCGCGCGGAGACCTCCAAGTCGTACGCATCCCTCACCCGCGAGACCTTCGAGCGCAACTACCTCTCCTTCCACGACACCCTGCCGAGGGTGATCGAGGCCCCCACCTCGGTCATCTCCGGCGAGGTGAAGGCGGACACCTGCCGCTTCGTCCACATCGACGCCTCGCATCTGTACGAGCACGTGCGCGACGACATCGGCGCGGCGCGCGAGATCCTGCTGCCGGACGGGCTGGTCGTCCTGGACGACTTCCGCTCCGAGCACACCCCCGGTGTCTCCGTCGCCGTGTGGGAGGCCGTGCTGAACCGCGGGCTGCGGCCGATCTGCCTCAGCACGCAGAAGCTGTACGGCACGTGGGGGGACCCGGAGCCGGTACAGGAGGAGCTGCTGGCCATGCTCCAGGAGCGCACGGACGTCGGGCTGAGTGTGCAGGAGGCGGCCGGTCACCGCCTGATTCGGGCGCGGGCGCAGAAGATGCAGGCGCCGCCGTTCCCCCGCTCCCGGCACTATGTCGCACCGGCCCCCGCGCCCGCCCCCGCTCCGAAGCCGCGCCGGTCTCCGGCCCGGCGGATCGCCGTGGACCTGTTGCCGCCCGTGGTCACGCGTGCGGTGCGGAAGGTGCGGGCCCGGTAGGCCGGTACTGCTTCTCGATTCCTTCCAGGACCAGGGCCAAGCCCTCCTCGTAATGCCGCTCGAAGTCCTGGAAGATCTCCGCGCCCGCCGCCGCCGACAACGGGAAGCCGGCCATCAGGCGGGCGCGTTCCGCCACGTCGAAGCCTTCCCGGCGCTCGCCGGGCAGCGGCTCCACGCCCTGTTCCTCGATGACGAAGCCGAGGGTGTACAGATACGACGTCGACGTGGCCCGGACCGCCTGGGCGAGGGTGAATCCGGCGGCCGTGAACAGGCGCAGGGTGTCCTCCATCTGCTCGACGTGGACCAGGCCCGTGAAGCGTGAGCCGCTGTAGACCTTGGCGCCGTCGCGATAGCCGAGCAGAGCCGTGCGCAGGCCACGGTTGGACTTCAGCAGCCGTTCGCGCCAGGTGTCGGCCGGGTCGAGCTCGCTCCCGGCGACCATGCGCCGGAACATCTCCGTCGCCATCTCGTCGAGCAGCGCCTGCTTGTCCTTGAAGTGCCAGTACAGGGCGGGGGCCTTGACGTCGAGCTCCTTGGCGATGGCCCGCAGGGTGAGACCGTCGAGGCCCACCTCGTTCAGGAGCTTCAGGGCGGTGTCGGCGACCCGGGCGCGGTCCAGGGGCGGGCGTTTCTCCGTACTCACGCTTGACAGCTTAACAGCGTTAAGGGCACTCTCGACGGCAGCTGCACTTAACAGCGTTAAGGAGATGGGTATGAACACGGACGTACTGGTCGTCGGCGCCGGCCCCACGGGGCTCGCCCTCGGCATCGACCTCGCCCGGCGGGGTGTGGACGCGCTGGTCGTGGAGAAGGCGGACCGGCTGTTCCCGGGCTCACGCGGCAAGGGCCTCCAGCCGCGCACCATGGAGGTCTTCGACGACCTGGGCGTGCTCGACGCGATCCTCGCGGTCGGCGGGACCTACCCGGTCGGCATGGTGTGGCAGGACGGTGAGCGGGTCGGTGAGCACCGGATGTTCGACCCGGCCGAGGCGACGGAGGACTCGCCGTACAACGCGCCGTGGATGGTGCCGCAGTGGCGCACGCAGGAAGTGCTGTTCGCACGGCTGGAGGAGCTGGGCGGGCGGGTGTCCTTCGGCCGGGAGGTCGTGGGGTTCGAGCAGGACGCCGACGGGGTGACCGTGCGCTTCGCGGCGGGGGCGGACGTCCGCGCCCGGTACGTGGTCGCCGCCGACGGCGGGCGCTCGGTCGTCCGCCGGACGCTCGGCATCGGCATGACCGGCGAGACGGTCGACCCGAACCCGCTCCTCGTCGCGGACGTCCGCGTCACCGGCCTCGACCGGGACAACTGGCACGTCTTCCCGCCGCGCGGCGAGAGCATCGGCTACCTCGCGATCTGCCCGCTCGCCGGCACCGAGGACTTCCAGGTCGTGGCCCAGTTCCCGGAGGGCACGCAGGTGGACCTGTCCCTCGACGCCGTCCGCGCGGTCGTCGCGGCCCGCTCCCACCTGGCCGCCGAGTCGGTGACCGAGGTCCGCTGGGCCTCCGACTTCCGGCCCCGCGCGGCCTTCGCGGACCGTTTCCGCTCCGGCCGGATCTTCCTCGCCGGTGACGCGGCCCACGTCCACTCCCCCGCGGGCGGCCAGGGCCTGAACACCAGCGTCCAGGACGCGTACAACCTGGGCTGGAAGCTGGGCGCGGTGCTGCGGGGCGGTGCCCCGGCCGCCCTCCTGGACAGCTACGAGGAGGAACGCCGGCCCATCGCCGCGCAGATGCTCGGCATCTCGACGGGCGTGCACCGGGGCGAGGTCCGCCGCGGCGAGGCGACCCGCCAACTGGGCCTGGGGTACCGGGACTCGTCCCTGACCGAGGAGACACGCACGGCACCGAGCGGGCTCCGCGCGGGCGATCGCGCCCCCGACGGCAAGCTGGGCGGCGTCCGCCTCTTCGACGCGTTCCGGGGCCCGCACTGGACACTGGTGGCGGTGGGCCTGGAGGCACCGGAGCTGCCGGAATCCGTGCGGGTGGTCACCGGCGAGGAGCAACCGTCGTACGGGAAGGGACTGTTCCTCGTGCGTCCCGACGGCTATGTGGGCTGGGCGGGTGAGGACGCCTCGAAGCTGACGGGGTATGTCGGCCGCGGAATCACGCGCTAGCGAGCGACAGCTTCACGGCGAACCCGAGGAACAGCGCCCCCGCGGCCGAGGTCGCCCCCGCCGACAACCGCCGCCGGCGCCGGAACGCGTTCGCCAGCCTCGTCCCGCCGAAGATCAGCGCGGTGAGGTACAGGAAGCTGGCCAGCTGGGCGAAGGTGCCCAGGACGACGAACGAGATCGCCGGATACGCGTAGCCCGGATCCACGAACTGCACGAAGAAGGCGACGAAGAACAGGATCGCCTTGGGGTTGAACAGGCTGATCACGAGAGCCCTGCGATACGGTCGCTCGTCACCGGTCCCGGCGACGGGAGCCTCCTCGGCGGCCTGCTCCCGCCGGGTCCGCCACATCCCCCACGCGGCCCGCAGCATCCCCACCGCGAGCCAGGTCAGATACCCGGCGCCCGCGTACTTCACGATCCCGAACAGCACGGCGTTGGCCTGGAGCAGCGAGGCGACCCCGGCCGCGGACAGGGTCATCAGCACGGCGTCCCCGCACCAGACGCCCGCCGCCGCCGTGTACCCGGCCCGCACTCCCCGCCGCGCGGCGACGGAGACGACGTACAGCGAGTTGGGCCCGGGCAGCAGGACGATCAGGACGAGGCCCGCCAGATAGGTGGGGAGGTCGATGACACCGAACATGGGAACGAGTGTCGCACTCAGAACGCGTCCGACGGGACGTACGTGCCCCACACCTCGCGCAGCGCGTTGCACACCTCGCCCACCGTCGCGCGGGCCTTGAGCGCGTCCTTCATCGGGGGGAGGACGTTGTCCTCGCCCTCGGCGGCCTTCTTCAGGGCGGCGAGGGCCGCGTCCACCGCGGACCGGTCGCGCTCGGCACGGAGCCGGGCCAGCCGCTCCGCCTGCTGGGCCTCGATGGCGGGGTCGACGCGGAGGGGCTCGTACGGCTCCTCCTCGTCGAGCTGGAAGCGGTTGACGCCCACGACCACCCGCTCGCCGGCGTCGGTCTCCTGGGCGATGCGGTAGGCGTTGTGCTCGATCTCGTTCTTCTGGAAGCCGTGCTCGATGGCGGCGACCGCGCCACCGAGGTCCTCGACCTTCCGCATCAGGTCCCGTGCGGCCGTCTCGACGTCGTCCGTCATGTTCTCGATCACGTACGAGCCCGCGAACGGGTCGACCGTCGCCGTCACGTCGGTCTCGTAGGCCAGCACCTGCTGGGTGCGCAGGGCCAGGCGGGCGGACTTGTCGGTCGGCAGGGCGATGGCCTCGTCGTAGGAGTTGGTGTGCAGCGACTGGGTACCGCCGAGGACCGCCGCCAGACCCTGGACGGCGACCCGGACCAGGTTGACCTCCGGCTGCTGGGCCGTCAGCTGCACCCCGGCCGTCTGCGTGTGGAAGCGCAGCATCAACGACTTCGGGTTCCGCGCACCGAACTCCTCCCGCATCACCCGCGCCCAGATCCGCCTGGCCGCACGGAACTTGGCGACCTCCTCCAGGATCGTCGTCCGCGCCACGAAGAAGAACGACAGGCGCGGGGCGAAGTCGTCGACATCCATGCCCGCCGCGACCGCCGTGCGCACGTACTCGATGCCGTCCGCCAGCGTGAACGCGATCTCCTGCGCCGGCGAGGCACCCGCCTCCGCCATGTGATAGCCGGAGATCGAGATCGTGTTCCACCTCGGGATCTCGCTCTGGCAGTACTTGAAGATGTCGGCGATCAGGCGCAGCGACGGCTTGGGCGGGAAGATGTACGTGCCGCGCGCGATGTACTCCTTCAGCACGTCGTTCTGGATCGTGCCGGTGAGCCGGTCCGCGCTGATCCCCTGCTCCTCGGCGACCAGTTGGTACAGGAGCAGCAGGAGGGCCGCCGGGGCGTTGATCGTCATCGACGTGGACACCCGGTCCAGCGGGATCCCGCCGAACAGCACCCGCATGTCGTCGATCGAGTCGATCGCCACACCCACCTTGCCGACCTCGCCGCTCGCGATCGGGGCGTCGGAGTCGTGGCCCATCTGGGTGGGCAGGTCGAAGGCGACCGACAGACCCGTCGTGCCGTGGGCGATCAGCTGCCGGTAGCGGGCGTTGGACTCCGTCGCCGTGCCGAAACCGGCGTACTGGCGCATCGTCCAGGGGCGGCCCGTGTACATCGACGGATACACGCCCCGCGTGAAGGGGTACCCGCCCGGCTCACCGAGTTTCTCCTCGGGGTTCCAGCCCTGAAGGGTCTCGGGACCGTAGACGGGTTCGATGGGCAGTCCGGACTCCGACTCACGCGTCATGCCCACCACCGTATTGCGGTCTCGGGCGAAGCGCCGCCGGGTCGTTCGCAACCGGCCGTCCGGGGGGAGACATCTCAGGGGATGCCGGTGAGACGACAGGGGGTCCGGATGCGTACTACGGGCATGGGGAGATCGTTCGCCGCACTGCTGGTCCTGGCGCTGGCCTGCGGCTGCACGGTGCAGACCGCCGACAGGGACGGCGACGGGAAGCGGCGTCTGCCGGTACGGATCGAGGTCCCGAAGCGCAGTACGCCGCCGGCGGACGACGACCCGAAGCCGAGTGCGACACCGTCCACTCCTTCCGCCGCGCCCGCTGCCGCCGTGCTGTGGTCGCGTGGCGACTCCGGGCGGGACGTGCGGGAGTTGCAGGCCCGGCTGCGGCAGGTCGCGTGGCTCTACGACGGGCCGACGGGGTCGTACGACGATCTCACCGAACGCGCGGTCAAGGGGTTCCAGGGCAAGCGGGGGCTGCCGAGGACCGGGAGGACCGACACGGTCACCTGGAAGCGGCTGAAGGACATGACACACGAGCCGGGCAAGTGGGAGCTGTATCTGATGGGCGGGCAGCCGGCCGACGCGCCGGACGCGCGCTGTCTGACCGGGCGGGTGCTGTGCATCAGCAAGACGAGCCGGACACTGCGCTGGATGATCGACGGGCGGACGGTGACGACCGTGCCGGTCCGCTTCGGCTCGGTGGGCACGCCGACCCGTGAGGGCGTGTTCAGCGTCTACTGGAAGTCCCGGCACCATGTGTCGACGCTCTACGACTCCCCGATGCCGTACGCCATGTTCTTCAGCGGCGGCCAGGCGGTGCACTACTCGGCCGACTTCGCGGCCCACGGATACGCGGGTGGCTCGCACGGCTGCGTCAACGTGCGGGACGAGGCGGCGATCGCCGACCTGTTCGCCCAGGTACGGAACGGCGACAAGGTCGTCGTCCACTGGTGAGTTCCACGACCGAAGAGGTATTAGGGGCGCGGACGGGACCGGGGGAACGTGTCCCGCCCGCGCCAGGTGCACGAGCCGTAGGTACGGGGGGAACCCCGGCTCTGTGCGACGGCCGATGACCAGTCGGCTCACTCAGTACTGCGCCGCAGCGGCCGAAAACGTCACACCCACCGCGACCTGAATCGTGGTGGGTGAGAAAAGTGCAGGTCAACGATGCCGCGAGCGGTCAGATCGCGCTGTACGACGGACTCGGCCGCGGGGTCGGTGACATCGTTGCCCCGGGCGAGGTGAGCGGGGCGCCGGAGGTGCCGCCGTCCGGGTCGTGGTGGTTCTTGCGAGGGGACGTGAACTGGCCGTCGTCGTGGCCGTTCCCGTTCCCGTGACCGCGGCCGTTCCGGTCGCCGTGGCCGCTTTTGTCGTTGTCGTCGTTGTTGCCGGTGTCCTCGGCCTTGCCGTCGCCCTTGCGGTCGTCGGGGGCCGACTTGGCGTCGCCCCGGGTGTCGGCGCCGGACAGGACACCCCTGCAGTACTTCCACACGCGCGAGGTGCCGCCCGCCGCGTCCTCCAGGGAGCGCTTGCGGGTCGGGTCGAGGTTCTTGCCGTCGCGCACGTCCCGGCAGGCCGAGGCGGATCCGTTCCAGTCCCTGCGGGGCCGTACGCCCAGCCCTTCGGAACCCGTGTCGGGCGCCGCGCCGGTGTCGCCGCGTGCCGTGTCCCGGGAACCCGCCCCTCCGGAAGGGGAGTTCTCGGGCGAAGGCGCGACCTGAGGGGCCGAGGGCGAGACGAGCGGGCGGTCCGGTGTCGCGGCGGCCGACACCGACGCGGCGGGTTCCGGTTCGCCGTCCCCGAAGTGCGGCAGGACTCCGATTCCGGCCGCGACGGCCACTCCGCCGACCATGCCCACGGCCAGTACGGCGGCCAGTCCGAGGTGCGCCGGGCGCCACCGACGGGGCCGGCCGGTCCCCGCGTCCGGTGCGCCGATCCGCACGAGACCGGCGTCGGTGCGGCCGGCTCCGGTCCGGTGCCGACCCCGGGCGGCCGGGCTCACCCAGTCGTCCGCGCGCTCCGTGCGCACCTTGCGGAACGCGGCCAGCGCGGCCTCCTCACCGGGAAGTCCGCCGCTGGTCGGCGCGGGTTCCGCGGCCAGCGCCTCCAGCGTTTTCGCGAGTCGTTCGGCGTGGTCGCGGTCGGCCGCGTCGACAGCTTCCAGTGACTCGCCGCGCAGCAACCGCTCCGCTGTGTCGAGGTCCAGCCACCCGTAGCTCTCGTCGGCCATCACATGTCCTTCTGCGTCCGCGGACGCATATGCGTCACACTCGCGGACGTCACCGCACTGTCCTGCGGTTCTCGCTGGGGCGGCAGGGCATCGAGCGCGCCGGCCGATTCCGGATCGTCGCCGAGGAGCTCGGCGAGCCGTTTCAGACCCCGGTGCGCGGCCGTGCGTACCGCGCCGGGACGCTTGCCGAGGGTCTCGGCGGCGGTCTTGGCATCCAGGCCGACCACCACGCGCAGCACCACGGCCTCGGCCTGGTCCTGGGGCAGCCGGGCGATGAGCGAGAGGGTGCTGCCGGTGGCCAGCGCCTCGATGGCCTCGCCCGCGGTGTCCGACTCGGCGGGCTTCCCGGTCAGCTCGGTCTCGTCGCCGCCGATGGCGGGCCGGCGGCCGCGCATCCGGATGTGGTCCAGGGCGCGGTTGCGGGCTATCCGTGCGGCCCAGCCGCGGAAGCGGTCCGCGTCCCCGTCGAAACGGTCCAGGTCACGGGCTATCTGGAGCCAGGCCTCGGAGGCCACGTCCTCGGCGTCCGGATCACCGACCAGCGTCCGGACGTATCCGAGCAGCCGCGGGTGCACCGCGCGGTACACAGTCCGGAAGGCGGTCTCGTCCCCGTCCTGTGCCGCAAGCACCGCGGCAGTCAACTCCGCGTCGTCCCCCAGCACCCGTGAATCCTCAATACATGGTCGCGATCGATGGTCGCCGCTTCGAGCCGTCGAGGGGTTGTGGTGATCGCTCGAGAGTCACGCTGATCATTTCAACTTCCGCGCCCGGCGCGAAAGGCACGTTACGACCTGAAACCGCTGCTCGTCCATGTCCGTACAAAATGCAACGACCTCGTGATCCGGGGCGGGCCCCGCGGGGTGTGACAGAAACCGCATCCATGGCGCTGAAGAGAGTACGGGCCGCCGCGCGGCCCGTGCCGCGCGACGGCCGGGGCCTCTCCTGTGGGGGGTGGCGGCCCCGGCCGTCTCCGCGGTTTAGGGCTCTGACCTGGGGCGTTGCACGGAATCCGTGGGCAGCGTGACCAGCGGATCGGACGCTTCATGCGCTCCTGGTCGGTACGATGCACTCAGGCGTCTCGGATGCCGGCTCTCCGGCCCCTTCTACTCGAAGCTCACCGCGCTGACCTATGGCATGGCCCGACCAGTGACCCTTTGCAACCACACCCCCCGTCCCTGGGTGGGTGAACCATACGAAGGGCTCACCGCCTCCCGCAGAACAACGTAGGGAGCCTTTTCCAAGCTGGTAGGACTGACCAGAGTTGGCTGCCCTGCGCAACCACAAAGCTCCTGGTCGACGGGTCCAGACCAAGGTCACCAGACTCTGGTGGCAGCGACATTTCCGCCGCGTGTCAGGCCCTGCCCGCCATGACCCACGTCTGGCTTCCCCACCACTCCGTCTTTGGGCCAGGGCAAGGGTGGACGATCGGGGCCAAGGCGTTCGTCGTCTTGACGACGCCCTGCCGCACATCGTCCCGAAGGCCTGTGCCGACAGCGGTCTACGGACCGATGACGGGCGCACCGTCAGTCACCGGAGACGAACTGACCGTACCGCCATGGCTATCAGACGTGTGAAACTCACTACACAGATCTGCACACGGGGGAGGGACGTTGGCGAGCACCCATGCCATCGCGGACCAGCAGGAGAGCGTCGCGGCCATGCGTGTACTCAAAGCCATCGCCGTGGCTCACCTCCACAACCAACGGGCGCAGACGCTGAGCCTGGGCGTCTCGATCGCTCTGGCCGTCGCCGGTCTGCTGACTGGCTCGGGGTCGCGGTACGGCACCGCCATCACCCTCGGCGGCACTCTCTGGGCCGCGCTGTACATGGGGGTGATGGCGCCATGGGCCGAGCGGTACCTGCGGATCGCCGCCACTCTCCAGGAGATGTTTGACGCCGACGTGCTTGGCCTTCCGTGGAACAGCGTGGCGGTCGGCAACCGGATCGGCGACGACGAGGTGAGCCGACTGAGCCGGCGCTATCGCGGCGGCGAAGACCGGCTGCGGGGCTACTACCTCGTCGTGGACGCCGCCGCGCCCTACGACGTGCTCTTCTGCCTGGAACAGAACCTGGCCTGGGGGTCCCGGATCCGGCTGCGCTTCGCCCAGCTGATGCTCGGCGTGCTGGTGCTGTGGTCCACGGCGGGCGTCCTGCTGACCCTCGCCATTGGCGGGACGGTGAGCCGGCTGGTCACCGGCTGGTTCGTTCCCTCTCTCGGCCTGCTGCTCCTGTGCCTGGAGATGTACCGCACACAGATGACGAGCATCCAGGAGCGACTGCGCGTCCTCGGGCTGGTGCGTGCGGTCATCGACGACCCCACGTCACCGGTGATCACCACACCGGACGCGCTGACCCGCTTCGCTCGCCAGGTCCAGGACACGCTCTATCAGATGAGACGGCTCCAGCCACGCCTGCCGGCCTGGTACTTCCGGCGCTACCACGACCAGGACAAGGGCGATTTCCAGATCAGGATGCGAGAACTGGAATCGAGGTTCCCCCGCTCATGACCGTACTGGAGGAGCTGACCCGCGAGTTCGGAGACGCCGACGTCGCTTCGGCGATCATCGAGTCGCTGCGCGACAACGGCTGGAAGATCCGTGGCGACACCATCGAGGCACGCAGTCGCGGCTTCAGCGGGGCGCAGTTGGCGAAGGCACTGGTGGTCCACACCGAGGGGAAGCCCGAACCGCGTTGGTGCGTGATCAAGTACTGTCCGCCGGTGCCGTTGAAGCACCAGCGGGAGAACCGACGGCATTTGGCGGCCCTGCGGGAGGCACCCGAGGAATTTCGCCAACAGCACCTCGCCAAGGTCGCTTTTCCAACGGCCAACTGTCCCCAGGACGCTTTCGTCGTCGGCCAGTTCAAGGCCGAGGGCATTCCGCTGGGAAACGTGGATCTCGGCCAACGCGCCGACGCCTGCAAGACGATCTGGCGCAGGATGCTCCTGGGGTGGACCGGTGACTCGTACGACATTGAGCAGGCGACGGTGGCCGAGTTACTGACGCGCGAACTGGGCGACGGCTTCAAGACCGACGGATGGCTGCACGACTGGGCGC
Organism: Streptomyces sp. NPDC050759; assembly: GCF_044456945.1. NCBI lineage: Bacteria > Bacillati > Actinomycetota > Actinomycetes > Kitasatosporales > Streptomycetaceae > Streptomyces > Streptomyces sp. NPDC050759. The sequence goes on along the minus strand of NZ_JBITGI010000017.1, from coordinate 151,232 downwards.
GAAAGCGCGGCCTGCTCACGCCCGACCTCCTGGAGCTGCCGGACGAGAACGAGCCGTTGCCCAACCCGTGGCGGCTGTTCACCAAGGACACGTCCGCGACCCAGAGGAAGATCCACTATCTGGTGGGCCGGACACACGGAGACCTGCACGGAGACAACGTCCTCGTGCCCCAGCACGACGGGATCGTCGACGCGAACCGCTTCCGACTGATCGACCTGGCCACCTACGACGCGCAAGGACCGCTGAGCCGGGATCTCGCCACCCTGCTGATCTCGCTCTGCTGGCGGGAGATCGGGGAGTCCTCTCTGGGCAGCCAGTCGACGTTTCTCACCTATCTGGAGCGCGACAAGCGCGACAAGCATCTCGATGGCGGCATGCAGGGCTGGGTGCGAAAGATCATCGATGCGCTTCGGGAGCCCGCACTCCAGTTCGTGACCGACAAGCACGGGGATCCGGAGCAGTGGCACAGGCAGCTGAAGGTCTCCCTGCTCGCCCAGGCGATGCTGCACAGCGCGTACACGAGCGGTACGCCGGAAGCCCGCCGCTGGTGCGCACGGCTGGCAGGTCGGCTCACCCAGGTTCTGCTGGGGCAGGTGCACCCACAGGCAGCCAGGCCGGAGTTCTTCGACGCGGGGGAGGACCTCGGGAAGGCCAGCACGGTGGCGACGCGGACGGCGAGCGGGCCGGTGCGGAGCCCATCTGCCTTCGTCGACCGCACGGGTCCACAGAGCCGTCTTCGCGCGGCGCTGGAAGATCGGGCCACCTCCGTCATCGTGGTGAGCGGTCCGGCCGGGATAGGCAAGACGGCGCTGGTGCGCGAGGTGCTCGCCGACCTGAGCTGGACGGATCCGGACGACGAGTCCTCGGTGGTTCGCTGGCACGACGCCACACCGTACGGGGAGATCGGCGTGGCGACCCTGGTCGAGGACATCGAACCACCCGGGTCGGGCCGGGCGGCCGGCCCCTTCGCACGGGCACGCCTGGAGATCGCCCTGGACGGCCTCGACGCGACCAGCGGCTTCCGGCGGGTGATCGTGATCGACTCGGCGGAGAACCTCCTCAAGGACGGGCACGCCCTGCGCGACTCGGAGCTCGACCTGGCGCTGGAGACGGTGCAAGGTCGGCAGAACCCGCTTGTCAAGGTCGTTTTCGTGACGCAGCGCATACCCGAGGCGACGGCGGGCGTGGCGTGGACGGAGAAGGCGGTCGGCATAAGCCTCAGCGGGCTCAAGCCGCCGTCACTGCGGGAGCAATTCGCCGTACTCGATCCGAGCGACAGGTACGGACTGGCCGTCCTGCCGGAGAACGACTTGCGGCGTATTCACGGTCGTCTGGCCGGCAACCCGCGGCTCGCCGAACTGCTCTCCGCGGTCATCAGCAGCGATCCGCGGAGGCTGCAGGTCCACGAGATCGGAGCGTGGCTGTCGTCCGTGCCGGCGAGCGAGGTGCATCGACGTTTGGTGCACAAGTTCATCGACCACCTTCCCGCCGAACAGCAGCGGGTGGCGGAGGGTTTGGCAGCGCTCGGCATTCCGGCCGGAACCGAAGCCGTCATCGGCATCCTGGAGCCGTATGTGCCGACGTCACGGATTGAGCCGGCCTTGCGAGCGCTTGTCGCTGCTCGTCTAGTACTGGAGCGCCGGGACGGCCGCCGATATCTGCGAAAGAGCGAGATCGAGGCGGTCCTCAGCCGCCTGGCCGACGGTGATCGGCGGGCGGACGGAGACGAGCCGCCGACCCGGCGCGCCCTCCTGCTGCGAGCGGCCGTGGTGTTGCAGGGCATGCAGAAGGACGACGACGACGTCCACGGCATGGTCGACCTGCACGCGCACTTCGCGCGCGTCGACGTCTGGCTCCGGGCCGGACTGCACGACTGCGCCCACGACCTCATCGAATCGATGGACGACCTGGTGCACCGCTGGGGCAGCGGGACCGAGCTGCGGACCCAGCGGGAAGCCATACGTGGCCGGCTCGGTGACGACCGGGAAGGCGAGATGGTGAACCTCGCCGGGCTGGGAAACATCTACTCGTACAGCGGCGACTTCCCCGCTGCCCGGTCCGCCTACCAGATCGCCCTCACCATGGCCCAGGAGGACCAGAACCGTGAGGCGATACGCGGAATCCACATCGGCATGGGCGTCATGTTCTGGGAACACGGCCACCTAGCGGAGGCCGAAAAGCACTACAGGTGGGCGTGGGGACTGGCGGGCGAGGACGACGATGACGGCGACCGTGCCGCCGCGCTGACCGGACTGGCCGACTGCCGACAGCGGCAGGGCAACTACCGGCGCGCTATCGAGGACGCCCTCTCGGCTTTCGAAGCCGCTCAGGAGACCGAGCCCGAACTGGCGTCCGGTGCCGCGTTGCGGCTGGCCCGGTGGTACGCCGAGCTGAACGAGATCCCGAACGCACTGACGATGGTGGCCAGGTGCGACGAGTTGGTCACGGCCCGCCCAGATCCCTCGATCCAGGCGGACCTGCTCAGCGCGAGGGCCGAGCTGTACCTCTATCAGGACAGGTACAGCGAGGCGCGATGGATGGTCGAGCGGGCGATCGGTATCGCACGCGACCACCGGGATCCGATCAACCTGCGGCGGTCGCTCACCGTATTGGCCCTCACGCACGTGCACATGGGCGATCTCCCGGCGGCCCGGAAGGCGATCGAGGAGTCGGCCCGCTACCGGGTGGCCGGCAAGGAGACCGTGGAACTCGCGCTGCGGGGGATCATCGCGCATCGCTCCGGTCTCCCGGGCACCGCGAGGGATCTCTTCCAGCAACTCCACGACGAGACCGGCCAGCGCGCCAGGGCGGACACGCATGACCTGGTGGCGTGGGACTTCACAGGTATCGCCCGGTGCTATTCGGTCCTCATCGACGACGACGAACCCGCGGCGGCACTGGAGGCGTTCCGTCAGGCACGGCCTGAGCCGGCCGAGCGGACGCCCGGGCTGGACGACCGGCTGAGGTTCATGGTGGAGATCCTGGCCAACGGTGACCCGCGCCTCGAACCGGTACTCACGCAGTTGGCGCGCATGCGACCGGGCCGCGCCGGCTAGTTCTCGAACCAGCCCTTGTCGTGCGCCAGCATGATGGCCTCCAGGCGGGTACTGACGCCGATCCTCTGGTAGAACGCCCGGAGCAGCCGGTACATCGCCCGCTCCGAGTAGCCGCTGTCCGAGGCCAGCCGGGACACGGTCCAGCCGTCGGAGAGCCGACGCAACCAGGCGATCTGCTCCGCGGAGGGAACCGCGCCGCGTGGGGCCCGGCCGCCCCGCCCGGTCACCAAAAGATCGACGACATCGGTCGGCATCACCGCCTCGCCGTCGATGGTCGCGGACACCGCCCGCTGCAACGCCGACACCGTCGCCTCGCGCGCCACCACCGACCGGGCACCGGCCCGCATGGCTCGCACGCCCAGCGAGGCATCGCCGGCGGACGGCAGCGCGACGACGAGCGGGCGGGGCCGTAGGCGACACAGTGCGGTAAGCCGGTCCAGGTCTTCTGCGGAGTGGAGGGTCAGCAGCACCACCCCGCCCGGGTGTTCACGCAGCCAGGCTTCAGCGTTCGCGGGCTCCTCGACGAGCTGCCCCAGGCTCGACAACGACGCTGCGACGCCATGTCGGAACACCGGCAAGGGGTCCAGGACCGCGACATGAACGGTGGTCGTGACCTGCCCCTCCCTGTGACTGCCGCGCTACCGGCCGGACCGCAGCCGACAGCTTAGGGCGGGTCAGGAACCCGCCAGCGGGCGGTCATGGCTGCGCACGATCAGTCATGGACCTGCAACACTCCGCTCCCCTAGCGTCGGATCGTCCATCGACGCTTGGGGGAGGCGCGCGTGGTCTATTCCGACGATTCCGGTCGCCGCATCCGTCGGCGCGTCAAGCGCCGCGCTCCATCCGCCGATAGCGGAATCGACGAGGCCAAGGCGCGATACATCCGCCAGGTCGCAGCGGAAAACCCCCGGTTCACGCCCGACGAGGTGCACGCAAAGATTTACTACGACCGGGGCCGCCACGACATTTCCAAGGACATGGTGCGCAAGGTCCTTGCCAGGCCTCGCCCCAGACTCCCGCTATGGCCCTTCCGGCGTTGACGATGGCCTGAGACCTCGACTTGGTGGACGTCAAGAGGGCGCCCAACCGGCCACATCTTCCGCGTGGAACGTGGAATCCCCGAGGGAGGCCGCCCCTGACGGCGGTGGGCCGGCCGTGAGGAGGGCTGATGTCTTCAGTCGGACAGGACAGCTCAAGAAGCGGATGTCGTGGGCCGAAAGACCAGCGTGGCGCTCCGACAACCGTTGCACGTAAGCCGGCGTCAAGCCGTCCGCCAGTGGCTTGGCAAGCTCGCCACGGGCGCCGGCCGTCAGCTGCTGTAGAGGGTGGGCAGATCGACCAGGAGGACGTCGACACGACTATGAGCCAGTTCGACCAGGTCGGGATAGAAGCCGTGCAGGGAGTACAGGGCCAGAGTGGTGGCAGCGGTGTCGTACCCCTGATCCGCGAGCAGGGCACGGATACGTTCCAGGCGCTCCAGGTCACCGGTCCCACGGCGCGCGGCGGTCGCCTTGGCCTCGCCCAGCAGCGCGATCCTCGCGCGAGGAGCCTGCGGGCGCTCGCCGGCGGCCAGGGCGATGACATCGACCTCATGCTTCGTCCGGGCGGCCTGGTCGGCGACCTCGGTGGTGCCGACCGGACCGGGCAACCCGTCGGGCAGCAGGGTGTGGGCGTAGCGACGGGTGAAGTCGCGGGCCAGGTCCTCGAAGTGCGGCCCGAGGATCTTGGAGTTGAAGGTCGGGGCGGCCTGCTGCCACACCTGCTCGGCGAAGCCCTGCTCGACAGCGGCGGCCTGCGGGAGGGTGATGAGCTGGTTGAAGCGGATGACGGGGTCGGCGAGGGTGATGACGGGGTGCTTGGAGCGGAGGATGTCCTGTTCTCGCCGGATGTAGCCGGTGGATTCCAGGACTCCGAGGGGGTGGGCGACGGCGTTGCGCGGGCGCTCGAGGGCGGCACCGATTTTGCTGGGGGTGGTGGCACCGTTCGCGATCGCGGTGAGGATGTCGTAGTACAGCGTGTGCTGTGTGATCCTCGGGTCCTCGCGCAGCAGGTACTCGGTCTCGGTACGCGAGTACACCGCCCGCCCCGGGTCGAGCAGCGTCCGGGTGAGCCAGGTGTCGAAGCCGTCGTCCGGATGCGGCCGGGCAGCCACCGGCCGGTAGCCGGGGGCCCCACCTAGGACCGCGTGCACCTTCAGAGCGGTCAGCGGGTCGGTGATCTGCCAGAAGGCCCGGCTGTCACGGTAGTCGAATGCGCCCAGCCGTAGATCGACCACGGCACGTCCCCGCAGCGGCTTGGTCCCTGAGAGCAGTTCGTGCATGACACTCATCGCGGAGCCGCACAGGATCAGCCGCGGACCCGGCCCGGCACCGGGCCGGGCACCCCGCTGGCGTTCGTCGTAGAGCTGCTGAAGCAGCCCCGGGATCTCGGGCGAGTGCTGGAGCAGATATGGCAACTCGTCGATCACCAGGAGCGGATGCGACGAACGGGCGGTCACATCAAGGGCATTGGACAGAACGTCACGCCAGTCGTTCAGACGCAGACTCCCCGGCCGCAAGCCGGCGTGGGCGGCGACCGCGTCACTGAACCGCTGGATCGCGGGCAGCCGCCCCTCCTCCCGGACCGCTGTGACGTACAGGCCGCCGACCTGCTCGGACAGGGCTTGCAGAAGGTACGACTTCCCATGTCGCCGCCGCCCCGACACAATGCCGAGCCTCATCGCCGGATCTGGGTCAGTGAGGAACTCCGCGAGCAGATCCCACTCCCGGACCCGGTCGACCACGTCGTCCGGCTTGGCCAGCAGGCTCTTCTTCACTCGCCCTCCCACACACCGACTGCGAACGAAATCCGTCTAAGTCTACTTCGACAGAAACCGTCGAACTGGAATTCATCGCTTCGGTAGCCGAGCCCGAGGCTCCGGCGTGATGGCGCGGCAGCCCGCAGAGGGCTGAACCCCGACACGTGACCAGCGCGTGACCAGTAGCGGTCAGGAACAGGCAGAAACACCTAGAGGGGGCCGATCCAGACGGGAAGTGACAACCCGGCCCCGGACAACAAAATGCCTGTTCAGAGGCCCTTCACGCTTCTGTCGGACCAGGGGTGGCGGCCCCGGCCGTCTCCGCGGTTGCCGCTGTTGATGAGCGCTCCGCGGGTGTCGTCGTCACCCGTCAAGATCGGCCACCACGGCGTAGTGATCAGATGGGGCCAGGTCACCGGTGCCGGCCAGCGCCGTAGCCCGGAAGGTGAGGGGGTGGCCGGGGGCTCCGGAGCGGGCGAGAAGGTGATCGATCCGCCCATCTGCCAGCCACTCGTCGGGGTCGACGAACCGGTTCTCCGTGGTGAAGGTGTAGCCGGGGTCACCGGGATGTGTGGTGGCCCAGGCATCGACGAGAGCCTGTGCCAGGGGCTGGAACTCCGGTGTCTCGGGCCGCGAGTTGAGGTCGGCGGCAAGAATGGCCGGTAGCGGTCCGTCGAGAGCCGGGTCGGTGAGGAGTGCGGCCAGGGCGCGGTTCTGGGCGAGCCGGGCACCCTCACGTTCGGCCTGCCAGTCGGGGCAGGCGGTCACTACGTGCAGCGGGCCGGCCGGGTGGTCAAAGGTGACCGCGAGTGCGACCGAGGGCTCACCGTGCTCCGGTGGGCTGCCAGCGGGTCCGTCGGGCAGGAGGTGCAGCCGGTGTCCGAGGACTGGCCACCGACCGAGCACCGCCAGGCCAAGGACAACATGATCGGAGTCACCTGGCTGTGGCCGTGGCATCCGGCTCCGGCCGAAGACCGCGTGGAGACCGAGTCGCGCTGCCAACTCGTCGGCCTGGCAGCCATCATGCGTGCTCCACGTCTCCTGCAGGCACACGATGTCGGCTCGCAGCGTCTCCAGGGTCGCCGCAATGAGTGGAGCTCGCTCGCGCCACGGCCCGAAGCGACCCCAGACGTTCCAGGTCATTACGCGCATTCCGCGAGATTACTGTCTCAAGCAGGCTGGGCGTGAGCTCGGTGGTGGCATCTCGGCGCATGGGCCCCTTTGGTCGGCGAGGCCGCAACAGCAGATGACGCATGGCGCTCATCGCGGAGCCGCACAGGATCAGCCGCGGCACCGGACCGATCGCCCGCTGACGCTCGTCGTGGAGTACGTCACTGCTGCTTGGACTTGTTCTTGTCCGCGTTCTGGGGGGCGCTCGCCTTGCCCTTCTGCTTCCCCGGTTTCGCGTCACCCGCGTCACCCGCGTCACCCGGGTCACCCGCGTCGGCCGTCCCCGTGCCCGTGCCCGTCAGCGTGGCGCAGTAGGCGCTCACGTTCGCCTCCCCGCCGGCCGCGGCCACGAGCCGCTGGTACGCCGTGGAGTCCAGTGCCTTGCCCCGGCCCCGGAGTTTCTCGTAGGCGCGGCAGTGGGCCAGGGTGTCCTTCGCGGTGGGCGGGCGCTCGGCAGGGGCTGACGCGGTGGGCCTCGCGCTGCTGTGCGACTCGGCCGGGGTGCTCGCCGAGGCGCTCGGGCGTACGTCCTTGCCGCCCGCCGCCCCCTTGGCCTCACCGCCGCCCGCCGAGCCGATCGCCGCGTAGGCGACACCGCCGAGGGTGAGACTCGCGAGGAGCGCGGAGAGCGTCGCCTTCAGCGAACGTGCCCGGCGCCGCTGCGAGCGGGGCCGCCAGTCGTCCCGCCGCCGGGTCCGCGCCCGGTGCGCCCCGGCGTCCCTCGCCGCCCGGAAGGCGGCCACGGCCCGCCGCTCCGCCTCGCCGTCGGACTTCTCCCCACGGAGGGCCGCGGCGAGCAGCGCCTCGAGGGCGGTGTCGTCGTGGGCGGCGTCGTCGTGCGACTGCCACCCCTCCCGTGCGGTCCGGCCCCGCAGGGTCTCCTCCCGGCGCGCATGCCGACGGCCGGGGGCATCGCCGCTCCGCTCGTCACCCATGCCGTGTCCGTCCCTGTCCGAGGTGGTGTCCTCACCTGTCATGTCGACTCCCCCAGCGTCCGGGGGCCTTCATCCGTCACACTCTCGGCGCCCAACTGCTGCGCCAGCCGCTTCAGCCCCCGGTACGCCGCGGTACGCACCGCGCCGGGGCGCTTGCCGAGGACGCGGGCGGCGGCGGGGCCGTCCAGTCCGACGACGACCCGCAGCAACACCGCCTCGGCCTGGTCGCGCGGGAGCCCCCGGACCAGTTCGAGGGCGTACTCGGTGGAGAGGGACTCCAGCGCCTGGTCGTGGGTGCTGTGCGGGCCGGGCAGGTCCAGCATGTCCTGTTCCAGCGCCGCCGACCGGGGCCGCACCCGCTGCCGGCGCAGATGGTCCAGCGCCCGGTGCCGGGCGATGGTCGCGGTCCAGCCGCGGAAACCCGCCCCGTCACCCTTGAACCGGCCCAGGTCCCGGGCGATCTCCAGCCAGGCGTCCGACGCCACGTCCTCCGCGTCCTCCCCGACCAGCCCGCGCAGATACCCGAGCAGTCCGGGCTGCACCAGCCGGTAGGCGACCGCGAAGGCAGCCTCGTCGCCCTCCTGGGCCCGCGCGACGGCCGCGCCCAGTTCCCCGTCGTACGCCTGCACGCGGCGGGGTTCCCCTCCCTGGCCCAAGAACTTTCCTGTCCGTACCGGTTCGTGGCGATTCCGCACCGTCCGGCACGGTCACACCCTTGCCCATCCCCCACGGTCAACAGCGTCGGACCTCACAGAAGTGTCACAGCAGGTCGGACATCCCGGGCACCCCGCCTCGAACACCTGTGACACCTGGCAGTGTTCGTACGCTGTCGAAGTGCCACCTGTGTGACTGGTGGTGTTTCTGTGACCTAATTCAGGGGTGGGGTAGTGAGTCGTCGAAAAAGCCGTGCGTACAGACCGCTCAGCATGAAGCGGAGGGCGTGGCTGACGCTCGGCGCGGTGGTTCTGGGAGGCGGCGGCATCGCGACCTACGCCGTCGCCAGTCCGTCGTCAGACGCCGGAGGGGGCCTGCAGCCCAAGCGGCCGGTGAAGGTCTACGACCTGACGCTGAAGGGCACCGCGGCCGGCAAGCGGGAGCTGCCGCGCACCGAGACCAAGGAGTTCTCGCTGCTCGGTGTCTCCTGGACGGGGGTGACCAAACCGCTGGAGGGCAAGGCGCAGGTCCGTACCCGCAGCAGCGAGACGGGCGAGTGGACCGCCTGGCAGGACCTGGAGACGAACATCGACCCGCCGGAGGACCCCGAGGAGCGCAGCGGCGCCCGCGGTGCGTCCGAACCGCTGTGGGTCGGTCCCTCGGACGGCGTGCAGGTGCAGGTCGTTCACGAAGACGGCACCACAAGTGCCGGACTTCCCAAGGGACTTGAGGTCAACCTCGTCGACCCGGGCATCGCGACCGCCGCGGAGCAGAAGAACGCCGGCGACGACACGGACCCGGCGGCGTTCGCCGTGGACGAGACGCCCACGCCGACACCGTCGGTGAGCGACACCACGTCCGCCTCTCCGACCGCGACCCCGAGCCCCACGGCTACGGCCACGCCTACGCCTACGCCCACGGCCACCACCCCCACCGCGCCCCCGTCGACGGTCCCCGAGCCCTCGATGGTCTCCCGCGCCGGCTGGGGCGCCGACGAGTCGCTCAGTCCCGACCCGTCGGAGTACAACGCCGACGTGAAGGCCGTCTTCGTGCACCACACGGACGGCTCCAACGACTACTCGTGCGCCGACTCCGCGTCGATCGTGCGCGGCATCTACGCGTACCACACGCAGACCAACGGCTGGAACGACATCGGCTACAACTTCCTCGTCGACAAGTGCGGCACCATCTTCGAGGGCCGCAAGGGCGGCGTGGACCTGCCGGTCCTCGGCGCGCACACCTACGGCTGGAACCGTGAGTCCGCCGGCATCGCGATCCTCGGCAACTACACCACCGCGGGCGCCTCGAACGCCGCCCTCACCTCGGTCGCCCGGATCGCGGCCTGGAAGCTCGGCCAGTACGGCGTCGACCCCAACTCGACGGTCCAGCTGAAGGCGGGAGCGACACAGCAGAACCTCGCCAAGCAGAGCTTCACCGCCGGCAGCCTCTACACCTTCAACCGGATCTCCGGCCACCGTGACGGCTACGCCACCGAGTGCCCCGGCACCTCCCTCTACAACCAGCTGCCGACCATCCGCGCCTGGGCGTCCGGCCCGGTGCAGGGCCTGAAGCTCGCCTCGCTGACCGGCGCGGCCCTGTCCGGCTCGACGTACTGGACCAAGGGCGCGATCACGGCGAAGTGGTCGGCCACCACGCCGGCTTCGCTGATCTCGAAGTTCGAGCTGCTGGTCGACGGCAAGGTCGTCGCCACCGCGCCCGGTACGGCCACCTCGGCCGCCACCACCCTGGCCGCGGGCAGCCACAAGGTCGCCGTGCGGGCCGTGCACCAGTCCGGCAAGACCGCGACGACCACCTCGCTGACGGTCGTGACCGACACCACCGCGCCGACCTTCTCCACCACACCGAAGATCACCCTGCGCACCGGCACGGTCACCACCACCGCCGCCCCGGTCACCCTGGGCTGGAAGGCCGCCGACTCCCAGGCCCTGAAGCAGGTGAGCCTGCTGTCCCCGACGACGGCCACCTTCGGCCCGACCACCACCAGCTCCAGCCGTACCGCCAAGCCCGGTACCGCGAGCACCTGGTCGATGAAGGCGTACGACGTCGCGGGCAACACCCGTACGTCGTCCCCCTCGTACACGCCGATGATCCTTCAGGAGACCTCGGCGACGAAGTCCGGTAGCTGGACCACCCGTTCGTCGACGAGCTACCTCGGAGGGAAGTCGTACTCGAGCGGTTCCAAGGGCGCGAGCCTGACCTGGACGTTCACCGGCAAGTCCGCCGCGTGGGTGGTCTCGCGGGCGTCCACCTCCGGGCAGGCGTACGTGTACGTGGACGGCACCAAGGTCGCGACCGTGGACCTGAAGTCCTCGACCACCGCCTACCGCCAGGCGATCTGGACCAAGTCCTGGGCCGGCAGCGCGAAGCACACGGTGAAGATCGTGGTGGTGGGCACCAGTGGCCGCCCGACGATCACGACGGACGGCCTGGTCTACATCAAGTAGCGCCTCAGCCCAGCGTGTCCACCGGCTCGGGCGCCCGCTCCCCCGCACCCTGGGGAGTGGGCGCCCGTTCCGCGTTCACGACGACTCCCGCGATCAGCGCGGCCAGCAGCAGCGCCCCGAACGCCCACCAGGTGGCCACGTTGAAGCCGTGCACCGTGGCCTCGGCCTGGAGCAGCCGCCGGTCCACGCCGGGTCCGGCGTGCGCGGTCAGGTAGGTCGCGGTCGCACTCGCGGCGATCGTGTTCAGCAGGGCCGTACCGATCGAACCGCCCACCTGCTGGGCCGTGTTGAAGGTCGCCGAGGCCGCCCCCGAGTCACGCGGCGCGACACTGCCGGTGGCCAGCGAGATGGAGGTCATCATCGCCGTACTCATGCCGAGACCCAGCATCAGCATCCCGGGCAGGACGTGCGAGACATACGCCGGCTCGACGCCGACCTGCGCGATGATCGCGAGCCCTCCCGCGGCCACGAGCAGTCCGGGCACGATCAGCGTCCTCGGCGGCACCTTGCTCAGCAGCCGTGCGGCGATCTGTGTCGAGCCGACGATCATCGCGGCCGTCATCGGCAGGTACGCGAGCCCGGTCTTCAGCGGCGACCATCCGAGGACGCCCTGCAGGTAGTACGTCAGGAAGAGGAACACGCCGAACATTCCGACGGTGACGAACAGCACGGTCAGGAAGGCGCCGACGCGCTGCCTGTCCTTGACCACCGACATCGGCAGCAACGGCACCCGCGCCCGGGTCTGCCACACCGCGAAGGCGGCGAGCAGCACAACTCCGGCGACCAGCAGGGTCACCACGAGCCCGTCGTCCCAACCCCGGGACGCCGCCTCGGAGAAGCCGTACACCAGCGACAGCATGCCGCCCGAGCCGAGCAGCGCGCCCGGCACGTCGAGGTGGGCGTCGGGGTGCCGTCCCCCGGGCGCGAGGATGGCCCACGCGCCCGCGAACGCGACCAGCGCGATGGGCACGTTGACGTACAGACACCAGCGCCAGTCCAGGTACTCGGTGAGCAGACCGCCCGCGAGCAGCCCGATCGCGGCGCCCGCCCCGACGATCGCCCCGAACACCCCGAAGGCCTTCGCCCGCTCCTTCGGTTCGGTGAACGTCGTCGCGAGCAGCGACAGCGCGGCCGGCGCGAGCAGCGCGGCGAACACGCCCTGCAGGGCGCGCGCCCCGAACAGCATCCCCTGCCCCGTCGCGGCCCCGCCGAGCGCGGAGGCGGCGGCGAAGCCGAGGAGCCCGATCATGAAGGTGGTCTTGCGCCCGGCGAGGTCGGCGATCCGGCCGCCGAGCAGCAGGAGCCCGCCGAAGGCGAGGGTGTAGGCGGTGATGACCCACTGTCTGTTCCCGTCCGACATGTTCAGGTCGGCCTGGGCGGACGGCAGGGCGATGTTCACGATGGTCATGTCCAGCACGACCATCAACTGGGCGAGCGCGATGACGACGAGCGCCCACCAACGACGGTTGTCGGCCATGACTCCATCGTGCGCCCGCCGCCGCCCCTTTGGGAACGGCAGCGTCTCTTATTACGGTTTTTTTGCGTCCCCGGTCAGCGCCGCACGGGACTTGTCGCGTCCCGGCACAGCAGGCGCAGCGAGCCGTCCCCGGCGAAGCAGCGGCGGGCCTCGTCCACCGGGTCCCACAGCCGTCCGTCGGGCGTACGGACCCAGTGGTCGCCGCCGCTCGTCCACCACTCGGCACCCGCCTGGCGGACCACGACCTCACCGGCGTAGGCGCCGAGCCCGCGCAGCACGGTCTCCACGGCGGCGTACGGCGCCCCGTCCCGCCGTATCTCCTCGATCAGCCGGTCGACGCGCCACAGGCTCTGCGCCGAGTAGTCGAGCCGGACCTGTGCGCCCTCGCGCAGGGCCGACACCGCGTCGGCCGCCCAGCGCACGGGTTTGGTCGCGGCGGAGGGCCTGGTGGCGGGCCTGGGTGCCTGGCGGGTCGTCACATCAGCGGTCGTATGAGCCGTCACATCAGTCATCACTTGGGGAAAGCGTCTCAGCGAGGTGTTTCGTCACCCGGATCGGGGCCATCGCGCGGACCGGTGCAGGACCGACCCACCTTCGCCGTATCCCTCCCCGGACGGTCACAGGACCCTCTCTGTAGCGAGGTTGACGCCAGTGTGACGATTCGCCCCTCCGCTGCGCTCCTGTCTCTGATGAGCGACTACTTCCATCTCCGCGCGGTGCCGCCCTCGGCCCTGCGCAACAGCGCGAACTGGATGCAACGGCTGTTCGAGGACGACTGGGACGCCGTCCGCGAACGCATCGGACGACACCGGGAGGAGGTGCTGGACAAGTCCTACCTGGACCACGAACTCCTCTACGCCGGCGCCGAGGTGGTCCTCGGCGGACTGCCGGTCTATCCGGGCGACCACGACAAGCCCCCGTTCCTGCTCCTGACGGCGGCCCGGGCGAACCGTGTCTCGGCGTACCTCGGTTCGGCCGACTTCGAGGCCCTGTGGCTGGTCGTCCGCGAGGAGTTGCTGCCGAGACACGGCGGGGCGGCCGCGGAACGGGAGGCGCGGGGGGTGTTCGCGGCGGCCCACCGGGACCTGACGGCGTTCTACGATCAGACGGCGCGGTACGGGGACGCGGTGGTCAAGTGGCTCGTCCAGTGAGCCTCTCCGCCACTGAGCCGCCTTCCCTCACCCCCGCCGCCGGCTCCTCCGGGACACCACCGCGCGCAGCACCCGGCGGCCCTCCGTCGACACCTCCAGGGCCGGGCGCAGGCCCGCCGGGCCGTGGACTGCGAGCAGTTCCAGGACGGTGATCTGGCGGCGCAGCTCGGCGGCGACGAGGGGAGACATGCCCTCCGTACGGCCCTCGCGGCGGGCGTCGACCGAGTCGCCCGCGTCCTTCAGGGGGTCGAGCAGCCGGTGGATCCGGAGCGCGGCGACCGAGCAGAGGTCGGCCCACGCCCGTACCCCGTCGGCGGACCGTTCGACCGGCGCGGCGGCGAGCATCCGACGGGCCAGCAGCACGGCCTCGTCCTCACCGGAGCCACCCGCATCCCGCTCGCCGTCGCCCCCGTCGGCGGCCCCGAACTCCCCGCCCAGCTTCCCCCGCACCTGCTCCAGCCGCTCGCCCCACTCCGCGTCCCCGGCCTCGTCCGCGAGCCCCGCCCACAGGGGCCGAAGGACCTCGTCGTCGCCTCCGAGCAGCGGAACGCACCGATCCAAACAAGCCAACCCGCTGGCGGCCAGTCCGCGTTCGTCGGCCTGGCCGATCAGCTCCACCAGACTCATCCACGCCTCCCTCGCCGAGCGGTATCCCCTCACGGAACCCGCACTTCCCCTTACTGCGCGCGATGGCCCGGGAGTGTCACAGGGGCACCACCCCGAGCCGGTCGAGCATACGGAAGAAGAGGTTTTCGGCCAACAGGTCGGGTTCGGCGGTCAGTACGTCGAACAGCGGGTCCTCCGCCACCTCGTGCCCCGCCTCCGCCGCCCAGGCGACGGCCCGCGCGGCCGCGTCCCGGGGTTCGAGGAAGTAGTCCTCCAGGGTCAGTCCCTCCTCGCCGCCCCCGATGTACGCGGCCATGGCGCTGCGGGCCAGACAGGTCGTCCAGGCCCCGCTTTCCGGCCCTGCCGCCTCCAGGACGACCGACGCGCTGTCCATGACGTATCCGAAGAGCGCGGGCGAACCGCTCTCCAGGGCAAGGGCGTTCATGTTGCCGACGTCGCCCTCGCCGTTCGCGTACTCCCAGACCTGCCATCCGCCGGGCGCCGACTCGCGCAGGACCATGCCCTCGGCTCCGGCCAGCGCGTCCAGCTCGGCGAGCGGCCGCTCCCCGCGGCCCACGACGAAGTAACCCCAGTAGCCCATCCCCGGTTCCCCCTGGCTGCTCGGTACGGCTCGGGCCCGAATACACCACATTCGTACGGCAGTTCGCAGCAGGATGGACCAAATCCGTCACACGGCGACGGGCACCGCGGGTCCCTGGTGGGCCTTCTCGTCCTGCATCCGGGTCAGCCGCAGCACGAGGGCGGCGGCGACCAGGGCGGCCACGAGGTCGACGCCGTCGGCGAACATCATCTGCGTCATGGAGTCGTGGATCTCCTGGGAGGTCTCGGCCGCCTCGAACGCGGTGTACAGGAACCGCCCGACGGTGTTCGTGAGGAGCCACAGCGTCCACCAGACGTTGATCAGGGCATGCCCGCCCGGCTTCTCCCCCGTCCTGCTCGCGTCCCAGATGTCGACGACGACCCGGCGCGGGTACCAGAGGCTCGCGATCGGCACGACCCAGCCGATGATCACCCAGGCGCGCGCCTTGTCATGCCCGTCCGGGGCGAAGACCTCGGCGTTGCGCCGGACCCGCCACAGCCAGATCACGAAGACGACGGCGCAGGCCAGCAGCACGAGTACCTGTGCGCTGCCGGCCGCGGCGGTGAGCTTGTCCGCCAGATCGGCCCGGTCCAGTACGGACGCCCCGGTGTCGCCGACAGCGAGGTCGCCCGAGACGTCGTACATGAGGAGGTCCGCGCCGAGGGCGAACACGTCGACGGCCGCCGCCAGTCCGAGCAGTGCCGCGGTGGCGCGCCCGAGCCCGATCGGGGAGCGCAGCCAGATCTTCGGTGTGACACCGGCCGGCGGGGCCGCGAACCCGGCGGGCGTGGCGCACCCGGCGCACAGAACGCCGTCCGGTGCCGCTTCGACATGCAGGCAGCGCGTACAGAGCATGGTGAGGTCCCCCCGTGGTGCGGATGATCAGCAGACCGCGCGGGTTCTCCCCAGAGCCTCACACGCGGCATGCGGAACATACGGTTCGGCGGCCCTGTACGTCCACAGGAATCCCTGGTTCCTCAGCTCAGCCGGTCCGCGAGCGTCTTGAACCGCGTCCAGGTCAGGGCGGGCTTCCCCGGATCCCACAGCTTCTGCGCGGTCGCCCGCAGCGGCATCCGGATGCCCGCCGCGACCTGGTCCTGCGTCTGCGCGTTCGGGAAGTCGCACCACACCGCGAAGTACCCGCCCAGGATCTGGCCGTCGTACTTCGCCGGAACGGCTGTCGTGCCGCGCAGGACTCGCGGGGTCCACTCCTCGTAGATCCGCTGTCCCGTCGGATAGTAGAACTGGTTCGGCTGCCCGAGGACGTAGTAGAGGAACTTGTCGTTGTAGTTGACGACCTTGCGCCCCGCGCTCAGGTACTCCACCGGCTGCCGGGCGCCGATCTCCTTGCCCGTCCAGTACCCGACCCGGATGTCGCCGGCGGCCCGGACGGACGTCCCCCGGAAGAAGCCGTCGTTCCACGCGAGCGGGGCCCTGCCGTGCGCCCGGACGGTCTTGGCGCGGTCGTTGAGCCAGCCCGTGGTCAGGTCCTCGACGGTGGCGCCGGGGCCGTAGGCCTTCCTGGCGGCGGTGGCGAGCTGCGGATAGGTCGCCTCCGGGTCGGACACCATGAGCGCGCGGTACTCGTCGCCGCCGAGGTGCCAGTCGGCGCCGGGGAACAGGCCGGCGTACTCGTTCAGCAGGTCGTCGACGATCTTGGCGGAGGCGGGGTTGGAGATGTCGACGGCCCCGCGCGCCGCGTTCCCCGCCGCACTGCGCAGCTGGAGCTCCGGGTGGGCGGCGATGACGGCCCCCAGATGTCCGGGCGAGTCGATCTCCGGTACGACGGTGATGTGCCGCTGCGCCGCGAGGGCGACGATCCTCTTCACCTGTGCCTTGGTCAGGTGCTGCTGCGACACGATCTCCGGGTGCGAGTCGGACTCGATCCGGAACGCCTGGTCGTCGGAGAAGTGCAGCTGGAGCCGGTTGAACTTCAGGTCGCCCAGCTCCCGGACCCGGTCCTCGATCCAGCCGGCCGTGAAGTTCTTGCGCGCGATGTCCAGGAAGAACCCGCGCACCGGCTTGGCGGGCTCGTCGCGCACGACGCCCTCCGGCGCCGTACCGCCACCGTGCACCGCCTGCTTGAGCGTGCGGGTGCCGTAGAACACCCCGGCCTCGTCCGGCCCGCTGATGGCGACCCGCCCGCCGCGCACGGTCATGCGGTACGACTCCGGGTCCGCGCCCTTCCCGCCGTCGACCGTGAGGCGCACGTCGCCGGCGCGTATGTCGTCCTTCTTCCCGGCGTACGTCAGCCCCAGCTCACCGGCGAGGAGACGCCCCTCGTCGGCGAGTCCGGCGTCGTTCACGACCACGCGCCGACCGGGGGCGGGACGCCAGCCGGGACCGCGCGCCGGGGTGTGGGCGCGGACGGCCGGGATGGTGCGGGGTGTCGTGGACAGGGGGTACGACCGGGTGGGGCTGGGGGTCGGGCTCGGGGCCCTCGAAGGGGCCGGGGAGCCTTCCGCTCTGCCGCCCATGGGTGACTCGGCCTGGGAGCGGGCCGATCCGGCCGGGTCGCTGTCGCCGCCCGCCCACAGACCGAGGCCCACCCCGACCGCGACGGTGACGACGACCGCCCCCGCGATCAGCCCCCGCGCCTGCTTCTCCGTTCGCTTCCTGTGCTGGCTCACATCGTCAACCTAGGGCCTGATGAGAGAGGACCGCGTCCCCCAGCCGTGCCGAAACGCCCCCGTGCGGGTGAAATTCGGGCATCCCTCGGACAGGTCATGTCCACTCTCGATAACGTGATGTCACATCGCTCACAGCTTCCCCTGCCGAAACACACGTGACGCCCACACATTCTCCTGGCCGACCGGCCATACCGTGCCTGCCCACCGTCCTGGACGCCTTCAACATCGCGCCCGCCGACGAGGCCAGGCTCCTTCTCCTGGACTGCCTGCGCAGTCTCCGCTGGGCGGAGCGGGTCGCGGCCCACCGCCCCTATCCGACCGTGGACGCGCTGCTGGCCGCGTCGGACGAGGCGGCGTACGACCTGACGGTGACGGATCTCTCCGAGGCCCTGGCGGCGGAGACGCTCCCCGTGGTGCCGGAGGGAGCGTATTCGGCAGCCCACATGGCCATGGACGCGGCCCACGCGGCCTACGAGGCCCGCTTCGGCCACGCTTTCGTCATCTGCCTGGACGGTCTGCCCGCCGCTGAGGCCCTGGACCACGCACTGGCAGGCATCCGGTCACGATTGACAAACGATCCGGAAGACGAGCGGGTGGTGGCAGCAGAGGAACTCCGCCGCCTGGCAAGGCAACGGTTGGTGATGGCTTTGAGGGGCGCGGGGCTGTAGTCGATGTGCGGCTACCGCCGCGTGGGCGCGATCAGCCCCCACGGCGCCGCACCCGGCACATAACAGTCGAGACCACCCCAGATGCCGCCACCGCTCACCCATCTGCGTGCCACTTTGATCACACCGGTAGGCCCGGCGTAAGCCCAGCGGCAGCGTCTCGCTACGATGCTGGGGGCCGGTGGACCGTACCCGGCCGGGCCCGACCGACAGCACAAGCCGGCTGGCCCCGATACCCCGCTCCCGGAGGGACTTCCGTGCCGGCTGGAACGCTGTACCGCGGCCGGGAAGGAATGTGGTCCTGGGTGGCTCATCGAGTCACCGGCGTCCTCATCTTCTTCTTCCTGTTCGTTCACGTGCTGGACACCGCTCTCGTCCGTGTCTCACCCGAGGACTACGACAAGGTCGTAGCCACGTACAAGACCCCGCTCGTCGCGTGTCTGGAGTACGGCCTCGTGGCCGCCATCCTCTTCCACGCGCTCAACGGCCTGCGCGTCATCGCCGTCGACTTCTGGTCGAAGGGCCCGCGCTACCAGAAGCAGATGTTCTGGGCCGTGGCCGGCGTCTGGGTCGTGCTGATGCTCGGGGCGATCTACCCCGTCCTCGGCCACGCCGCTCGTGAACTGTTCGGGAGCTGATACCGATGGCGACCACTGAAACCACCCCGTCCGGTATCGGCCCCGTCGAGGGCTCCTCCGGCTACGGCGTCGACAACCCGGCGCCCCTCATCGAGGCCCCGCGCAAGCGCACCAAGAAGTCCCCCAAGTCCACGCGGGGCAACTTCGAGATGGCCGCCTGGCTGTTCATGCGCCTGTCCGGCATCGTGCTGGTCGTCCTGGTCATCGGCCACCTGCTGATCCAGCTCGTGCTGGACGGCGGCGTCTCCAAGATCGGCTTCGCGTTCGTCGCGGGCCGCTGGGCGTCCCCGTTCTGGCAGGTCTGGGACCTGCTGATGCTGTGGCTCGCGATGCTGCACGGCGCCAACGGTCTGCGCACGATCATCAACGACTACGCGGAGCGCCCGAACACCCGCCTGTGGCTCAAGGGCCTGCTCTACACCGCCACGGTGTTCACCATCCTGCTCGGCACGCTGGTGATCTTCACCTTCGACCCGAACATCCGCTAGGCACGGGGCTGCGAGAATCATGAAGATCCACAAGTACGACACCGTCATCGTCGGCGCCGGCGGCGCGGGCATGCGCGCGGCCATCGAGTCGACGAAGCGCAGCCGCACCGCCGTGCTGACCAAGCTCTACCCCACCCGCTCCCACACGGGCGCCGCGCAGGGCGGCATGGCCGCCGCGCTCGCCAACGTGGAGGAGGACAACTGGGAGTGGCACACCTTCGACACGGTCAAGGGCGGTGACTACCTGGTCGACCAGGACGCCGCCGAGATCCTGGCGAAAGAGGCCATCGACTCGGTCCTCGACCTGGAGAAGATGGGCCTGCCGTTCAACCGCACGCCGAACGGCACCATCGACCAGCGCCGCTTCGGCGGTCACTCGCGTAACCACGGCGAGGCCCCGGTCCGCCGCTCCTGCTACGCGGCCGACCGCACCGGCCACATGATCCTCCAGACGCTGTACCAGAACTGCGTGAAGGAGGGCGTGGAGTTCTTCAACGAGTTCTACGTCCTGGACCAGCTGATCACCGAGGTCGACGGCGTCAAGCGCTCGGCGGGTGTCGTCGCGTACGAGCTGGCGACCGGTGAGATCCACGTCTTCCAGGCGAAGGCCGTGGTCTACGCGTCCGGCGGCTGCGGCAAGTTCTTCAAGGTGACGTCCAACGCGCACACGCTGACCGGTGACGGCCAGGCCGCGGTCTACCGCCGGGGTCTGCCGCTGGAGGACATGGAGTTCTTCCAGTTCCACCCGACCGGCATCTGGCGCATGGGCATCCTGCTGACGGAGGGTGCCCGCGGTGAGGGCGGCATCCTGCGCAACAAGGACGGCGAGCGCTTCATGGAGAAGTACGCGCCGGTCATGAAGGACCTCGCGTCCCGTGACGTCGTCTCCCGGTCCATCTACACGGAGATCCGTGAGGGGCGCGGCTGCGGTCCCGAGGGCGACCACGTCTACCTGGACCTCACCCACCTCCCGCCGGAGCAGCTGGACGCCAAGCTGCCGGACATCACCGAGTTCGCGCGCACCTACCTCGGTATCGAGCCGTACACGGACCCGATCCCGATCCAGCCCACCGCGCACTACGCGATGGGCGGCATCCCGACGAACGTCGAGGGTGAGGTGCTCGCCGACAACACCACGGTCGTCCCGGGCCTGTACGCGGCCGGCGAGGTCGCCTGCGTCTCGGTCCACGGCGCCAACCGGCTGGGCACGAACTCGCTGCTGGACATCAACGTGTTCGGCAAGCGGGCCGGTATCGCGGCCGCCGAGTACTCCCAGAAGGCCGACTACGTCGAGCTGCCGGAGAACCCGGCCGAGCTGGTCGTCGCGCAGGTCGAGCGGCTGCGGGACGCCACGGGCACCGAGCGCGTGTCGGTCATCCGCCGCGAGCTGCAGGAGACCATGGACGCCAACGTCATGGTGTTCCGCACCGAGCAGACGATCAAGACGGCGGTCGAGAAGATCGCGGAGCTGCGCGAGCGGTACCTGAACGTCTCGATCCAGGACAAGGGCCGGCGTTTCAACACGGACCTGCTGGAGGCGATCGAGCTCGGCAACCTGCTGGACCTCGCCGAGGTCATGGCGGTGTCGGCGCTGGCCCGCAAGGAGTCCCGCGGCGGTCACTACCGCGAGGACTACCCCAACCGCGACGACGTCAACTTCATGCGCCACACCATGGCGTACCGCGAGGTGGGCGACGACGGCACCGAGTCCATCCGTCTCGACTACAAGCCGGTCGTCCAGACCCGCTACCAGCCGATGGAGCGTAAGTACTGATGGCAACCCCTGTTCTGGACAAGGCGGACGCGGCCGGCGAGCCCGAGCCCGGCTTCGCCGACTCCCCGTACATCACGGCCACCTTCCGCGTCCGCCGCTTCAACTCGGAGGTCTCGGCGGAGGCGACCTGGGAAGACTTCCAGCTGGAGATCGACCCGAAGGAACGTGTCCTCGACGCCCTGCACAAGATCAAGTGGGAGCTGGACGGCACACTGACCTTCCGCCGTTCCTGCGCGCACGGCATCTGCGGCTCGGACGCGATGCGGATCAACGGCAAGAACCGTCTTGCCTGCAAGACCCTCATCAAGGACATCAACCCCGAGAAGCCGATCACGGTCGAGCCCATCAAGGGCCTGACGGTCCTGAAGGACCTCGTGGTCGACATGGATCCGTTCTTCCAGGCGTACCGCGACGTGATGCCCTTCCTGATCACGAAGGACACGAACGAGCCGACCCGGGAACGCCTCCAGACGGCGGAGGACCGCGAGCGCTTCGACGACACCACGAAGTGCATCCTGTGCGCGGCCTGCACGTCCTCCTGCCCGGTCTTCTGGAACGACGGCCAGTACTTCGGCCCGGCGGCCATCGTCAACGCGCACCGCTTCATCTTCGACTCGCGTGACGAGGCGGGCGAGCAGCGCCTGGAGATCCTCAACGACCGCGACGGCGTGTGGCGCTGCCGCACGACGTTCAACTGCACGGACGCCTGTCCGCGCGGGATCGAGGTCACCAAGGCGATCCAGGAAGTGAAGAGGGCGCTGATCACCCGGCGCTACTGATCTCCGTTCTCCTACGGTGAGTTGGGCCCCGTTCCCCGGTTCGCGCCGGGGCGGGGCCTCCCTCATTCCCAGCCAACTCTCGTGTGTTCACTGTGACTTGTGGGGCCTGAGTTGCAGACTGGCCTCATGGCACTCCTGAGGAAATCCGCCGCCGCGCTGTGCGCCGCCGCAGCGGTACTGCTCGCGATACCCCCCACTGCCTCCGCGGCCCCCGCACCCTACGGGACCCTGGCCCGGGAGAACTTCGACCGTCTCCCCCTCGGCCCGGTCACCGAGGGGCGCGGCTGGAGCGCCGACACGGCCGGCGGCACGCTGACCGTCGCCCCCAGCGCCACGGGGCACGGGCGTGAGCTGCGCATTCGTACCGAGGGCAACGGTCGGGCCTTCCTTGTGTTCGATGAACTCTCCCCGCCCGGCAACAGCTTCTGGGGGCGGGTGCGGCTGCGGGTCGGCGGGTTTCCCACGGCGCCCGACTGGGCGCACTGGACCATCGCCGAGGCGTCGGGGGCGGGCTCGCCGACACTGGTACGGCCGCTCGGTGGGCAGTACGCGCCGACCGACGGCGCCAACTTCTGGGGCGTCGGGTCCGATCTCGGGCCCACCGGGGACTGGACCTCCTGGAAGACCTCCGCACCGGCCGTCGGCGGGGCCTGGCAGTGCGTCGAGTTCCATCTGGACGCCACCGACAACCGGGTCACCGTGTATCTCGGCGGCGTGGAGCAGTCCGAGCTGACGGTGTCCACCAAGGCACACGGGGGGACCGCGGACGACTTCGTCTTCCCCGCCTTCGACCGGCTGAAGCTGGGCTGGCAGCTCTATCAGACCGACCCGACACCGTCGTCATACGACATCCGTATGGACGACATCGCGCTCGGCACACGGCGTGTGGGCGGCTGCGGAAACGGTGGCTGAACCAGGGATTGCGCCCGGTGTGCCGGGCGTGATCCACTTCGGCGGTCATGAGCTGGGGGCCTCTGGGGAGGGGCCGGGGACCGGGGAGGCAGCGGTGCGTACCGCTGGAGAAGAGATCGTGTCGTCGTGCCCGCAGTGCGGGGTGGAGATCCGTACGGACAGACGGTTCACCACGTGGTGTGCCGCCTGCGAGTGGAACGTGGACCCGCAGGGCCCCGGCAAGGAGAAGCGCGGGCTGGACAGGGTGCGGCGCGGGCTGGCGCAGCGGTACGGCGCGCGGCTGTTCGACGAGCTGAGGGACGGGCACGGGGGCGGGAAGGAGAGCGGGAGCGGGCGTAACTGGTCCGGTCCGCTCGCCTACGCTCTCGCGCTCGCCGTGCACGCGATGACCGTCGTCCTGGCCGCGGTCGGCTTGTGGGGCCTGGTCCGTGGCTGGGGCGGGCTCGGGATGGTGTTCGGGCTGTTCCTGTTGGCGCTGGCCTGGTCCGTGCGGCCGCGGCTGAACCGGCTGTCCGACGACGACCGCGTCCTGCTGCGAGGCGACGCGCCCGAGCTGTACGCGCTCGTCGACGAGGTCGCCGCCACCCTGGGCACCCGGAGTGTGGACGCCGTCGTCGTGGACGTCGAGGCCAACGCGAGTGTCACCCATCTCGGGCTGCGGCGCCGGCTCCTGACGCTGGGGCTGCCGCTGTGGGAGGTGCTGAGCCCGCAGGAGCGGATCGCGCTCCTGGGGCACGAGCTCGGTCACTTCACCCACGGCGACACCCGGCACGGCATGGTCGTGGGAACCGCCTGCCGATCGCTGAGCACCTGGCTCTACTACGTCCGGCCGATGCCAAACCCGAACGTGGTCCAGGCCGTCACCAACCTGGCCTGCGTCCCGCTCCGCCTGCTGATCACCGCTGTCATGGCGCTGCTCGACCTGCTGACCGCGCGGGCCTCCCAGCGCGGTGAGTATCTGGCCGACGGAACGGCGGCCCACACCGGGTCCACCGAGGGCGCGGTCGGTCTGATGGACCGCCTCATGGTCACCGACTCGATCGTCACCACTCTGCAGCGCGAGACCAACAGCCGTCGGCTGCGCGGTGCGGGCCGGGGCGGCCGGCAGAACGCCGACGGCCTGTGGGAGGCGCTCGTCGCCCATCTGGACTCGGTCCCGGAGTCCGAGTTCGAACGCCAGCGCAGGGTCGGGGCACTGCGCGGCCACAGCGTCGACGCGAGCCACCCGCCGACCCATCTGCGCCGCCGGCTCCTGCTGGACGGTACGCCGGTGCCCGCCTCGGTGACGGCGGACACCGCCCGGACCGAGCGCATCGCCGGTGAGCTGGCGGACGTACGCGGGACGCTGGCCCGTGAGGTCGTCAGGGACGGTTACGGAGACCTGTGACGGCCCCCCGGGTCGGGCCGGTCACAGCTGGCTCAGGATCGTCGGATCGGTGATCTTCGTGTCGTCGGCCAGCATCATCGCCTTGCTGAGGATGACCGCGAGCATGCGGTCGCCCTCGTAGGGGAGGTAACCGGCCTGCGGTGCCGACGGGTTGGCCTTCGGGACGATG
Organism: Streptomyces sp. NPDC050759; assembly: GCF_044456945.1. Taxonomy (NCBI): domain Bacteria; kingdom Bacillati; phylum Actinomycetota; class Actinomycetes; order Kitasatosporales; family Streptomycetaceae; genus Streptomyces; species Streptomyces sp. NPDC050759. The sequence continues at coordinate 126,878 of NZ_JBITGI010000017.1, read as the reverse complement.
CAGAGGTACTGGTCGTTCGGGGTACGGAGGATGTTGCCCGAGCCGAGGTGGATCTTGTACGTGTGGCGGTCGCCCTTGACGTGGAGGAAGCGGCCCTCCAGGGTGCACCGGTCGGCTATCGCGAGTCTCGGGATCAGACGGTCCAGGAGGAGACGGCGGGTCTCGGCGCTCTGGTTGAGCTCTCCGAAGCCGTACGACGTCCAGTACTCCCGGAAACGGCCGCCGGGGCCGCCGTCCTGCCAGGTGGGGTCGTTGCCGATGCTGGCCACGCCGACGAACAGGTCCACGTCGCGCAGGACTTCGGACAGGACCAGGGGCGGGATCTCCGTCAGGGGCCGGGGGGCCACCGGCTCGGCACCGTCGCGCAGCCACATGCGGTACTCGCCGCCTGCGCAGTGCGCCCAGTTCTCCGGGGCGTCGATCGGGTAGAAGCGGACCTGGTCGGTGCGCAGGCGCAGGAAGGTGCCGGAGTCGGTGATGTCCGTGTAGTCCTCGCCGCCGTCACCCTCGATCCAGTACTCGGCTCGCAGGCCCCAGCGCGGGAGGTCCCGGCTGGGCGGCGGGGCCTCGTCGTCGACGGCCAGGCGGAGTCTGTTGCGCCAGCCCCGGGCCGCCGCCAGGGAGTGGAACTGGTGCTGGCGCAGGACGTGGGCCGCGAAGCGGTTGGAGTAGGTGCCGGTGGTGCGCTCCGCGTCCGTCAGCAGGTAGACCTCTCGGTGGGCCTGCTTGAAGGGCTGGGTGATCTGGTGGCGTTCCAGCCAGTCGCGCCAGGCGGCGATCTCGGCGGGGGTGTGGTCCACCGGGTGCCAGAGGCGGACTTCCGTCCCTGCGGTGACCGGGGTGTCCGTGACCGTGCGCAGCGAGCCGTCGGCGTATCCGGCCGTCGTGCCGTCGACCGTCCACAGGAGGCGGCGGGCGAGGGTCCCGACGAGGGGGTGGTCGAGGTAGCGCTCGCGCCAGGTGCCGTAGGACCAGGTGCGGTCGGCCAGGAACTGGCGGTCCAGGCGCTCGCTCTGGGCCGAGAGCATCTTGTCGATGTCCTTGACGGCCGCCTTGAGCTCCTTCAGGTCCTCCGCGTGGTCCCGTCGTACCGCGGCCGGCACGCTCTTGACCGGCTTCCCGCCCGCGTTGCTCCAGGTCAACACGGCCCTGGAGCCTTGCACTTCGAGGACGGCCGTGTTCTCACCGAGCAGGTGCTCCGCGCGTCCGACCTCGGTCAGGCCGTACGCCGGTACGGCGAGTTCCTCGATCTCCTCGCGGCTGAGGCCCAGGGCGACGGCGCGTGCCTCCAGGGCGGCGTCGAGCAGCTTGGCGGTGTTCTTGTACGTCACCCGGGTGGCCAGGCGGGCCAGTTCGGCGAGGGCCGCCTCGCTGTCGATGCGGGCGAGGGCGTTGACGCCGGCGTTGGCGACCTTCGGGTTGCGCGGGCCGAGGCCGGCGACCTTCTTGAGGGAGGTCTCGACGAGGGCGCCGAGGGCGCGGGCGGTGTCGGGGTGCGCCGGGAGGAGGGACAGGAGCCAGGCGAGGCCGCGCAGGGCGGTCGCGTTGTAGGGGTCGTAGGCGCTGTTGACGTCGGGTTCGTACCGCCCGCGTTCCAACTCGAAGGTGCGGGGGCGGCCGACCAGGGCGAGCCAGCGGATCACCGCCTCGCGGACCCGGTCGGGACCGAGCGGGTCGACCAGGGCGGCTGTCTGCTTGTCCCACTTGGCGGATGGCTTGGCCGCGGTGGCGGTCGTCATGTGGGTCAACAGTCGCTGCCAGGCGGGGCCGTTCTCCCGCAGGGCTTCCTCGGCCCACGCCTCCCCCACGTTGAGGGGCGGCTCGGTCAGCTTCTTGGCCACCCTGGGCAGGTCTTCGTTGTGGTAGGCGTGGAGGACCGAGCGGCGGACCGTGGCGACGACGGCGGGCGCGATCGGGCGGCCCGCGACCAGCTCGGCCTCGATGAGGTTCTCGTAGCGGGCGCCCCACCAGAAGGAGTGCTGCCGGGAGATCCCGTCGAGCAGGGACAGACGCTCCGCGGTCAGGCGGTCGTGGGGCGGCAGGTCCCGGGAGACGATGCCCAGCAGGATCAGCGCGTTCTGCCGGACGTTGGGGCCCGCCTGTTCCGAGTGGTACTGCGTCACGAGGCCGTCGGCGATCCGTGACCGCGCGTCCGGCGGCAGTTCGAGCAGCCGGGCCGGCACGCCGTCCCACAGTCCGGACCAGTTGCCGTTGTTGACGGCCGCGGCCTTGAGCAGGTCGGCGGCGAGCTCCTCCAGGTCACCGTCGGCGGCCCGCTGCCGGATCAGGTCCTTGTACTTCTGGATCTCGCTCATGGTCAGCCACCCACCAGCGGGACGAGCTTGAGGAAGGTGACCTCGGTGCCGAGCACGAGGTCGATCTCCTCGTCGAGCTCGGTCACCTGACGGTCGCCGACGAGCACCAGGAAGCCGTTGCCCGCGAAGGCCTTGAGGGCGAGCTCGGTCTGGGTCTCGGGGTCTATGCGGCGGGGGGTGCGCAACGCGTAGCCGTTCACCACGCGTTCGGTGTCCTCGGGCTGGACCAGGCCCTGGAAGACGGCGGGTGTGCGCGCGTTGTACTCGGCCACCTCCTGGAAGACCCGGCGGCGGATCAACTCGCGCACGGCGAGCTGCTCCTCGGCGATCTCCAGACCCCAGCCGTCACTGCGGCTCCCGCTCGTCGTCTCGTCGACGAACATCACGATTCCCATGAAGAAGACAGTACGAGGCGCCACTGACAACGGGCCCGGCTCGGAGTGGGTCACACGATGTTGCGGACCACCGTCCAGGCCACGGCCACCACGAGGACGACCACCTGCGCCCGGGGACACAACGTGGGGCGCCAGCGGCGGCCGCGCAGGCCCTCCCACGCCCAACGGCCCAGCAGGACCAGGGCGTACGGCGCGGCGAGCAGCAGGGCCCGGTTGTCCAGCCACGCCTCGGTGACGTGGCCGTGCATCAGGTCGTACACCATGCGGGTGCCGCCGCAGGCAGGACAGAGCAGGCCGGTGACCATGCGGAACGGGCACTGCGGCAGGAGGTGGCCGGGGTCGTGCGGGTCGGTGCGGTAGAGGTACACGGCACCGGCGGTTCCCGCGGCGAGGACCGCCGAGGGTGCCGTCGCGGGGTGGCGGAGCGGGGAGCGCCGTACGGAGGACCGGGGCACCGCCGGAGCGGTGCCGGATGCCGCGGCGCCCTCCGCCCTAGCTTCGGAGGATCCGGCCGTGTTCATCGGTGTGGTCGTTCCCGGTGAGCAGGAGGATGCCGTCGACCAGCGACCAGATGCCCAGGCCGCCGCAGGTGAAGAGCTGGGCGAGTCCCATCCCGACGTTGCCCAGGTAGAAGCGTCCTACACCGAAGCCGCCGAGGGTGAGCTGGAGGATGCCCGCGATGACCTTCGACTTGTCGGAGTACGGCCGTCCGTACGGGTCGTAGCCGTAGGGGGCGTTGGGGTCTCCCGTGTACGTCCCCGGGGGCGGGGGGTAGTAGCCCGGCGGCGGGTATCCGGGAGGCGGGTAGCCCGGCGGCGGGTAGCCCTGCTGCTGATATCCGGGTGGGGGGCCCTGCTGGGGGCCCTGCTGCTCGTGACCCTGCTGCTCGCTCAAGGGGGACTGCTCCTGGGGACCGAAGCGGGAGGACCCGCGAAAAAAAGACAATGAGCCCGGTCATCATGCACGACGGACACCGCGTCGCAGAAGCCCGTTCCGTCACCTCCGGCTTAATCTGACGGAATGTCAGATGACCAGTCGTACGAACTGCTCGGTTTCGACAACGTGCTGCTGCCCGTCGGGGACCTCGGCGAGGCCGTCTCCTTCTACGAGCGCGCGGGCTTCACGGTGGGCTTCCGGCTCGACGAGGCCGGGATCGCGCTGCTGAAGGTCGGCGGCGAGACGCCCGGGATCCTGCTCAGGCAGGAGGAGGCTCTCGGGCACCGGCCGCCGCCGTGGCCCGCCACGCGCGTGTGGCTGGAGGTACCGGACGCCAGGACCGCCGCCCGGGAGCTGCGCGCGGCCGGCCTCGAACTGCTCGACGAGCCCTTCTCCGTGGCCACCGGCTGGACCGTCGAGGTCGCCGACCCCTGGGGGAACGTCCTCGGGTTCACCGACTACACCAAGCGTCCAGAGCTCGGCCGGCGAGCCTGAGGGATCGCGAGCATGCACGTGACGCAGGCCTCTCCGCACGCGAGTTGAACACGTTCAAAAGGGGTCTAGAGTCTCTCCCGTCAGCGTTTTGAACGCGTTCAAGAAGGGGGAGGCGCATGGACCGCACGGTCGTCGCCTATGTCATCTACCTGGTCGTCAGCATCGCCCTGACTGTATGGGTGGCCCGCACGCTCAGCAGGAACGGACGGATCTTCCTCGCCGACGTGCTGCGCGGGAACGAGAAGCTCGCCGAGGCCGTCAACCACCTCCTGGTGGTCGGCTTCTACCTGGTGAACCTCGGGTTCGTCGCGCTGTACCTCAGCGGCGACGGGACGATCGAAAACACGCGCGGCGTCTTCGAGGCCCTGTCGACCAAGCTGGGCGTGGTGCTGCTGGTGCTCGGAGTGATGCACCTGGCCAATGTGTACGTCCTCAACCGGATCCGCAGGCGGGGCGCCATGGAGCGGGAGCAGGTGCCGCCGGTCGCGCCGCAGGACTGGGTCCGGGCATGACAGGCCCGGCAGGTGCCAAGGGTGGTGCGGGCGTTCCGGCGGACCGCACCCCGGTCCGCCGGCTCACCGTCCTGTACGACGCCGAATGCTCCCTGTGCGCCTTCCTGCGCGCCTGGCTCGTACGGCAGCCGCAGCTGGTGCCGCTGGAGTTGGTGCCGGCGGGGTCGCAGGAGGCCCGGCAGAGGTTTCCCGGGCTCGATCACCGCGCCACCCTCGAGGAGATCACCGTCGTCGGCGACGCGGGACAGGTCTACCGCGACACCGCCGCCTGGATCGTGACCCTGTGGGCCCTGCGCGAGCACCGGCCGCTCGCGCACCGGCTCAGCACCCCGTCCGGGGCACGGCTCGCGAGGGGCGCGGTGCTCGCCGCCGCGAAATGGCGGGGCGCGCAGTGGCAGGGCGGCCAGTGGGGCGGCCCCGCGTACCGCCGCTCGGAGGGCTGGGCGTACGACCCCGGCAGGGGCTGGGTCCACACCCCACCGGGGTGCGACAGCGGCGGCCGCGCCACTGGTTAGGCTCTCTTTCCGTGCCTGCGAACAACGACGGCCCCGACGAGGGCAGTACCCCGAGCAAGTCCGAACAGACGAGCAAGTCCGAGACGAGCAAGTCCGAGCAGACGCGCGCGCTGATCCTGGAGACGGCGATGCGGCTGTTCCAGGAGCGGGGGTACGACAAGACGACCATGCGGGCCATCGCCCAGGAGGCCGGGGTCTCCGTCGGCAACGCGTACTACTACTTCGCCGGCAAGGAGCACCTGATCCAGGGCTTCTACGACCGGATCGCCGCCGAGCACCAGGCAGCGGTCCGGGAGGTCCTGGCCCGGGAGAGCGACCTCGAGGCGCGGCTCGCGGGCGTACTGAAGGTCTGGCTGGACATCGCGCAGCCGTATCACGAGTTCGCGGTGCAGTTCTTCAAGAACGCCGCCGATCCCGACAGCCCGCTCAGTCCGTTCTCGCCCGAGTCGGAGCACGCGCGCGTGGAGGCGATCGCCGTACACCGCGAGGTGCTGCGGGGCGCGACGAGGACCAAGGTGTCCGAGGAACTGCGCGACATCCTCCCCGAGTTGATGTGGCTGTCCCAGATGGGGCTCGTCCTGTACTGGATCTTCGACCGCACGGAGGGCCGCGAGCGGAGCTACCGGCTCGCCGAGCGCGGCGCCAGACTCACCGCGAGGGGCGTGTCGCTGGCCCGGTTCCGGGTGCTCAGGCCGCTCGTACGGGAGGTGCACGAACTGTTCACGGACTTCCTGCCGGGGATGACGAAGGTGATGCCGGACCCCGGCAGGAAGGCCTGATCGCGTCAGTTGACGGCGTCGACCTCGCCCTCGACCAGTTCGACGTCGTACACCAGGGGGCCCTCCCCCACGACGACGTGCCCCGCGCGCGAGCCGTACGCCGGAGCCGTGGTCGCCAGCAGGTACGTCCCGGGTGCCGGGACCGAGACGATGTACGAGCCGTCGGCCAGCGACTCCACCCGGTCCAGCTGACGGCCCCCGGCCGACAGCAGCGAGACGGCCGCGCCCTCCACGGGCTCCCCTTCCGCCGTACGGACGAAGCCATGGACGGCCGACGCCGGGCCGCCGCCCGAGGGAGCCGCCGCCGCAGGAGCCGCCTCCTCCTTCGGCTCCACCGCGAGGTGCGGCAGCCGCTTCTCCAGCCACTGCGGCAGCCACCAGTTGGAGTCACCGAGCAGATGCATCGCGGCCGGCACCAGGGCCGTGCGCAGGATGAAGGCGTCCAGGGCGACCGCGGCCGCGAGGCCCACGCCCGCCATCGCGGCCCCTGAGTCGCCGCTCAGGACGAAGGCCAGGAACACGCAGACCATGATCAGAGCCGCGGAGTTGATCACGCGGCTGGTCTCGGCCAGGCCCACGCGGACCGCGCGGGCGTTGTCCCTGGTGTGGACCCATTCCTCGTGCATGCGGCTGACCAGGAACACCTGGTAGTCCATCGAGAGGCCGAACAGCAGGGACAGCATGATGACCGGCAGGAAGGCGTTGATCGGGCCCTCCTTGCCGAGGCTCAGCAGGTCGAGTCCCCAGCCCCACTGGAAGACCGCCACGAGGACGCCGAAGGAGGCGGCCGCCGCGATCAGGTTCATCACCGCGGCCGTCAGCGGCACCACCAGGGAGCGGAAGGCGACCAGCAGAAGCAGGAAGCCGAGGCCGATGATGGTCGCGATGAAAAGCGGGAGGCGGTCGCCGGTGACCGTCGCGAAGTCCTTGGAGACCGCCGTGACGCCGCCCACGTGGGCCTGCGCCCCGGCCTGCGGGATCACCTTGTCCCGCAGGGTGTCGATGAGCTGGTCGGTCTCCTCGGACTGCGGTGACGTGGTCGGGACGACCTGGATCACCGTCACGCCCCGCGCGGGCGGCAGCGCGGCGACCCGGGCGACCCCGTCCGTGCCCTGGATGCCCTTGACCAGGGTGGTGGTGTCGCCGCCGTCGGTGACCACCTGGAGCGGTCCGTTGAAGCCGGGGCCGAAGCCCTCGGCGAGCAGGTCGTACGCCTTCCTGGTGGTCGTCGTGGTGTCGTCGTTGCCCTGGTCCGTCGCGCCCAGGCGCAGCGACAGCACCGGCAGCGCGAGGACGGCCATGACGGCGAGGGCGAGTACGGCGATCCGGCGCGGGCGCTTCTGCACACCCGCCGACCAGCGAGCGGCCAGTCCGCTCGTCCGCTCCGGCTCGGGCCCGGCGGCGGCGAGCCTGCGCCGCTGCCGGCGGCTGAGCACCCGCCTGCCGAGGAAGCCGAGCAGCGCCGGCAGCAGGGTGGTGGCCGCGAGGACGCTCAGCACCACGGTCAGCGCGGTGCCGATGACCACGCCGTCCAGGAAGCGCAGGTTCGTCACCAGCATCCCGGCGAGCGCGATGCACACCGTGCCGCCCGCGAACAGCACCGCGCGGCCCGAGGTGTTGAGGGCGGTGACCACCGACTCCTCCGGGTCCATGCCGCGCAGGATGCCCTTGCGGTGCCGGGTGACGATGAACAGGGCGTAGTCGATGCCGACGCCCAGGCCTATCAAGGTGGCCAGCAGGGGGGCCAGGTCGGGGATGTCGGTGCCATGGCTGAGCAGCTGCGTCGAGAACAGGCCCATGCCGACACCGAAGATGGCGACGGCGAGCGGCAGCAGCATCGCGAAGAACGAGCCGAAGGCCAGGAACAGGACGACGGCCGCCGCCACGATGCCGACCATCTCCGCGAGACCGGTGGGCGGTTCCTGCACCCGCTGGATCGCCTGACCGCCCAACTCGACCTGCAGTCCGGCGCGTTCGGCGCCCTGCGCGGTGTCGACGACGTCCTGGACCAGCTCCTTGGGGACGGCGTTCGCCTGGTCGGTGAAGGTGATCTGGGCGTAGGCGATCCGCCCGTCGCCGCTGACCTGGGCCGCGTCTGCCTTGTAGGGGCTGGTCACGCCGCCGACGCCCGCCATGCCGGCGATCTTGTCGAGTGCGGGCTGGATCCGGGACCGTACGGCCTGGTCCCGTACCGAGCCCTCGTCGACCTTCCACACCACCGTGTCGGTGTCACCCGCGCTCTGCGGGAAGGCCTTCTCCATCAGGTCGTACGCGCGCTTGGAGTCCGTGTTCGGGAGGGAGAAGACGTTCGCATAGTCCGTGCCCGCCGTCGAGGCCGAAAAGCCCAGGCCGAACAACGCCCCCACCCACAGCAACAGGACCACCAGCCGGTGCCGGTAACACCACCGTGCCAATGCCGCCACGCTCAACAGCTCCTTACTCGGTCGGTTGGTCCCCCAGGTCCTGCGCAACAGATTCGGTGGCGCCGCGCGCCCGTGGGGGCGGCACGCCATGACTCACAAGGAACTCCAAAGCAGCGAAGCCGCGCGGTTGTCAGTGGGCCCGTCGATACTGGGGGCATGACTGGGGGCATCGCTGAGGGAGAGCCGAAGAGTCCGGGCACCGTGCTGGTGGTGGAGGACGAGGAGAGCATCGCCGACGTGCTCGCCATCGCCCTTCGCTACCACCGGTTCGAGGTGATGGTCGCGGGCTCCGTCCGTGAGGCACTCGCGCTCACCGACCGCACCCGCCCGGACGCGGCCCTGCTCGACGTGATGCTGCCCGACGGCGACGGCCGGGCCCTCGGCCGTGAACTGCGCGAGCGGCGGCCCGATCTGGCCCTGGTCTTCCTCACCGCGCGGGACTCGCCCGCCGAGATCGTCGGCGCGCTCGGCTTCGGCGACGACTACATCACCAAGCCCTTCAACATCGACGAGGTCGTCGCCAGGATCACCGCGGTCCTGCGCCGCACCCGCCCGGCCGACGTGCTGCCCCAGCGCCCGCCCCTGCGCTACGGCGACCTGGAGCTGGACGAGACGACGTACTCGGTGCACCGCGACGGCCGCACGGTCCAGCTCACCCCCACCGAGTACGCGCTCCTGCGCTTCCTGGTGCGCAACGGCGGCCGGATCGTGCCCAAGGACCAACTTCTGCGCCATGTCTGGCAGTACGAGCACACCCCGCCCGAGTCGACCGTCGTCGAGACCTACATCAGCTATCTGCGACGCAAACTGGACACCCTGGGTCCGCCGGTGATCACCACCCGGCGGGGTGTCGGGTACGGGCTCGCATGAAGGTGCGCCTGCCTCGTTGCCGACACGGCATCCATTCGCTGCGCGGCAAGCTGACGCTGGCCAATGTGGCGCTGCTCGCCATCGGCATCGTCGCGGCGACCGCCGTGAGCGTGATGGGCATGCGGTACTACCTGCTCGACCAGATCGACAGCGAACTCCTCAAGACCCGGGACTCCCTGGGCGGTTCGCAGATCACCCTGCGGGAGATCGACTCGCTGAGCATGCTGGGCTTCGTGCGCGACCGGCTCATGCCGGCCCAGCAGGAGTCGAGCGATGAGCGCTCGACGGAGACCGTCTTCGCTGTCGTCGACCGCCGGGGCGAGCCGGTCAGCATCCTCGGCTTCGATCCGACCGAGGCCCAGCAGGGCCTGGCGGAGGCGGCCGGCGACCCGCGCGCGCTCGCCGCCGACTCCGAGCCGCACGACGTCACCCTGGACGGCTCCGCCTACCGCGCCACGGCGGCCCGGCTCGGCGACGGCTCCTACGCCCTGCTCGCCGCGCCCACCGACGTCCTGCACCAGGGCGTCGCCAAGGCCGTCCGGCTCGACCTCGCGATCGGCAGCCTGTTGCTCGCGCTGCTGGCCTGTCTGACCATGTTCAGCGTCCGACGCCGGATGCGGCCGCTGGAGGACATGGTGGAGACCTCGTCGGCGATCGCCGAGGGGGATCTGACCCGGCGCGTCCCCTCCAGCCGCGAGGCCACCCTGGAGGTCGAGCAGCTGCGGGTCGCCCTCAACTCCATGCTCCACCAGGTCGAGTCGGCCTACCGCACGCGCGAGCAGAGCGCGGCCCAGCTGCGCAGCTTCGTCGCCGACGCCTCGCACGAGCTGCGCACCCCGCTGTCCGCGATACGCGGCTACCTCCAGCTGTACGACAAGGGCATGCTGTCCGACCCGGACGACCGCAAGCGTGCCTGGGCCCGGGTGCTCGCGGAGACCGACCGGATGGGGCGGCTCGTCGACGAGCTGCTCACCCTCGCCCGCCTCGACCAGCAGCCCGAACTGCGGTTCAGGAACGTCGACCTGAGCCGGCTGGTGCGGGACGCGGCCGAGGATCTGCGGGTGCAGCAGCCCGGCCGGCCCGTCGAGGTCGCCGCCGAGGGCTCGCTGCTGGTGCGGGCCGACGAGTCGGGGCTCCGACAGGTCCTGGGCAACCTGGTGGCCAACGTGCGCACGCACACGCCCGCCGAGGTGCCGGTGCGGCTGGGGGTGGAGCGCGAGGACGGGGTCGTACGGCTGTGTGTCGCGGACGAGGGTCCGGGGCTGCACGCGGACGACGCGGCGCGCGTCTTCGACCGGTTCTTCCGGGTCGGCGGCGGCGCGGGCAGCGGCCTCGGTCTGGCGATCGTGCAGGGCGTCGTGCGGGCCCACGGCGGCGAGGTGGCGGTCCGCACGGCCCCGGGCGAGGGGCTGGCGGTGACGGTCAGCCTGCCCGCGCGGGTGTCCGCGGGTCAGTGACCCCACGCGTACGCCCGCTCAGTCGGCCATCACCAGGGCCCACACGGTCTTGCCGTGCCGCCCCCGGCTCCACACCCCCCACGCGGCGGCGATGTTCTCCACCAGATGCAGACCGCGGCCGGTCTCCTCCCCTTCGCCGACCACCCGCAGCCGGGGTTCCAGCCGGTCCTCGTCGGAGACCTCTATCAGGCAGGAGCCGTCCGCGAGAGCGGTCACCGCGACCTCGAACTCCCGCTCCAGAAGCGGCCCGTGGCGCACCACGTTGGTGGCGAGTTCCGAGACCAGCAGCACCGCGTCGGCCAGCGCCGGATCGTCCGGCCCGTGGCCCCAGTCGGCCAGGTGGTCCCGGACCCGCCGCCGGGCGAGACCGACGGAAGCCGGATGCCGGGGCAGCCGGAAGGAGTTGCGTCTCAACACGTTTGCTCCTCGCCCCGCGCACGCCTCCGTCACATGGTGCTGCGTTGAGTGGCTGCCCGGCGTCACTCGGGCGAATGTCAGTTCCATGGGAATGCGTCGGATACGGCGCGATGACGTCGGGGTCGGATCCAGGACCTCGGGATCAGATCCAGCTGAGGCGCCAGAGGCGGAAGACTCCGGTGCTGTCCGAGAGGTACTGGCCGCCACCGACGTCCTCGCTGGTCACGACGTAGTCCTTGGCCTGCCACAGCGGGATGACCGGGACATCGCGGGCGATGTCCGCCTGGAGGTCGCGGAAGTCCTGCCCCGCCTCACCGCGGTCGGCGTACCGCTGACTGTCCTGAATCAGATGGTCGACCTCGTGGCTGCTGTAGCCGGTGTTCATGGTGCCGTCGGTGCCGACGAGCGGGGAGCCGTAGGTGTCCGGGTCGGGGTAGTCGGCCACCCAGCCCACCGCGTAGGCGTCCAGCTTCCCGGTCGCCCAGCGCTTTTGGAAGTCGGTCCACTCGTAGCCCTTGAGCGTCACCTTGAACAGGCCGCTCGCCTCCAGCTGCTTCTTGAGCTCCTTGGCCTCCGCGGCGGCGGAACCGCTGGTGAGACCGTAGCCGTAGGTGAAGCTGACCGGGGTGGTGACGCCGGCCTCGGTGAGCAGGGCGCGCGCCTTCTTGACGCTCGGCTCCGCGTAGGTGTCGAAGAACGACGTGGTGTGGCCGGTGATGCCGGTCGGGATCAGCGAGTAGAGCGGGTCGACGGTCCCCTCGTACACCGAGGCGGCCAGCTGCTCGCGGTTGATCAGCCAGGCCATGGCCTGACGCACCTCGGGGTCGTGCAGGGGCTTGCCCGCGCGGGTGTTGAGGTAGAGGTTGCGGATCTCGGAGCTGTCGGCCTCCGAGACGCGCTGGCCGGGGTCGCTGGGGTTCAGCCCGGCGAGGACATCGGGTGGCAGCTGGCGGTAGGCGACGTCGATCCGCTTCGCCTTCCAGGCGCTGTTCAGCTTGTCCGAGTCGCCGTAGTAGTCGAGTTCGACGGGGCGGCCGGTGCTCTTGATCTCGCCCTTGTAGTCGCCGTTGGGCGCGAGGACCGCCTTCTTGCCCTTCGTATACGCCGTCAGTTCGTACGGTCCGGTGCCGTCGACGCCGTTGTCCTTGCGCAGCGAGTTGGCGGGGTACTTGGTGCTGTCGACGATGGCGCCGGCTCCCGTGGCCACCTTGAACGGGAAGGTGGCGTCGGGCGAGGACAGCCGGAAGGTGACCGTCCGGCCGCTGGCACCGACCGACTGCAGGGTGCTCAGCAGCGTGGCCGGGCCGACATCGGAGTTGATCTTCTTGACCCGGTCGAAGGAGTACTTGACGTCCTTGGCGGTCATCTCACGGCCGCTCGGGAAGGTGAGACCCTCGCGCAGCACGCAGCGGTACGTGCGCAGATCACTGCCCTCGAACGCACAGCTCTCGGCCGCGTCGGGCACGGGTGTGGCACTGCCCGGCTCGAAGGCCAGCAGTGACTGGAAAACGTTGTTGAACAGCGCCCAGGATCCGGCGTCATAGGCGCCGGCCGGATCGAGTGAGGTGACTTCGTCCGTCGTCCCCACCTTGATCGTCCTGCCCGTCCCTCCGGACGGGAGCAACTGCCAGCCGCCTACTCCCACGACCCCCAGAACAAGCAACGTCGCGAGAATCCGCACGCGAACCGACCGCATCGGTTTGCCCTCCCCGGACCCCATGGGCCCCAGTGCACATGCCACCCCCTAGTGGCGTGGATCACCCAATCACAGGAGTTTCACCTGGGGGAAGAGGGATTTGTCGAGTTGGGCAAGACGTTACCGCAAGGAGTTTCGGCCATGTTTCGCAGAGTCCCCACAGGGATTCGGGACGACGGTCAACGGGCCATCACATAAACGAACACCCCGGCGCACACCGTGACCGACGCGACGGCCCGCGCCATGATCACCCGGTCCACGATCCGCCGCAGCCACGGGACCGGAACGCCTCTCAGCAGCCAGGTGACCGGCAGGGAGAGCGCGGACGCGCAGGCGAGGAGGAAGAACTGCCGCGCGGGCGGGTAGCCGGGGTCCCAGGGGTCGTGAGCCGTGCTCTCCAGATACAGCAATCCCGCGACCGCGTACCAGATCAGCGCGCAGCCACCGGTGAGCAGGGTCTCGTACAGGGCGAACAGAACCGGCCTGGTGCGTGCGAGGCGCGGGAGGGACGTGTCGGACATCATGCGCGAGCGCTCCCCCGGTCGGCCCCGGGAGGGCCGTCGTGGTCAAAGTACGCCGACTCCCGCACCGGGCACAGCCGTACGGCGGGCCGGGCCGCCGTTCAGGCCTGCTTCGACGCCAGTTCGATCACCGTGATGTCCGACGGGGCGCCCACGCGCGTGGGCGGGCCCCAGGCACCGGCGCCTCGGCTGACGTAGAGCTGCGTGTCGCCGTAACGCTCCAGGCCGGCGACGGTCGGGTTCGCGGCCTCCGCGAGGAGGTTGCCGGGCCAGAGCTGGCCGCCGTGGGTGTGGCCGGAGAGCTGGAGGTCGACGCCGTGGTCGACGGCGTCGTGGATCTGGACCGGCTGGTGGGCGAGGAGCACGCACGCGCGTGCCGTGTCCCGGTCACCGAGGGCCTTGGCGAAGTCGGGGCCCTGGCCCTCGCTCTCGCCCGCGATGTCGTTGACGCCCGCGAGGTCGAACCACGCCAGTTCCGTACGGTCGTTCTCCAGCGGGCGCAGACCGAGCCGCCGTACCTCCTCGACCCACTGCTCGGCACCGGAGAAGTACTCGTGGTTGCCGGTGACGAAGAACGAGCCGTGTCGTGCCTCGAGCTGGGCGAGGGGGGCCGCTGCCGGGCCGAGGTCCTTCACGCTGCCGTCGACCAGGTCGCCGACGACCGCGATCAGGTCGGGCCGGGTGGAGTTGATGGTGTCGACGACCTTCTGGGCGAAACCCCGGCCGAGCACCGGGCTCAGGTGGATGTCGCTGACCACCGCGATCCGGTAGCCGTGCGCCGCGCGCGGGAGCTTCGCCAGCGGCACGGTGACCCGCTTGACCCGGGGCCCGCGCAGGACGCCGTACGTGCCGTAGCCGACGGTTCCCACGGCGGCCGCTGCAGCGGCTCCGGCGACGACCCGGGAGACGAAGAGACGCCGGGAGGGGGCGGCGGCGAGAGTGGACCCGCCGGGTTCCGACGGCTCCACGGAGGCCGGTCCCCCCTTCCCGGGTGCCTGCGGCGGGCTCCCGGCCTCCTGCGGCTTCTCGGCAGGTGCTCCCGCCGGCACCCGCTCCGGGTGCGGTGCGGCGGCCACGGCGGGCTCACCGCGCCCGTCCCGGCGTTCGAGGAGACGTCGCAGCAGGGGTCGTACGACCTCTCCCGCCACGACCGCGAGCAGCAGGTAGATCGACAGCGCCAGCCACAGGAAGCCGGGCCACGCGAGCACGCGCTGGAGCCAGAAGGGGGCGCCGGTGCGCTCCGCGACCAGGGCACCGACCGCCAGTACCCAGCCGCCGCCGATGAGCACCGCGCCCACGCGGCGGGCCCGGCCGGGGCCGCGGGTGGTGTCGCGGAACAGGCGGCGCCACAGGTACCAGTTGGCCGTCACGAGGACGGCCAGGGCGAGCAGTGCGAAGACGATGACCACGGTCTGCTAACTCTCGAGGGTCGGCTGTGAGTTCCGGCGCAGTGCGCGCACTCCACGCAACCCGATGAGCCCGACGACCGTCCCCATTACGAAGGAGGCGACAGCCAGCAGCAGGTGGACCCAGAAGTACCCCGTCGGGTCGCCCGCGTCGTCGAACGCGAGCCCGCTGGCGTCCTTGACGAGGTTCTTGACGAAAGTGATCCAGATGATCCAGCTCCACACCCCGAAGGCGAGCAGGAACCAGGAGACGGGGCGGCTGAGCTTCATGGGTCCAGTATCGCGGGCCGTGGTCCGGTTCGGCGGCCGGGGTGGGGAGGGCAGTGGGACTTCACCCTCCGCGCCATGTACGTTCCTGAGCGTGTCCGCACCACAGAAGAAGACCGCCGGGCGATCCCTGCTGGTCACCTCCGCCGCCGTCCTGTCGTCCCTCGCGCTGACCGCGCCCGTCGCTCTCGCGGCCCCCAGCCCGTCACCGAGCGCGTCCCCCAGTGCATCCCCGAGCCCCACTCCCCCGGCGAACATGTCGACCGTGGGCGGCTCGCGGCTCGGCCAGGCGGGCACGCAGGTCAATCTCGCGAGCGGGGTCCCGGTCCTGCCCAAGGACATCACCGCGCGCTCCTGGATCGTCACGGACGCCGAGTCCGGCGATGTGCTCGCCGCACACAACGCGCACTGGCGGCTGCCCCCGGCGAGCACCATGAAGATGCTCTTCGCGGACACCGTGCTGCCGAAGTTCGCCAAGACCGAGAAGCACAAGGTCGTCCCCTCCGACCTCGCGGGCATGGGCGCCGGCTCCAGCCTGGTCGGGATAAAGGAGGGCGAGACGTACACGGTCCACGATCTGTGGCTCGGCGTCTTCCTTCGCTCCGGCAACGACGCCGTGCACGTCCTGTCCGCGATGAACAAGGGCGTCGCCAAGACCGTCACGGAGATGAACGAGCACGCCGAGGAGCTCCAGGCCCTCGACACGCATGTGGTCAGCCCCGACGGCTACGACGCCCCCGGCCAGGTGTCCTCCGCCTACGACCTGACCCTGTTCGCCCGTTCCGGCCTGCAGAAGAAGGACTTCCGCGAGTACTGCTCGACGGTCACCGCGAAGTTCCCCGGCGAGACGAAGAAGGACAAGAAGGGCAAGACGGTCCGCAAGACCTTCGAGATCCAGAACACCAACCGACTGCTGAGCGGCGACTCCGACATCTCGCAGTACCAGGGCATCGCAGGTGTGAAGAACGGCAACACCACCAACGCCGGCGCCACCTTCACCGGTGTCGCCGAGCGCAATGGCAGGGTTCTGCTCGTCACCGTCATGAACCCGTCCAAGGAAGGGCACAACGAGGTCTACAAGGAGACCGCGAAGCTCTTCGACTGGGGCTTCAAGGCGGCCGGCAAGGTGCAGCCGGTGGGTGAGCTGGTGCCGCCGAAGGGCGCCGCGCAGTCCAGCGCCCAGCCGGGGGACTCCGGCGAGGCCGGGGGCTCCGGGGACTCCGCGGGCTCAGGGGCCTCGGCGAAGCCCGTCGCGTCCGGCACGGCCGACGGCGGCTCCCGCGGCATGGAGACCGCCCTCGCGATCACCGGCGGCCTCCTCGTGCTGCTCGCGGGCGCCGCGTTCCTCGTCAACCGCCGCTGGCCGCTGCCGGATCTGGTACGTCGTCGCTCTTCTCGTCCGTGAGCTCCTGCTCCTTGCTTCCCGTCGCCGTCCACGCGGCGCAGAACAGCACCAGTTTCGCCGTGAAGTTGATCCACAGCAGCAGGGCGACGGGGACGCCGAACGCGCCGTACATGCTCTTCGTCGCCACGCCCTGGATATAGCCGCTCAGCAGCAGCTTCAGCAGTTCGAAGCCGACCGCGCCGGTCAGTGCGGCGACGAACAGCCGGCGGCGCGCCGGCTCGACGCCGGGCAGCAGGGTCAGGACGTACAGCAGGAGCAGGAAGTCGGCGAGTACGGCGATGACGAACGCGGCGACGCGCAGCAGGACCCGGCCCGCGCCGCCCTCCTGGAGCCCCAGTTCCCCGCCGATCCAGTCGACCAGCGCGGAGGCGACGGTGGAGATGGCGAGCGTGACCAGGACGGCGCCGCCGAACCCGACCAGGATGCCCAGGTCCTTGCCCTTGCGCAGGATCGCGTTCTCGTCCTCGTCGGGCAGCTCCCACACCGCGCGCAGACACTCGCGCATCGAGCCGGCCCAGCCGATGCCGGTGAACAGCAGGGCGGCGGCGGCGATAAGGCCGACGGTGCCGGCGTTCTGGACCAGGTCACCGATGTTCAGCTGCTCGGAGATGCCGGGCACCTGATCGGCGATCTTGTCCTGGAGGTCGTTCTGCTGCTTCGTGCTGAGCGTCGCGGCGGCGATCGCTGCGGCCACGGTGAGCAGCGGGAACAGCGCGACGAAACTGGTGAACGTCATCGCCGCGGCCAGCCGCGTCCACTTCACCCGGTCCAGCCGTTCGTACGACCGCCACGCGTGCGTGGCCGTCAGGCGCACCCAGAGCGGCCCGACGACGGGGAGTCTCTTCAGCCAGTCCATGATCGGATCTTGCCCTCCGCGTGGAAGACCGATGTGTGAGTACCGCGAAAACGCGGGACGGCGTCGGGAACCATTGATCACCCATTTCGGGGAGAGAAGCGATGTTTACGATCGAAATGCCTCTATAGCGGCGATACGGTCACCGGCATGTCTGCCGACACCGTCCCTGTCACGGGATGGGGGCGCACCGCCCCCACCGCGGCCCGTCTGATCCGTCCCCGGAGCTACGAGGAGGCCGTGGCCGCCGTCCGGGGCTGCGGAGCCCGTGGCGGCATCCCGAGGGGCCTGGGAAGGGCGTACGGAGACGCGGCACAGAATGCCGGCGGCGCGGTGTTCGACATGACCGGCCTGAACCGCGTCCACGCGATCGATGCCGAAGGCGGCACCGTGCTGTGCGACGCGGGCATCTCCCTGCACCGGCTGATGGAGGTGCTGCTGCCGCTCGGCTGGTTCGTGCCGGTGACGCCCGGCACCCGGTACGTCACCGTCGGCGGTGCCATCGGCGCGGACATCCACGGCAGGAACCACCACGTGTCCGGCTCCTTCTCCCGCCATGTGCTGTCCTTCGAACTGCTCACCGCCGACGGCGAGATCCGCACCGTGCGCCGCGGCACACCTCTGTTCGACGCGACCACCGGTGGCATGGGGCTGACCGGGATGATCCTCACCGCGACGGTCCAGCTCCAGCCGGTCGAGACGTCCCTGATGTCGGTGGACACGGAACGCGCGCGGGACCTCGACGATCTGATGGCCCGTCTGACGGCGACCGATCACCAGTACCGCTACTCGAGCGCCTGGGTCGACCTGCTGGCCCGTGGGGCCGCGACGGGGCGGGCGGTTCTCACGCGGGGCGACCACGCGCCGCTGGAAGCGCTGGAGGCACCGGGGCTGCTCGCCGGGGGCACACGCGCGCGGAGAGACCCGTTGGCCTTCGGGACCCCACGCTTCCCGGCCCCACCCCCCTTCCTCCCCGAGGGACTTCTCAACCGCACGACCGTGGGGTTGTTCAACGAGCTCTGGTACCGGAAGGCGCCCCGCGCGCGTACCGGCCGGCTGCAGAGGATCTCCGCGTTCTTCCACCCCCTCGACGCTGTGCCCCACTGGAACCGGATCTACGGCAGCGGCGGCCTCGTGCGGTACCAGCTCGTCGTCGGACAGGGCCAGGAGGAGGCCCTGCGCCGGATCGTGCGGCGGATCTCCGGGCAGCGGTGCCCGGCCGTTCTCGCCGTGCTCAAGCGGTTCGGGGACGCCGACCCCGGGTGGCTCTCCTTCCCGGTGCCCGGCTGGACCCTGGCCCTGGACATCCCGGCCGCTCTGCCCGGTCTCGGCGCCCTCCTCGACGAACTGGACGAGGAGGTGGCCATGGCCGGCGGGCGGGTCTGCCTGGCCAAGGACTCCCGTCTGCGGCCGGAACTCCTCACCGCGATGTACTCGCGCCTCGACGACTTCCGCGCGCTGCGCGCGCAGCTGGACCCGCGCGGGGTGTTCACGTCGGACCTGTCCCGCCGTCTGACTCTCCAAGCCCTCTGAAGATCCCAGGCCCTCCAAGGAGCTGCTCGTGAAGGACGCCTTCGGCATTCCCCAGTCCCTGCTCGTCCTCGGCGGTACGTCCGAGATCGCGCTGGCCACCGCCCGCCGCCTCGTCGTCCGCCGCACCCGCACGGTGTGGCTGGCGGGGCGCCCGTCCCCTGCCCTGGAGTCTGCCGCCGCACAATTGCGGTCTCTGGGGGCCGAGGTCCACACCGTGGCCTTCGACGCGCTGGACCCCGAGTCCCACGAGGCGGTGCTCGGCAAGGTGTTCGCCGAGGGCGACATCGACATGGTGCTGCTCGCCTTCGGAATCCTCGGCGACCAGGCCCACGACGAGCGCGAGCCGGTCGCGGCGGTGCGGGTCGCGCAGACCAACTACACGGGCGCCGTCTCGGCCGGGCTGGTGTCCGCGCGCGCGTTGCAGGCCCAGGGGCACGGCTCGCTCGTCGTGCTCTCCTCCGTCGCCGGCGAACGCGCCCGCCGAGCCGACTTCATCTACGGCTCCAGCAAGGCCGGCCTCGACGTCTTCACCCAGGGGCTGGGCGACGCCCTGCACGGCACGGGCGTGCACGTCATGGTCGTACGCCCCGGGTTCGTACGGTCGAGGATGACGGCCGGCCGGGAGGAAGCACCCCTCGCGACCACCCCGGAGGCCGTCGCGACGGCGATCGAACTGGGTCTGCGGCGGCGCTCGGAGACGGTGTGGGTGCCGGGGGTCCTGCGGGTGGTGATGGCGGCGGTGCGGCATCTGCCGCGGGCGGTGTTTCGGCTGCTGCCGCTGTAACGGTGGTTACAGCTGGCTTGTGGGCAGGGAGCCGCGGTCGACGTGGCCGGCCTGGGGCGGCACGGTCGAGCGACCGAAGGTGAACTCGCGCAGTTTGCGCCACACCCCGTCGGCGCCCTGCTCGTAGAGCCCGAATCCGGTGCACGGCCACTCGGCCTCGAACTCGGCGAGTTCCTCGAAGGCGCGATCCATGGCCGCCTCGTCGATTCCGTGGGCCACCGTGACGTGCGGGTGGTACGGGAACTGCAGTTCCCGCGCGACCGGCCCGGAGGCGTCACGGACCTGCTTCTGGAGCCACGCGCAGGCCTCGGCTCCCTGGGCGACCTGGACGTACACGACGGGTGACAGCGGCCGGAACGTGCCGGTGCCCGACAGCTTCATCGGGAAGGGCCGGCCCGTCGCGGCGACCTCGGTGAGGTGCGCCTCGATGGCGGGCAGCGCGGTGTCCGCGACCTCTGTGGGCGGCAGCAGGGTGACATGGGTGGGGATGCCATGAGCCGCGGCGTCGCCGAAGCCCGCGCGCCGCTCCTGGAGCAGGCTGCCGTGAGGCTCCGGGACCGCGATCGACACACCGATCGTTACGGTCCCCACGTCGTCTCCTGTTCGTCCCTGTCGTCCTGTCGGATTCGTTCCCAGCCGTCCGGCTATCGACTGTACGGCCACGGCTGTGCTGTGGGCAGGCGCAGGCATAGTGATGTGCAGCGCTCTGCCCAGTGGTGCTGGTGTGCGGTGGTACGCCCGGTGACCGGCGGTCGGTACCGCCGGCCTGCGGCGATCAGTGTTTCGCGGGCAGGAAGCCCACCTTCTCGTACGTCTGGGAGAGGGTCTCCGCGGCTACCGCGCGCGCCTTCTCCGCCCCCTTGGCCAGGATCGAGTCCAGCGTCTCCGGGTCGTCCAGGTACTGCTGGGTCCGCTCCCGGAACGGCGTCACGAACTCGACGACGATCTCGGCGAGGTCCGTCTTGAGCGCGCCGTACAGCTTGCCCTCGTACTGCTGCTCCAGCTCGGGGATGCCGGTACCGGTCAGTGTCGAGTAAATCGTGAGCAGGTTGCTGACGCCCGGCTTGTCCTCGGCGTCGTAGCGGATGATGGTGTCGGTGTCCGTGACCGCGCTCTTGACCTTCTTGGCGGTGGCCTTCGGCTCGTCGAGGAGGTTGATGAGGCCCTTCGGCGTGGACGCCGACTTGCTCATCTTGATCGACGGGTCCTGGAGGTCGTAGATCTTCGCCGTCTCCTTGAGGATGTACGGCTTCGGGATCGTGAAGGTCTCGCCGAAGCGGCCGTTGAAGCGCGTCGCGAGGTCACGGGTCAGCTCGACGTGCTGGCGCTGGTCCTCACCCACCGGGACCTCGTTGGCCTGGTAGAGCAGGATGTCCGCGACCTGGAGGATCGGGTACGTGAACAGGCCCACGCTCGCGCTGTCGGCGCCCTGACGGGCGGACTTGTCCTTGAACTGGGTCATGCGGGAGGCCTCGCCGAATCCGGTGAGGCAGTTCATGACCCAGGCGAGCTGGGCGTGCTCGGGGACGTGGCTCTGGACGAAGAGCGTGCAGCGCTCCGGGTCGAGGCCCGCGGCGAGGAGCTGCGCGGCGGCCAGGCGGGTGTTGCCCGTCAGCTCCTTCGGGTCCTGCGGAACCGTGATCGCGTGCAGGTCGACGACCATGTAGAACGCGTCGTGGGACTCCTGCAGAGCCACCCACTGGCGGACGGCGCCGAGGTAGTTGCCGAGGTGGAACGAGCCTGCGGTGGGCTGGATTCCGGAGAGCACTCGCGGGCGACGCTGCATGGCGGAGCCATTCCCCTGAGGGTGGTGGTGGGCGACGGGTGGGCGGTCAGAGGCCATGCTCACCATTCTCTCAGGTGTCGGGGGGCGATCCGGAACCAGTCGGAAACAGATGTGCCACGGGTGGGAACCGATTCGGCCCGGGCGGTGTACCAATCGTGTGAGGACGCGGGAGGGGGGCCGCATCGTCGATGAGGCCGCGGTGATCGCACGCGTACGCGCCGGAGACCCGGAGGCGTACGCGGAGCTGGTGCGGGCCCATACGGGCCTCGCCATGCGAGCGGCCGCCGCGCTCGGGGCGGGTGCGGACGCGGAGGACGTGGTGCAGCAGGCCTTCGTCAAGGCGTACTGCGGGCTGGGCCGCTTCAAGGAGGGCTCGGCGTTCAAGCCGTGGTTCATGTCGATCGTGGCCAATGAGACGAGGAACACAGTGCGGACGGCGGCGCGCCAGCGCACGCTCGCCGGCCGTGAGGCGGCCTTCGCGGAGGCCGAGCCGCTGATACCGGAATCGGCGGACCCGGCGGTCGCGGCCGTGGAGATAGAGCGCCGCGCCGCGCTGGGGTCCGCGCTGGAGAAGCTGAGCGAGGAGCACCGTCTGGTCGTCACCTACCGGTATCTGCTGGAGATGGACGAGTCCGAGACGGCCCAGGCCCTGGGCTGGCCCCGGGGGACGGTGAAGTCCCGGCTGAACCGCGCGCTGCGAAAGCTCGGCAAATTGCTGCCCGATTTCGAGCCCCAGGAAGGGGGTGATGAGCGTGAGTGAGCCCTACGGCGGTGAGGGCGCGGAGGGAAGCGCGCGTGAGCGTGCGTCCCGGCTGCCCGAGGAGCTGCGGGCGCTCGGGCGGTCGCTGGACGTGCCGGGTGCGGGCGGGTCCGAGTCGATGGTGGAGCGGGTGCTGGAGCAGATACTCGCCGAGCGGCTGCCGGTCCCGGTGACCCAGGCGCCGGGTCCCGGCGAGCGACTGCGGGCGGTGCGGCGGTGGACGCGGATGCGGTGGCGTTCGCTGGCCGCGACCCTGTGCGGGCTGCTGGCGGTCCTCGCGCTCACCCCTCCGGTGCGGGCGGCGGTCCTGGACTGGTTCGACTTCGGCGGGGTCGAGGTGCGGTACGACCCGTCGGCGGTGCCCTCGCCGGGGGCCGAAGTGCCCGGCTGCGGTCGCTCGGTGTCCCTCGCGCAGGCCGAGCGGCGGGCGGGGTTCGAACCGCTGGTGCCGTCGGCGCTGGGCGCTCCGGACGTGGTGACGGTGACGGCCGAGCCGCGGGGGCGGTCTCTGGTGAGCCTGTGCTGGCGTGAGCGGGGGGACACCATCCGGCTGGACGAGTATCGGGCCCGTCTGGACATCGGCTTCACCAAGACTGTGCGGGAGCAGCCGGAGTGGCTCTCGCTGGACGGGGACTCCTCGGAGCTCGGTGGGGCCCATGACACGGCTCTGTGGTTTCCGCGGCCCCATCTGCTGAGCTTCTGGCTGGTGGACGCGGCCGGCTCCCACTACACCCGCGAGCAGCGGACCGCGGGGCCGACGCTGCTGTGGATGCACGGGTCGGGTGTCCTGGAGGTGCCGGACGTGACACTGCGGCTGGAGGGGGTCGCGTCGAAGGCGCGGGCTGTGGAGATCGCGAAGTCCCTCGGCGAGCCGGGACACGAGGGCGCCGAGAAGTCCTCGGATTAGTGCGCGCGGGGTGGGAACCCCGACGGGCCGGGCGGTGTACCAGAAGTGACACGCGGCTCGCGGACGGGCCGCACGGGGATCGTCTGTTGGGGGCCGGCATGAAGAGGCGTATGGCTGGACCGAGGGGTCGTTGTCGTGAACTGGCAGCGGGAGTAGGCGCGTTGGGGGTGACGCTCGCGCTGACGGTGTGGGGTGCGCCCTCCGCGTCGGCGGGCGGACCGACGAGCGTGCTCGTGGTTTCGCCGGAGAGCGGGGAGACGGCGTCGCTCTACTCCTCCGATGAGGAGTACGGCGAGTTGGAGCGGCTGCTCGGCCCTCCGGGTGCGGGCGCCCGCACCAAGCCGCCCGAGGCGAATCTGCTTGCCGCCCGGCAGATCAACGTCACGTGGATGGCGCACGACGTCTCACCGTGGCGGCTGGACCAGGTCTTCCCGCTGGCCGACACGGACGAGGTGTGGATACACACCGCGGAGTACGTCCCCGAGTCGGTGAACGGCCACTGGCACCGCACAAAGAATCCACCCCAACTGCGCGCACTGCTGAAGGACTTGGGAGTGATGGGCAAGGTCTCCGGCGAGGGCCATGCCATCTTCCCGGCACCGGGGCAGGAGCCGGGGAGCGATATGGGAGCGGTGGCCACGGAGGCGTCTGCGGGTCCGCCCTCCACGGCGGACGACGGCACCGAGTGGTGGTGGGCGCTTCCAGGGCTTGCGGCCGGAGCGGTACTGGCGCTGGTGCTGCGGCCGTTCGCTCTGCGGATACGAGGGGGCCGTGTGGGCCGGGAGCCGGGGCCTCGGCAGGAACTGCGTGATCTGTGACGAAAGGAGGTGCCCGCGAGCTTGAGATAGCGAGGCTGATCGATTGAGGGGGATGGCAGTGCGGAACAGACACGCAGTGCGGAGCAGACACACCGGGACGCGGCTCGGGCCGCGCAGGGCGTTGGCAGCGCTGGCAACCGTGGCGGTGACCGTGCTCGGGGCGCCGGCGGCCGCCGCGGCGACACAGCAGACGCGGGGAGGGAGCCTCGACCGGCCCGACCTGGCGATGGTCGTCACCGGCGGCTCGGGCCGGACGAAGGCCGTGCGTTCCGACGAGCCGTACTTCACCCGCCTGTGGCAGCTGCTGCAGCCGACGTACCCGGGCACGGAGCGGGTGTCGGACGCCTGGGAGGAGGGCCGGTATCCGGCGGTGCGGTTCACCGTCGTGTGGGGGCTGACGGGTGTCGGTGGCTGGCCTCGGACGGATTCGGCGCCGGGGGGTGATGTGGCGGTGGCGCGGCAGGACCAGCTGTTCCTGACGGGGGACGGCACGCCGTGGGTGCGCTCGGATCCGGCACCGGAGCGGGAGGACGACGACATCCGCTGGCACCGGGCGCCGCGGGCGGTTTTCGACGAGTTGGACCGGGTGGGCCTCGTGGGCGGCGCCGCGGAGGGGCGGGATAAGGAGCAGGGCAAGAGTTCGACGGGCCCGGAGCATGGCGTGTGGTGGGCGGTACCGGGGCTCGTCGTGGGATTCGCGGCGGGAGCCGGCGGCACGCGGCTGATACGCCGCGCGGCGGTCGGGCCAGGAGCCGGACCGCCGCGGGATGAGCCACGACAGGAACTCATCGATCTCTAGGAGTCACCGGTCTTTGACAACTCAAGAGAGGACGTGTGTCAGCCGAGGTCGATCTCCGGGTACAGCGGGAAAGCGGCCACGAGGTCGGTGGCCCGGTGGGAGATCTCGTCCGCGACCTTCGGGTCCAGGATGTGCTGGGCCTTGGAGGGGGCGCCCTTGCTGGTGGTGCCGGGCTCCGTGGTGGTGAGGACGCGGTCGATGAGACCGGCGACCTCGTCCATCTCGGCGGTGCCCAGGCCACGGGTGGTCAGGGCGGGGGTGCCGATGCGGATGCCGGAGGTGTACCAGGCGCCGTTGGGGTCGGCCGGGATGGCATTGCGGTTGGTGACGATGCCCGACTCGAGCAGGGCGGCCTCGGCCTGGCGGCCGGTGAGGCCGTAGGAGGAGGCGACGTCGATCAGGTTGAGGTGGTTGTCGGTGCCGCCGGTGACCAGGGTGGCGCCGCGGCGCATCAGGCCCTCGGCCAGGGCGCGGGAGTTGTCGACGATCCGCTGGGCGTAGTCCTGGAAGGAGGGCTGACGTGCCTCGGCGAGGGCGACGGCCTTGGCGGCCATGACGTGCGGAAGCGGGCCGCCGAGGACCATCGGGCAGCCGCGGTCGACCTGGTCCTTGAGGGAGTCGTCGCACAGCACCATGCCACCGCGCGGGCCGCGCAGCGACTTGTGGGTGGTCGTGGTGACGATCTGGGCGTGCGGGACCGGGTCGAAGTCGCCGGTGAGGACCTTGCCGGCGACGAGTCCGGCGAAGTGCGCCATGTCGACCATCAGCGTGGCGCCGACCTCGTCGGCGATCTCCCGCATGATCCGGAAGTTCACCAGCCGGGGGTAGGCCGAGTAGCCGGCGACGATGATGAGCGGCTTGAACTCACGGGCCGAGGCGCGCAGCGCGTCGTAGTCGACCAGACCGGTGGAGGGGTCGGTGCCGTAGGAGCGCTGGTCGAACATCTTGCCGGAGATGTTGGGTCGGAAGCCGTGGGTGAGGTGGCCGCCGGCGTCCAGGGACATGCCGAGCATGCGCTGGTTGCCGAAGGCCTGGCGGAGCTCGGCCCAGTCGGCGTCGGAGAGCTCGTTGACCTGGCGGACGCCGGCCTTCTCCAGGGCGGGGACCTCGACACGCTGGGCGAGGACGGACCAGAAGGCGACGAGGTTGGCGTCGATGCCGGAGTGCGGCTGGACGTAGGCGTGCCGGGCGCCGAAGAGCTCCTTGGCGTGCTCGGCGGCCAGGGACTCGACCGTGTCGACGTTGCGACAGCCGGCGTAGAAGCGGCGGCCGACGGTGCCCTCGGCGTACTTGTCGCTGAACCAGTTGCCCATCGCGAGGAGGGTGGCCGGGGAGGCGTAGTTCTCGGAGGCGATCAGCTTGAGCATCTCGCGCTGGTCGTGGACCTCCTGGCCGATGGCGTCGGCGACGCGCGGCTCGACGGCGCGGATCACGTCGAGGGCGGCGCGGAAGGCCATGGACTCGGTGGACAGGGACTGCTGCTCTGACATGGCGGCCTCCGGGCTGCGTGGCTTGAAGCGGTCACGGATCACGGTTCGGCCCAGGCGCACGGCACTTGGTCACTCACAGGCCGCTCCCCGATGGTCCGTCCCATCCCAGCGCGCCAGTCACGGCCTGTCGGCCAGCCTACCGGGCACGCGGAACGGCCCCGGCGCGGCGTCCACCATGCGAGCGACGGCTTCGAGGCCGGGGAAGGGGCCCGGGGCCTCGAAGCCGGGGTGCTGCAGGACGTCAGAACAGTGCGTCGGCGAGGCGGTCGATCTGGTCGGCGTCGGAGGCCCAGCAGTAGAGCATCACCTCGTCGGCACCGATGCCGACATAGGCGTCGGCGGCCTCGCGGATCTGCCGCGGTGTGGTGAGCAGGCCGGCCTCCATGTATTCGACGTGGCCGCTGAAGGCGTAGTAGTCGCGGAGGTTGCGGCGGGCCCGGTCCAGGGTGTCGTCGGGGCCGAGCGCGACGTTCGCCTGGGCGACCAGGCGGGGGCGGCCGGGGCGGTCGTGTTTCTGCCAGGCCGTTTCGGCGGCGCGGAACAGGTTGGACATGAAGGAGGGCGGCAGGGCGGCGCCGAGGAAACCGTCGCCGAAGCGACCGACGCGTTCGAGGGCAGCGGGGGCGAAGCCGCCGAACAGTACCTCCGGGCCACCGGGGGTGGCGGGGGCGGGGCCGACGGGGCCGATGCCTTCGCCGTACGGCTCGCCGGACCAGGTGCGGCGCAGCAGGGTCATCTGTTCGTCGAGGCGGCGGCCTCGGCGGTGGAGGTCGGTGCCGGCGGCCAGGCAGTCGTCCTCGCGGCCTCCGACGCCGATGCCGAGCGTGAAGCGGCCGCCGGAGAGGCGGTCGAGGGTCGCGGTCTGCTTCGCGAGCAGGGCGGTGTTGTGGAGAGGTGCGAGCAGTACCTCGGTCTGGACGCGGATGCGGGACGTGGCACCGGCGAGGGTCGCAAGGGTGACGAGGGGCTCGGGGTTGTCGTAGACGAGGCGGTCGAGCAGGCCGAGGGTGCTGAAGGGGCTCGCGTCGGCGCGCCGGGCCCAGGTGAGCAGCTGGGCGGGGTCGTCGATGGGGAGGCCGAGGCCGATGTTCATGGGAGAGTCCTCCGGAGGGCGTACGAGATCCGCCGGTCGGCCGGATCCGGTGCCGCCCCTCCGTGGTGCCGCGCGCTGTGCGCGGACCTGCTCCCGTTCTGCGGCGATGGTTCCAGAGAGCGTGTGCGTCAGAGTGCGCCGACCGTAACGCGATCGGACGGGGTGCGACAACGCGTTTTCGCGGGCCGCTCGCGGACAGTGCTTCGGGATACGGCTCGTGTCCGGCGGACAGTTGGAGATCAGTGAGAGCCGGTCCGAAACCAGCCCACCCTTCCCTCCCTCCCCTAAGGTCACTTCGTGCTCTTTGGAATGGTGTGTGCTCTAGGTGCCTCCGTGTGTTTCGGGACGGCCACCGTGCTGCAGGCGATGGCGGCGCGGGCGGCGGACCCGGGCGGTCGCGACGGCGAGGGGACGGCGTTCGCGGTGACGCTGTTCCTGGGGGCGGTCCGGCAGTGGCGGTATCTGGCGGGGCTGGCGCTGGACGGGGTGGGGTTCCTGCTGCAGATCGCCGCGTTGCGGTCGGTCCCGATCTACGCGGTGGGCGCGGCGCTCGCGTCGAGTCTCGCGGTGACCGCGGTGGTGTCGGCTCGGCTGCTGCGGGTCCGGCTGAGCGCGGGCGAGTGGGGTGCCGTCGGGGTGGTGTGCGCGGGGATGGCGCTGCTGGGGATCGCGTCCGGGACGGAGGGCGACCGGGGCGGACCGCCGGCCTTGAAGTTCGCGATGCTGGGGACGGCCCTGGCCGTGCTGGGGCTCGCGCTGCTCGGTGGGCGACTGCCGGAGCGGGGACGGGCGTTGGCGCTCGGGCTGGGGGCCGGGTTCGGGTTCGGGGTGGTCGAGGTGGCGGTACGCCTGATCGACTCGCTCGCGCCGTCGGCGCTGCTGGCCAACCCGGCGACGTACGCGCTCCTCATCGGCGGTGGCGCGGCCTTTCTGTCGCTGACCTCGGCGCTGCAGCGGGGGTCGGTGACCACGGCGACCGCCGGCATGGTGATCGGGGAGACGATCGGTCCGGCGCTGGTGGGGGTGGTGTGGCTCGGGGACCGTACCCGGGAGGGGCTGGCGTGGGTGGCGGTGCTGGGTTTCGCCGTGGCCGTCGCGGGGGCGTTGGCGCTGGCCAGGTTCGGGGAGGCCCCGGAACATTCCGCCCCGCCTTCTCCTGCCCGAATTCCGTAAGGGGTGCTTGAGTTACTTCCGGAACAGTTCGACAGAATGAGCCATGCCGCCCAAAACGCCGATAAAGAGTCACGATCCGGACAGCTGAAAAAAGCTTCGTTGAATATTTGAACGTGCTGTGAAGGCCTTGCGTATACGACGGCGTGAGCAGTAATCCCGTCACCATCACCGTGGCCTATCACGTGGTGCCGGGCCGTGAGGCCGACTTCCATTCCTGGGGGTGGGCCATGCTGGCCGCGAGTGCGCAGCAGCCGGGCTTCCTTGGAGGTGGCGTCCTTGTCGACCAAGAGGCGGAGTGGCATGTGGTCTATCGCTTCGCCAGCGAGGGAACGGCCCGGGCCTGGGAGGATTCGTCCGCCCGGACCCAGTGGGACGACCGGGCGGCGGGTTTCGCCCGGGAGACGGAGCGCAGGAGCGTGCGGGGCTCCAAGATGTGGTTCGACTCGCAGACCACCACACCGAAGCCGCCCGCCCCGCCGGCGAAATGGAAACTGTGGTTCGTGAACATGAGCGCGGTTTTTCCGCCGGTGCTCCTGTTCAATCTGATCGTTCTTCCTTATCTCGGCGGACTCAATCCGCTCGTCCGCACGCTGCTTTTGTGCCTGTGTGTGACGGCTCTCGTCACCTGGATTCTCATGCCCCGGCTTCAGCGTTTCCTCAGGAAATGGCTGCATCCGCCGCTCCAGGCCCTTCGCGGACGGCACAAAAGACGGACCGCATAGGTCCGGAACGAACCGAGGGAGGTGGGCGGGTGAAGACCCTGCTCATCGACAATTACGACTCGTACACGTACAACCTGTTCCAGCTGGTCGCCGAGGTCAACGGCGAGGAACCGGTCGTCGTCCTCAATGACGCGGTCGGCGCCCTTCCCGATCTCGGGGCATATCTCGCAGGGTTCGACAATGTCGTGGTCTCGCCCGGACCTGGCCACCCGGCCGAGCCGCGCGACTTCGGACTGAGCGCCGCCGTGCTCGCCGAGTCTCCGATCCCCGTGCTGGGCGTCTGTCTGGGGCACCAGGGCATCGCACTCGGGGAGGGGGGCCGGGTGGGACCCGCCCCGGAGCCGCGGCACGGGCATCTGTCGACGGTCCGGCACGACGGACGGGACCTGTTCCGGGGGCTGCCGCAGGACTTCACCGCGGTCCGCTACCACTCGCTGGCCGTGTCCGAGCCGCTCCCTCAGGCGCTGGAGGCCACCGCCTGGGCCGAGGACGGCGTGCTGATGGGGCTCAGGCACCGCAGCCGGCCGCTGTGGGGCGTGCAGTTCCATCCGGAGTCCGTGCTCACCGACTACGGCCACCGCATACTCGTCAACTTCCGCAATCTCACGGCGGAAAGGGCCCGCAGGCTGCGTACGAAGAACACCGCGGTGCCCCCGCCCGAAGCGGTGATCCCCCGGCCTTCGCGGATCGTCCCGCGCCCCCGGCGGGCCGCGCCCGCCTACCGTCTGCACACACGGCGCATCGCCGGCGCGGTCGACACCGAGGCCGCCTTCACCCGGATGTACGCGGCGTCGAGGCGGGCGTTCTGGCTGGACAGCGCGCTGGTCGAGGACGGGCGGTCGCGGTTCTCGTTCTTCGGTGACGACAGTGGTCCGCTCGCGGAGTTCGTCCGGTACGACGTCGAGAGCGGAAGGTGCGAGATCGAGCGGGCCGGGCGGCCGACGAGGAAGGTCGCGGCGAGCGTCTTCGACTATCTGGGACGGCAGTTGACGAGTCGCCGGGTGGACGGGGCCGGGCTGCCCTTCGATTTCACCGGCGGTTATGTCGGCTACTTCGGTTACGAGATGAAGGCCGACTGCGGCTCACCGAACCGGCACACCTCCGACGTCCCGGACGCCTGCTGGCTGTTCGCCGACCGGTTGATCGCCGTGGACCATCTGAAGAGGTCCACCTACGCGGTCTGCCTGGCAGAGGACACCCCGCAGGCCGCGCGGGAGGCCGAGGACTGGCTGGAGAGCACGCTGGCCCAGCTGACCTTCGTCGCCACCGAGCCGGACCCGACGGCGGCACCCACGCTGCCGGCACCCACCGGACCCGTCGACCCCAGCCTCAACCCCGGCCCCGACCTCGGCGCCGCCGAGCCCTGGCTGGTGCGGGACCGGGCGACCTATCTCGCCGACATCGAGTCCTGCGGGCGCGAACTGCGGGCGGGCACCAGCTACGAGGTCTGTCTGACGAACGCGGCCCGGTTACCCGCCCCGCCGGACGCGTACGCGTTCTACCGGGTGCTGCGCCGGGTCAACCCGGCCCCCTACGCGGCGTTCCTGAGGTTCGGGGACGTCGACGTGGCCGGTTCCTCCCCCGAGCGATTCCTGCGGATCACCCGGGACGGGATCGTCGAGGCCCGGCCCATCAAGGGCACCGCGCCGCGCGGCGCGGGGCCGGAGGAGGACACCCGGCTGCGGGACGCACTGGCGGCGGACGCCAAGACGCGCGCCGAGAACCTGATGATCGTCGATCTGCTCCGCAACGACCTGGGGCGGGTGTGCCGGACCGGGTCGGTGCGGGTGACCCGGCTGATGGCCACGGAGACGTACGCGACGTTGCATCAGCTCGTGTCCACCGTGGAGGGGCGGTTGCGGGAGGGGACCGACGCGGTGGAGTGCGTGCGGGCGTGTTTTCCCGGTGGCTCGATGACCGGGGCGCCGAAGCTGCGCACGATGGAGATCATCGACTCCCTGGAGACCGAGGCCCGCGGGGTCTACTCCGGCGCGCTCGGCTATCTGGGGTGCGGCGGGGGCGCGGACCTCAACATCGTCATCCGTACGGCCGTGTTCGCCGACGGGCTGATGCAGCTGGGCGCCGGCGGCGCGATCGTCCTCGACTCCGATCCGGTCGCCGAGTACGACGAGATGCTGCTGAAGACGGCGGCGCAGATGAGGGCCCTGCACCTGCACACCGCGGAGCGGACGGCGGAGCAGCGGCGGCACACCACCCTCCGCGCCGACGCCCGCGGAGGGCACACGGCCAGCGAGGAGCCGGTCCGATGACGACTGGGCAGCCCGTGCTGTCCTCGGCCGGCTTCGACGCCCCCGGCAATCTCGCCGCCCAGCTCGCCGATCTCGCCGAGCGGCGCGGCTGGGTGGACCGGCCCGCCTTCCGTCAGGGCCACCGGGCCTGGACCCACGGCCAGGTGCACGCGCTCGCGGCCCGGGCGGCCACCGTGCTCGCCGGTCACGGCACCAGGCCGGGTGACCGGGTGGTGCTGGCGTTGCCGGACGGGATCGCCTGGGTGACGGCCTTTCTCGCCGTCGCGCGCCTCGGGGCCGTCGCCGTCCTGGTCAACCCCGAACTCCCCGCGGCCGACCACGCCTTCATGGCCGCCGACGCCGACGCCGCGCTGTGTGTGACGGGGCCGGGTCTGGAGGACCGGTTCGCCGGGCGGATCCGGCTCGGCGCCGACCAGTTGCTCGCGCTCACCGTTTCCGCGGAGCCGGCCCCCGCCCATCCGGTCGACGCGCACACGGCGCTGTACGTCCAGTACACGTCGGGCACCACGGGCCGTCCCAAGGGGGTCGTGCACACGCACGGCGACCCAAAGGCGTACCACGACCTCATCGGCCGGCGGCTGCTGCGGATCGGCCAGGACGACGTCACCCTGTCGGTGTCGAAGCTGTACTTCGCCTACGGCTTCGGCAACGCCTTCGTCTTCCCGCTCTTCTCCGGCTCCTCCGCCGTGCTGGTGGACCGGCGTCCGACCCCTGCGGCCGTGGACGAGCTCGTCGCCCGGCACCGGGTGACCCTGCTCTACTCCGTGCCGTCCGCGTACGCCGCGCTGGTGGCCGACCGGGGCAGCGGGCACGAGGGCTGCTTCGCGTCGGTGCGGGCCGCGGTGTCGGCCGGCGAGGGCCTTCCGGAGGGGCTCGGCGGACAGGTCACCGAGCTGCTCGGTGCGCCGGTACTGGAGCAGATCGGCTCCACCGAGGCCGGTCACGCCTTCTGCGCCAACAGCTTCGGCCACAACCGCCCGGGCACCGTCGGCCGCCCAGTGCCCGGCTTCGAGGTGGAGCTGCGCGACCGCACCGGCCATCCGGTCCCGGACGGCACGGAGGGCGAGCTGTGGGTGCGCGGACCGACGGTGACGCCCGGCTACCTCAACCGGCCCGAGGAGACCGAACGCACCCTGGTCGGTGGCTGGCTGGCCACCCGTGACCGGGCGGTCCGCGAGGCGGACGGCACCTACCGGCACCTGGGCCGCGCCGACGACATGGAGATGGTCGGCGGCATCACCGTCTCCCCGCTGGAGGTGGAGGCCGTACTGCGCACCCACCCGGCGGTGAAGGAGGTTGCGGTCGTGGCCGTCACCGACGGGAGGGGGGTCGGTCGGCTGCGGGCGTTCGTCGTCCCCGTCACCCCGGTCCCCGACCGAAGCCTCCAGGAGGACCTCCTCGCCCTGGCCCGCGAACGGCTGGCCGCCTTCAAGGTGCCCAGGAGCGTGAGCCTCGTCCCGTCGCTCCCCCGCACCCCGACCGGCAAGCTCCGCCGCCACCTGGTCCGCCGGGGCGCCTGGTGACCGACCACGGCAAAGACACCCCACAGGCACCGCACGAGCACCGTAGCCGCACCGCTGAGAGGAACGGCCCCATGAGAGAGCAGCAACCCCCCTTCGCCGACCGGGGTTTCTACCTGGGTCCGGTGTTCCGGCGGGCGGCCGACCGGCACGGCGCCGTCTTCGTGACCCTGGACCGGCCACTGGACACCCATCCCGCACTCGGTGTCGATCTGACCTACCCGGCGTTGGCAGAGGTCGTCGAGGATCTGTCCGGACGCCTGTGGGAGGCGGGGGTGAGGCCCTCGGAGCAGGTGGTCGTACACAAGAGGGACAACGTCGACATCGTGCTGCTGACCTGCGCGGTTTCCCGTATCGGCGCGGTGCCCGTGCTGCTCTCCCCGGGGCTGGCCGGTGAGGTGGTCGGGGAGTTGATCGAGCGGCTCAGGCAGCCGTGGCTGGTCACCGACCGGGCCAAGCTGGAGGGGCCGCTGAACGGGGTCGGCCTGCGGGTGCGGCAGGTCCTCGCCGTGGACGACGCGCCGGGCGCCGAGCGCCTGGAGAAGTACGCCGGCTCCGAGCCCCCGCCGCCGGTACGCCTCCATCCCCGTGAGCCGGCGCTGATCACCCACAGTTCCGGCACCACCGGTCTGCCCAAACTCGCTGTGCACTGCGCGAACACCATGTGGAACCGGCTCGTACCGCAGAAGGCGATGGGCTGGCCGACGCGCGGGGAGACCGCGGCGCTGCACATGTCGTTCGTGCACTCGCGCTTCTACCATCTGCTCGGCGTCCTGCTGCACTTCGGCAGCCCGCTGGTGCTGATCACCGACCCGGACCCGGCCGCCGTGGGACCGCTCCTGACCAGGCACCGGCCCGGCATCGTGGAGACCCACCCCAACACGTTCGTGCTGTGGGAGGAGTTGGCCGACGCGCCCGGTGCCCCGCTGTCGCGGGTGCGGTCCTACGGCTCGACGTTCGACGCGATCCATCCGCGCACGGTACGGCGGCTGCTGGGCGCCTCGAAGCGCCGTTCGCCCTGGCTGATCCAGCTGTACGGGCAGAGCGAGACGGGTCCGGTCGCCTTCCAGTGCTTCACCCGGCGCAGTGCCGCACGCGCGGACGGGCGGCGGGTCGGGATCGGCATACCCGGCTTCACCCGCGTGCGCGTGACGGGGCCGGGCGGTGAGCGGGTCGCCGCCGGGACGAGCGGGCGTATCGAGGCCCGTACCAGGGGCCGCATCCTCACCTACCTCGGCATGCAGGACCGCTACGACCGTCAACTCCACGACGGCTGGTGGGAGATGGGCGACATGGGCTACCGCAGTCGCCTCGGCACCCTGCATCTGATCGACCGGGAGATCGACCGCATCGACTCCGTGCACAGCAATCTGGAGGTCGAGGACACCCTGATGGAGCGCCTGGAGGAGCTCCGGGAGGTCGTCATCGTGCCGGGTGCGGACCGGGAGCCGGTGCCGGTGGTGTGCGTGCGCGGGGAGCAGCCGCTGGACCCCGAGCGCTGGCGGGAGGCGACGGCCGACCTGCCGGCGATGGCCGAGCCGCGGCAGTGGCGGTTCGAGGAGCTGCCGATGACCGCGACCTGGAAGGTGAAGCGGGTCGAGATCACGCGGATGCTCGCGGAGGGTGCGCGCGCGTGACACCGGTCGTGGTGGTCGGAGCCGGCCCCGTGGGTCTGTCGGCGGCGCTCGCGCTGCGGGCGCGCGGGCGGGAGGTGGCGCTGCTGGAGGCGGAGGGGAAGGATCGTGAACGGCCGGGCAGCCGGGCCCTGTTCGTGCATCGCGAGACGCTCGCGCTGCTCGACGGGATGCGGCCGGGACTGGCCGACGAGATCACCGCGTACGGGCAGACCTGGCGGACCCGGCGGACCCTCTACCGGGGGCGCGAGGTGTACTCCCGCACCTATCCGCCGAAGGAGGGCCCGCCGCCCTTCACCAGCCTGCGCCAGGTGGACACCGAGCGTTTCCTGCGGGGCGCGTGTGAGCGGGCGGGTGTGGAGTTCGTGTGGGACGCACGGGTGCTGGACGTCCGCACGACGGCGACCGGGGTCCGGCTGACCTGCTCCGACGGCCGGGAGTGGAACTGCGCGTACGCCGTCGCCGCCGACGGTGCCCGGTCCGCCGTGCGGGGTGCACTGGGCATCGCCATGGAGGGCGAGAAGGGCGAGGGCTTCCATGTGGTCGTCGACGTGGCCCACACCCCAGGTGCCGAGCCGCCCGAGCGGATCTTCCACTACGAGCATCCGGGAGCCGGCGGGCGCAGTGTGATGCGGGTGCCGTTCACCGGGGGCTTCCAGGTCGACCTGCAGTGCCGGGACGACGACCTCGAGGAGGAGTTCGGGACCGAGGAGGCTGTACGGCGATGGCTTCCGGCGGTGGTGGGCGAGGGGTACGGCGAGCGGATCCTGTGGGTGTCGACGTACCGTTTTCTGCGCAAGGTGGCCGCCTCGTTCACGGATCCGCACCGGCGGGTGCTGCTCGTCGGGGAGGCGGCGCATCTCTTCCCGCCGTTCGGGGCGCGGGGCATGAACAGCGGCATCGCGGACGCCGCGGCCGCGGCGGAGGCCATCGCGGGCGGGACGATCGAGGCCTTCGCCGACGTACGGCGGTCCGCGGCGCTGTTCAACAGTGCCGCCGCCGGGGCCGCGCTGGACCATCTGCGCCCCCGGCGCCGGCTCGTCCGGGCCCGTCAGCGGGCGGCGGCGGCGCTCGCCCCGGTGCTGCCGTGGTGCGGCTCGTGGCTGGAGCACGCGCCGTACGGGCCACGGCACGGAGCGCCGGTGAACGCCGGCCGCACGTACTGAGGAAGGAGCGGCTGTGACACAACCCGTCATCGTGGAGGGGCTGTCGGCGTGGTCACCGGCCCGTGGGCTGACCCCTGCCGCGGAGCCGACGACACCCCTGCTCGTCGCGGACTCCTGGCTGGTGCGGGACGGCAGGGTGCGCGGGCTCGAACGCCACCGGGAGCGGTTCCTGCGGACCTGCGGCGAGGCGGGCGGGCCGCCGCTGCGCCGGCTGCTGGAGTTCTGGCGGGACATGACCGACGCGCTGCCCCGTACGGGCGAGTGGTTCCCGCGCGTCGAACTCGCCGCCGGCTCCCAGGAGTTGCGGCTGCTGCTGCGGCACGCTCCCCCGCTCGGGACCGGCGTGCGGGTCTGGGCGACCGGCCAGGCCGACCCACGGACCGTGCCCCGCCGCAAGGGACCGGACCTCGGCGCCCTCGCCCGGGTGCGAGAGCGGGCGTCCGGTGCGGGCGCGGAGGAGGCGGTGCTGGTCGCGCCCTCCGGCTCCGTGCTGGAGGCGGCCACCGCCAGCGTGCTGTGGTGGGAGGACGACACCCTGTGTCTGCCTCCGCCCCGGCTGCCGGTCCTGCCCGGGGTGACCGTCGCCCTCGTCCAGGAGCGAGCCCGGCGCGAGGGCATCCCCGTGGCGCACCGTGAGCGGACGGTGGCCGAGCTGGACGGCCGTGAGGTGTGGCTGGTGAACGCGCTGCACGGAATCCGGCCGGTGACGGGGTGGATCGGAGGGGCACTCGAAGCGGCTCCGGCGCAGCGCGCCCCGGAATGGCGGGCGTGGCTGGACGACATCATGGAGCCGCTGCCGCGCATCTGAATTCCGCTGCCGCGCATCCGGCTTCTGCTACGGCACAATGCGCCGGACCCATATACGGTCCGGCGCAATCAAAGCTGCCAGAATTCAGTTCTTCGGCGTCGGCTGATAACCACCCGGCATCATGCGCGTGGCAATGGCGATCCTGTTGTACGCGTTG
Source organism: Streptomyces sp. NPDC050759 (assembly GCF_044456945.1). Classification (NCBI taxonomy): domain Bacteria; kingdom Bacillati; phylum Actinomycetota; class Actinomycetes; order Kitasatosporales; family Streptomycetaceae; genus Streptomyces; species Streptomyces sp. NPDC050759. Next base: position 90,196 of record NZ_JBITGI010000017.1, on the reverse strand, counting down.
ATGACGGTCGCCGCCCAGATCAGTGCCGCGATCTGCGTCTCGTCGAAGACCTCCGCGGCCTCGGCATAGACCGCGTCCGGCACCTGACCGTCGTGCACCAGGGTCACGGCCTCGGTCAACGCCAGTGCGGCGCGCTCGCGTCCGGTGAAGAAGGGGGTCTCCCGCCAGGCGTTCAGGGCGTAGACGCGCTGTTCGGTCTCGCCCGCAGCACGGGCGTCCTTGGTGTGCATGTCGAGGCAGAACGCACAGCCGTTGATCTGCGAGGCGCGGATCCGGATCAGTTCCAGGAGTTCCGGTTCGACCTTGGCGTCCCGCGCCGCGGAAACGGCGACGGCATGCAGGGAGCCCATCGCCGCCGACACGTCGGGGGTGATTTTCTTCAGGGCCACACGGGATATGGATGCGCTGTTGTTCATGGGGCGACTCTATCCACGCGCCCGTATTCGGTAATGGGGAACAGCTGAAATGGGCGGCATTATTCGGGCAGCACCGCGCACAGCGCCTCCAGCGCTCCCGACCAGGCGTGGTCCGGCGGAGTCCCGTAGCCCACGACGAGTGCGTCGCGCCGCTCGACGGTGGCCTCGGGGTGCTGGTAGCGGTGCAGCCCGTGGACCGCGAGGCCGTGCCAGGCCGCCGCCCGCAGCGCCGGCTGCTCGGTGCCCGGTGGGAGCCTCAGCACGACGTGCAGACCGGCGGCGATCCCCGTGGCGTGGACCCTCGGGGCCCGCCGCGCGAGCTCGGCGACCAGGGCGTCGCGGCGGCGCCGGTACCGCAGTCGGGCGGCGCGCACATGACGGTCGTAGGCACCGGAGACGAGGAACTCGGCGAGGGTCAGCTGGTCGAGGGAGCTGCCGGTGTCGATGCCGCCCTTGGCGCTCAGCACCTCCTCCATGAGGCCGGGCGGCAGCACCAGCCAGCCCAGCCGGAGCCCGGGGGCGAGGGACTTGCTGGCCGTGCCCGCGTGGACGACATGGTCGGGGTCCAGGCCCTGGAGGGCGCCGACGGGCTGGCGGTCGTAGCGGAACTCGCCGTCGTAGTCGTCCTCGACGACCAGGCCGCCGGTGCGGCGCGCCCACTCGACGACGGCCGCCCGCCGGTCGCGGTGCAGGGTGCCGCCCATCGGGAACTGGTGGGCGGGGGTGAGCAGCACCGCGTCCTGGTCGGTCAACATGCCCGGGTCGGTGCCGCGTTCGTCGAACGGCAGGGGAACGGTCCGCAGACCGGCGGACGCGAGCAGGTCCCAGTGCACGCCGAGGCCGTACGACTCCACGGCGACCGTGCGGGCGCCCCGGGCCCGCAGCACCGCGCCGAGCAGACGCAGGCCGTGCGAGAACCCGGCGCAGACCAGGATGTGTTCGGGGTCGGCTTGTACCCCGCGGGCGCGGGAGAGGTAGCCGGCGAGGGCGGTGCGCAGTTCGACTCGGCCGCGCGGGTCGCCGTAGTCGAGGGCCTGGTAGGGGGCGGTGGCGAGGGCGCGACGGGCGGCCTTGAGCCACTGCGCGCGCGGGAAGGAGGCGAGGTCGGGGGTGCCGGGGACGAGGTTGTGGGTGGGGCGCCCGGGTTCGCGGGGCCGGGGTGGGGCGCCGGCCGGCGGGACGACCGTACGGTCAGGGACGCGGGTGCCCGAGCCCTGGCGGGCGGTGAGCCAGCCCTCGGCGACCAGGTCGGCGTAGGCGTCGGCGACGGTGTTGCGGGCGACGCCCAGGTCGGCGGCGAGGGCGCGGGAGGAGGGCAGCCGGGTGCCGGGGGCGAGGCGGCCGGTGCGGACGGCCTCGCGCAGGGCGTCGGTGAGGCCCCGCCGGATGCCTCCTCCGGTGGGTTCCAGGTGCAGGTCGACGCCGAAAGTGGCCCACGGTTTCGCCATGGAAGTGGACCATACTCCTGGGCTTCCTGGCTCCTAGGGTCGAGGCATGACCACTGAGGAAACCGTCCGGTACGCCCCGGAGCACACCCCCCGTCTGTCCTGGGCCCAGCACGCCCCCGAGGTCTACAAGGCGATGCTCCGCCTCGACACGGCCGCCCGGCGCGGTCTCGACCCCCGGCTGCTTGAGCTGGTGAAGATCCGCGCCTCGCAGCTCAACCACTGCGCGTTCTGCCTCGACATGCACTCCAAGGACGCCCTCGCGGCCGGCGAGAGCGTCGAGCGGATCATCCAGCTCGGCGCGTGGGAGGAGTCCAAGCACTTCTACACGGAGAAGGAGGTCGCGGCCCTCGAACTGACCGACGCGGTCACGGTTCTCACCGACGGTTTCGTGCCGGACGAGGTGTACGACCACGCGGCCAAGCACTTCGAGGAGGCGGAGCTGGCCCAGCTGATCGCCGCGATCACGGTGATCAACGCGTGGAACCGGTTCGGTGTGACGTGCCGTATGGTGCCGGGCCACTATGAGGCGGGGCAGCACCAGTGAGCCGTACGGAGGTCCTCGACCCGGAGGTCGGCCGGGCCCTGTCCGCGCTCAGCGCCACCGCGAAACGAGGGCTCGGCGACCCGGCCCTCGCCGAACTCGTCGTCATCCGGGCCTCGCAGCTCAACCACTGCGCGTTCTGCCTGGACATGCATCTGGCCATCGCGCGCGAGCACGGGGTGAGCGAGAAGCAGCTGGACCTGCTGGCCGCCTGGGAGGAGGCGGAGGGTGTCTTCGACGAGCGGGAGCGGGCCGCGCTCGCGCTGACGGAGGCGGTGACCGTCCTGACTGGGGGCACCTCCCAGGCTTTCGGCTCTGGGGGAGGGTTCGTGCCGGACGACGTGTACGCCGCCGCCGCCCGGCACTTCGACGACGGGCAGCTCGCCCATCTCATCGGTCTGATCGTCGCCATCAACAACTGGAACCGGGTGATGGTCAGCCGCCGGATCCCGGCGGGAGGTTACCGGCCGTGAGCAAGGTGGACCACTTTCGTGCCCTGCACCGGAACCGTCTTCCGGGCGACCCCCTCGTCCTGCCCGGCCCCTGGGACGCCCTCAGCGCCCGGGTGTGCGAGGAGGCCGGGTTCCCGGCGCTCGCCACGCCCAGCGCGGGGATCGCGGCCGCGCTCGGGCACGAGGACGGGGCCACCCCGGCCGACGAGATGTTCGCCGCGGTGGCGCGCATCTCCGCCGCCGTGGACATCCCCGTGTCGGCGGACGTCGAGGGCGGGTACGGGCTGGCGCCGAAGGAGCTGGTGGAGCGGCTGCTGGAGGCGGGGGCCGTGGGCTGCAACCTCGAGGACTCCCGCCAGGGTGTTCTCAAGGACCCGGGCGAGCACGCCGAGTGGCTCGCCGAGGTGCGGTACGCGGCCGGTGACCAGCTGTTCGTCAACGCCCGCGTGGACACGTTCGCGTACGGCGACGGCGATCCCGAGCGGGCCATCGAGCGAGCCGCGTTGTACGTCGGCGCGGGCGCCGACTGCGTCTATCCGATCGGCGCCCCGGTGGACGTACTGCCGTTGCTGCGGTCCGGGATCCAGGGGCCGCTCAATGTGTTCGGCCGGCTGGACGGCGAGGGCCCCTCGCCCACCGAACTCGGTGAACTCGGGGCCACTCGCGTCACGTTCGGGCCGGGTCTCCAGCGGAGGGCGGCCCGGCAGCTGCGGGAGATCGCCGACAGCCTTCGAAAATAGGCGTGTTCAGGACAGCCACGCCTTCCACGTCGCCGTGTGGCTGTCCACCCACTTCTTCGCCGCCTCCTCCGGCGTCAGCTTCTGGTCGGCGATCATCAGGGAGACCTGGTTCTGGTCCTCGGTCGTCCACTTGAACTTCTTCAGGAAGGCCGCCGCCTTGCCGCCGGACCTGGCGAAGTCCGTGTTGAGGTACTTCTGGAGCGGGGTGTGCGGATAGGCGCAGGTGATCTTCGCCGGGTCCGCGTCGCAGCCCTCCTTGTAGGCGGGCAGCTTCACCTCGGTCATGGGGACCTTCTCGAACAGCCACTGCGGGGCGTACCAGTAGGTCAGGAAGGGCTTCTTCTCCTTGGCGAACTGCTTCATCTGGGTGATCTGCGCGGCCTCCGAACCGGCGAACACCACCTGGTAGTCCAGGTCCAGGTTCTTCACCAGGGCCTTGTCGTTGGTGACGTAGGACGGGGAGCCGTCCATCAGCTGGCCCTTGCCGCCGCTCTCCGCAGTGCGCAGTTGGGAGGCGTACTTGTTGAGGTTTTTCCAGTTGGTGACGTCCGGGTGCTGCTTGGCGAAGTACGTCGGGACGTACCAGCCGATGTGCCCGGTCACGCCGAGTCCGCCGCCGGGCGTGATCGTCTTCTTGTCCTTGACGTACCGCTGTTCCTGCTCGGGGTGGCCCCAGTCCTCCAGGATGGCGTCGACCCGGCCCTGGCTGAGCGCGTCCCAGGCGGGGACCTCGTCGACCTGGACGGTGTCGACGCGGTAGCCGAGCTTGTGCTCCAACAGGTACTGGGCGACGGCCACGTTGGCCTGGGCGCCGACCCAGGACTGGACGGACAGGGTCAGGCTCTTGGCGCCCTGGGCGTTGGCGAAGGGCGAGGCCTGCTTGGTCATGTCGGCGGCGCCGCAGCCGGTGAGGAGCAGCAGGGCGCCGACGCCCGCGATCGCACGTACGCGCATGTCAGGCTCCCTTCCCAGCGCGGCGTTCGGTCGGCTGGGTGACCCGGTCGAGCATCAGGCCGAGGCAGACGATGGCGGCTCCCGCGACCAGGCCGGTCGCCAGGTCGCCCTGGGCCAGGCCGAAGACGGTGTCGTAGCCGAGCGCGCCGCCACCGACCAGGCCGCCGATGACGACGACGGCGAGGACGAGGACCACGCCCTGGTTGACGGCGAGCAGCAACGCGGGCCGGGCGAGCGGGAGTTGGACCTGCCGCAGCTGCTGCCAGCTGGTCGCGCCGAGGGATCGCGAGGACTCCATCGCGGCCGGGTCGACCTGGCGCAGGCCCTGCGTGGTGATGCGGACGACGGCGGGCAGCGCGTAGACGACGGCCGCCGCCGCGGCGGGCGCGCGGCCCACGCCGAACAGCGCGACGACCGGGATCAGGTACACGAACTGCGGCATGGTCTGGAAGACGTCCAGGAGGGGCCGGAGCAGTCGTTCGACGCGGTCGCTGCGGGCCGCCGCGACGGCCGTCGCGAAGCCCAGGACGAGGGTGACGGCGACGGCCGCGAGGACCTGCGACAGCGTGTCCAACGCGGGTGTCCACACGCCGAGCACGCCGATCGCGGCCATGGCGAGGACCGCGGTGAGCGCGGTGCGCCAGGTGCCGATCAGCCAGGCCAGGGTGGCGACGATGAGCAGCACGGACCACCAGGGCAGCCCCTGGAGCCCGTCGCGGACCGGGTCGAGGACCCAGGTGGTGAAGTGGCCGGCCCAGTCGGCGGTGCCGCCGACGACGGGGACACCGGAGTAGAGGTGGTCCGTCATCCAGTCGACGGCCCGGTTGACGGGCTCGGCGATGTTCAGGGTCCAGGCGTCCGGCCAGTCGAGACGGCCCAGCAGACGCCCGGCGACGGCCACGACGACGGTTCCGGCGAGGGCGTACGCCCATCCCGCGCGCCCCTGTCCCTCGGTGCCGTCGCCCGCCGCGCCCGTGACGCGGTCGAGGACGACGGCGAGAAGCACGATCGGGATGCCGGCCGCGAGGGCGGCGCCCACGTCGACCGAGGCCAGCGCCTGGTAGACGCGGTCACCGAGGCCGGCGGCGCCGATCACGGACGCGATGACGGCCATCGACAGCGCCATCATGATCGTCTGGTTGAGGCCGAGGAGGAGTTCCTTGCGGGCCAGCGGAATACGGGCGGTCAGCAGCCGCTGGCGGGCGGTGGTGCCGAGCGACTCGACCGCCTCCAGGACCTCCTTGTCGGCGCCCTGGAGGCCGAGCGCGGTGAGGCGGGCCATGGGCGGGGCGGCGTAGACGACGGTGGCGAGGACGGCGGCGGGCACGCCCATGCCGAAGACCAGGACCACCGGGAGGAGGTAGGCGTAGGCGGGCATGACCTGCATGGTGTCCAGGACCGGGCGCAGGATCTTGTCCATGCGGCGGGAAAGTCCGGCGGCGAGTCCCAGCAGGACGCCGACGACGACCGAGGCGAGTACGGCGACGACCATCAGGGCGAGGGTCTGCATGGTGGGGACCCACATGCCGAGCAGACCGCAGGCGAGGAACGCCGCCGTCGTGCCCACGGCGAGCCTGATGCCGGCGACGCGCCAGGCCACCAGGGCGCCGAGCGCGGTGACGCCGGCCCAGCCCGCGCCGAGCAGGACGAGATACACGGCGCGTACGGAGATCACGACCGCGTTGCTGACGTAGCCGAAGAAGTAGAGGAACAGCGGGTGGCTGTCGCGGTTGTCGATGATCCAGTCGCTCGCCCTGGAGAGCGGGCTCGTGAGGTCGACGGTGAGGGCGCTCGGCCAGCTGCCGCTGGCCCAGCGGGCGTTGGCGAGCGGCACGAGGACCGCGGCGGCGAGGGCGATGAGCAGGAGCTTGTGGACCGCTCGGTGCCTGAGCAGTCCGGTGGGCAGCGCGCGGGGCGTGGACGCGGTGACGGTAGCCATCAGACGGCCTCCTTGCGGAGCTCCGTTCCGGCGGCTCCCTTGCCGGACTCTGTTCCGGCGGCTCCCTTGCCGAATTCCGTTCCGGCGACGACGCCGAGCAGGCGTTCGTGGTCGACGACGCCGAGGCACCGTCCGTTGTCCACGACGCACGCCGGCCTGCCGCTGCCGGCGACGACCTTGATCGCGTCGGCGACGACGGAGTCCGGGGCCAGTGCGCCCGGGTGGGTGGGGCCCGCGCAGTCGCCCGGCTTCATGGCCCTGCGGACCGTCATCACCTGTTCGCGCGGCACGTCCCGGACGAACTCGCGGACATAGCCGTCGGCCGGGGAGCCGACGATCTCCTCCGGGGTGCCCAGCTGGACGACCTTGCCGTCCCGCATCAGGGCGATCCGGTCGCCGAGTTTGAGGGCCTCGCTCAGGTCGTGGGTGATGAAGACCATCGTGCGGCCCTCCTCCCGGTGCAGGCGGACGACCTCCTCCTGCATGTCCCGCCGGATCAGCGGGTCGAGCGCACTGAACGGCTCGTCGAAGAGAAGGACCTGCGGGTCCACCGCCAACGCGCGGGCCAGGCCGACGCGTTGCTGCTGGCCGCCGGACAGCTGGGCGGGCCTGCGCTGTTCCATGCCGTCCAGGCCGACCTTGGCGACGACCTCGGCGGCCCGCGCCCGGCGCTCGGCCTTCCCCATGCCCTGGATCTCCAGGCCGTACGCCACGTTGTCGAGGACCGTGCGGTGCGGGAGGAGGCCGAAGTGCTGGAAGACCATCGCGGCGCGGTGGCGGCGCAGTTCGCGCAGCCGGGCCTTGTCCATCGCACGGACGTCCTCGCCGTCGATGCAGATCGTGCCGGCCGTCGGCTCGATCAGCCGGGTCAGACAGCGCACCAGCGTGGACTTGCCGGAGCCGGAGAGGCCCATGACGACGAAGACCTCGCCCTTGCGGACGTCGAAGCTCACGTTGCGGACGGCCGCCGTGCAGCCCGTCTGCGCGCGCAGGTCGGCGGGGTCGAGGGCGGACAGCTCGGCGTCCTCGGGGACGCGGTCCGCCTTGGGGCCGAACACCTTCCACAGGCCGTCGACGGAGAACACCGCCTGGTCCGTCGTCGGCGGATTCTCCACGGTCGCGGTCGTACTCATCACGCACCACCTCCCAGCAGGTCTACGGCTTTCTCGCCGACCATGAGCACCCCGATCATCGGGTTCACGGCGGTCATGGTCGGGAACACGGACGCGTCGGCGATGCGGATGCCGTCCAGGCCCCGGATCCTCAACTCGGGGTCCACCACGGCCAGTTCGTCGTCGGCGGCACCCATACGGCAGGTGCCCGCCGGGTGGTACACGGTGTGGGCCACCTTGCGGGCGTACTCGCTCAGCTCCTCGTCACCGGTGACGTCGGGGCCCGGGCACACCTCCCGCTTCAGCCAGCCGGCGAGCGGTTCGGTCCGCGCGACCTCGCGGGCGATCCTGATCCCGTCGACGAGGGTGCGGCCGTCGTAGTCGTCCTCGTCGGTGAAGTACCGGAAGTCGAGGGCGGGCTTGACGGCCGGGTCCGCACTGGTCAGGTACAGGCGGCCGCGGCTCTTCGGCTTGGGGATGTTCGGGGTCATCGAGACGCCGTACGCCGGGCGTTCGTAACCGAGACGTTCGGGATTGTCCGTGAAGGGGACCTGGTAGAAGTGGAACATCAGGTCGGGGCCCGCGTGTTCGGGGTCGCGGCGCACGAACAGGCCCGCGTCGGAGTCCATCGCGGAGTTCTCGGGGATCGGTCCGTCGGTCTCCCAGACGATCACCGACTCGGGGTGGTCGAGGAGGTTCTCGCCGACGCCCGGCAGGTCGTGCGCGACCGGGATGCCGAGTGCCTCGAGGTCCTCGCGGGGGCCGATGCCGGAGTGGAGCAGCAGACGGGGCGAGTCGACGGCACCGGCGCACAGAAGGACTTCGCGGCGGGCCCTGATCAGGGTCTCCTCGCCGTCCTTGGACCGTATGTGCACGCCTTGCGCCCGCGTGCCGTCCAGTTCCAGCTTGTACGCCCAGGTCTCCAGGAAGATGCGGAGGTTGGGCCGCTCGTCCATCACCGGGTGCAGATACGCCACCGACGCCGAGGAGCGCTTGTTGTTCTCCGGGTGGTAGGCCAGGTCGAAGAAGCCGACGCCGACGTCGAAGGGCTTCTTGTTGAAGCCCTCGACGCGGGGCACGTCCAGCGCCTTCTGGGCGGCGTCGACGAAGTCGCGGGCGATGGCGTTCCGGTCCTTCTCGTCGACCGGGACGATGTTGTTCTTCAGCCGGGCGTAGTACGCCTCCATCGGCACCGCGCCCCAGCCCTTGGCGCCCGCCTGCTCCCACTCGTCCCAGTCGGACGGCAGCGGCTTGAAGGCGATCAGGGTGTTGTGGGAGGAACAGCCGCCGAGGACCCGGGCGCGGCTGTGCCGGATGTGGGAGTTGCCGCGCGGCTGCTCGGTGGTGGGGTAGTCGTAGTCGAGCTCGCCGCCGAGCAGACCCATCCAGCGGCGCAGGGTGAGGACGTCGTCCCTGCCGACATCACTGGGCCCGCCCTCGATGACGGCGACGGTGACGTCGGGGTTCTCGGTGAGGCGGGAGGCTATGACGGAACCTGCCGTTCCGCCGCCGATGACGACGTAGTCGTACTCCTGTTTGTGATCGGACATGGGGGTACTCCAGGGAAGTCTTGAGAGAGCGGAGAGGGGGGCGAGTGCGCTCAGCCTGCGAACCAGCGGACCGGCTTCGGCGCCAGGTTCTGGTAGACGTGCTTGCTCTCGCGGTACTCGGCGAGTCCGGCGGGGCCGAGCTCGCGGCCCACTCCGCTCTTTCCGAAGCCGCCCCACTCCGCCTGCGGGAGGTAGGGGTGGAAGTCGTTGATCCAGACGGTCCCGTGGCGGAGACGGCCGGCGACCCTGCGGGCACGTCCGGCGTCGGTGGTCCAGACGGCGCCGGCGAGGCCGTACTCGGTGTCGTTGGCAAGGGCGATCGCCTCGTCCTCGGTGCGGAAGGTCTCGACGGTGAGGACCGGTCCGAAGACCTCCTCCCGCACGACCCGCATCTCGCGGTGGCAGCGGTCGAGGACGGTCGGCTCGTAGAAGTAGCCGTCGGCGGGACGCTCGGCCGACGGCTCGGGGCGCTGCCCGCCGGAGCGCAGCACCGCGCCCTCGGCGAGCGCGGAGGCGACGTACGACTCGACCTTGGCGCGCTGCTGCTCGGAGACCAGCGGCCCGCACTCGACACCGTCCTCGGTGCCGCGGCCGAGGCGGATCTTCGAGGCGCGGCGGGCGAGTTCGGCGACGAAGCGGTCCCGGACGGACTCCTCGACGATGAGGCGGCCACCGGCGGAGCAGACCTGACCGCTGTGGATGAAGGCGGCGTTGAGGGCCTGGTCGACGGCGGTGTCGAAGCCCTGGGGGGTGGCGCAGGCGTCGGCGAAGACGACGTTGGGGTTCTTGCCGCCGAGTTCGAGGGCGACCTTCTTCACCGAGACGGCCGCCGCCTGCGCGACCTTCGTGCCGCTGATCAGGCCACCGGTGAAGGAGACGAGGTCGACGTCGGGGTGCTCGGCGAGCCGGGCGCCGACCGTGTGGCCGGGCCCGGTGACGATGTTGGCCACACCTTCCGGCAGACCGGCCTCGACCAGCAGCTCGATGAGCGCGATCGTCGTCGTCGGGGTGATCTCGCTCGGCTTGACCACGAAGGTGTTGCCGGCCGCGAGCGCGGGAGCGATCTTCCAACTGGCCTGGAGGAGCGGGTAGTTCCAGGGCGTGATCAGCGCGCACACGCCGACCGGTTCGTGGACGACGACGCTGTGGATGTCGGTCGAGCCGGCGTCGACGACCCGGCCGGGCGCCTCGCCCGCGACCAGGTCGGCGAAGTAGCGGAAGGCGTCGGCGACACAGTCGATGTCGACCCGGCCCTCCTCCACCGTCTTGCCGGCGTCACGGCTCTCCAGGAGGCCGAGCTCTTCGCGGTCGCGTACAAGAAGATCGGCGACGCGGCGCAGCAGTGCGGCGCGTTCGGCGACGGGGGTGAGCGGCCAGGGGCCCTGTCCTGAGTCGAAGGCCTGGCGGGCGGCGGCGACCGCCAGGTCGGTGTCCTTCTCGTCCCCCTCGGCGACCACGGCGAACGGCCGTGCGTCGGCAGGGTCGAGGATCTCGCGGGTGGCTCCCGAGACGGCTGCGCGCCACTCGCCGCCCGCGTGGATGGTCTGCGGCTCCTGCCGCGCCTGCTGTCCGGCCATGATCGGTGTTGCCTTCCGTTCCTGTTCCGTTCCCCTGTGTCACACGCGTGTCACTCACGGGGACCGTCGTCGCCTGCCCCCGCGCCTCGATTGCATGCGCAATCGGTGGCCGAAAGTGGGCTGGCTCACTGAACATGAGGGCAAATCAGGGCGAAAGGAACGGCGGCGGGTGCGGCCGGACGCCGGTTCAGTCGATCGACGCCGCGTCGCAGGCGTAGGGCGCGCAGAATCCGGAGAGCGCGGTGGTCAGGAGTTCCAGTTCGTCCTGGCCGCCGTCGCTCTCCAGGCCGTACGCGGCGATCGCGTAGATGAAGCCGTCCTGGGCGACGAACCGCTCGTCGTAGACGTGCCAGGGGCCGATGTCCGGCTCGCCGCTGAGGGAGTCGGCCCGGTACTCCAGACGTTCGCCGGTGAACCCGTCCTCCTCCACGGGCTGGAGGTCCAGCTTCTCGAAGCCGTCCGGCTTGGAGGTGTCGGCGGAGAGGTAGAGCTTGAACGACGCCTCCGGGGACTCCTCCGCGACCTGGTACACCTGCAGTCGGCGTTCGCCGTCCGTGCTGCGGTAGTTGACCACGTCGATGCCGTACTGGGAGTCCACGGTGGTGCGCGACCAGCCCTCGGGCCGTGCGATACGGAAGCCCTCCTCGTCCTCGTACAGCTCGTACCCGGCGGGCAGTTCGGGCGGCGAGGCGAGCGGGGACGCCGTGTCCTCGGTCGGCGAGGGGGTCGGCGACTCGTAGGGGTCGCTCTGCTGCGAGACGACCCCCGTGGGTGTCGGGCTCGCGTCACCGGCCTTGTCGTCCTCGTCCCCGCCGCCGACGACCTGCGTCAGCACCAGGGTCACGGCGACCCCGACTGCGGCGACCCCGCCGAGCACGGACCAGAGGAGCCGACGGTTCGTCCCGGAGGGAGGCGGGGTGACGGCCGTCTGAGCGGCGGTCAGTGGGGCGGTCTGTGCGGCGGTCGACCAGGAAGTCCCCGACCACTCGGCCGACGGCGCGGATCCGCCACCGAGCTGCTCGACGGAGGACCAGCCGCCGTCGGGGGCACCTGGAGCACCGGCGGCGCCGGGCCCGTGCCAGGTGCTGCCGCCTCCGGTTCCGGGCCAGCCGGCGGGAGGGGAGGGCGGGGGCGGCGGGCCGGGGGCGACCTCGGCGGACGGTTCCGGGGAGCCGGACCCCGCAGCCGCGCCCACGGTCTCGTCGGGGGCTGCCTCCGCCCCGGCCGACCCGGCCGCCGGCGGCCACACGGGCGCGACCGGCGCGGCCGTGGGCGTGGCGGTCCCGTCAGTCGAAGGCGCACCGTCCGATGCTCCGTCCGCGGCCCCGGACACCCCCGGCGGCCACGTCGGCACAGCGCCCGGCCGGGCCGGTGGCGGCGGAGTGACCGGACCGGTCGCGGCCCCGCTGCCGTCCCCGTCCTCCCACCGCTGCGTCTCCTCGTTCCAGTACCGCACGCCCCCGCTCATGGCGTCCCCTTCCCACTCACCGCGTCCCCCGTTCCCGCCCCTGCCGTGCGGGCCGGCTCACCGCGTCCCGCACAGACGGCACCGTACGCCTGCGCTCACAACCCCAGCAGCCCGGCCACCGCCCCCGCCGAAGCGACCAGACCGACCAGCGCCTGCGAGTCGTCCAGCAGCGCCCGCAGGCGTTCCCGGCGGGTCGGCCCCGCCTGCCCCGTCGTGACGATCTCCTCCTCCGTCTCGGCCAGCGCGCTGTCCAGCGCCGCCGTCTCGTCGGTGGCCCGCAGTCGTGTGAGGTCCTCGCGGAGTTCCCGTACGGCGGTCAGGAGCGCCTCGGCGGCCTCGTCCCGCTGCGGCGCCGTACCGTGGTGGCTCTCGGCGTGCGCGTGGCTGCCGATGGCGAAGGTGCTGCCGTGGACACCGCCGCTGATGCTGACGCCCGGCTCATCCGTTGTCATTGCCGCTGGTTCCCTTCTGTGCCGTCCCCGCGCCGCCGGTGGTGGAGAACGCGGTGGCGTGCGAGCCCGCCGCGAAGGTGCTGCCGTGGACACCGCCCTCGACGTGCACGCCGTTGTTGATGTTCACGATCTTCTGGACGAACTCGCCGGTCTGGTAACCGGATTCGGCCAGCGCGGTCAGCACTCCGTGCGCGACCCGGTCCTGCACGCTCCTGAGGTAGCGGTAGACGTCCATCTCCTGGAAGCGGGACCCCTCGTCCACCGAGCCCAGCTCCCGCACCGACAGCGCCGGACCGTCGGGCAGCGCGCCCGCGTAGCCGCCGGTCAGCAGCTTCCACGCGTACCCCACGCCCCGGCCGAGGGTGACGAGGGAGCGGGCCGCGGAGCCCGGCACCCGGGCCACCGCCCAGGCGGCCTTGCCGATCACGTTGTTGTGGCGGTAGGTGTGGGCCGTGCGGTCGGCGTCCTTGAAGTCCTCGCGCACCGGCAGCAGCACATGCGGGGCGATCTCCAGCATGAGCATCCGGCCCTGGGTGTGGATCCGCACGAAGACCGTGACGACCAGCTCCTCCTCCCAGCCGCCGACGCGGATCCGCAGGAAGTGCCGCCGCTTCTCGGCGCCCTCCTCGACCGCACGCGCCCGGTGGTCCTCGAAGGCCTGCGGGTGGTACGGCGCCTCCTCGCGCCGGCGCAGCCCCTCCGCGGGCAGGAACACGCACTCGTCGATCTCCAGCCAGCGCAGCCGGTCGCGGACCGTGTGTCCGGCAAACTCGGAGGGCAGCCGCAGCTGTTCGAGCAGCGGGCGGATCTTCTCCAGGACCGCGCGGTTGTTCAGCGGCAGCTGTTCCTTCTTCGTCTCGTCGGGCCGCAGCTCGACGGCGAGCACCCAGGTCTCGTAGGCGGCCCCGGCCCCGCAGAAGGGACGCTTCTCGTGGTACATGACCAGCGGCGCGTGCTGCTCGATCCGGATGCGCTGCTTCAGCCGCTGGAACCGCTGTCCCTCGGCCCGCTCGGCGGGGTCGCCTGCCGCGTCCGGGAAGCGCTGCGGGGACAGCTCGGCGCCCATCGCCCGGGCGAACTGTCCGCGCTGCGCGGCCACGCACCCGGCGATCAGCGCGAAGACGACGACCACCAGCCAGGCCTGCAGGGGCCCCATCAGCCCGCTGACCCCGTCGAAGTCGGGCAACAGCAGATCGGACGGGCCGGTCGAGTCGCCGTAGCCGTACGAGTCGCCGAAGGACCCCGAGTCACCGTAGGACGAGGAGCCGTCGTCGCCTCCGCCGAACGCGACGACGAGGGCCAGGATCAGGAACGTCGCGAAGAGGACCCGCCCCCACCAGCGCACGAAGAAGGCCGGCACCCGCCGGTACAGCGGCGGGTTCGCGCTCTTGCCCCGGATCCACGAGGCGGCCGCGAGCATCATGCCGGGGCCGAGGAACACGAACAGCAGCCCACCGGTCAGCGGCAGCCCGATCACCCACAGGCCCAGGATCAGTCCGGCCCACAGGAGCTCCTGGCGCCGGGCCCGCAGCGCGTGCGCGAGCACCCGGGCCGCGTCGAGGCCGAGCGAGGGCGCCACGATCCGCTGTTCGTTCAGGTGCAGCTGCTCGATGACCCGGTCCCGGTAATCGGAATCCAGGTAGGTGCCCGCGCACAGCAGCCGGGTCGCCTCACTGGCGTGCGGTGGTGTGGCCGGCCCGGGTGGTGCCGACGCAGGTGGTGCGCCGCCCGATGTCGGCTGCGGTTGCTGAGGCACGAATGCAGTGCTCACGCCACTCCCCCGATGCGCGCAAAGGCCTTGCTCAATGCTGCTGTTGACAGCCCATCAGCATAGAGGTGCGGGTGGCGTCGGCGAACCGGAATGCCGATCTGTGGACAGCGGCAGATTCATTTGACTAAAGTCAAAGATTATGAACCCGGTGTCGACAGAGCACGTGGCGGAGTTCCGCCGGTTCAACCGCTACTTCACCCGCCGTATCGGCGCCCTGGACGACCACTACCTCGGCCAGGACCGCCCGCTCGGCGAGGCGCGGCTGTTGTTCGAGATCGGCGAGGGCGTCTCGCTGCGCGAGCTCAGGACCCGGCTCGGTCTGGACGCCGGATATCTGAGCCGGATGGCGAAGACCCTGCAGGCGCAGGGCTTGGTCCGGGTCAGCGTCCACCCGGGCGACAGTCGGCTGCGCATGGTAGAGCTGACCCGCGCCGGACGCATCGAGCTCGAGGAGCAGAACCGCCGGGCCGACGCCCTCGCGGCCGGTCTGCTCGACGGACTCACCGGGCCCCAGCGGGACCGGCTCACCGAGGCGATGAGCACCGCCCAGCGGCTGCTGCGCCTGGCCGGCATCACCGTGGCCCCGGTCGACGGCGCCGCCCCCGACGCCCGCGCCTGCCTCGACGCCTACGCCGCCGACATCGACGCCCGCTTCCCGGAGGGCTTCGACAAGGCCGACCTGGTGCGCCCCGAGGAGGTCTCCGGGAACGCGGGCGCGTTCTTCGTGGCGTACGAGGAGGGGCGCCCCGTGGGCTGCGGCGCGCTGCGCCGGCTAGGGCCGCGCGTCGGCGAGATCCGCCATGTGTGGGTGCACCCGGACGCCCGCCGCCTCGGTCTCGCCCGGCGGATCCTCGCGGCCCTGGAGACGGAGGCCGCCGCCCGCCGCCTGGCCGTCCTGCGGCTCGACACGCACGCCTCGCTCACGGAGGCGCGGACCCTGTACCGGGCGTGCGGCTACAGGGAGATCCCGCCGTACGCGGATCACGTCTACGGCGACCACTGGTTCGAGAAGCGGCTGACCGGCTGACCGCGGGTC
Organism: Streptomyces sp. NPDC050759; assembly: GCF_044456945.1. Taxonomy (NCBI): domain Bacteria; kingdom Bacillati; phylum Actinomycetota; class Actinomycetes; order Kitasatosporales; family Streptomycetaceae; genus Streptomyces; species Streptomyces sp. NPDC050759. Next base: position 74,740 of record NZ_JBITGI010000017.1, on the reverse strand, counting down.
CCGGCGGACCCGAGGGCTCACTCCGCCCGCACGCCGCACTCCGTGTCCGCCGGGCAGAAGGAGGCCAGCGCCCTGGTGAGGGGCTCGCGCACCAGGGCGGGCGCGAGGGCGGCGGGGCCGGTGGCGCGGATCGCGTACAGCCGCCCGTCGGCGGCCCGGAAACGGTGGTCGACGACCTGGCGGGCGCCGAGGTCCGTGTCGTCGTAGCGGTAGGCGAGCTCGGCCCAGGTGGTGCCGGAGGCCCGGTCGAGGACCTGGTAGCCGGGCTCGCGCGAGAAACCGTAGCCGGGGTCGTTCTCGGCCAGACCGAGGGACTGGGCCGGGGTGTCCTCCGCGAGCCGGAAGACCTGGAGCCGGCGGCCGTCGGCGGGGGCGTCGTAGACGACGACCGGAGCGGACTCCCCCTGCTTCTCGGTGCGGGTCCAGCCGCGGGGAACGGCGACGGTGTAGCCGGCGGGATCCTGGACGCGGCGGTACCCCGAGGCGGTGGAGACGGACGACGACGGTGACGGTGACGGTGTGGCCGAGACGCTCGGGGCCGGACCGGCGCCCCTCCCGGAACCGGATCCAAGGGAGGTGTCGCGCAGGAACCACCAGACACCGACACCGACCGAGACCCCGACCAGGACGGCCACCACGAGGGCGGCGAGCACCCGTCGGACCCGGTGGGGCGCGTGCGGGGGACCCGCGGGAGCCGGCGCCGCCGGTGGCCAGGGAGGGGTGGGGGAAGCCGGTGGCCCGGCCGTCGCCCAGTCAGGCGCGAAGGAGGTCTGGGTCTGGGCGGACGCCCACGGCGGGGCGGTCCCCGCCTCCCCCGAGCCCCAGGCCGCCCGGCCTCTCTCCTCGCTCGGTTCGTGTTCCGCTCCGGAACCGGAGCTGTAACCGTTCCACCCGTTCATCTCGAACCCCCGCATCACCCCACCGGGTACTGCGTCGACGGTAGGGCGAAAAACGGCCACGGGCCCTGTTCCGGAAGGAACCGGAACAGGGCCCGTGCAGGCTCGTGACAGAGCCGTCGAGAAGACTCGGACGCGAGAACTCAGATGAGGCCGAGGGCGCGGACCGCCTCGCGCTCCTCCTCCAGCTCCTTCACCGACGCGTCGATGCGGGCGCGGGAGAACTCGTTGATCTCCAGGCCCTGAACGATCTCGTAGACGCCGTCCTTGGTGGTGACGGGGAAGGACGAGATCAGGCCCTCCGGGACGCCGTAGGAACCGTCCGAAGGGATGCCCATGGAGGTCCAGTCGCCGTCCGCGGTGCCGTTGACCCAGGTGTGGACGTGGTCGATGGCGGCGTTGGCGGCGGAGGCGGCCGACGAGGCGCCACGGGCCTCGATGATGGCCGCACCGCGCTTGGCGACGGTCGGGATGAAGTCCTCGGCCAGCCACTTCTCGTCGTTGACAGTCTCGGCGGCGTTCTTGCCGGCCACCGTGGCGTGGAAGATGTCCGGGTACTGGGTGGCGGAGTGGTTGCCCCAGATGGTCAGACGCTTGATGTCGGCGACCGTGGTGCCCGTCTTCTTCGCGAGCTGGGTCAGCGCGCGGTTGTGGTCGAGGCGGGTCATCGCGGTGAAGCGCTCGGCCGGTACGTCCGGGGCGGCGGCCTGGGCGATCAGCGCGTTGGTGTTGGCCGGGTTGCCGACGACCAGGATCTTGACGTCGTCCGCGGCGTTGTCGTTGATGGCCTTGCCCTGCGGCTTGAAGATGCCGCCGTTGGCCTCCAGGAGGTCACCGCGCTCCATGCCCTTGGTGCGGGGGCGGGCGCCGACGAGCAGACCGACGTTGGTGCCGTCGAAGGCGACGTTCGGGTCGTCGGTGATGTCGATGCCCTGAAGGAGCGGGAAGGCGCAGTCGTCGAGCTCCATGGCGGTGCCCTCGGCGGCCTTCAGCGCGGGGGTGATCTCCAGGAGGCGAAGCTTGACCGGAACGTCCGCGCCGAGCAGCTGGCCGGAGGCGATGCGGAAGAGCAGGGCGTAACCGATCTGGCCGGCCGCGCCGGTGACGGTGACGTTCACGGGAGTGCGGGTCATGGCGTTCTCCGTATGACAGCTGGCGGTGGGGCGTCCCTGCCCCGGACGTTTGATCGATCTCTTGGCGTCAAGAGAGATCCAGCGGTCAGGCTATCGCGCATCCGGGATGTCGGACGTCCGGCCTCGTGTGGCCCAGCCCACAACCACCCGGCAACCAGCCCGTAACCACCCCGCGAACGACCGCCGGACGACCGCCGGACGACCGGCAAAAGAGGCGGCCGCCCGTCCGGGAGAGGGGGGACGAAGGCGGCCGCCGTATGGGGGTACCGATTTCCGGACTCCCGTGGGGGTACGGTTCGCGTGCCCCCGATTCAACAACCCATGCATGGTCGCTGAAGATTTACCTATCCAGAGGGCGGGCACCCCTCAGTCGGTGCACCCCGACTGCCCGGAAGCCAGCGTCACACAGGCCTTCGCCTCACCGGCGTCCTTCACGGCCACCATCGGCGTATAGGCGATCGTGTCCCCGGCCTCGGTGATGTTCCCGCTCTGCTCGGTCGCCTTCCCCGCGGTCACCTCGACCTTGTCCCCCTGCCCGGCCTGGGTGACCCTGCCCCAGGCCGCACCACAGGTCTCGCTGTAACGCACCTCGACCACGGTCGCCCCCACCGTCGCGGTCTTGGCGGTCGTCACGAGATTCCCGCTGCACCCCATGGCCTCGGCGTCCTTGCCGGTGCACCCCGCGCCACTGCACTTCACCCCGGCGGGCAGCGAGACGGACGCGCTGGCGGACGGTGACGGAGACTTGTCGGCCCCCGCGTTCTTCTTGTCGCCGCCCCCGTCGGTCAGGAAGAACACGGCGGCGACCACGACCAGCACCCCGACGACCCCGGAGAGGAACATCGTCAGCCGCCGCTTCCCCCCGCCGGAGCCGACGGACCCGGCGGCACCGGCCGCGGCGGCACCGGAGGAGCCGTCCCCGGGCCGCGCGTCCTGCGGCTCGTCGTACGGCCGGGGCGTCCCCGGCGTCCCCGGCGTCCCCGGCGTCCGCCCCGGACCGCCGGCGGAGACGGGCGCCGCCGCGGCCGTACGTCCCGGAGAGGCCTGCGACGGCCCCTGATAGGGGGCCACGCCCCAGGAGTTCGCGCCCGAGGAGCCCGGCCGTGCCTCCACGCTGTCGGCTTCCGACGACGTCGGCTGTGGCGGCACCGTAGGGGCGACTCCCGCGGGCCCCGCCACCCCCGGCGTCGCCGTCGCGCTGCTGCTCCTGCGGGCCGTTTTGCTGCCCTTGACGGTGGCGGGCGGCGCCCCGAACTCGCCGAGCGCGGCCCGCGCCTGGGAGATCCGGATGGCCTCCATGGTCATGTCGTGGCGCATCTCCGAACGGCTCCAGGCCCGTTCGGCGAGCTCCCACATCGTGGTCAGGTGAACGGGATTGGTGCCGGTGACCTCGGCCAGGGCGACGATCGCGCCCTTCGGTGCGAGCAGCCGGCCGTTGAGATACCGCTCCCAGGACGTCTTGCTGTAACCCGTGCGGTCGGCGACGGCCGCGATGCTCAGGCCGCTGCGGTCCACGAGCCGCCGCAATTGGCTCGCGAACTCCCTGACCTGCGGATCCAGTTCATCCGGCAAAGACCTCCAGCGAGGCATTGCTCCCCCTCTTCCCCCCGGTCGGTGCTGGTTGTTCTGCGCTCCCCCGTGCCCCCCACAGGAGTGCGTCCGCCAAGGATCTCAGCTCCCGGCGTGGAGACGCACGGGGGCGTCGGCAAGTTCGACACATTAGCTCCGCTGTCGAACGGTTCCGTGTCAAATGCGCGAAGTTGTCAATACATCGCCACAGGAGGAACACACCGGTAATAACGCCCGTCACGGGAGTTCCCGGCTCACCCGGACGCCACGGCACCGGCCACCCCGGCCAACAGCAGGAGGACAAGCAGAAGTACGGCGAACAGCAACAACCGGTTCATTCCGCGGCCGCCCTCTTCGGGGCGCTCGTCCCACCAGGGCAGGGTCGGGTCGTCCTCGTACTGCTCGCCCCCGGCAGTCGGTGCGGGCGCCGCCGCAGGTCGGGGCCAGGCCTGGACCGCCAATTCCCAGCGCACACCGAAGCGGTCGGCGTCGGCGGAGTCGAGACCCGCGATCCGGCACAGGGCGGCGACGGCCTGGCGGGGCGGGGGCTGGGTGGCGTTGAGATAGCGGTGCCAGGAGGACTTGCTGTACGCGGTGCGCGCGCCGAGCGCCACGAGGCTCAGTCCCGTGCGGTCCTTGAGCTGTCTGAGCTGCTCCACGAAGTGCCGCACCTCCGGCGGCAGATCGTCGGGCAGCGCCTGCCAGCCACTCATCGCCCACCTCCACGGCGTCCTCCCCTGCTTCCAGGCAATTGACGACGTCAGAGGCCTGATCGGTTCCTGGTCCGGGGGCGGCTGTGGCAGGTCGCGCACACCGTGCCGGAACGGTCACCGCTGTGCCACAGCGAACTGACAGCGGTTGAACGGGCCGTTCGCGGCACGGGAGGCTGAGCCGTGACGGCGGTCCGTCCCTCGTCGGGGGTGGGGGCGGACCGCCGTCCCGCGCCTGCCTCAGCTGCTGCTGACCGTGAAGTGCAGGGTGTCCTTGAGGAAGGGGATCACCAGCCACGGGTTCGGCTGCACCATCATCGCCAGCAGGACGATCGCGGTGCCGAGCAGGCCGTAGGTGGCGATGTCGGTGAAGCGGGAACGCACGGCCAGCATGCCGACGTCCGGCAGCAGCCAGCGCAGCACGGCACCGGCGAGCAGGGCGAGGCCGACGAGCAGCGTGCCGTAGCGGAACTGGTCGAGGGCGGTCAGCAGCAGCCCGAGCCCCACCGTGGCCAACACGGCGAGCACCGGCCACTGCCGGGCGGGCGCGGGAGCGTCCCGCGGCGCGGCCCGGCCACCGCCCTCGGGCCGCGCGGTGTCCCTGGTGAACAGCGGGAACCGCCGGGTCGCCCGCCGGGGCCGCCCGTCGACGTCGGGCGCACTGATCGCGTCCCGTACGACGACCTCGGCCTGCGCCCCGGGATCCGACACGTTGCCCGACTCGCCGTCGACGCCGTCCGACGTCCCAGCGGGGGGATCCTCGGCAACCGTGGCACCGGACTCACGGACCTCGCCCGCCTCGGCGGTCGTGGCACCGGACTCACGGACCTTCCCCGCCTCGGCGGCTCTGGCACCCGACATACTGAGCTCCTCTGTCTCGGCCGCCCTGACACCCGGCTTCCGGGACTCGCCCGACCCCGCCGACACCACGTCCTGGTCCTGAGAGCCCCGCGCCGCGGTCGCCCCCATACCCGGTGCCCGGGCCCCCCGCTCGCCGACCGTCGGCTTCTCGCCCCCGGGCGCCCCGGATGCCTCGGCCACCGGCTCCCGAGGTCCGACGCCGGCCGCACCCGCCTTCCGGCGCCCTTGCGCCCCGGCCGCGTCCACACCCGCCGTCCGCGACCCGCCCGCCTCGGCCGACTCCACGTCCGCCTCGCGAGAGCCCCGCGCCGCGGTCGCCCGCCCGCCGACCGTCCGCTTCTCGGCCCCCGGCGCCCCGGCCACCGGCTCCTGGAGCCCGGCGCCGTCCGCACCCGTCTTCCGGCGCCCTTGCGCCCCGGCCGCGTCCACACCCGCCGTCCGCGACCCGCCCGCCTCGGCCGACTCCACGTCCGCCTCGCGAGAGCCCCGCGACGC
>NZ_JBITGI010000017.1:0-68981 GCF_044456945.1 Streptomyces sp. NPDC050759 | reverse complement strand
GCCGCGGTCGCCCGCCCGCCGACCGTCCGCTTCTCGGCCCCGGGCGCCTCGGCCACCGGCTCCTGGAGCCCGGCGCCGTCCGCACCCGGCTCCCGGCGCCCCGGCGCCCCGGCCGCGTCCACACCCGCCGTCCGCGACCCGCCCGCCTCGGCCGACTCCGCACGCGCCTCGCGAGAGCCCCGCTTCTCGGGGCCCCGTGCCTCAGCCGACACTGCGCTCCGCCGCCTCGACCACGTTGACGAGCAGCTGGGCGCGGGTCATCGGGCCTACGCCGCCGGGGTTCGGGGAGAGGAAGCCGGCGACTTCGGCGACGTCGGGGTGGACGTCGCCGACGATCCTGCCCTCGGCGTTGCGGGAGACGCCGACATCGAGGACGGCGGCGCCCGGCTTCACGTCCTCGGGACGGATAAGGTGGGCGGAACCGGCGGCGGCGACGATGATGTCCGCGCGCTTGAGGTGCGAGGACAGGTCACGGGTACCGGTGTGGCACTGGGTCACCGTCGCGTTCTCACTGCGCCGGGTGAGCAGCAGCGGCATCGAACGGCCGATCGTCACGCCACGGCCGACGACCACCACCTCCGCGCCCTTGATCTCGACGCCGTAGCGACGGAGCAGGGTCAGGACGCCGTTGGGGGTGCAGGGCAGCGGCGCCGGCTCGTTGAGGACCAGCCGCCCGAGGTTCATCGGGTGCAGCCCGTCCGCGTCCTTGTCCGGGTCCATGAGTTCGAGGATGCGGTTCTCGTCGATGCCCTTGGGCAGCGGCAGCTGGACGATGTAACCGGTGCACGCCGGGTCGTCGTTCAGCTCGCGGACGACCGCCTCGATCTCCTCCTGCGTGGCCGTCTCGGGCAGTTCACGCTGGATGGAGGCGATGCCCACCTCCGCGCAGTCCCGGTGCTTGCCGGCGACGTACTTCTGGCTGCCGGGGTCGCTCCCGACGAGGATCGTGCCGAGGCCGGGCGTGACGCCCTTCTCCTTCAGCGCCGCCACGCGGGCGGTCAGATCGGACTTGATCGCGGCTGCGGTGGCCTTGCCATCGAGAATCTGGGCGGTCATGTCCCCATCCTCGCGGATGACCCGGCCCCGGTTCCAATCCGGGTTCCACCATGGCCCCGCTCAAGATCGGCGAGGTTGCACTTGCACAACACATACCGAATGAGGCTGGACAACAACACACCTGCCTAGAACGATGTCTGGCGCAGTATCGCGGTTGATGTTCGGGGGGCAAACCGCTCAAACCATGACGTTCCTCCGCGCAGTCCGCATTGTCCCCAGCTTGGCCCACGGAGGATCATCATGAGTTTCGGCTCGCCCAACAACCCTTATGAAAAGCCGCAGAACCCCCAGCAGCCGCCGCAACAGCAGCAGCCCGGTTACGGCTACCCCCAGCAGCAGCCGCCGCAGCAGCAGCCCGGTTACGGCTACCCGCAGCAGCCTCCGCAGCAGGCCCCCCAGGGCGTACCGCCGCAGCAGGGATACCCCCAGCAGCCGGGTTACGGCTACCCGCAGGCGCCGCAGGTCCCGGCCTCCGCCTACGGCTACCCGCAGCAGCCGGGTTACGGCGCGCAGCCCCCGTACGCGAACTGGGGCCAGCGCTTCCTCGGTCTGCTGGTCGACATGCTCGTGTTCGTGGTCCCCTACATCATCGTCGCCATCGGCGCGGGCACCAAGGTGTGGGCCCTGGCGCTCATCGGTTACCTCGCCGTCCTCGGCGTCGCGATCTGGCAGCTGATCCGCGAGGGCCGCACCGGTCAGACGCTCGGCAAGCAGGCGGTCGGCATCCGGCTGGTGCGGGAGATCGACGGGCAGCCCCTCGGCGTCGGCATGGCCTTCGTCCGCCGTCTCGCGCACTTCCTGGACAGCCTCGCGTGCTACCTCGGCTGGCTGTGGCCGGCCTGGGACGCCAAGCGCCAGACCTTCGCCGACAAGGTCTGCTCGACCATCGTCATCCGTACGAACTGAGCACCGCTTCACCACAATCGGCGGCGGATCGCCACGTCGCCTTCCCGCCATACTTCCCCCGGGGCCGTGTCACGTCGTGACACGGCCCCGGGGCGTCACCCACCCTGGCTGGTAGACACGCGGGGGACGGGGAGACGGACCGTGTACAGCATCATCGTGGTACCTCCGCCGACCACGGAGGACCGGACTACGCCGCAGCAGTTGCGACTCGCCCCGGGCGAGCGGCTGACCTTCGGACGCGGCGCCGCCTGCGCGGTGCGGATCCCTCATGAGGGAGTCTCCCGAAGTGCCGGCGAGATCACCGCGCAGGGCGCGTTCTGGTCGCTGAGCAACCTGTCCGGACGCCAGACGTACGTCGTGGAGAACCCGGAGGGCGCGGGCGAGCACATCAAGGTCGGGCCGGGGCGCCTGGAGGCGCCGGTCCCCTTCGAGTTCTCGCGGATCGTGCTGCCGGCCGCGGGCGACCTGATCGCCATCGACGTGTGGGCGCCGCGCCACGACTATCTGCGCGCCGACGGCGACCTCGAGGGGACGACCACCGCGCCCGCCTTCTCCGTCGACCGGACCAAGCGGTACTTCGCGGTCCTGGCCGCCCTGTGCGAGCCCCGGCTGCGCGGCGAACCGCACGCCCCGCTGCCCACCGTGGACCAGGTGGTCGAGCGGCTGCGCCCCCACTGGGCCGCCGCCTCCCGCACCTCGGTGCAGTGGAACATCGACTACCTGGCGGTGAAGCTGCGCCTGAAGCCCGGCCCGGAGGAGGCCACCCCGGGGCCGCGGCTGAACGGCAAGAAGGAGTCGCTGGTCTCCCTGGCGCTCCGCTTCGACCTGGTCCGGGAGGAGGACCTGGTGGTGCTGACGGGTTCCGGCGGGGCGGCCCGGTGACCGAGCCGTACGCCGTGCCGGTCCCCCGGGGCTATCGGGTGGGCGGCTGGGAGGTGCGCGAGCCGATCGCCACGGGCGCCTTCGGGAGCGTCTACGAGGGCCGGCGGCGCGACGGGCAGCCCGCGACGGCCGCCCTGAAGTTCCTGCCCACCGGCACCGGGACGCCCCGCCGGCTCACCCATCTGCGGGAACTCGTGGAACGCGAGGTGCGGTTGTACCGCCGGCTCAAACGCCCCCGGCTGATCCGGATGTACGACACCCTCGTCGTCGACGACCCCGAGCGCCCGGAGCTGGACGGCGCCACCGTCCTCGTACTGGAGAAGGCGCAGACCTCCCTGTCGGCGCTGCTGGCCACCCGGCCCCGCCCGCCGTCCGGGCCCGCCCTGCTCGCCCAGATCTGCGAGGGACTGGCCCAGCTGCACCGCGCGAACTGGGTGCACGGCGATCTGAAACCCGCCAACGTCCTGCTGATGGAGGACGGTTCGGCCCGGCTCGCCGACTTCAACATGGCCGCAGAGCTGGAGGGCACCCATGCCTACACCCCCGCCTTCTCCACACCCGACTACACCCCGCCGGAGCTCCTGTGGGCGGAGATCGGCGAACGCGGCCGCCGGATCCGCCCCTCCGCCGACGTGTGGGCCTTCGGCGTCCTCGCGCACCTGGTCCTCACCGACACCTTCCCGCTGCCCGGCGGCACCCCGACGGCCCGCCGGGACGCGGCCGCCGCCTACGCCCGCGGCACCGACGAGCTGCGGCTGTCCCCCGAACTCCCCGACGACTGGCGGGAGATCATCCGCGACTGCCTCACCCGCACGCACGCCGAGCGCGTCACCGTCGAGCCGCTGTTGCGCCGCGTGGAGACGGCGGCCGGAACCACCCGCTCCCCCCGCCCGTTCTTCGCGCGCGGCCTCCGTCGTACGACGATCACGGCGGCCGTGCTCGCCGCCGCGGCGGTGGCCGGGCTGGGTTACGGCATCAGCGACTGGACGTCGGACTCCGGGGGCGGTGGCTCCACGGCGACCGTCTCACCCTCGACCTACGGCGCCGCCGAACTCCGTACGGACAAAGGCGTCCCGGCCACCTACCGGGTACTGATCGTCGAGTCGGCGCACGACTGCGCGCAGGAGGACGTCACCCCGGCTCTGATCGCCGCCATGCTGAAGGCGGAGAGCAACTTCGACCCGGGTCTCTCCGACCCGGCCAACGACGAGTACGGCATCGCCCGTTGGACGCCGAGGGTGCTGCGGTTCTGGATGAACGCCGACGGCACGCCCGCCGACACCGTCCCCGAACCGCCTTTCCCGCCCGCCGAGTCCATCCCGGCGATGGCCCGTTACCTGTGCTGGATCGCGCCCCGCCTGGACGCCGGTCTGCCGGGCGACCGCCGGGTGCTGATCGCAGCGGCGTACCGGACGTCGTACGACAAAGTGAACGACGCGCGAGGGGTCCCCGAGAAATACCGCGGCTACGCGTCCCGGGTCGCCCGCCACCTCAAGGAGTACACGCCGGGCGCGAAGTGACCCTGAGACTTCTCAGGTACCCGCGCGGGGGACGGACCGGCAGGGTGGGCGCATGCCGCTTCGGCGGCACCACCACCGAGGTTCCCCTGGGGGTATCGACGTGAACATCATCAAGCCCGCCGCGCTGCTGCTCGCGGCCGGGGCACTGGTCGCCGGCTCGACGGTCGCGGCGTCCGCGGCCGTGCCGGACTCACGCGAGGGCACCGCACCGGACGGCACCCGCGTGACCGTCGTCACGGACGGCAACCGCGACTGGGCCGCGCCGGCCGACCGGGATCTCTCCACACCGGACGGCACGCGGGTGACCGGCGGCTACCACCACGACGGCACGCGCGTCACCGGCGTCCAGCCCGACGGCACCCGGGTCACCTGACCCGGCGCGGACCGCGCGGTCTCCGGCCCTTTCGGGGGAGGGCCGGAGACCGCGCTCACGTATGCGCGGGCCGCGTTCCCCCCGTATCCCGGCACTCCCCGGCAGCGGGGCGCTAGCCTCTCCTCAGTCAACTCGCGTGACGTGAGAGCACGTTGAGGAAAGAAAAGGCAGGTCGGGGGGACCGTGACAGACAAACCGGCGGCCGGTGACGCGCTGCGGCAGGCGGGCGCGGTTCCGCTGCTGCCCGCAGATCCCGGACGTATCGGACCCTACGTCCCGCTCGGGCTGCTCGGCAGCGGCGGCATGGGCCGGGTCTATCTGGCCCGGCGCGCCGACGACGCCCCAGGGCTCGCGGCTGTGAAGGTGATCCGGCCCGAGTACGCCGAAGGCCCGGACTTCCGGCGACGGTTCGAGCGGGAGGCCGCCGTGCACGGCCGGGTCCGCACACCGCGCGCACCGCATCTGCTCGGCACCGGATTCGACGACGCGCTGCTGTGGATGGCCACCGAGTACCTGCCCGGCCTCAACCTCGCCGAGGCCGTCCGCGAGTGCGGGCTGCTGGAGCCGGCCGGGGTCTGGCGGCTGGTCGCGGAACTCGGGGAGGCCCTGTCGGCGCTGGCCGCCGCCGGGGTCGTGCACCGGGATCTCAAGCCGTCCAACGTGATCCTGTCCCCCCGGGGCACGCACGTCATCGACTTCGGCATCTCCCGCGCGGCCGACAGCAGCGCGATCACCACGACCGGCAACCGGGTCGGCACGGCCGCGTACATGGCACCCGAGTACCTGCGCGAGGGCCGCTGCGACGCCGCCTCCGACGTCTTCTCCCTCGGCTGCACCATCGTCTACGCCGCCACCGGGCACGCCCCCTTCGGCGACGGGACCGGCGTGGACGTCATGCACCGGGTCGCCTTCGAGGCACCCGACACCGAGGTCATGGCCGAACTCGCCCAGGCGGACCCCGCGTTGGCCGCGCTGCTGTCCGCCTGTCTCGCCAAGGACCCCGCCGGGCGTCCCTCCCCGCGACAGCTGATCGACGCGGCCACGGCCGCCGGACACGGCCGCGCGTCCCACTGGCACGACACACTGGCCGCCCGTCTCCTGGACCGGCAGCAGGGATGTGCGGTGCTGGAGGGCGTGCCCGTCCGGCAGTCCCCCCACTTCCGCACGCCCACGGAGCCGGTGCTCTCACCGGCCCCCGCCCCGGTCACCGGTTCCGGCAAGCGGCGCAGGCCCTTCTTGGCCGCCGTCGCGGGGATCGCCGTCGGGGCCGTGGCCGTCGGTGCCTTCCTGCTCACCCGTCCGGGCGACTCCCCGGCCGCCGCCGCCCCGACGCGCTCCGCCGGCGTCAGCGCCTCCGCCGCCCCGGCCTCTTCCGGGACCGGCGCCTCCGCCTCACCCTCCGGCACGGACGCCGGCGAGAAGAAGAAGGACAAGAGCGAGCCGCAGACGGCCGCCCCCGAGAAGAGCAGCAGCGCACCGGACAGCACGCCGTCCGCGACAGCCACCCGGAAGGGCGGCAGCGCGGGCGGCGGACACAGCTCCGCCCCCACTCCCACCGCCACGGTGACCAAGACCGCGGCGCCCCCGGCCACCCCCGCCTGGATCTCCGGCTGCACCTACTACTCGGGCACCGAACTTACCGACTACGGCGACAAGGGCCAGCGGGTCGTGCAGGTGCAGTGCATGCTCAGCAAGCGCGGCTACAGCGTGGGCGGTTCGGGCGTGGACGGCGAGTTCGGCAAGGACACCCAGTCGGCGGTCAAGCAGTTCCAGAGCGCCAAGGGGCTGGAGGTGGACGGGCAGGTGGGGCCCAACACGTGGTCGGCGCTGCGTAGTTCGACATAGGTGTCGACCGCGGCGCCGCCCGGTGCGGTGTCCGTCAGTGGAAGAAGTGCCGCGTCCCCGTGAAGTACATCGTGACGCCGGCCTTCTTCGCGGCCTCGACGACGAGTTCGTCACGGACCGAGCCGCCCGGCTGGACGACCGCCTTCACACCGGCCTCCAGGAGGACCTCCAGGCCATCCGGGAACGGGAAGAAGGCGTCCGAGGCGGCGTACGAGCCCTGCGCGCGCTCGGCGCCGGCCCGCTCGACGGCCAGCTTCGCGGAGTCGACCCGGTTGACCTGCCCCATGCCGACACCGACCGAGGCGCCGTCCTTGGCGAGGAGGATGGCGTTGGACTTGACGGCCCGGCAGGCCCGCCAGGCGAAGGCGAGCTCGCCGAGCTCGTCCGCGCTCAGGGCCTCGCCGGTCGCCAGGGTCCAGTTCGCCGGGTCGTCGCCCTCGGCCTGGAGGCGGTCGGTGACCTGGAGGAGCGCGCCGCCGTCGATGGGCTTGACCTCGGCGGGGTGCGCGGGCGCTGCCGGGGCCTTCAGGACCCGGAGGTTCTTCTTCTTGGCGAGGGCTTCGAGGGCGCCGTCCTCGTAGTCGGGCGCGACGATGACCTCGGTGAAGATCTCGGCGACCTGCTCCGCCATCTCCTTGCTGACCGGCCGGTTGACGGCGATGACGCCACCGAAGGCCGACAGCGGGTCACACGCGTGTGCCTTGCGGTGCGCCTCGGCGACGTCCGTGCCGACCGCGATGCCGCAGGGGTTGGCGTGCTTGATGATCGCGACGGCCGGCTCGGTGTGGTCGTACGCGGCACGGCGGGCGGCATCCGTGTCCGTGTAGTTGTTGTACGACATCTCCTTGCCGTGCAGCTGCTCGGCCTCGGCGAGACCGACTCCCGTGCCGTCGACGTAGAGCGCGGCGGGCTGGTGCGGGTTCTCGCCGTAGCGCAGGGTGCTGCGACGCTCCAGGGTGGCGCCGAGGAAGTCGGGGAAGAGCGACTCGTCCACGGGGGCGTAGGCGCTGGCGAACCAGCTCGCCACCGCGATGTCGTACTCGGCGGTGTGCCGGAAGGCCTCGGCGGCGAGGCGCTTGCGGGTGGTGAGATCGAAGCCCCCGTCCTTGACCGCGGCCAGGACGTCCGCGTACCGCTCGGGGCTGGTGACGACGGCGACCGACGGGTGGTTCTTCGCGGCGGCGCGCACCATGGACGGGCCGCCGATGTCGATCTGCTCGACGCACTCGTCGGGGCTCGCACCGGAGGCGACGGTCTCGCGGAACGGGTAGAGGTTCACGACGACGAGGTCGAACGGCTCGACGCCCAGCTCGGCGAGCTGGTCGCGGTGGCTGTCCAGCCGCAGGTCGGCGAGGATGCCGGCGTGCACGCGCGGGTGCAGGGTCTTGACGCGGCCGTCCAGGCACTCGGGGAAACCGGTGAGCTCCTCGACCTTGGTGACGGGGACGCCGGCGGCGGCGATACGGCCCGCGGTGGACCCGGTGGAGACGAGTTCGACGCCGGCTTCGTGCAGCCCGCGGGCCAGCTCTTCGAGCCCGGTCTTGTCGTAGACGCTGACGAGCGCGCGACGGATGGCCCGCTTGCCGCTCTCGATGCTCTCGGCGGTCACTGGATAACTACCTTTCGTCCCTCAATGCGATAGCCGTTGCGGGCGAGCCGCCCCACGACCTCGACGAGCAGCCTTCGCTCGACTTCCTTGATGCGCTCGTGCAGAGCGCTCTCGTCGTCCTCGTCCCGGATCTCCACCACGCCCTGGGCGATGATCGGTCCGGTGTCGACGCCGTCGTCGACGAAGTGGACGGTGCAGCCGGTGACCCTGGCTCCGTACGCGAGCGCGTCGCGCACTCCGTGGGCCCCCGGAAAACTCGGCAGCAGCGCGGGGTGGGTGTTCACGAACCGCCCGCCGAAGCGCGCGAGGAACTCCTTGCCCACGATCTTCATGAACCCGGCGGACACCACGAGGTCGGGTTCGTACGCGGAGACGGCCTCGGCGAGGGCGGCGTCCCACTCCTCGCGGGTCTCGAAGTCCTTGACCTTGCGGACGAAGGTGGGAATCCCGGCCCGTTCGGCCCGCGCGAGCCCCTCGATGTTCTCGCGGTCCGCCCCGACGGCCACGATCTCGGCACCGTAGGCCGCCGCGCCGGTCGTCTCGATGGCGTCAAGGAGCGCCTGGAGGTTCGTACCGGATCCGGAGACCAGCACGACCAGTCGCTTGACCGGCCTGGCCTGCTCGGCCACGGGCTTGGCGGCCACGGCGGGGCCCTTTCTCGGGGGAGCGTTTGTACGGTCGTACGAATGCTTCGAGCCCCGGGATACGGGGAAGTCTACGAAGCGGCCGAACGTCAGCAACGATACCGGCACACCGGCAGGCCCCCACGGGACGGGGGCGTGGCCGGAAGGTAGCGTCTGGGAGGGACCGGTCCGGGAACGCGGGTGGTGCGCGGTGCGTTCACCGGGTGAGGCTCGCGCCGACGGGCCCACCGATCCGTTCCATCCACGCCGTGCAAGTCACATCCTTCAAGGGGAAGACGCTCACTTGATGTCGGACCGCAGCCTGCGACTCCTCACGCTCCCCCCGCAGTCGGTGCAGGGAGGGGAGCGCAGCGGCATGCTGCTGCGGGAGCAGCCCGCCTCGCCGCCGGACGCTCCTTCCTCCGACAAGAAGAACGACGAGGGGCGGGGCGGTGCGGCCGAGGACGACAACCCCTTCGCGCCGCCGCCGGAGGGCACCCCGGACCGCCCGTGGCAGCCCCGCCGCCCCGAGGGCTCGGACGGCGGCCAGGACGACGGCGCCCGAGGGCGCACCCCGTGGGGCAGTCAGTGGAGCGACCGCCAGCCGGGCCGCTCCGACGGCGGCTTCGGCGAGCGCCCGGGCGCCGGCCCCGGCGGCGGCCCGGAGGGCCAGGGCAACGCGGGTCCGGGCCTGCGCTGGGACCCGACGGACCCCGCCCAGCGCCGCGCCCGCTACGCCCTGCTCTCCGGCATGTGGGCCTTCTTCTTCGCCCTCTTCGGCTGGCTGTATCCGGCCCTGCTCCTGGGTGCCCTGGCCCTGTACTGGGGCATCAGCGCGCTGCGTGCCAAGCCCCGCACCCCGGACCCCGACACGCCTGCTCCGCCCCAGTCGGCCCGCCCCCAGACCACCGCGGCGGTGAGCGGCCTGGTCACCGCCTCCCTGGCCATCACCATGGTGGCGGGGATCTTCACCGCGCGGCTCGTCTACGACGACTACTACACCTGCACGAACGACGCCCTCACCAACCAGGCGGAGCAGGCGTGCGCGGACCTGCTCCCGAAGCAATTCCGGGGCCTGCTGAGCGAGAGCGGCTGACGGGTCAGTCGGTGGGCGGTGGCGGGGGCGGGGGCTTCTCCGGGGATGCCTCCGGTGGCATGGACGCCTCCTTCAGGACAGCCCAGCGGGTCTCGCGCGACGTGTCGTCGTACCAGGGCGCCGGCGAAGGCACCGGGTCCGTGTGGGGCGCGGCGGGCAGGAAGTCGTACGGCTCGTCGGTGTCGTCCTGGTCGTGGGGGTCGTAGGGGCCGTCCTGGTCGTGGGGATCGTAGGTGCCGTCCTTGCCGTAGGTGTGGTCCTGCGGGCCACTCGCCCCCACCGGGCCGGACCCGGGAGTGGTCCTGGGAGAGGTCCCGGGGCCGGTCCGGGAGGCGGTCACGGGGGAGGTCCCGGGGGTAGTCCCGGGGGTGGACCCAAAGCCGGTCCCGGGAGCGGTTGCAGCGGCGGCCCCCGGGAGGTTCCCAAGGCCGGTCCGGGGGGAGGCCCCAACGCCGGTCCCGGCGGAGGTCCCAAAGCCGGACCCGGGGGTGGACCCAAAGCCGGTCCCGGGAGCGGTTCCAGGCGCGGCACCCGGGGAGTTCCCAGGGGCGGCACCCGGGGAGGTCCCAGCCCCGCCCGTCGCCTTGCGCCCCGAGAGCCTGGGGACCGGCACCCACTGCCGCGGCCCGCCTCGCGAGCGGCCCCGCCAGGCTCGTACCGCCAGCGCCACCGGAAGCCCCACCCCCGCGATCCAGCCCGCCACCGCTGCACCGACCTGCCACCACACCGGCCCGAACCGAGCCAGCGTCCCCACCCCCAATGGCCCGCCGGCCAGCACGGCCAGCAGGGCGACCGCCCCGGCGCACAGCACCGCCGCCCAGCACACCGCGCCCGCCGTCCGCCCCCGCGACCGCCCCGCGGCCGGGGCCCGCCCCACGAACCACCCCACCACCACCCCGGCCACCACCGGCACCACCCCCACCGCCCAGTGCGGCGGCCCCCCGGGCCCCGCCTCCGGCACCGCGGCCAGCAGCGGGAACGGCGGCAGCGTCGGTGCGGGGTCCGACGACAGCGGCCCCACCACATGCCCCGCGCCCAGGACGAACCCGGGCCCGACGGCGTAACCCGCCGCCCACACCGCGGCGTTGGGCACCAGCGCCAGACACAGCAGCAGGACGGCGAACCGTCCCGACCAGCCCTCCGTCAGGTGCAGAAAGGAGATCCGCGTCGCCGCGCCGTGCGCCACCAGCGACACCCCCAGCAGCACCGCCCCGCCCCCGACGAGCACGGAGATCCCGGCGCCCGCGGCTCGTGCCGCCACAGCGAGCCGGGCCCGGGCTTCCGCCCCGGGGACAAACCGCCGCAGCCCCCGGGGCAGCGGCACCAGCACTCCGTCCACGGCGTCGGAGGGACGGCCGTACGCCGTCCACACCCCCACGCCGGCCGCGCCCATGACGAGGACCGGCAGGCACGCGCAGGTCCACACCCAGGAGGGCCGCAGCGCCCCGCCGGACGCGTAGAGCGCGGCGGCCGCGGCGACCGGGAGGTACCCGAGCACGACCCCCGCCCACGCGGTCCGCCCGGAAGCCGCCGGCGACTCCTCGTCCTCCGAGGCCGCGTCCCGCGCCGCCCGGTGCACCAGCCACAACGGCAGCGCCAGCAGCAGCAACGGGGTGACGCCCACAGGCGCCGGAGCCCCGGAGAGGGTGCCCGTCCGGACCAGCTCGACCCCGTGCGCGAACAGCCACAGGGCCGCGGCCACGTGCAGCGCGCCACCCGGTCCACTGTCGGGATAGGGCGAGCTGATCCACAGCATGATCACGAGCACGGCGAACGAACCGAGCCCCAGTCCGGCGGCCACCGCACCACCCAGGAGACCGGCGGCCAAGCCGGGCGTTCGATCGCGCAGACGGGCGAGCAGGGGCGGCAACGAGGTTCGGCGAGCGGTCGTCTGGATCACGACCGCCATGCTCCCAACGACACGCGCTTTCCCGTCGTAACAGGCGAAGCTCCGATGTGTCGCTCAATATACATCTATGTACTTTTTCGTACGAAGGGGCGCCTTGTGACGGTTCCTCAGCAGGAGCACGAGGAGCTCCCTGCCACCCCCCTGACACCCGCTCAGGCCTTCGACGCGCTGTACGCCTTCTGCGCTCCGGCACTCGTCCGGCAGGCCTACCTGCTCACCGGGCGCCGTGAGCTCGCCCGCGAGTCGGTCGAGCGGGCCTTTCAACTCGCCTGGCAGCGCTGGCCCGAGGTGGCGGTGGACCGGGATCCGGCGGGCTGGGTACGGATCATGACGTACGAGTACGCCCTCTCTCCCTGGCACCGTTTCCGCCCCCGCCACCGCGGCCCCGAGACACCCGTCACCGACCCGTCCGACCGCGCGCTGATGACCGTACTCATGCAACTCCCGCCGTCACAGCGGCGCACCCTCCTGCTGTACGACGGCGTAGGCCTCGATCTTCCGGAGACGGCGGCGGAGACGGAGGCGAGCACCCCGGCGACGGCGAACCGGCTGATGAACGCGCGCGCGGCGATCGCGGCACGGCTTCCCGACCTGGCGGACCCGTCCGACCTGCACGACCGCCTGGTCTCGCTGGCCTCCAGGGAGCGGTTGCGTGCCGCGCAGCCGCCCGCGGTGCGGACCGGAAGTGAACGCCGGGCACGCTTGTGGACCAGGGCCGCGATCGCGTTCACGGTCGCCCTGATCGGCACGACAGCGCTCACGGTGCGGACGGCTCCGACGCATTACGAGCCGCCGATCGCGCCGGGGGCGGAGGTGCAGGGAGTGCCGGCGCGGGTGGCGCCGGGGCCGCTGTCGGAGGCGGAGACGAAACTGCGGAAGAAGCTGCGGGAGGAGACGGCGAGCGGTCCGGAGAGGCTGGTACCGGTCGGTCGTTGACTGGGGGCACCCCTAGGTGGGTACAGCTGGACATGCGTTGACCGCACCCACCCAGGGGCGCGGGGCTGTGACATCAGCGGCTCCGCCGCGGGGCGCGACCAGCCACAACGCACCCGCACCCGCCCCCAGACGTGCTGATGGGCCCGCCCCAACCCACGGAGCGAGCCCATCAACGTACGGCTGGGTAACTCAGCCGGCCAGGATCTCCCGCGCCAGCTTCGCCGTCTCCGTCGGCGTCTTGCCGACCTTGACGCCCGCGGCCTCGAGGGCCTCCTTCTTCGCGGCGGCCGTGCCGGAGGAACCGGAGACGATGGCGCCGGCGTGGCCCATGGTCTTGCCCTCGGGCGCGGTGAAGCCCGCGACGTAGCCGACGACCGGCTTCTTCACGTTCTCCGCGATGAACGCGGCCGCACGCTCCTCGGCGTCGCCACCGATCTCACCGATCATGACGATCAGGTCGGTGTCGGGGTCGGCCTCGAACGCGGCGAGCGCGTCGATGTGCGTCGTACCGATGATCGGGTCGCCACCGATGCCGACGGCGGACGAGAAGCCGATGTCCCGCAGCTCGTACATCATCTGGTACGTCAGCGTGCCGGACTTCGAGACCAGGCCGATGCGGCCCGGCTTGGTGATGTCGCCGGGGATGATGCCGGCGTTCGACTGGCCCGGGGTGATGAGACCGGGGCAGTTCGGGCCGATGATCCGGGTCTTGTTGCCCTGCGACACGGCGTACGCGTAGAACGCCGCCGAGTCGTGGACCGCGATGCCCTCGGTGATGACGACCGCGAGGGGGATCTCGGCGTCGATGGCCTCGACGACGGCGGCCTTGGCGAAGGCCGGCGGTACGAAGAGGACGGACACGTTCGCGCCCGTCTTCTCGATCGCCTCGGCGACCGTGCCGAAGACCGGGATCTCGTTGCCGTCGATGTCGACGGACGTGCCCGCCTTACGGGGGTTCACACCGCCGACGATGTTCGTGCCGTCGGCCAGCATGAGCTTGGTGTGCTTCATGCCCGTGGCACCGGTCATGCCCTGGACGATGACCTTGCTGTCCTTGTTGAGGAAGATAGCCATGGCTGTGTCTGTCCCTCTTCCTTACTTCGCAGCCGCGAGCTCGGCGGCCTTGTCGGCCGCGCCGTCCATGGTGTCCACGCGCTGCACCAGCGGGTGGTTGGCGTCGGAGAGGATCTTGCGACCCAGCTCGGCGTTGTTGCCGTCGAGGCGGACGACGAGGGGCTTGGTGACGTCCTCGCCCTTGTCCTTGAGCAGCTGCAGCGCCTGCACGATGCCGTTGGCGACCTCGTCGCACGCGGTGATGCCGCCGAAGACGTTGACGAAGACCGACTTGACGTCGGGGTCGCCCAGGATGATCTCCAGGCCGTTCGCCATCACGGCCGCGGACGCGCCGCCGCCGATGTCGAGGAAGTTGGCGGGCTTGACGCCGCCGTGGGCCTCACCGGCGTACGCGACGACGTCCAGGGTGCTCATGACGAGACCCGCGCCGTTGCCGATGATGCCGACCTCGCCGTCGAGCTTGACGTAGTTGAGGTTCTTCTCCTTGGCGGCGGCCTCGAGCGGGTTGGCCGCGGCCTTGTCCTGGAGCACCTCGTGGTCGGGGTGGCGGAACTCGGCGTTCTCGTCCAGCGACACCTTGCCGTCGAGGGCGAGGATGTCACCGGAGGCGACCTTGGCCAGCGGGTTGACCTCGACGAGGAGCGCGTCCTCTTCGATGAAGGTCTTCCAGAGCTTGACCAGCACGTCGGCGACCTTGTCGGCGACCTCGGCCGGGAACTTCGCGGCCTCGACGATCTGGCGGGCGACGTCGGGGGTCACGCCCACGTTGGCGTCGATCGGCGTCTTGGCGACGGCCTCGGGGCGGGTCTCCGCCACCTCCTCGATCTCCATGCCGCCCTCGACGGACGCGATGGAGAGGAAGGTGCGGTTGGCACGGTCGAGGAGGAAGGAGACGTAGTACTCCTCCACGATCTCCGGAGCCATCTCGGCGAGCATCACCTTGTGGACCGTGTGGCCCTTGATGTCCATGCCGAGGATGTCCGTCGCCCGGGCGACGGCCTCGTCCGGGGTGGCGGCGAGCTTGACGCCGCCGGCCTTGCCACGGCCGCCGACCTTCACCTGGGCCTTGACGACGGACTTGCCACCGAGGCGCTCGGTGGCTGCGCGGGCCGCCTCAGGCGTGTCGATGACTTCACCGGCCAGCACCGGTACATCGTGCTTGGCGAAGAGGTCCCTCGCCTGGTACTCGAACAGGTCCACGCGCTTCCGTCCCTATCAGTGATCTCGCGGTTCGTTGTCTGCGTGGGCGTGCCGCGAGGGCAACGTGACGTCCGACCGTGTCTGTCACAAGGGAGGCGCACACGGTGTCCGAGCGCGCGGCATGTCCGTCTCGCAGGTTATCGCTGCTTGCGGGAGGCCCCTAAATCGAGGGTCACACCTGAGCGGTGATACCTGTCACATGATGCCGCGCTCACTGGCACGGCGTGCCGCGTGTGAGGGTGCCGGGACGCTTCCACGAGGCATGGGGAAGGGCCTCACCGGGTTGGGGTCGACCCGGTGAGGCCCTTTGTACAGCCCCTTTTCCAAGGGGCCTGGGCGGTCGATCCCCACCCCAATGGGGACCGCTGCGCCCCGTCCGTGAGGTTCCGGCGGGACAGACCGACGGCTTTCGGCCGTCCGGGGTCCGTCACCTCACGGAGTCGTTCGGCGGGTGACGCTCAGGCGCGGTACTGGATGTCCTGCGCGTAACCCGGCGTGAAGGACTCGGCCACGCCCTGGACGCCGGTGACGGCGTGCCCGGCGAGCGGTCCGGCGGTGTCCTGGACGGTCCCGGTCAGATTCCCGGCGAAGGGGCCGACCTGCCCGACGACGGGAGCGGCCTCCCCGACGACGCCGTACGCGAAGGGCGTGACGTCGCCCGTGACGCCGTACGCCAGCGCCGTGGCACTGTCGGCGACCGGCTCGACCGTCCGGGTCACGGTGTCGACGACCGGTTGGACGGCCCCGGTGACACCGTGCGCGAAGGACGGGACCTCACCCGTGACGCCGTACGCCAGGTCGGTGGTGTGTCCGGCGACGCCGTACGCGAGCGGCGCGACGTCGCCGACGACTCCGGTCGCGAAGGGGTGGACGTCCCCCGTGACGCCGTACGCCAGGGTGGTCGCGTCCGCGACGGCCTGCCCGGCGACCGGCACCACGCCGTGCACGGCGGTGTTCACGACCGGGGGCAGCACGGCGTCGGTGGTGTCCTGGGCGACCTGCCCGACGAGACCGGTGGCGTAGGGCGGCACGTCGGCGACGACCCCGTCGACGACCGGGAGCACGCCCGCGACCGTGCCGGTGGCGTACGCGGCCACGCCGTGCTGGATCCCCCCGACTCCGGTGACCGCGCCGCCGACGACGGGCCGCACGCCCTGCACGGCGGCGTCCACGACCGGGGACACGTCCCCGACGACTCCGTACGCCAGCGCGGTCGCGGCACCCACGGCGTGCCCGGCGCTCTGCGCGACCCCGTCCACAGCCCCTTCGGCTACCGGCGTCACGCCGCCCACCGCGCCGGTGGCGACCGGGGTCACCCCGCCCACGGTCCGTCCGACGGCGGGTGCCACCCCTTCGGCGACCGGCACGACGCCGTCCACCGCCTGCGTGGCGACGGGCACCACTCCGTGCACGGCGGCGGTCACGACGGGCGGCACGACCGCGGCGACCGTCTGGTCGACTACGGGGGTGACGGTTCCGGGGACGCCCGCGACGGTGCCGACGGCCTGCCGACGGACGCCGTCCACCGTGCCGGTGAGGTGGCTCGGGACGGAGGAGGCCGTGGCCTCGGCGGTGGCCGTGACGGCGGTGGCCTCGGCCCCGGTCGTGGCGGAGACGCCGGCGATCCGGCCCTGCGCTCCGGCGAGCGTGGCGTGCGTGGCGCCGGTCGCGCCCGCCGCGGTGCGACCCGCACCCGCGACGGTGTGCTGCTTCTTCGTCCGTACGACGCCGTCGACGCCCTGCGCGTGCGAACGGGCCGCCGACTGGACGCCCTGCAGCTTCGTCTGGGCGCCGGCCAGGGCCCGCTCCACTTCGGGGGCGAAGGCCGAGAGGGGGCCGAAGAGGTAGTCGACGCCGTGCTGGGGTGCGGTGGGTGCGCTCGGCGCGGTGGGCGCGGCGACGTCGGAGGCCTTGACGGCGGCGGCCTGCGCGGCGTTGGCCTTCGCCTCGGCCTGCGCGGCCCGGGCCGCCTTCGCGCCCTGGATGGCCGCGGCGCCCTTCACCTTGGACGCCTTGGCCCCAGCGGTCTGGGACACCTCCGGGACCGTGACCTTCGTGTCCATGTGACGGTGGGCCTGCTCGGTGGTGTCGGCGGTCGCCTTCCGCGCGGTGCCGGTGGTGTCGGCGACGGTGGTGGTGACGTCGGAGAGGACGCCGTCGACCGTGCCGTCGAGGGTGTCGGTGACGGTGGCGAGGGTGCCGGTGACGGTGGTGTTCGTGTCGGACGCGGTGTCGGTCGCGGTGTCCGTCGCCGTGTCCGTCGCCGTGTCCGTCGCGGAGAGGGAGGTGGCCGGGAGTTCGTCAGCGCTGGCCACGGCGGAACCGAGTGCCCACGCACCGGTGACACCGGCGGCTATGACGATGGAACGGCGGATGTTCTTGTTCATGAGTGCGTCAGATCCCTGGATCTTGGGGTGCTTGGGTGCCTGGAGAGGCAGGGGACATCCGGAGCCACGAGCCACGAGGCTCCAGGGGGATCCGTCCGGAGATCTAAGGAGAACTGGGGGGTCCGAACGGCTGGGGCAGACCTGTTCCGCCCCCGCGCGGCAGGTCAGCGGCGGGGGAAGGTCTGCCCTAGCCGGGGAAGACGGGGATGTCCCGGTGCCTGTCCCGGGTCCCGGCCGCGTCGACGCTCGCGGCAGCACCGGGCACGAGCCGCAGCGGCGCCCGGTTGTCGAGGGTGACGGCATGCGCGTCGCCGTGTCGCGACGAGCCGTTGTCCACTGCCGACTTGCCGCCCAGGGCTCCGCCGTGGTTGTCGGAGGGCACCTGGTGCGCGGGCGCGTGGCTGGTGGAGGGGGTGGTGCGGTGGGTGGAGGGGTGCGCGGCGGCCTCGGTCACGGTGCCGTGACCGGCGAACCGCGGCCCGTAGACGGCGCCGTCGCCCACGGAACCCTCGTCGTCGGCCGGATGCGTCGCCGCGCGATCACCTGGCTGGGGCTGCGGCGCAGAGGTGACCGGCGCGGGCGCGGGCAGAGTCCCACCCGGGATCCCGGGCAGGCCCGGCATCGTCGGGAGACCCGGCACCGTGGGCAGGGTCGGCCACGACGGGGACTCCGGGAACGACGGCAGTGTCGGCCACCCCGGCGGGGTGGACCCCGCCGGTATCCCGACTGTCTCGGTCAACCCCGTGGTCACCGTCTCGACCAGATCACCGACCGGCCGCACGACACCGCCGACCACGGCCCCGACCACGTCCTCGGCCACCGGACGGAGAACCTTGTCGCCGGCCGGGTGGATGAGGGCGTCGGCGTCGGGCTCGGGGGCAACCGGCTGCGGAGAGCTGCCCTTTGCCGTGTCCGTGAACGTGGGTGTGGCGGCGTCCTTGGGTGTGGGTGTGACGGTGTCCTTGGGTGTAGGTGTGGCGGTGTCCTTCGGTGTGGCCGTGTGCTCGGCCATCGGCTCGGCCGACGGTTTCACCAGCTGACCGGCCGCCTTCCCCGGCAACGCCCCGATGCCGTCGGCCGCATGTGCCTGCTCCCCGCAGAGGAAGCCGAGCACGAACAACCCACCCACCAGCAAGCCCACTTGCAGCGCACGCCGCCCGATCGCCGCGCGCAGCACGCGCACCGCGGCACCGGGAAAGGCTGCTGACCAGGTCAAGAGGGGGCGGGTCCTTCCGTGCGACGGAACGAAGCGAAGGGAAACGGAATGGAGCGGAACGGAGGCGAAAGGGAAAGGTCGGGAAGGGTGAAGACTATGGGGAAGCCGATCCTTGCACGGGGTGCCCGAGGTCGCGCAAGTCCCCTGTTACCGATGCGTGGTCATGTCCGTTTTGTTGGGCGAAGCCGCAGGTCACCCGGTCGACAAATCACCAACGGGCGTCCTGGGTTCACACCGGGTCGGGTATCGGAAGCGGCCGCTTCTCGATGGCCGCCGCCATCACCTCCGGG
This sequence comes from Streptomyces sp. NPDC050759, assembly GCF_044456945.1. Lineage (NCBI taxonomy): Bacteria > Bacillati > Actinomycetota > Actinomycetes > Kitasatosporales > Streptomycetaceae > Streptomyces > Streptomyces sp. NPDC050759. The sequence continues at coordinate 50,059 of NZ_JBITGI010000017.1, read as the reverse complement.
AACAGGTCGGGAGTGCAGGCGAAGGCCGGTGCGCCCAGCGCGGCGAGCGCGGCCGCGTGCTCCCGGTCGTAGGCGGGCGCCCCCTCGTCCGACAGCGCGAGCAACGTCACGAACTGCACGCCGGACGCCTTCATCGCCGCGACCCGCTTGAGCATCTCGTTGCGTATGCCGCCCTCGTAGAGGTCGCTGATCAGCACCATCACCGTCTCCGCCGGCCGGGTGATCTGCGACTGGCAGTACGCCAGCGCCCGGTTGATGTCCGTGCCGCCGCCGAGCTGGGTACCGAACAGCACGTCCACCGGGTCGTCGAGTTGGTCGGTGAGGTCGACGACCGCGGTGTCGAAGACGACGAGCCGCGTGTCGATCGACCGCATGGAGGCCAGCACCGCCCCGAACACGGACGCGTAGACGACGGACGCGGCCATCGACCCCGACTGGTCGATGCAGAGGACGACCTCCTTCTTCACCGACCGGGAGGCCCTGCCGTATCCGATCAGCCGCTCCGGCACGATCGTCCGGTACTCGGGGAGGTAGTGCTTGAGGTTGGCCGAGATCGTGCGGTTCCAGTCGATGTCGTGGTGGCGCGGCCGACTGATCCGGGCGCTGCGGTCGAGGGCACCGGTGAGCGTGGCGCGGGTGCGACTGGCGAGCCGCTTCTCCAGGTCCTCGACGACCTTGCGCACGACGGCGCGTGCCGTCTCCTTCGTCGTCTCCGGCATCGCCTTGTTGAGCGAAAGCAGCGTGCCGACCAGGTGCACGTCGGCCTCCACCGCCTCCAGCATCTCCGGCTCGAGGAGCAGGGTGGACAGCCCGAGCCGGTCGATGGCGTCCCGCTGCATGACCTGGACGACGGAGGAGGGGAAGTACGTCCGGATGTCCCCGAGCCACCGCGCCACCGACGGCGCCGAGGCCCCGAGCCCCGCCGAACGGTCCTTCCCCGCCTGCCCCTTCCCGTCCCCCCTGCCGTAGAGCGCGGTCAACGCCCCGTCCATCGCGGCATCCTGCCCACCGAGCGTGCACCCGGTCCCATCGGCCGCCTCCCCACCCAGCACAAGCCGCCAGCGCCGCAGCCGCTCGTCCGTAGGGGCTGTCTCCGGCGTCGTCAGGTCGTTCGGCTCGGTCGTCATGCCCGAGCTCCCGTCCGGAACCGCTCCCAGAGCGGGACCACGGCCACGCTCGCCACCGGGCCGTGTTCGGCCCGGAACCCGGCCCTGTGCCCGGGCGCGTCTCCGCGCCCGCCCCCGACAGCGGTGGCCGTCCTGTCGCCCCCGCCTCCCGGAGTCCCGGATACCTCGGTCATCATCCCGCCACCCCCGCAAGGTCGTTGTCGTCGGCGTTCGCCACATCGTCGTCGTAGTCGTCGTGGTCGTCGTGGTCGTCGTCCAGGCCGAGCAGCAGCCGCATCACCGGCAGCACGGCGTCCGCCCGGTCGCCGTCGAGGTCGGCCCCGAAGCCCGGTATCCCGGCCCCCGCCCCGGCTGCCCTCCCCCGCTGTCCCGGCCCTCGCCGGACCAGCTCGCCCAGCGTCCGGCGTACTCCCGGCTCGTACGCCGAGAACGTGCGCCGCAGCAGCGGCAGCACATCGGTGAACGCCTCCGCCGGAACCCCGGTCAGCCAGGCGTCGACAAGTCCGAGCAGCCGCTCGTCGTGCAAGAGAAGCATCCCGCCGCCGGACCCACCACCGACGAAGCCCTCGATCCACGCGGCCGCGTCCCCCGGCGCCGTCCCCGGCGAGAGCACGAGACCCATGAGCCGCGCCGCCTCGTCCTGCGCCAACTCCCCGTCGTCCAGCAGCAGCCGCACGGCCCGTCCCCGAAGGACACCGGGCACGGTGTCCCGCAGGGACAACACCTTGAGCACGGCCTGCCAACGGCCACGGAGGCCGCGGTGGGCCGGGGGCGGGGCCGGGGCGTCCTCCCTGTCGTCCGGCCCGGGCACGGCGGTGGCAGCCGGAAGGCCCTGTCCCGGTACGGCCGACGTGCCGCCCCGGCCGTCCTTCCCCGTTACGGTCGCTGAAGGGCCACTCGCGTCGCCGCCACCCTGCCCTGAAGTCCCCGGCGGGTCCTGTCCCGGGGCCGCCACCTCGCCCAGCAGCCCCACCGATACATGGACGGCGTCCACATGACGTCGCATCTCCTCCGCCGCCTCCGCGTCCAGCGCGACACAGGCCGGGGGCAGGCCGACGAAGACCCGCTCGGCGAGACCTGCCGCGACCTCCGTCAGCGCGCCGGTGCCGGTGCCGCGCACATCGCCGTAGCGCAGGGAACGGACGAGGGCCGGCAGTGCCTGGGCGAGATGGCCGACGTCCGCGTCCAGCGCGGCACGGTCGGCGAGGATCTGCATCACCGTGGGCAGGGCGTCCGGGAGTTCGGCCAGCAGGCAGCGCTCGGCGAGAGCGGTGACATCGGCGAGCCCGGACGCGGAGACGGCGTCCGCCTCCGCCTTGGCCGTCGCGGCGGAGAGGACGGTGGTGCCCCACACCCCCGCCTCGGCGATCCGCACCGACAGCTCCGGCTCCCACCGCAGCCGCCATGTCTCCCGGAACGTGCCCGTACTCCCCCGCGAGGCCGCCGGCTCACCCCACGCCACGCCCAGCAGCCGCAGCCGGTGCAGCAGCCTGCTGCGTTCGGCGTCGTTCTCCTTGCGCAGATCGAGCTCCAACTCCCGCTCCAGCGCCTCCGGTTTGAGCCGGAGCCGCCGCTGGATCCGGTCGAGGTCGCGCTGCAACGGGACCGCGGGCGCCGCCTGCGGCACCTCCCCCAGGACGTCCCCCACCACCAGCCGGTCGTGCACCAGCGCCAACGGCACGTCCGAGCCCTCGCACATCACCGCCCGCACCGCGTCGGTCGTCTCGCTCAGGCCGGGCAGGGGACGGCCACGCATCGCCGCCAGCGTCTCGGCCAGCCGCACGGCCTCGATGACGTGTGCCGAGGACACGGGCCGGTCCTCGTCCCGCAGCAGCCCCGCCACCTTGGTCAGCCACCGCTCGACGGGCCGGTCCGGTGCGCCGAACAGGTGCCCGTACCAGCCGGGCGAGTCGATCCCCGCGCCGTAGCCGCTGTGCCGCGAGAGCCTGCGGTACGTCCACGGCACCCACGTCATGTCCGCCTTGACCTTGGGGAGCCCCTTCAACAGCGCCTTGTCGGCGGCGACCGTGCTCTTCCGCCGCAGCGCGGGCACGTGCCAGGCCCCGCACACCACGGCCACGTCGTCCCCGAACTCCCGCTGCGCCGCCCGCATCTGGAGCCGCATGTACGCCTCGCGCACGAGGTCCCGGTCGTGTCCGCCGGTTCCGTACGTCTCCCGCAGCACCCCCATCGCCTCTTCCAGCACGGTGAACGGCTCGAACACGTCCCCCTGCCCCGTCCCCCGGTGCTCCACGACGTCCTCCCACCACCGCTCGGGATCGTCGTATCCGGCGGCCTCGGCGAGCACGCCGAGCGGATCGACACGGACGGCGACGTGAACGGCGGGCTCGTCCTGCGCAGCGTCATCGCCGGACGGGCCGGTGCCGTGAACATCCGAGGGGTCGGGACCGCTCGCGTCCGACGCCGCGGTACCTGTCTTCACCGTCCCGTCCGTGCCCTCCCCACCAGGCGCCTCGGACCGACTCGCCTCCGGCATCCCGTCGGCGGGGTCGTCCGGTCGGCCCGCCCGGCCTTCGTCCCCCTCGTCCCTCCCCCACGCCAACGTGTGCGTCGCCGGCAGGTCGATGAAACGGGCCGGGACCTCGTGGTCCAGCGCCCAGCGGATCGCCACCCACTCCGGGGAGAACTCGGCGAGCGGCCAGAACGCGGAACGGCCGGGCTCGTCCACGGCATGGGCGAGGAGAGCCACCGGCGGTCGCATGTCCTCCTCGGCGGCCAGCGGGATCAACGCGTCGGCCTCGGGCGGCCCCTCGATCAACACGACCCGGGGCCGGGCCGCGTCCAACGCCGCCCGCACGGACCGCGCCGACCCGGGCCCGTGATGCCGCACCCCGAGCAGCAACGGCCCCGCACCGGCCTCCCGGCTCCCGTGAACACGGGCACCGGTCACACCTCCGCTCCCGGACACACCGCCTCCGTCCATTCCCTCTCGGGCTGATGCGCGAGAGCCCCTCCACCCTTCGCTCCCCGACACACCGCCTCGAACCACACCCCCACTTCCCGACTGGCCGCCACCAGCCGTGCCCGCACTCCGGAACCCCCCGGAGCCACTCGCTTCCCCGCTCCCGAAGGTTCCGGGGCCTACAACCCCTCCGCTACCGAGCCCCCCGGGGTCGGCAGTCCCCCCGCTTCCGATCTCACCCACGCGCGTCACACCGTCCCCCTCCCCTCCGAGGCCATTTGGAGTCGTCCTCGACGACCGTCCCGATCCCGCTCTCGCCGCCGTCCCGCTCAAGCTCTGTCACACCCGTCCCCCTTGCCTCCGCGGCCCCGCAGTCCGAACCGACGCCCTCGCGACCACCTCCGGAGTCCGAACCGAGGCCCCGCCACCATTCCCGGCAGCCCGAGCCGAAGCCCCGCCACCCTTCCCAACACCCCGTACGCCCGCGAATGACGAGTCGCCACCCGCCCCCATCACCCCATGGCATCCGCCTGGCTCTCCGCCCGTACGGCCCCGCCCCCGCTCCTCTTTCACGCGCTCACTTCCCGGCAGGCCCGGTAGAAGTCCTTCCAGCCGTCCCGCTCGCGGACGACCGCCTCCAGGTACTCCTGCCAGATGACCCGGTCGGCCGCCGGATCGCGGACGACGGCGCCGAGGATGCCCGCGGCGACGTCTCCGGCCCGCAGGACGCCGTCGCCGAAGTGGGCGGCGAGGGCGAGGCCGTTGGTGACGACGGAGATGGCCTCGGCCGTCGACAGCGTGCCGCTGGGCGACTTGAGCTTCGTACGGCCGTCGGACGTCATCCCGTCGCGCAGCTCGCGGAAGACCGTCACGACGCGACGGATCTCCGCGACGCCGTCGGGCGCGGCCGGCAGGTCGAGGGAGCGGCCGATCTGGTCGACGCGGCGCGAGACGATGTCGACCTCGGCCTCGACACTCTCCGGCAGCGGCAGCACGACCGTGTTGAAACGGCGGCGCAGGGCGCTGGAGAGGTCGTTGACCCCACGGTCGCGGTCGTTGGCCGTGGCGATGAGGTTGAATCCGCGGACCGCCTGCACCTCCTGGCCCAGCTCCGGTATCGGCAGCGTCTTCTCGGACAGGATGGTGATCAGCGAGTCCTGCACGTCGGCCGGGATACGGGTCAGCTCCTCCACCCGGGCCGTCATCCCCTCCGCCATGGCCCGCATCACGGGGCTGGGCACGAGGGCGTCGCGGCTCGGGCCGTTGGCCAGCAGTTGGGCGTAGTTCCAGCCGTAGCGGATCGCCTCCTCCGGGGTGCCCGCCGTGCCCTGCACGAGCAGGGTCGAGTCGCCGCTGACCGCCGCGGCCAGGTGCTCGGAGACCCAGGTCTTCGCGGTGCCGGGCACGCCCAGCAGGAGCAGGGCGCGGTCGGTGGCGAGGGTGGTGACGGCGACCTCGACGAGCCGGCGCGGGCCCACGTACTTCGGAGTGATCACCGTGCCGTCCGGCAGGGTGCCGCCGAGCAGATACGTCGCCACCGCCCACGGCGACAGCTTCCAGCGGGCCGGGCGCGGGCGGTCGTCCTGCGCGGCCAGCGCGGCGAGTTCACCGGCGAAGGCGTCCTCGGCATGCGGCCGCAACGCCTCGTCCGGTTCCCCCCGCTTCGGTTCCACGGACGTCGGTTCAACAGACACAGTCATGGCTGAGGCCCCCTCCAGCTCGGCCGGTTCGGATCTGTCACCAACCGTGCACCACGCCACTGACAATGCGATCCGACCTGCGGAAACGTGCTCACGGGGGTCGGAGCGGACGTCGGCCGGCGGCCGATTGTCAGTGGGGGGATCTACCTTCGATGTCATGACTCAGCAGGGGGTGCGCTGGACGGCGGATCAGGTGCTGGCACTGGCGCCTGACGCCGCGTCACGCAAAGCGGGAAGCAAACTCGGCGCGGCCGGGCCATGGTCCGAGGCGGGGAGTTCCGACGAGGGGACGGTGTGGGGGCTGTGCAAGGGCAGTGGCAGCAAGCCGTATCAGACGGTCATCGACATCGCGGACGCCGCGGGGCCGGCGTACAAGTGCAGTTGCCCGAGCCGCAAGTTCCCGTGCAAGCACGCGCTCGGGCTGCTGCTGCTCTGGGCGGGCGGGGAGGGAGCGGTGCCGCCGGGGCCGACGCCGGACTGGGCGGAGCAGTGGATAGAGGGGAGAAGGCAGCGCGCGCAGGAGAAGCGATCGGCGGGCGCGGCCGGTTCCGCCGACGGGTCCGGTGATCCGGAGGCGGCGCGGCGAAGGGCGGAGCGCCGGGCCGTGCGGATCACTGCGGGTGCGACGGAGCTGGAGCAGCGGCTGGCGGACCTGCTGCGCGGCGGCCTGGCGGGGACGGAGCAGGCGGGGTACGGCATGTGGGAGGAGACGGCCGCCCGCATGGTCGACGCGCAGGCACCGGGACTCGCCGCCCGGGTGCGGGAGTTGGGCGCAATCCCCTCGTCCGGTCCGGGCTGGCCGGTGCGGCTGCTGGAGGAGTGCGCCCTCATCCACCTCCTCGACCAGGGCTGGCTGCGCCGCGAGCGGCTGCCCGACGGCCTCGCGTCGACGGTCCGTTCCCGGATCGGCCTGCCCGCCTCGGCGGACGGCCCCGCGATACGGGACCGCTGGCTGGTCCTCGCCCAGTACGACACGGCGGACACCCGTCTGACGACCCGCCGGATCTGGGTGCACGGCACTGACTCGGGCCGCACGGCGCTGCTCCTCTCCTACGGCGCCGCCGGCCGCGCTCCCGAACTGGCGCTGCCCGTGGGTCTTGAGCTGGAGGCGGAGGTGTCCGCCTATCCCGGTACAGGTCAGTTGCGGGCGGCGCTCGGCGAGCAGTTCGCACCGCCGGTGCCCACGGCGACCCGCCCGCCGGGAGTGACGACCGAACAGGCGGCCGCCCGTTACGGCGAGGCACTGCGGGACGACCCGTGGCTGGACTCCATCCCCGTGACGCTGGACGGGGTGATACCGGCCCCGGACGGTGAATCCTGGCAACTGGCGGACGCCGAGGGCGACTCGGCCCTGCCGCTCACCGCCTCCGCCCGTTCCCGCCCGGGCCTGTGGCGTCTGGTCGCGCTCTCGGGCGGCGCCCCGGTCAAGGTCTTCGGCGAGTGCGGTCACCGCGGCTTCACCCCGCTGACGGCCTGGCCGGAGGGGGCGGGCGAGGCGGTGCCGCTGTGCTGAACGGAACGGACCGAGCACCCGACCGGACGGAAAGGAACCCCATGGACAAGATCTCCGCTCCCGCGCCGGACGCCTGGGAGGAGCTCGTCACCTCGGCGCTGCTCGGCACCGCACGCCGTACGCCGCCCTGCGTCGCGCCCGGTCCCGAGGCACCGGTGGCATTGCTGGACGCGGCGGCCGTGGAGACCGTACGGCGGCGGGCCGGGCTGCGGCCCGCGCGCGCGGCACAGCGGCCGCAGCCGGCGCCCGAGGACACGCGCCCTCCGCTGCCCGCGGCGGCGGCCCGCAGACTCGCAATGCTGCTCGCCGACCGGCCGGGCACGGGCGGCGGCGGCCGCAGGGGTACGGCACCGGATCTGATGGAGCTGCTGCCGCAGTGGCTGGCGACGGCGAACGCCCGCGGTTACGCGGCGCCCCCGCAGCTGCTGCCCGCCCTGCTGGACGCGGCCCGGGGGCGTACGGATCTGCGGCCGGCGGCGCTGGCGTTCGCGGGTTCGCGTGCCACCTGGCTCGCCCGGCTGAACCCGGACTGGCGGTTCGCCCTGCGAGCGACACCCGGCGGCGGAACAGCCCTGCCGTCGCCGCAGGACACCGCGGGCGTCCGACGGCTCTGGGAGGAAGGGCTGTTCGCCGAGCGGGTGGCCCTCCTTTCGGCGATACGTGCCCGGGAGCCCGCCGCCGCGCGCGAGTTGCTCGCGACGACCTGGGCGACCGAGCGGGCCGAGGACCGGCTGATGTTCCTCGACTCGTTGCGGACCGGTCTGGGGGCGGACGACGAGCCGTTCCTGGAGCAGGCGCTGGCCGACCGGAGCCGCAACGTACGGGCCACGGCGGCGGAGTTGCTGTCTGCGCTGCCGGATTCGGCGCTGGCGGCGCGGATGGCGGTCAGGGCCGGGGCGTGCGTGGCCGTCGACCACACCCTGGACAGGCCGACGATCGTCGTGGAGGCGCCGCACGAGTGCGACTCTGGCATGGAGCGCGACGGCGTCGTAGCGAAGGCGCCCTCGGGGCGGGGGGAACGTTCGTGGTGGTTCGGGCAGTTGGTGGAGGCGGCGCCGCTGGGGGTGTGGCCGGGGCGGCTCGGTGGGCGGACGCCCGAGGAGATCGTGTCGCTGCCGGTCGCGGACGACTGGCGGAACGAACTGCATGCGGCGTGGTGCCGGGCAGCCGTACGCCAGCGGGACGCCGGGTGGGCACGGGCGCTGCTCGGGACACCCGCGGCGCCGGAGGCCGGGGGCCCGGGGGCGGTGTCACTGGCCGAGCGGGCCAGGCTGCTGAGCACGCTGGGCTCCGCCGAACGGGCCGAGTGGGTCGCGGCGTTCATCGCGACCCACGGATTGTCCGAGGCGTTCCAGCTGCTCGGGGTGTGCGGGGTGCCGTGGGCCGCGCCGCTCGGACGGGCGGTGGTCGACGCGCTCAACATCGCACGGGACGCGGGGAGTTATCCGTGGAGTTTCAGCGGGGTGATGGGCCTGGCGGAGCGGTGTCTCGATCCGGCCGAGGCGGGACGGCTGGAGGGACTGATGGCGGTACCGGACGAGGGGGAGGACGCGAGTCCCGGGGCGGGCGGCTACTGGGCGGAGGCGTTCCAGCGCCTGGTGACAACCTTGCGGCTGCGGGCGGCGATGGCGGAGGAGCTGGGGGCGGCGTAGCACCGGTGGACAGCGGACAGCGGACAGCGGCCGAGACTACCTAGGGGCGCGGGGAACTGCGCGACCAGCCACAACGCACCTGCACCCGACAACACACCTCGAACCACTCGTCCCCCGAAGCCGAGCGCAGCGGCTACGCACCTGCACCCGACAACGCACCCAGAACCACTCGTCCCGCTCAAGCCAAGCGCAGCGGCTACACAGGCTGCCGCACGTTCTCCCGGACCCAGTCCACGATCGACCGAGTCGTCGCCCCCGGCGTGAAGATCTCGGCGACGCCCTTCTCCTTCAGCGGAGGGATGTCCGCCTCCGGGATGATCCCGCCGCCGAACACCAGGATGTCCTCGGCCTCCCGCTCCTTGAGCAGGTCGATCACCGCGGCGAACAACGTGTTGTGGGCCCCGGAGAGGATGGAGAGGCCGATCGCGTCGGCGTCCTCCTGGATCGCGGTGTGGACGATCTGCTCCGGGGTCTGGTGGAGGCCGGTGTAGATGACCTCCATGCCCGCGTCGCGCAGCGCTCTCGCGATCACCTTGGCTCCACGATCGTGACCGTCGAGCCCCGGCTTGGCCACCACCACGCGGATCGGACCGGCTGGCACACCCATCACTGCCTCCATGAAGCGACTGCGTCCGTTCCTCTGCCCATTCCTACCGACTAGTACCGCACAGACCGGGAATGTGAACGAACGTTATCGCCACCATCACGCACCGTGCAGTTTCGCGGCGGGCGCCGAGGGGGAAAATCACACGTGGGACACGTTCGGGAGCCGCAACGAGGTCGCCGCACCGCCGCGCCGCAGGCCGCGCGCCACGGTGGTGCGGCGCGCCGGCGACGGCACGAAGGGCACGTAGGACAGGTAAGGCACGACAGCGGGGAGCCTCGTCGCCACACCGACAGGGCGGCTCGTCACGTCACCGGCGCAGCACCATCATCATCACTACTCACATCTGCGACATCACCAGCACTACCGGTTCCATCCGTTCCACCCGTTCCGTCGGCTTCGCCAGCATCGGCAGCCGTCCCGGAACCTCGCGCCGCCCGCCGCACCCATCCCCCGCGCCCCACTCGTGCCGCGTCGACGACGACCTCCGCCGCGCCTTCCCATGAGCGCACACGGGGGACGGAGCTGTCCTCCCGTGTGCCGACAGGAGGTCGGCCATGAAGGTCACCAAGGCGCCGCTGCCGTTTCTCCCGCTCTGCCAGCGTCTGCTTCCCGGCAGGCTGGCGGGACTCTCCCTGGCCCTCCTGAAGGCGACCGCGCTCGAGCTGGCGATCCTCGCGGGGCATCTCCTCCTCTATCCCTCCGGCATCGCCCAGGAGCGCCGCTCCCCCCTCCCCCCGCTACCCTCGCCCGAGGACGGCGCGGCACAGCTGCCGACGGAGGCGAAGCCGCCGGTCGTGCTGCTGCACGGTTTCATCGACAACCGCTCGGTCTTCGTGCTCCTGCGCCGCAGCCTCGCCCAGCACGGCAGGCAGCAGGTCGAGTCGCTCAACTACTCCCCGCTCACCTGCGACATCCGTGCCGCGGCGGAGCTGCTCGGCCGGCACATAGAGGGCATCTGCGAGCGCACGGGCAGCGAGCGGGTCGACATCGTCGGGCACAGCCTCGGCGGCCTGATCGCGCGGTACTACGTGCAGCGCCTCGGCGGCGACTCCCGGGTCCGCACGCTGGTGACGCTCGGCACCCCGCACTCCGGCACCCGGGTGGCGCCACTGGCGAACGCGCACCCGATCGTGCGCCAGATGCGCCCCGGCTCGGATCTGCTCGAGGAGCTCACCCGTCCGGCCCCGGGCTGCCGTACGCACTTCGTCAGTTTCTGGAGCGACCTCGACCACCTGATGGACCCGCTGGAGACCGCCTGCATCGACCACGCGGACCTGATGGCGCAGAACGTCCGGGTGAGCGGGATCGGACATCTCGCCCTGCCCGTGCACCCCGCCGTGGCGACCGGCATACGGCAGGTGCTCGACACCGCGCGGGCCGGGGAGGAGACGGCCGGCCGGGCCGGGGGACTGACCGTGGCGTAACGGTCGTATCGACCACCGGACACAGGCCGCCAACAGTTCCTCGACAGCCGTCGGACCGCGAACCGACATCGAACAATCTTCGAACACAAGGCCAAGGTCACGCCCACAGTCCCCCGAATCACGGCCGAATGCCCGTTTCCTGCGCGCCCGAAACCAGTTGAAGATTGTCGCGCCCGCATACCGCCGGGTACAGTCACCGCACTGCTCTGGCAGCCCCTGTTGTCGAGGCGAAAGAGAAGTTGGTGAACGACCGTCATCCGTCGGGGACCATGACCACCCCGACTCCGGCTTCCGACGCCGACTCGTCGCACTACGCGTCGTACGGCACCCAGGAAGCCCAGCACGGCGACTTCACCACGTACGGCGGCTATGACGCCACTGGTTTCGACGCCACAGGCGCCGCGGGCACCGCCGACGCGCACGCCACCGGCAGCTTCGAGACCGACCCGCTCTTCGGCGACATGCCGGGCGACGGCACCGGTTCGTACGACGCCTCGACGTGGACCACGGGCGGCCATCAGACCCTGAACTACGACATGTACGCGGCCCAGCACCACGCCGCCTACGACACCGGCGCGTACGACGCCACACAGTGGGGCGGCGCGGACCACCAGCTGCTCTCCGTGATCCCTCCGCAGTCGGGCAGCACCGACCACAGCGGACAGTGGGACGCGAACACCTGGAACCAGCCGGACCGGTCCGCGGGCCCGGCCGACCAGACCCAGCAATGGGAATGGGGCACGCAGGCCTTCGACACCGGGGCGTACGACGCCACCCAGTGGAACTCCGAGGGCACGGCGGCCGATCCGCAGGCGACGGCCACGTTCGAGCAGGTCGCGTACGGCGAGAACCACACCTACGACGAGGCTCACGCGTACGGCGAGAACCACGCGTACGGCGAGGCGAATCCGCACGGCGACGCCTACGCCGAACACGCCCCGCACGACGGCGAGTCGACGGCCACCACGGCCACCGGCGAGATGCCCGCCGTCCACGACGCCGACGCCCCCCTCCTCGACGACCAGGAAGAGGCCGGTCCGGCGCCGATCCCCGCCCAGGGCTCCCGCGTGGCCGCGCGCAACGCCAATCGCTCCCGCCGCCGTATGCCCGCCAAGCGCTCCGCGCTGCTGACGATCGCCGTCCCCTCGGCGTGTGTCATGGGGGTCGCCGGGATCGCCGCAGCCTCGGTCGGCACGCTGACCGGCGATGGCCAGGAGACCTCGACGACCCTCGCGGACCCGACCGCCGTCAAGCCGGCCATCGCGAACAACAAGCTGGACACCCAGCTCAAGAGCCTCTCGGCCGGTGCCGACGACTTCGCCGATCGGGCCAGCCGCACGCAGGAGCGCATCGACCTCAAGGCCCAGCAGGTGGCCGAGAAGAGGAAGGCGGCGGAGGAGGCGGCCCGCAAGGAGCGGCTGCGCCCGAAGTTCGCCCTTCCGGTCGAGCAGCGGGGTCTCAGCGCCTACTTCGGTCAGGCCGGCATCAACTGGATGTCCGTCCACACCGGCATCGACTTCCCGGTGTCGTACGGCACGACGGTGATGGCCGCGACCGACGGCACCGTCCGGACGCAGTGGAACAGCGCGTACGGCAACATGATGGTCGTGACGGCGAAGGACGGCACCGAGACGTGGTACTGCCACCTCTCCAGCTACCGCGTCGCCTCCGGTACGACGGTCAAGGCCGGCGACCCGATCGCGTACTCCGGCAATTCCGGCAACTCGACCGGCCCCCATCTGCACTTCGAGGTGCACCCGGCGGGCGGTTCGGCCATAGACCCGCTTCCGTGGCTGCGCAGCCACGGGCTGGACCCGACGTAACCCTTCGGGCCCAGCCCCCTTCCGGGGCTACAGCTTCTCCACCGGCGCGTACCGCAGCAGCAGCCGCTTCGGCTTCGCTTCCCCGAAGTCGATCGTCGCCTCGGCGTTCGCCCCCGTGCCCTTCACCCCGACCACCGTGCCGAGCCCGAACTGGTCGTGGGTGACACGGTCGCCGACGGCCAGCGCCACCACCGGCTTCTCCGAGGTCCTGCGCGTCGCGAAACCGGACGCGCCCGACGCCGAGGAGCGGGAACGGGAAGACGACAACGAGGCGGCGACCCCCGAGACCGGTCCCGCGGGAGCACCGGCCGCCCCTGTGCGCTTCCAGTCCACATGCTGTGCCGGGATCTCCTCCAGGAAGCGGGAGGGCGGGTTGTACGACGGCTGCCCCCACGCGCTGCGCAGGGCGGACCGGGTCAGATACAGCCGCTCACGCGCGCGCGTGATGCCGACGTAGGCGAGGCGCCGCTCCTCCTCCAGCTCCTTGGGCTGGCCGAGGGCGCGCATGTGCGGGAAGACGCCGTCCTCCATGCCGGTGAGGAAGACGACCGGGAACTCCAGGCCCTTGGCGGTGTGCAGGGTCATCAGGGTGATGACGCCGGAGCCGTCCTGGTCCTCGTCGGGGATCTGGTCGGAGTCCGCGACGAGCGCGACCCGCTCCAGGAATGCGGCGAGCCCGGCCGGGGCCTCGCCCTCGCCGGTCTCCTGCTCGAACTCCAGGGCCACGGCGGCGAGTTCCTGGAGGTTCTCGATGCGGGTCTCGTCCTGGGGGTCGGTGGAGGCCTGCAACTCGGCGAGATAGCCGGTGCGTTCGAGGACCGCCTCCAGGACGGTCGCCGGGCCCGCGCCGGACTCGACGATGGTCCGGAGCTCCTCCATCAGCACGTTGAACCGTTTCACGGCGTTGGTGGAGCGCGCGGCCATGCCGTACGCCTCGTCGACGCGCTTGAGTGCCTGCGGGAAGCTGATCTTCTCGCGCTGGGACAGGGCGTCGATCATCGCCTCGGCACGGTCGCCGATGCCGCGCTTGGGGACGTTGAGGATCCGGCGCAGCGGCACGGAGTCCTCCGGGTTGGCGAGGACGCGCAGGTAGGCCAGGACGTCCCGGACCTCCTTGCGCTCGTAGAAGCGGACGCCGCCGACGACCTTGTAGGGCAGGCCGACGCGGATGAAGACCTCTTCGAAGACACGGGACTGGGCGTTCGTACGGTAGAAGACGGCCACGTCACCGGCCTTCGCGTCGCCCGCGTCGGTGAGACGGTCTATCTCGTCGGCGACGAACTGCGCCTCGTCGTGCTCGGTGTCGGCGACATAGCCGGTGATGCGCGCACCCGCGCCCGCGTTGGTCCACAGGTTCTTGGGGCGGCGGGACTCGTTGCGCTCGATGACGGCGTTGGCGGCGGTGAGGATCGTCTGGGTGGAGCGGTAGTTCTGCTCGAGGAGGATCGTCGTCGCGTCCGGGTAGTCCTCCTCGAACTGGAGGATGTTGCGGATGGTCGCGCCGCGGAAGGCGTAGATCGACTGGTCGGCGTCGCCCACGACGCAGAGTTCGGCGGGCGGCAGGTCGTGCTCGCTCGGCGGTACGTCCACCGGGTGCTCGGAGGTCCCGACCAGCTCCCTGACCAGCGCGTACTGCGCGTGGTTGGTGTCCTGGTACTCGTCGACGAGGACGTGCCGGAAGCGGCGGCGGTAGTGCTCGGCGACATCGGGGAACGCCCGGAGCAGGTTGACCGTGGTCATGATCAGGTCGTCGAAGTCGAGGGCGTTCGCCTCGCGCAGCCGCGACTGGTACATGGCATAGGCCTGGGCGAGGGTCTTCTCGAAACCGTCGGTGGCCTGGGCGGCGAAGTCCTCCTCGTCGATCAGCTCGTTCTTCAGGTTGCTGATCTTGGCGCTGAAGGACTTCGGCGGGTAGCGCTTGGGGTCGAGGTCCAGGTCGCGGCAGACCAGAGCCATCAGGCGCTTGCTGTCGGCGGCGTCGTAGATCGAGAAGGAGGAGGTGAAGCCGAGCTTCTTCGACTCCCTGCGCAGGATCCGCACGCATGCGCTGTGGAAGGTCATCACCCACATCGCGTTCGCGCGCGGGCCGACGAGGTGTTCGACGCGCTCCTTCATCTCGCCCGCGGCCTTGTTGGTGAAGGTGATCGCGAGGATCTGGCCCGGGTGGACGTGGCGCTCGCCGAGGAGATGGGCGATGCGGTGGGTGAGCACCCGGGTCTTGCCGGAGCCGGCGCCGGCCACGATGAGCAGCGGGGTGCCGGAGTGCACCACGGCCGCGCGCTGGTTCTCGTTCAGCCCGTCCAGGAGCGCGGCGGGGTCCACCACCGGGCGGGGGGCGCCGTCGCGGTAGTACGCGTCCCGGTCCGGGGGCGCGTCGAACTTCCCACCGAACAGGTCGTCCGGAACGGGTTCCGGTACGTGCTCGTCCTCGGGCGGCGGCGGTTCTTCCCCGTGGGCCCTAGGGGCCTGGAGGTCCGCCAGGAAGCTGTCGTCAAAGAGGCTGCTCATCGCTCTCCGAGTCTAGGGTGCCCCACTGACACACCGCCGCCGCCCTGAGAACATCCCCTCGGATCAGAACCCGATGATCTTCCAGACCTGCAAGTCGTCACAGATCACACCGGATGGGCCACGCGGAGCGACACCCGAGTCCAGGGTCACGAAAATGTATCGGGCATATCGAACATCAACCTTCACAGAGGCCACACCCGTTGGCTACCGTTCCGGGCAGGCCGTACGACCCCCTCCGGCGAACGTCGCCGGGCCGCACGGCCTCCGCCGAGTCCGCAGCGCCGCCGCGCGCCCGGAGCCGGGGACCCACCGACCTTGGGGTGAATCGGCCGACTCCCGCCCACGGGAGCGCCGTAGGGCAACCCTTCCCGCCCGAACCCGACAGCTAACTCGGTAGGCGGAGCATTGGAAGGAGTCGCCTCCCTTGGCGTCGCACCGCAAGTCGCGTCCCGTGGGTACGCGCGTAGCAGGCATACGGACCCCGGCCCTCGCGACGGCCGCCCTCACCTCCGTGGCCCTGCTGTCCCAGTCGGCGAACGCCGCGCCGGCCGATGACAAGCCGAGTCTCGAAGAGGTGGAGAAGAAGGTCGACGACCTCTACCGCCAGGCCGAGTCGGCGACCGACACCTACAACGCCGCCAAGGAGAAGACGGCCAAGCAGCGCAAGCAGGTCGACACGCTCCTCGACGACGTCGCCCGGCGCACGGAGCAGCTCAACGAGGCGCGGGAAGAGCTCGGTTCCTTCGCCGCCGCCCAGTACCGCACCGGCGCCGGGGCCTCCGGCACGGCGACCTTCCTGCTCGCCGACACTCCGCAGGACTACTTCGACCAGACACAGTTGATGGGGCGTCTGACGAACCGCCAGAAGGGCGCGGTCGACGACTACGTCTCCGAGCAGTCCGCCACGATGAAGAAGCGCCAGGAGGCCTCCCAGAGCCTCCAGACGCTCACCGAGACGCAGAGCGACCTGAAGACGGCCAAGGCGACCGTCCAGAAGAAGCTCGCCGACGCGCGCGAGATGCTGTCGGAGCTGACGGCCCAGGAGAAGGCGCGCCTCGCGGCGATCGAGAAGCGCAAGCAGGAGGAGGCGGCCCGCAAGGCGGCCGAGCTGGCGCGGCAGCAGGCGGCTGCTGAGAAGGCCGCGCAGGAGGCGGCTCAGGAGACCGCCGCCCCGCAGGAGAGCACGTCGACGGCGACCGACTCCTCGTACGCCACCAAGGCCGCCAAAGCCCTCGCCTTCGTCCGCGCCCAGATCGGCAAGCCGTACGTCTGGGGTGCCACCGGGCCCGACTCCTACGACTGCTCAGGCCTCACCCAGGCCGCCTGGAAGGCCGCCGGCGTCGACCTCCCCCGCGTCACCTACGACCAGGTCAACGCCGGCACCACGGTCTCCCTCGCCGACGCCCAGCCCGGTGACCTGGTCTTCTTCTACGACGACATCAGCCACGTCGGCCTCTACATCGGCAACGGCATGATGATCCACGCCCCCAAGCCGGGCGCGTACGTCCGCGAGGAGTCGATCTACTACGACGGCGAGTCGGCGATCCACAGCGTCGTGCGCCCCGCCTGAGGCACCGCCGGTCACCAGCGCGCGGGCGGGACTCGTTCGCCCGCGCGTATTTCCGCGATTTCCGCGATTTCCGCACGCGCGCGTGCGCGCCCCGCCGGCCGGGCACGCGGAGCTTCCTAGCATCGGCACATGTCCGGTACCTCCCCGCACTCTCCCCTGCGCGTCTGGTGGACGCGGCGCCCGCCCGCGGCCGGGGCCGCCGTGATGGCGACCGGCATCGTGTCGGTCGGGCTCCAGCTTGCCGGCCACGAGACGCTGTCCCGGATCGCCCTGGTGATCGGTTGCGCGGCCTGGCTGGGGGTGGCCGCCGGTTTCGCCGTACGACTGCTGCGGGAGCGCGCGCGATGGTTCGCCGACGACGGGAGACCGGGCGCCCTGACGGCCGTGGCGGCGACCACCGTCCTCGGCACCCGCTTCTCCGCGCTCGGCCGGCAGCCCCTCGCCGAGGCGCTGCTGGCACTGTCCGCGCTGCTGTGGCCGGTGCTGATCGTGCCCGTCGTCGGGAACGGGAAGCGGCGGAGGCCCGGCGAGGTGTTCCTCGGCTGTGTGGCCACCCAGGGCCTCGCGGTCCTCGGCGCCACGCTCGCCGCGGCCGAGTCGGCGGCATGGCTCGCGCACACGGCGCTCGTCCTGTTCTGGCTCGGCCTGGTCCTCTACGGCGTCGCGCTCTACCGCTTCGACCTGCGCCAGGTGATGGAGGGACCGGGCGACCAGTGGATCGCGGGCGGCGCGCTCGCCCTCTCGGCGCTCGCCGGCTCGCAGCTGATCACTGCCGACAGCGCGCGCCTGTACCTGTGGAACGACGACGACCACGGCGTCCTGCGGGCGGTGACCGTCGCCCTGCTGGTGCTGGGCCTGCCTGGTACGCCGTACTGCTGGTGGCCGAGTTCGTGCGCCCGCGCCCGCGCTACGACGTGCGCCGCTGGGTCACCGTGTTCCCCATGGGCGTGACCGCGGTGGCGACCCTGTCGGTCGCCGCCACCGTGGATGTCCCGTGGCTCGAGACCCCGGGTGAGGTGCTGCTGTGGCTCTCGGTGGCGGCCTGGTCGGCCGTCGCCGCGGGGGCGGTCGAGTCCGCCCGGGCCGCCGTCAGGTCCACAGCACCGCGATGAAGACGTTGGCCGTGGTCAGCGCGCCGACCAGGCCGAACAGGCTCTTGTCCACTTTCTCGTCGTCCCGCTTCACATAGACGAGGCCGAGGATCACGATCAGCAGGGCGAGCTTCACGCCGATCTTGATGTTGTTGACGTGCTGGTCGTCGGCCTGGTTGAGACCGACCAGGATCACCCCGGTGACCAGCATCGTCGCGGCACCGTGCAGCATCGCGGGGACGAACCGGGCGGTGCCCCGGCCCATCGCCTTCATCTGCGTGAGGAAGCCGCCGAGCAGCGCGGCGATGCCGATGATGTGCAGGCCGACGAAGAGATGGATGAGTACGTCCATGAGGCCGGAGCCTATTCCGGGCCGCGAGGGGGACCTGCACCGGCCCCTTGAGAGATCTTGCATATATGCGGCCCATAGCACTCGGCACCCGCCAGGGATCCCGGAATCCCGACTTCGGTCAGCGCACCGCGCGAAGTCGACGGAGCCGGGCCGCGATCACGGTCACCTTCGGTCAACCGGCGGTCCCCTGGCGGCAGTTCCGCACAACGCGTTACCTCCCCGTCACGGTCGGGTTTAGCGTCCTCCACCAGGTGACCGGCTCCCCACCGCCGCCCGGGCCAGGGGCGGCAGTCGGCCACCACCGCCGAGAAGGTCCGGCGGCGGCCAGCTCCCCCTGTGCAGGCCGTCGCCGGACGCGCACACCGCCCCGGGCGGGTCGTACGGCCGCTCCCCCTGGCGTTCGTACGTCCGTGAAGCCCGGGGCGGGCGGGCGGTCGAGGAAAGGACGTGCAAGTCCACGTGGCAGCGCACCGCAAGTCCCGCAGGAGCTCGGCCGGCGGCCACACGGTCCGTACGGCAGCGACGATCGCCCTCGCGGGGGCGGCGACGGCGACGGGCTTCGACGGGACCGGACACGCCGAGCCGCAGCTCACACCGACGCAGGTCAAGGCGAAGGTGGACCAGCTGTACCAGGAGGCCGAGGCCGCCACCGAGAAGTACAACGGCGCCAAAGAGAAGGCGGAGGCGGCCGAGACCCGGCTGGGCACCCTGCGGGACGAGGCGGCCCGCAGGACGGAGCAGCTC
The DNA here is from genome assembly GCF_044456945.1 of Streptomyces sp. NPDC050759. Classification (NCBI taxonomy): domain Bacteria; kingdom Bacillati; phylum Actinomycetota; class Actinomycetes; order Kitasatosporales; family Streptomycetaceae; genus Streptomyces; species Streptomyces sp. NPDC050759. The sequence continues at coordinate 31,025 of NZ_JBITGI010000017.1, read as the reverse complement.
AACGAGGCACGTGACGCACTGGGGACGATCGCCGCGGCGCAGTACCGCGGCGGCGGCCTCGACCCCGCGATGCAGCTCGCGTTCACCGACGACCCCGATCGGTACCTGGACAGCGCCGAGTTCGTCGAACGGGCCGGTACCCGGCAGGCCGCCTCCGTGGCGAACGTACGCCGGCAGCTGCGGGAGATCGAGCAGTTGCGCGGGGCCGCGCACATCGAGCTGGCATCGCTGAAGTCGCGTCAGGCGGAGCTGAAACGCCACAAGAAGACGATCACCGGCAAACTGGGCGCGGCCCGCCGGCTGATGTCCCAGCTGCCGGCCGAGGAACGGGCGGGGTCGCAGGCGGGCGGGGACCGCGCCTCCCGGGCCACGACGGGCGCCCGCGAGGAACTGACGGCCTCCGGCGCGGCCACCGAGGGAGCCCCCAACTCCCGTGCCGCAGCGGCCGTTTCCTACGCCTACGCCAAACTGGGCAGCCCCTATGTCTGGGGCGCCACCGGCCCGGACGCCTTCGACTGCTCGGGCCTCGTCCAGGCCGCGTACCGCTCCGCGGGCATCTCCCTGCCCCGCACGACCTACGCCCAGATCGGTGCCGGCCAACGCGTCTCCCGCTCCGAACTCCTCCCGGGCGACCTGGTGTTCTTCTACTCGGGCATCACTCACGTCGGTCTCTACATCGGCGACGGGCGGATGATCCACGCCCCGAACCCGTCGGCGCCGGTGCGGGTGGCACCGATCGACGAGATGCCGTTCGCGGGCGCCACGCGGGTGGTGTGAGCGTGCGTGGCCTTCGGGTCAGACCAGCCGCCGTGCCGTCGCCCACCGGGTCAGCTCGTGACGGTTGGACAGCTGCAGCTTCCGCAGCACCGCCGAGACATGGGACTCGACCGTCTTCACCGAGATGAACAGCTGCTTGGCGATCTCCTTGTAGGCGTAACCGCGCGCGATAAGCCTCAGCACCTCCCGCTCGCGCTGGGTGAGGCGGTCCATGTCCTCGTCGACCGGCGGGGCGTCGGTGGAGGCGAAGGCGTCCAGGACGAACCCGGCCAGGCGCGGGGAGAAGACGGCGTCGCCCTCCTGGACGCGGAAGACGGAGTCGACGAGGTCCGTGCCGGTGATCGTCTTCGTCACATAGCCGCGCGCACCGCCCCGGATCACTCCGATCACGTCCTCGGCCGCGTCCGAGACGGACAGGGCGAGGAAGCGGACGGGCTGTTCGGCGTCGGCCATCAACGGGGCGCAGCGACGCAGCACTTCGACCCCGCCGCCGCCCGGGAGGTGGACGTCCAGCAGGACGACCTCGGGGCGGGTAGCGGTGATGACGGTGACGGCCTGGTCGACGTCCGCGGCCTCGCCGACCACCTCGACGCCGGTCTCCTCGGTCCGGCCGATCTCGGCCTGGACGCCCGTACGGAACATGCGGTGGTCGTCGACGAGGACCACGCGCACGTGCCGCTCGCCCGCGCCGCCGGCCGGCGTCGGCTCTACGGGGTCCGTGTTCGCCCCGGTGGGGTCACTCATGACGTCTTCTCCGCCCTCTCCATCTCCAGCTCGACCTCCGTGCCGCCGCCCGGCACCGCACGCAGCCGGGCCGTGCCGCCATGGCGCTCCATGCGGCCGATGATCGATTCTCTGACACCCATCCGGTCGGCGGGTATCGAGTCGAAGTCGAAGCCGGGGCCCCGGTCCCGGACGGACACGAAGACCGTCCGGCCCTCGACTTCGGCGTAGACCTGTACGGCGCCGCCCTCGCCACCGTACTTGGCGGCGTTGACCATCGCCTCGCGCGCGGCCTGCATCTGCGCGCCGGTTCTCTCGTCGAGCGGGCAGTCGCCGACGACCACGACCTCTATGGGGACGCCGTGCTTGTCCTCGACCTCGGCGGCATTGCGCCGCACGGCGTCGGCGAGGTCGGTGGGTTCGTCGGCCTCGTCCTTGCCGGTGCCCTCGGGTTTGTACAGCCAGGTGCGCAGGTCGCGCTCCTGGGCGCGGGCGAGGCGGCGCACTTCGTTCGCGTTCTCCGCGCTGCGCTGGATCAGGGTCAGGGTGTGCAGTACCGAGTCATGCACGTGGGCGGCGACCTCCGCGCGCTCCTGGGCACGGATGCGCATCAGGCGCTCCTCGGAGAGGTCCTGGGTCATGCGGACGAGATACGGCCCCGCGAGGAGCGTTATCCCGACGAGGACCGCGAGGGCCGCCTGGAGGACGGACCCGAGGTGGGCGGCGGAGCCCTGCAGGACGAAGACCCCGGAGACACCGGCGGTGACGAGGAGGACTCCGCCCGCGGCACGCAGCAGTGTCAGGGTGCGCCGGCGGCGGCCCACCTCCATCCAGCGGGCCCGTCGGGCGTTGTCCGCCTGGCGCCAGACGAGGGCGACCCCCGCGCCGACGAGGACGACCGGCCAGAGGTAGGCCTTGGCACCATTGCCCACATTGACATTGCCGACGAAGACCATGGCCACGACGACCATGAGGAGCAGGGCCACGATCTGGCCCTTGTCGGGGCGGCGGGCGACGAGTCTGCGGCGGCCGTCGGGCGAGGTCTCGGTGGACACCAGGGACGGGGGCCGCTGGCCGCCGACCCCGCCCACGCCGAGCGGCACGAAGAACCAGAACGCGGCATACAGCAACGCACCGAGCCCGTCCGCCATGAACAGGCCCACGAAGACGAGCCGCACCCAGATCACGGGCAGCCCGAGATGCCCGGCGAGCCCCCGCGCCACACCACCCAGCCAGCGTCCGTCACTGCTGCGGTAGAGCTTGCGCGGCGGCCGCGGTTCGACGAGTGGCGCTGTGGCGGCTTCCGGCATGCCATCGATGGTCACACGGCCGGGGTGCGGGAGCATCAGGGTTGGCCCCCGAGACTCCCCTGATCTTCGATCGGCGTGCCGCCCGAACGCTTCCCTCCCCCCTTCTCAGGGCCGATATCAGGGTCCGGCCAGGGTCGTTCCGACTCCCGCCGCGGCCCCGCGACCGTCACCATGGACACATGACAGATCACCAGCACGCCGCGGGCGCCGGATCCGGCGGAGGTCCGGACCCGGGCACCAGCCCCGGCGCGGGCGCGGGCACGCGGAAGGAAAAAGAAGGAGGCACACCGGCGGGCACCCACACCGAGCCCCTCCGGGGCCGGACCACGACAGACGCCCCCGCCCCGCCCACCACCCCCCGGGACACACCCCCCTCCGAGGACGCGCCCACCGCCCCCCTCCGCTTCCGGCGGGACCGCCGGCACAAGTTGCTCGCCGGGGTGTGCGCCGGGCTCGGGCGGCAGTACGACATGGATCCGGTGATCTTCCGGATCACGCTCACCGTGCTGTCGGCGACCGGCGGCATCGGCCTCATCTTCTACGGCTTCGCCTGGCTCCTCGTCCCCTACGACGACGAGGACGAGAACGAGGTGCGCAAGCTGCTCACCGGCCGGGTGGACGGCCAGGCCCTGACCGGCGTGCTGTTCGCCCTGGTCGGCTGCGGGGTGTTCCTCACCATGCTGAGCAACACCGGCGTGCTGACCTTCGCCGTGGTCCTCTCCCTGCTCCTCGCGGGCGCCGGGTACTGGTCCCGCCACCGCGGCACCCCCGACCCCGACCCACTTTCCGCACAGGCCGTCGCCGACGCCCCGCCGGAGGCCCAGGCCCCGCCGGTGCCCGCCGGCTACCCGTCCTGGTGGCGCGACCCCATCGTCAAGGACGGCACCCACGTCGGCGGCACGGGCTATCTGTGGGGGCCGGGGGACTCCCGCGACCGCGACATCGCGGCGGCCGTCAACATCGGCCTGGGCGCCCCCTGGAGCCGACGCGAGGATCTCCGCGTGGCCCGCACCCAGGGGCCGAAGCCGCGCGGCCCCCGCTGGATCGGCGGCTGGGTCTTCCTGCTCGCCCTGCTGGCGGGCGGCCTCGGCACCGGAGCGACCTGGGAGGACCACGCCCTGGGCACCAGCCTGCAGACCGGTCTGTCCTGCGCGCTGATCGTCCTGGGCCTGGGCATAGCGATCAGCTCGTTCCTGGGCCGCACAGGAGCGGGCTCGGTCTTCCTGGCGATCGTCACGGCGGGGCTGCTCGCCACCGCGGCCGCTCTCCCGAAGGACATCACCACCCACTGGGTCCGCACGAACTGGACCCCGGCAGCCGTGCGTGACATCCGTCCGGAGTACGAACTCGGCACCGGTGTGGGCACCCTGGACCTGTCCCACCTCGATTTCACGAAGGGCCGGACGGTGACGACCGGGGCCGACGTCGGAGTGGGCCGGCTGGTGGTGATCGTGCCGGCCGACGTGACCGTGCGGGCGGTCCTCGACGTGGGCGTGGGCGACATCCAGTTGCCGGGCGACGACCAGGAGGACGTGGACGTGGCACCGGGCAAGCGCAAGGAGGTCACCCTGACACCGGCCTCGGGCGCCAAGAACAGCGCCACCCTCGACCTCGATCTGCGGGTCGGCATCGGCCAGGCGGAGGTGAGCCGTGCTGCGTCATGAGTTCCGGCCGGGAAAGCTGGTCGCCGGATTCTTCCTGACCCTCGCGGGCATCACCTACGCCGGTGACGCGGGCGACGCCTGGGACACCCCGTGGTTCGCGGTGATCCCCATGGTCGTGGGCGGCCTGTGCCTGGCAGGCGTGGTGGGCCTGCTGACCCGGGCCATCCGCAACCGACGCGACAGCCGCCGTACGAACACACCACCGGAGGTCGACCAGACGCCCCAGCCGCCCATATCCCACTGATCACGAGCGAAACGGCCACGGATCACGAGCGGAACGTCCACGATCACGAGCGGGACGGCCGATCACGCGCGGAACGGCTGATCAAGACGCCTCCCCGGTACGGAGACACCCCGCACCGGGCCACCGCCGCTCCCCGTCAACCGGTAGCCCCGCCGACCGGAGCTACCGGTAACCTCCCGCCCGCTGCCGTCGTCGGGCCCGCAAGGCGGCGTCCACGGAGAACACGGAGGCGCCCGCGAGGACGAGGGGCAGCCAGGCCATCAGGTAGGCGAGGTCGTTGCCGTAGTAGTAGGGGTCGGAGGCCCAGCTCACGGTCAGCCACAGGCTGAGCGAGATCAGCGCACCGCCCAGAGCGGCCAGGCGGGCGAGGATGCCGAGCAGGGTGCCGATACCGACGGCGAGCTCACCGAAGGCGATGGCATAGCCGAAGCCGACGGGGTTCTTCAGGGACAGGTCGACCAGTGCGGGGATGGCCGAGGAGTCCCGGACACTGCGCATCATGTCGCCGACGGAACCCGAGCCGGAGCTCTTCATGAAGGCACTGTCGGTCAGCTTGTCCAGGCCCGCGTAGATGAAGGTGACACCGAGGAAAATGCGCAGTGGCACCAGGGCGTACTGGCTGATGCTGTCCCGCCAGGACCGTTCTTCGCCGTAGTAGGGGGCGTGCGTGTCCGTACGAAAACTGTGAGTCATCGCTCCGAGCCGCCTCTCACCAGCATGCCGAGACCCCTCACCAGACGATACGCACGAAGGGGCCTGCGGTGCTCAATGCGCTGTCGAGTTTCTTCGCGCCCCGGACCCCGCGAACCCTCGCCGCTCAGTCCGTCACATCGATCGCGTACCGATTCGTCTCCGCCCCCGCGGCCGTCACCACCTGCACCTCCACCCGTCCCGGCTCCACATCCGCCGGCACCGGCACGGTCAGCACCTCGTCCGTGGGGTTGCTGAAGCCCCCGGCCACCGGCACCAACGGCACGTGCACGTTCACCGGCCCGATCCGTACCACCATCCGGGACAGCCGATCCGCCCGCTGGGCCCCCGGCGGCACGAACCCGGCGCCCCGGATCTCGATGTCGTCGCCGGTACGGATCGGCCCGTCCAGATCCCCGGCCTCCCGCGACCGCACCACGGACAGGATCACCGGCCGCCCGCCCTCGGCATACTTCCCCGCCACGTAGGTGGCGGCGGACACCAGCACCACCACCGCCAGCCCCCAGGGCAGATCCGGCAACTGATCCGGCCGCCGGGCCAGTCGCACACCCGCGAACAGCAGAGCGACCGCGCCGATCACGACGTACTGGATGTCGGCGAAGGTCCCCCGCCCGGAGTCGTCCGTCAGCAGGTCGGCGGCGCGGGGCCGATCCGCCCGCACCTTCTGCAACCGCTGCCCGAGCACCCGCAGCCCGACCACCCGCCGCACCAGCACGGCGATCCCGCAGACCACGGCCAGCACGGTCACGACACCCGCGCCGCGGGCCAGTTCGAGTCCGGAGATCAGCGCATCCCGCTCACGGCCGTCGGAGGCCGCGGCCAGCCGACCCACCAGCACCAGCACCGCGTAGGCGACGAACAGCACCCACGCCACCGCGACGGCCCGCGAGGTGGACAGCCGGTTGTCCTCACCGATGACCGGCGCGAGCACCCCGCCCCGCGCCCGGTGGAACCAGGACGCCGCGGTCAGCGACCCCGCCACCACGAGCGCCGCGACCAGCCCGGCCGTGCGCGCCGCGGTCCACCCCGCTCCGATGGCCGTCAGCGCCTGGACGAGGAGCAGCACCACGACGGAGGCCCACACCCCGTACGCGGTACGCCGCCACAGTCGCGCGAGCCAGGCGGCCCCCTCCGCCCGCCCCCGCTCGGCCACGGCCTCCGCGGACTGGGTCAGTTCCTCCGAGACCCACTGCCGGGAGGCCGACGCGGAGTGCGCCACGGCCGCGGGCAGCCCCTGCCCGGCCGCGAACCCGTCCCGCATCAGGAGGAATTCGGCCACCGCGCGCCGATGCCCGGCCCGTGCCCCGTGCGGACAGTCCCCACAGGTGCAGCCGCCCTCGTGCGCACCCCGGGGCTCGCCCCCGTCCGCGCCCTGTCTCGCTTCCTGCACCGCCACGCCCGACGCCTGCCTTCCCACGACCCTCGTGACCCTCTGACCTGACCCTCTGACCCCACATGACCTCGCGGCCGGACCGACCGCACGATCCAACAACCCTCACGAAGAACCCGGACAACTCCCCGGCGACAGCGAATTGTGCCCTACGGCACACCATCCCCGTCCGGCAGGTCTGGTCAGCGTGGGTGAAGCGGGGCCCGCCGTGTTGACCCGGCTGCGAGAATTTCCGTATGGCCGAGATCATCCAGCGTGACGGGACCTGGGCCTTCGACGGCACAACGGTCAGAATCACGCCGGGACTCCACCGCTCCGTGCCGCTGTTCCGGCAGACGTACGGCGAGGTCGCCGTGCCCCTGGAGGCCATTTCGGGTGTGGCGTTCGAGCCGGAACGCAGGCGCGGCCGGTTGCGGATGCGGCTGCGCGAGGGCGCGGACCCGCTTCTGCACGCGACCGGCGGACGCCTGCCGGACCCGGCGGATCCCTATCGGCTGATCGTGGACGTCGACCGCGCCGGGGTCGCCGAGTACGTGGCCGAGGAGATCCGCCGCGCCCTGCTCCTCGACCAGATCCCCAAGGAGCCGACGAAGACGTATCTGCTGCCCGGCCCACCGGTCCCGGTCTCGGTGCGGTCCTCCGACGGCACGGTCTCCTTCGACGGCACCCAGGTCCGCATCGACTGGGCCGACACCTCCGACCGCGTCAAGCGCGCGACCGGTCCGCGGATCATCGACGTGGGGGACCTGGTCCAGGTCGAGTGGCTGCCCAACTCCGGTTACGAGGACGGTTTCATGCGGTTCGTGACCCGCGAGACGTCCTTCTCGAAACTGCCGCCGGAGAAGGACCCGTACGCCCTCGACCTGTGGGGCAGCACCCGCCGCGATCTGCTCACCGCCCTCGTCGCGACGGCGGTCACCGCCCGGCTGCCGCACCCGTCCACCCGCGGCGACCTGGCGGACGAGGACGAACGCGGCCACCGTCCCCGGCGGCTCGCCGCGTCCGCCGTTCCCCCGTCGGCCGACCATCACGACGTACTCCTGCGCAGACTGCGGGAGTTGGGCGAGCTGCACCGGGACGGGGTGCTCACGGACGAGGAGTTCGCGATGACGAAGGCCGCCGTACTGCGAGGCTTCTAGCTCATGCGAGGCTTCTAGCTCATGCGAGGCTTCTAGCTCGTGCGGGGTGACTGGCTCATGCGGGGTTTCTAGCTCAGCAGGTCCGGCTCGCTGCGACTGATGTCCTGCCACATCGGCTGGTAGTTGATCCACGCCACCAGATCTCCGCCCAGTTGCTCCCGGGTCGCCACCGCCGCCCGGTGGTCGATGAACACCGGGCGTCCCGCCGCTCGGGCGAGCAGCTGCACCTGGCTGGACCGTTCCATCGACAGGAACCACCAGGCCGCCGCGTCCACCGAGTCCCCGACGGTCAGCAGCCCGTGGTTGCGCAGCACCAGCGCCTTCCGGGACCCGAGCGCGGCGGCGATCCGGCGGCCCTCGTCGGCGTCGACGGCGACCCCGGTGTAGGACTCGTACAGCGCGTGGTCCTCGTAGAAGGCGCAGCTCTCCTGGGTGAGGGGGTCCAGGAGCTCACCGAGCGTGGACAGCGCCCGACCGTGCACGGAGTGGCAGTGGGCGACGGCGACGACGTCGGGGCGGGCGGCGTGCACCTGGGAGTGCACGGTGAAGGCCGCCTGGTTGACGTGGTAGCGGCCGTCGAGCACCTGCCCGTCGGAGTTGGCGAGCACGAGGTCGCTCACGGTGACGTGCTTGAACGGCATGCCGAAGGGGTTGACCCAGAAGCAGTCGGTGAACTCCGGGTCGCGTGCGGTGATGTGCCCGGAGACCCCGTCCTCGAAGCCGAGCCGGCCGAAGATCCGCAGCGCGCCGGCGAGCCGCTCCTTGCGGTGCCGGCGTTCCTCCTCGACGGAGTCGTGCATCGGCGGCATCGCGAACTGCAGCTTCTCGGTGGGCAGCGGCATCGGCGGAGTGGGCCCGAGGGGCGTCTCGTGCATGTGCTCCTCCAGCACTGGGTTGCTTTACGGGGCGGAAGTTACCGTCGGTCAGCGCAAGAGAACAGGGGTGGTTTGTAAAGATGACGCACACAGCGGATACCTGACAGCAGATGTCGGGTATCGGCGGAACACTGACCGGTATGAACTGGGCTGCTTTCACCTCCGCGGAACCCGACCTGGCCAAGACCGCCGAGGCCCGCTTCGGCGCCTTCACCCACCACGTCCTCGCCACGCTCCGCAAGGACGGCTCCCCCCGCACGACGGGCCTGGAGGTCCGCTTCCTCCACGGCGAGCTCTGGCTCGGCATGATGCCGGACTCACTGAAGGCGCGGGACCTGCACCGCGACTCCCGCTTCTGTCTCCAGGCGAACCCCGGCGAGGGCCAGACCATGGGCGGTGGGGACGTCCGGATCAGCGGTCACGCGAGAGAGGTCACCGACCCCGACACCAAAGCCGCATACAGCGAAGAGGTGGAACCGCCGGAGCCGTTCCACCTCTTCCGCACCGAGCTGACGGAGGTCGTCAGGACCTACGTCGAGGACGAGAAGTACCTGGTCCTGCAGATCTGGAAGCCCGGTCAGCCCTTGCGCACGATCAAGCGGACCTGACCCTCAGAAACCGGAGCCCTACTCCCACTCGATCGTCCCCGGCGGCTTCGACGTCACGTCGAGCACCACGCGGTTGACGTCGGCCACCTCGTTGGTGATCCGCGTCGAGATCTTCGCGAGGACGTCGTACGGCAGCCTCGACCAGTCGGCGGTCATGGCGTCCTCGCTCGACACCGGGCGAAGGACGATCGGGTGGCCGTAGGTCCGGCCGTCGCCCTGGACACCGACCGAGCGGACGTCCGCGAGCAGGACCACCGGGCACTGCCAGATGTCGCGGTCGAGGCCGGCCGCGGTCAGCTCCTCGCGGGCGATGGCGTCGGCGTCGCGGAGGAGGTCCAGGCGCTCCTTCGTCACCTCGCCGACGATGCGGATGCCGAGGCCGGGGCCGGGGAACGGCTGGCGCTGGACGATCTCGTCCGGGAGCCCCAGCTCCTGGCCGACCATCCGCACCTCGTCCTTGAACAGCTTGCGCAGCGGCTCGACGAGCTGGAACTCGAGGTCCTCGGGGAGCCCGCCCACGTTGTGGTGGGACTTGATGTTGGCGGTGCCGGTGCCGCCACCGGACTCGACCACGTCCGGGTAGAGCGTGCCCTGGACCAGGAAGGCCACCTCGGGGCCCGCGTCCGCGATGATGTCTGCCTGGGCCTGCTCGAAGACCCGGATGAACTCCCGGCCGATGATCTTCCGCTTCTCCTCGGGGTCGGAGACCCCCTTGAGCGCGGTCAGGAAACGCTCCTCCGCGTCGACGACGACCAGCTTCACGCCGGTCGCGGCCACGAAGTCCTTCTCGACCTGCTCGGTCTCGCCCTTGCGCATCAGGCCGTGGTCGACGTACACACAGGTCAGCTGGTCGCCGATGGCACGCGCGACCAGGGCCGCGGCCACCGCGGAGTCCACCCCGCCGGACAGGCCGCAGATCGCACGCTTGTCGCCGACCTGCTCGCGGATCGCGGCGACCTGCTCCTCGATGACGTTGCCGGTGGTCCAGTCCGGCTTCAGGCCCGCGCCCCGGTACAGGAAGTGCTCGAGGACCAGCTGGCCGTGCGTGGAGTGCATGACCTCGGGGTGGTACTGGACGCCGTAGAGCTTCTTCTCGTCGTTCTCGAAGGCGGCGACCGGGACGACGTCCGTGGACGCGGTCACGGTGAAGCCCTCGGGGGCGGCGGAGCAGGCGTCGCCGTGCGACATCCACACCGACTGCTCGTCCGGGGTGCCCTCGAAGAGGGTCGAGCCGGACTTCGAGACGTGGAGAGGGGTGCGGCCGTACTCGCGGGCGCCGGTGTTGTCGACGGTGCCGCCGAGGGTGGTGGCCATCAGCTGGAAGCCGTAGCACATGCCGAAGACCGGGACGCCGGCCTCGAACAGCTCGCGGTCCAGGCGCGGGGCGCCCTCCGCGTACACCGACGAGGGGCCGCCGGAGAGGATGATCGCCGCCGGGTTCTTGGCGAGCATCTCCGCGACCGGCATGGTGCTCGGCACGATCTCGCTGTAGACCCGGGCCTCGCGGACACGACGGGCGATGAGCTGGGCGTACTGCGCACCGAAGTCGACGACCAGGACGGTGTCGGGGGCGGCGGCGGGGTTCGCTGATGACACGGGTTGCCTTCCGGCGGTGAGCGAGGTGTGTGTGGGGCCGAGTCTACCGGGAGCCGCGGGAGCAGACCGGGGCCGAGTTCCGTCTCAGGATGCGAACCGGGTTGGACACTCAAGGCGGGCCCGGCATACTGCTGCCATGCTCACGCAGACGACCTTCTTTACCTATGGCACCCGGCCCGCCGGCTGCCATGGTCGTGCTGCTTGAGCAACTGACAAGCGACTTCCCAGGCGCCCCGGGCCGACAAGGTCCGGGGCGCCTGGTGTTTTCCGGACCTTGCCGCTCCGGGGCACCCACCCCACCCAGGAGCCCTACGTGACCACCACACCGGAAGCGACCATCGCCGACGCCCGTGAGCGCATCGACGCGCTCGACGACCGGATCATCGGTCTGATCCAGGAACGGATGGCCGTCTCGTCCGTCGTCCAGCGGACCCGTATCGCCTCCGGCGGCCGACGGGTCCACCTCTCCCGCGAGATGGAGATCCTCGGCCGCTACCGCGAGGCGCTCGGGAGGCCGGGCACCTCCCTCGCCATGACGCTGCTCGAACTGTGCAGGGGTCGCATCTGAGTTCGGGCCCGGTCTCACCCGTACGGCGCGTGACCGCGCCCCGAGGCGCTTCGTTGGTGGTGGTGTCCGTGCCAGCCAGGGGCGGGCCCGCCAGAACCACGCGTGGCTCGCTGGAGCGATGAGACGTACGGATCTTGCCGTGCGTCGTGGGACCTCGCTCCAGGAAGTGACCGGACGGCAGGGGACAGCAGCCCGGTCACCAAGAGAACGGCCGGCTCCGGGGACGCCCGGGGCCGACCGGCGGGACAAGTACCGGCACAAGGCTGGGTCAAACGGTTGCGGAGGCCGCGTCCATCCAGCACGATGCCTAGAAAGCCCCCAAGTCCCTCCGCAGACAACTGCATTCGCATTGCATCCACGTACTGCCAGAGGTCCAGACCATTCGCGCGCCCCTTGTGCGCCGGGGCGCCGACCCGGGGCACGGCAGGCGGCAACGACGCAGTGCACACCCTCATGGAGAGCAAGCGGCGCAACCCCCCGGCGCCGCTCCCAGGCACCGGCGCAGCCCTGACGTCGGTGCTGACGAAAGAAGGGCCCCACGGATCCGTCCCGTGGGGCCCTTCGCCTGGGTGGACTCAGACCCGGGACACCGTGCCGCAGGCTTCGTCGCGGTGCGCGTCGAGGGTCCGGCTGCGGTCGTACGGGTCCGTCGTCGGTCCCGAGGGGGACGGGCCGGTCGGCTCGGACGACGCGAAGTGCGGGTGCAGATAGCCGTCGTGGACATCGCAGGCGGAGTTGTTGATGTCCTGATCCCATTTCACGACCGAGAGCTTGCCCGGGGTCACCTGGTACCTGGCCGGGTCGGAGATCTCGACGTCGAGGACCCGGCGGATGATCGTGCGGGTGACCTCCGTGGAACCGTTGGTCTGCACGACCGGGTAGACGAAGGTGTAGTCGGCGTGCACGGCGACCGAGGCGTGATCACCGGCCTTGAACGTCATCCGGCCGCGCGTCTTCACGACGTCGCCGACCAGCCGGACCTCCTCGGGGTCGAAGCGGCTGAACATCCACAGCGGGTCGTGCTTCTTGTCCGGCTTGATCAGGGCGGTCTCCAGGAGCCCGCGGACGTTCTTCTGCACCGGGTCCAGGACGTCGAGCGCCGCCTTCGGGCGTTCGCCGTGCAGCGTGCCCGCGTCGAGGTTGGACTCGACCAGGAGCTTCCTGGTCAGCTCCAGTGCCTGCTCGGTCGTCGCCTTGGAACGGCCGCCGACGGCCTTCGCCTCCGGTACGGCGATCCCGGCGGCGCCGTCGGCCCAGCGCTTGGCGGGCGACCCGGCGAACGGGTCGTCCAGGGTGGGGATCGCGGAGGCCTCGGCGGACGGCGCGGCGGTCGGCGCCGCCGTCTCCTCGGGCAGCGGGGAGGACGCGGCCTCGGAGGAGGTTCCCCCGCCGAAGGGGTCGCCCGGCACCAGCGAGGGCTTCACCGCCACGACGGCCACCACGACCGCGACGGCGACACCGAGGACGCCCCACAGGCCGCGCCGGCTCTTCTGTTGCCGGGCCGGTCCGGTACGCCAGCCCTCCGGCAGTTCGCCGCGCGCTTCCTGCCGCCGCAGACGCTCCGTCACCTCGCGGGCCCGCGCGGACGGTTCCTTGGGCGCGGAGTCTCGGATGTCCCGCTCTGAGTCACGGGCGAACCGTTCCCAGACGTCGTCGGGGATCTTGGGGTCTTCTGACACGTGGGTCAGTTCTAGGGCCTGGGAAAGCCCTTCCACAAGAAGAACTTACGTGTGACTCAGCCCACATAAGTTTTCTGTGAATGCCCGCACAACCATTCACAGGGTTCGCGGATCAAACCTCACGTACCACGGGCCCCACCCGCGCCCCACACGCGGAGGCCTCTCCCTGACGCGTGCTGCGGGAAGCGCGGCACACCTGACTTCCGAGGTCTTCATGAAGCTTCGCCGTGCACTGGCCGCCGCGGCCGCGACCGCCGCGATAGCACCGCTGGCCCTGTTCGCCGCGCCGACCGCGTTCGCGGACACCACCACCCCCACGCCGACCGCGCCGGAGAGCACTCCCGCGGACCCGGCCTCGACCCCGGCGGACCCGGCGAGCACTCCCGCGGACCCGGCGTCGACCCCGGCGGACCCGGCGAGCACTCCCGCGGACCCGGCGTCGACGCCTGCGGACCCGGCGAGCACGCCCGCCACCGGCTCCGCCTCCCCGACTCCGTCCGGCTCGACCAGCGCCAGCAGCAGCCCCTCGCCGAGCGAGAGCGACGAGCCCGTCGACGAGTGCGAGGTCGACGAGGACGGCGCCCCGGTCATCAACGACAGCGACGCGCTGCACAGCTCGCTGACCGGTCTGCCCGAGAGCATCGTGGCGGGCAGCGGCTGGACGAACTTCAAGTTCAACGTCGACAACTCCGGCGACGACACGATCAAGGACATCCAGCCCTTCGTCGGCGTCGGGGCGGTCGACTGGGACTTCGAGACGGACTACAGCGACCTGGTCACCGTGCAGGTGAAGAAGGGCGGCGCCTGGGTGGACGTCGCCACGCAGTTCGGCGAGGGCGGCTCGTTCAACGCCTTCGACCTCGACGGCGGCGACTCCCTCAGCTACCAGCTCCGAGTGAAGGTCGACCGTGAGGTCCCGAGCGCGATCGGCATCGCCATCGGTCTCGCCGAGTACTCGGACGACAAGGGCTGCTGGGTCTCCGACGACGAGAACGCCGGCATCTACTACTTCGAGGTCCTGAAGGCCGGCTCCGACCCCGGCAAGCCGAACGACGCCAAGCCGCAGACCGGCGGCAAGAGCGCCATCTCCGACGTCAACGACGTCGACGTGGACGGTGCGCTCGCCGAGACCGGTTCCAGCTCGGCCCTGCCGGTCCTCGGCCTGGTCGGCGGCTTCGCCGTCGTCGCCGGTACCGGTGTGGTCTTCGCGGTGAAGCGGCGCAAGGGTGCGACCGGCGCCCACGCCTGAGTCGTAGGGCCGTGAAGGCCGTACACACGGCTTGACGGCAAGAAAAAGAGAAGGACCTGTGCTCGGAGGGGGGTGCAGGTCCTTCTCTTTGGCGTTTTCGGGCGCTACGACTTCTTCGGCACCGCCGGCATCCCCAGGAACGGCAGCTTCAGCGCGCCGAAGGCCTCCGCCGGGACGGCCGGTGACCTGGGCTCGACGGGGTTCAGACGCTCGTACGCCTCGCCCTGGGCCGGACGCGGATCCGGCTCGCCCTTGTTGGGCCAGTACGACATCGCCCGCTCCGCCTGCGCGGTGATCGTCAGCGAGGGGTTCACACCGAGGTTGGCGGAGACGGCGGCGCCGTCCACGACCGAGATCCCGGGGTGGCCGTAGAGCCGGTGGTACGGGTCGATGACGCCGGTCTCACGGGAGGAGCCGATCGGGCAGCCGCCGAGGAAGTGGGCGGTGAGCGGGGCGCCCATCAGCTCGCCGACGTTGGAGCCGGCGAAGCCATTGATGTCGGCGGCAATCGCGGATGCGGCCTCGGAAGCGGCCCTGATCTGCTTGGGGTTGGGGGCGCCGTGGCCCTGGCGGGCGGTGAGCAGTCCCTTGCCGGCGCCGTCCGGTTTGAGGTACGTCGTCAGGGAGTTGTCCAGTGACTGCATGACCAGGCCGATGATGGTCTTCTCCGACCAGCGGCGGTTGGAGAGGGAGCGCAGGACCAGCAGCGGGTGGCGGGCCGCGTTCGCCAGCCAGGCCATGACCCTCGACGAGCCCTCGGCGTACGGCACCTGGAGGATCGACAGGCCGCCCATCGAGTTGGAGCCCTTGCCGTAGCGGACCGGCTCGATGTGGGTGTTCTCGTCCGGGTGGATGGACGAGGTGATGGCGACGCCCTGGGTGAAGTCGACCTTCGGCGCGCCCGTGGCCCTGCGGTAGCGGCGGTTGTCGGTCTGGGCGCCGACCAGGGCCTCGGAGTTGGTGCGGGTGAGCTCGCCCAACCGATCCGAGATGTACGGCAGTTGGCGGCCCGCCTTCATGCGGTGCAGGAGGGTCTGGGTGCCGTAGGTGCCGGCGGCGATGACGACCTGGCGGGCCTTGAAGGTGCGGCCCTTCGCCTTGCGGCGCTGGTCGGTGGGGAGGGTCGCGACCGCGTAGCCGCCCCGGGAGTCGTCGGTGACCGACACGACGGAGGTGAGGGGGTGCACGACCGCGCCCGCCTTCTCGGCGAGGTAGAGGTAGTTCTCGTTCAAGGTGTTCTTGGCGCCGTGCCGGCAGCCGGTCATGCACTCGCCGCACTCGGTGCAGGCCTTGCGGGCGGGGCCCGCGCCGCCGAAGTAGGGGTCGTCCACCTGCTCACCGGGGTCGGCCTTGGAGGCGCCGTCCGCGTCCTCGCCGTCCCCGAAGAACACGCCGACCGGGGCCATGTGGAAGGTGTCGCCGACGCCCATCCGCTCGGCGGCCGCCTTGAGGTGGACGTCGGAGGGGGTCATCGTCGGGTTGAGCCGTACGCCGAGCATGCGGCGGGCCTGGTCGTAGTACGGCGTCAACTCCTCCTGCCAGTCCGTGATGTCACGCCACTGGGGGTCCTCGAAGAAGGGCTTCGGGGGGACGTAGAGGGTGTTGGCGTAGTTGAGGGAGCCGCCGCCGACACCCGCCCCCGCGAGGACCATGACGTTGCCCAGGAGGTGGATGCGCTGGATGCCGAACATGCCGAGTTTCGGCGCCCAGAGGTAGTTCTTCAGGTCCCAGGAGTTCCTGGGGAGGGTCTCGCGGGTGAAACGGCGGCCGGCTTCCAGGACACCTACGCGGTAGCCCTTCTCGGTGAGGCGAAGGGCGGTGACGCTGCCGCCGAAGCCGGAGCCGACGACCAGTACGTCGTAGTCATAGGTGTCCTGAGGCACGTGTGCTCCTCGTTGAGTGTCCGTGCGGGTGATCCGTGGTTGCTCGCGCAGTTCCCCGCGCCCCTGAATGCCCTTACCTGAACCGGAAAGCCTTCATCAGCCTCAGGCTCCGGCTCATGAACTGCGCGTACTTCTCGTCGTCCATCCCCAGCGAGGGCGCCATCGGCAGCAGCCGCTGCTGGGCGACCGTCTGGGCCTCGGTGTACTTGAGGATGCCCTCGGAGCCGTGCCGGCGGCCGAGGCCGGAGTCCTTCATGCCGCCCATCGGGGACTGGACGCTGCCGTAGGCGGAGGCGTATCCCTCGTTGACGTTGACCGTGCCGGCCCGCACCCGGGAGGCGATCTCGCGGCCGCGCCTGCCGTCCTTCGTCCACACCGAGGAATTCAGGCCGTACGGCGTGGAGTTGGCGAGCTCGACCGCCTCGTCCTCGGTCTTGAAACGGTAGAGGGAGACGACCGGGCCGAAGGTCTCCTCGGCGCACACGGCCATCGGCTCGGTGACGCCGTCGAGGATGGTCGGCTCGAAGAAGTAGGGGCCGACGTCGGGGCGGGCGACGCCACCGGCGACGACCTTGGCCCCCTTGGACACGGCCTCCTCGACATGCCGGGTGACCGTCTCCAGCTGCCGCTCCCCCACCAGCGACCCCATGTCGGCGCCGTAGGCGAGTGACGTGCCGAGTCGCATCGCCTTGGTGCGGGCGGCGAAGCGCTCCAGGAAGGCGTCCGCGATCGACTCGTGGACGTACAACCGCTCGATGGAGATGCAGAGTTGGCCGGCCGAGGAGAAGCAGGCGCGGACGGCACCGGCGGCGGCCTTCTCGATGTCGGCGTCCTCCAGGACCAGCATGGCGTTCTTGCCGCCGAGTTCGAGGGAGACACCGACCAGGCGGGCGGCGGCACCCTGGGCGACCTCGCGCCCGGTGCGGGTGGAGCCGGTGAAGGAGACGTAGTCGGCGTGCCGGACGACCTCGGGGCCGACGACGGGACCCTCGCCGAGGACGACCTGGAAGACCTCGGCGGGCAGGCCGGCCTCGACGAGCAGGTCGCGGGCCCACAGGGCGGTCAGGCAGGTCTCGGTGTCCGGCTTCATGACGACGGCGTTGCCCGCGACGAAGGCGGGGAGCGCGTCGCCGACGGACAGCTCCAGCGGGTAGTTCCAGGGGGCGATCTGGCCGACGACCCCGCGCGGGTGGCGCAGCTCGGTGACCTTGGTGAGGGTCGGCACGGCGCCGGTGTGCCGCTTCGGCCTGAGATAGGCGGGCGCTTTACGGCCGTAGTGCCGCGCCGCCACGGCGACCGCCTGCACCTCCTCGTGGGCGTGCAGCCGGGCCTTGCCGGTCTCCAGCTGGATGAGGTCGAGGACCTCGGCCTGGCGTTCGAGGATCAGATCGTGGAAGCGGAGCAGGACGGCGGCGCGCTGCCGTACCGGGGTCCGCTCCCACACGGCCTGCGCCGTGCGGGCCGCCTCGAAGGCCTTCTCCACGTCCTCGGGCGTCGACTCGGGCAGGTCGGCCAGCTTCTCGCCGGTGAACGGCGTGTGGTTGGCGGTACGACCGGACCCGGTCACGCCCTTGGTGAGCTGGGCGACCAGCTCCGGGGTGACCACGTCGGCCGCGGTACGGGCGCCCTCCGGGGCGGGGGCGAGAGGGTTCGTGCCGGTCTTGGCCGGGGCCTGCGCGTCGGTCATGAGCCGCAGGGTATTCGGGAGCGGAGGCTTTGGGTACCCGTCGGTAACGGGCGTTCACGGAGTACACACACCTTGCCAGTGATGACTGGCGGTGAATGCGCTGATCAGGAGGTTGGACGGGGATGATCAGCCGCGTTCGGGTTTTTTCTGGAGCAGGAGGCCGAGGGCGGACAGGGCCGTGAGCCGACGGGGTTCATGGGTCGCGGTGGTCGGGCCGGAGGCGTCGGCGGGGGGCAGCACGGCGGTGGGTGGCGGGGCTTCCACGGCCGGAGGTGGAGCGAGCACTTCCGCGGCCCACTTCGGCAGGCTCGTCCCAGCGACCCCGGCCAGCACCTCGGCGGCCTCCGCCGCCGTCGGCCGCGCCTCGGGTTCGGCGGCGAGGAGCCCTTCCAGCAGCCGCCCGAGGGAACCGGTCTCCGCGATCTCGCCGCCCGCCACGGCCGAGCGGAGCAGCGCACCCAGTGACCACAGGTCGGAGGCGGGACCCGCGCCCCGCCCCGAGACGCACTCCGGGGCGACGAAACCGACGGCGGCCTCCTCGGCGGTGCTCTGCCGGGTGGCGCCGATGCCGAAGTCGGTGACGACGACACGCTCGCCGCCGGCTTCGAGAAGGACGTTGGACGGCTTCAGGTCGCGGTGGACGATGCCGACGCGGTGAGCGGCGTGCAGCGCGCCGAGGACGGCGAGCCCGATCCGGGCGGCCTCGGCGTCCGCCAGCGGCCCCCGTCCGGCGAGAGCGGCCTCCAGCGACTCACCCTCCACCAACTCCATGACGATCCAGGGCAGTTCGTCTTCGAGGAGTACGTCGTGAATGGCGACGGCCGCCGGATGGTCGACCCGCGCGGCGGCACGGGCCTCGTGCGGCAGCCGGTGCGCGGCCCGCCGCCGCTCCTCGTCCTCCGGATCCCCGGTCAGCAGCGGTTCCTTGACGGCGACATACCGCTCGTCCTGCTCGTCCCGAGCCCTCCACACCGTGCCGTTCGGCCCGGAACCGACCCGCTCGACAAGCCGGTAACGCCCACCGATCAGACGTCCGCCGGACGAGTGTTCGCCGTCTTCGCTCATGGCACATGAGTACCGTGCGCATCATGCCGTTGTCGAAGTGACGGGGTCAGAGGCCCGTCAGCCCACGCCCCGGGCTCAGGACGATCAGCGTGTCGGTGCGCGGCGGCGCAGAGGACGTGCGTACGACGGCCCCCTGGAAGGTGTCGTAGGGCCACTCCTCCTTGCTGTCGGCCTCTGCCCCGACTCCCGACACGAAGCCGCGGAGAATCCAGCCCGGGCCGTCGAAACCGAGGACCCGCACTGTCTGTCGGTCCTTGCCGGGAGGGCCCTGGATCCGCACGACGGCCTGGAGTTCGGTTCCCGCACGGCCGACGCGTTCCTCGACGGAACCACCGTGACCGCGTATCGACCGGGCCAGCTGCTCACGGATGGTCGCCCAGGAGGTGTCCGCGAGCACGCGGAACGCCTGGAGCTGGATCGCCGTCCGGCCTCGGATGACGGTGACGGCCACGGGGGAGCCGTCACGGGATGTCATCAACTCCATCCTCACTCCGGGCCCGGTCGGCACCAACAGGCCCCCGAGATCGACCAGTTCGCCGCCCCGCGACCGATGGGCGTCACTCTCGTCCCACGGTCCGACGGCACGGCAGCTCTCCTCCGCGGCCTCCAGCAGGACGTCGAGCTCCTCCTCGGACATCGACTCCTCGGCGATCACGGAGGCCAGCAGCCCCAGCAGCCGGTCGAGGGTGATCAGACCGCGCCGTGAGGTCTCCGGAGCCGCCGTCGCGTCCCCCAGCAGGGTCCTGACCATCAGCCCCGCTTCCTCCCCGTCCAGTCCGGGCACCGGGCGGCCGAGGTCGGTCCGACCGTCCTCCTCACGCAGTGTGAGGAGTATCCGAAGAGCGACGAGCAGGACCCGACCCGCGGTCAACCGGTCCCAGACCTCGAACTCGACACGTTCCCCGCTCTCCGGTGCGACGAACCCGTCGCGCCTGAACTGCGCGACCACGGAACGTGCCGCGTCACGTGCCTCGCCCATTCCCACGTCTCCCGAGGGCCCGCCTGCCGATCCGGGTGGTCGCGACCTCGACGGTGGCGTCAGAGCCTGTCCACCCCCAGATTCGCGATCGCCGTCCGCGCCACCTCCCGCCCCCGCCCGGTGAAGTCCCCCTTGCCGGGATAGCTGACGGTGAGTTTGTACATGTCGCCGGTGGACGTCCGGTAGTAGAAGATCTGGAGTTCGCGCGGGCGGGGGTTCTGCGTGTCCGTGGTCCTGTAGGTGACGGTGTTCTTGGCGGCCTTCCGGCCCTGGTACGTCTGGTCCTCCGGCCGGGTCTTCGCGTTGGCCGGCATGCTGAGGTCGTACTCGCCGCTCTCCTTGAACCGACTGTCGTCGTCGTACATCTCGGCGGCCGCGGACCCCGCGATGTCGTGGGAGGTGTCCTCGGCCTTCCGGTCCAGGGTCAGTCCGATCCAGATGCTGCCGCTGTAGTCGGCGTACGTGATCCAGTGGGTCTTGTCCGTCTTCCGGTCGGGCGTGGTGGGCTGGTAGTCCGCGGGCACCGCAAGCGTCGCGGCGACGTCCTTGGTGTGCTTCTTGGTCCAGCCGTCCGGCAGCGGTCCCGCGAACGGGTCCGCGATCACCAGATACGCCGCCACCGCGGCCGCGACGACCGCCGCGCCCAGCCCGATCGCGAGCCTGAGCCACGCCTTGCGGCCCAGCCGGAGGCCGCCGCCCACCGGCACCTCCACGGTCCGCACGATCTGCGTGGGCTCGGGGACGGGTGGGTGGGCGGTGGCCTCCAGGAGCGCCCTGACCTGCGCGGCGTTCGGGCGGCGCGCCGGGTCCTTCTGGAGGAGGCCGTTGATGGCGTCGGCGAGCGGGCCGTGCGCGGCGGCGGGCGGCGCGGGCGTGGCGTTGAGGACGGACTGGAGCGTCGCGGGGGTGTTGCTGCGGCGGAACGGCGACACTCCTTCCGTCGCCGCGTACAGGACCACGCCGAGGGACCAGAGGTCGGAGGCGGGGCCGGGACGCTGGCCCAACACCCGTTCGGGGGCGATGAACTCGGGCGAGCCGACGAAGCCGCCGGTGTCGGTCAGGTTGGTCTCGCCCTCGATCTGGGCGATGCCGAAGTCGGTGAGGACGACCCGGTCGTACCGGCCGAGCAGCACGTTGTCCGGTTTCACATCCCTGTGCAGGATGCCCGCCGCGTGCGCGGCCTCCAGCGCGCCGAGCACCTCGAGGCCGATTCTCGCCGCTTCCCGCGCCCCGAGGGTGCCCTCCTGCAACGCGTCGCCCAGCGAACGGCCCTGCACCAGCTCCATCACGATCCACGGCCGGCCGTCCACGACCGCCACGTCATGCACGTTCACGACGGAGGGATGGTCGAGGCGGGCCGCGGCGCGTGCCTCACGACGCATCCGCTCGAAGGCGTTTCCTTGTTCACGTTCGGGAAGGTGATCCGGGACGCGGGGTTCCTTGACGGCCACCTCGCGGTCCACCGTCTCGTCCTTGGCCCGCCACACCGTGCCCATGCCACCGTGCCCGAGCTTGGCGAGCAGCCGGTACCGGCCCGCGATGAGCCGGCCGACGCCCGGCTCCGGCTGAGGGGGCCTGGGAGGTTGCAGAACATAACTCGTCGTCTCGTCGGACTCGTGGCCGACTCCCCCGCTGCTGCTCATGGGTTCATCCATATCGCGCCAGGCCCGCACGCATCCAGAGGTGACGCGTTCCGGTCACACACCCGTGACGTATCCCTACGGCACGGTGAACGTGTCGACCGCCACGTCGAAGTACTCCTTGGCCTCCCGCGCCTTCCCCATCGGCGCCGACACCCATACGTCGTACAGCCGACCGTCCTCCTCCCAGCACACGTCGTAGGTGTGCCGGGCGCCCTCGGCCGCGCTGAAGCCGTCCCAGGTGAACTCCCAGAACGCGGCGGGCCGTCCGCGGTGCGTGACCGAGGTGACCCGGCCGTCCCGGTAACCGGGGTTGGTCTCCGGGCCCTTGGCGGCCGCGCGCCGCATCACGCCCACCGGGCCACCGGGTTGGGGGTCGGTCACCTTGATGCCGAGCCGGAAGGTCTCCCCGGACGACAGGTAGAAGACCCGTTCCCCCTGCGGCTCACGGGTGAACCCGTCGGGCACGGCGAGCGCGAACCCGGCGGGGTCCTCGGCGACGCGGTAACCGGAGGGGGCGGAGGGGAGGGTCACGGTGGGCGCGGGCTTCGCCGTTCCGGTCGGGCTGCTCGTGGGGGTTCCGGGCACCGGACTACCGGCGGTCGTACGGCCGTCACCCCCGCCCCGGTCCATCAGCAGCACCGCCGCCGACACCCCCGCCCCCGCCGTCACGGCGGCCAGCAGCACCGCCACGAGCACGCCCCGCCGCCATCGCACCGGCGCCATGAGCCCACCGCGCCCGGCCCGCTCCGGCGCCATGAGTCCACCGCGCCCGGCCCGCTCCGGCGCCGGGGACCGCCGTAGCGGAAGATCCCGCTGGGTCGGTGTGTACGCCCGCTCGGGTGCCCGGCGCGGCGGCGTGCGGCCCGTCTCCACGAAGGCCCGCAGCATCCGCTCCGCCTCCACCGCGTCCAGCCGCCGCTCGGGATCCCGCTCCAGCAGTCCCCGTACGACGGGAAGGAGCGGCGCCGCCTGCGCGGGTGGCCGGATCTCGTCGATGACGACAGCGTGCAGAATGCCGCCCAACGAATCCCGCCTGAACGGCGATTCACCGCTCAGGGCCGTGCACAGCAACGCGCCCAGGGACCACAGGTCGGCCTCCGGGCCGGTTCTGGCCCCGGACATCCGCTCGGGCGCGGTGTACTCGGGCGAGCCGACGAAGGAGCCGGTCTCGGTGAGGGTGGTGGCGCCCGCGACCTGGGCGATGCCGAAGTCGGTGAGCACGACCCGGCCGGTGCCGGACTCGACGAGTACGTTGGCGGGCTTGATGTCCCGGTGCAGCACCCCGGCGGTGTGCGCCGCGCGCAACGCGCTCAACAGGTCGGCGCCGATCCGGGCGGCCTCGGCGGCGTCGACCGGGCCGTGTGCGGAGATCCGGTCGGCGAGGGAGCCGCCGTCGATCAACTCCATGACGATGTACGGCCGTTCGTCCTGCTCGACGACGTCGTGGACCACGATGATGTGCGGGTGGGACAGCCGGGCCACCGCACCGGCCTCGCGCAGGGTCCGGTCGCGCTGGAGCCGGGCGTCCTCGGCGGAGAGTGTCTCGTCGAGGGGGATCTCCTTGACGGCCACCTGCCGGCCGAGCAGTTGGTCGGTCGCCCGCCACACCACGCCCATGCCGCCGCGCCCGATCCTCGCCTCCAGGCGATAACGGCCCGCGATCACACGGAAGGTGTCCCCCTCGGTCCCCATGCGCCCCATCATGCCGCAGCGGACGGATGCCCTCCGGGGCGGTGACCGGCCAACTCCATCAGCTGTTCGGCTCTTTCCAGCCCTGGAGCACCCTCGTGAACTGCTTGCTGGTGGTCGGCCAGTCCTTCGCGGGCGCCGACATGTAGATCACGTACTCGACGCCGTCCCGGGACATGTACGTCTCCTCCACGGCCCGGCGCGGCCCTGGGAAGGCGATGTCCTTGCGTAGCGCGGTCCAGGTGTACTCCCACCGGGCGCCCGGCCGGTCCCGGTAGGTGTTCCTGACCATGCCCACGCGGTGGTAGTCCTTGAGCCCGTCGATCTGCACTTCCAGGTTGCGCTGGTGGGAGAGGGGATCCAGGAAGTCCGGCGAGGTGTCCACGGCGATCCGGACGAAGTGCTTGCCCTCGTCCGGCGAGTAGTCGATCTGGGTCAGGCCGTCGGCGGGGGTCCCGTAGACCGACCGCTCCCAGCCCCGGGGCAGATACACGCTGAAGCCCACGGGATCGGGATACTGCTTCCAGCCGTCCGTGGCGCCTCCCCCGGTCCGCGGGCTCGGCGAGGGACTGGGCGACGCACTCGACGTACCGCCCGAGTCCCGCCCCTCGTCCCACTTCTGCAGGCCGAACGCGGTTCCGGCGCTCACGATCGCCGCGAGCGCCACCACGAGCACGAAGGACCGCAGCCGGCGGCGCCTGGGCGGGGCGGCGGAGGTCATGGGGCCGGTGCCGGTGTGGGGCGGGGGACCGATGGTCGTGGGCCCGGTCGCCTGGGGATACGGCGCACCGGTGCCCGCGTGGTACGTCGGGCCCGAGCCCGGGGAGTACGACGGTCCCGCGCCCGAGGAGTACGGCGCTCCCGCGGCCGGGGCATACGACGTACCGCTGACCGGTGTGCCCGTCGTCGGTGTGCCGAGCCCACTGTGGGACCCGCTGTGCGCCCCCGGCTCATGGCGGGAACGCACATGTTGCGTCGGCACATACGCCTGTGCCGCGCTCGGCCGCCGTCCCTCCGCCGCCTCGGCGAGCATCTGCTCGGCCTCGGCCGCCTCGGGCCGCACGGCGGGATCCTTGTGCAGCAGGGCGGCGATGACGGGCCCGAGCGGGCCGGCGTGGCGCGGCTCGGCGGGTTCCTCGTCGACGACGGCCTGCATGGTGGTCAGCGGGGTCGTACGGCGGAACGGCGAGCGTCCCTCGACCGCCGTGTACAGGGTGGCGCCCAGCGCCCACAGGTCGGCGGACGGGCCGGGGTCGGCGCCGCGCACCCGCTCGGGGGCGAGGTAGTCGACCGAGCCGACGACCTCTCCGGTGCGGGTGATGGTGGTGTCGCCCTCGATCTGGGCGATGCCGAAGTCGGTGAGCAGGACGCGGCCGTCCTGCGCGAGAAGGACGTTGCCGGGCTTGATGTCCCGGTGCAGCACCCCGGCGGAGTGCGCGGCACGCAGGGCCCGCAGCACCCACAGCCCGATCCGGGCCGCCTCGCGCGCCTCGATCCGGCCGTCCTCCTTGACGGCGTCCGCCAGCGAGCGGCCCTCGACCAGCTCCATCACGATCCAGGGCCGGCCGTCGTGATCGAGCACGTCGTGCACGGTGACGACGGCCGAGTGGTTGATCCGGGCGGCCGCGCGCGCCTCGGCGCGGGTCCGGGCGAGCAGCACGGCCTGGTCGCTCTCGGAAACGTAGAGCGCGGCGGTCAACTCCTTGATCGCCACGGCCCGGTGCAGCACCTCGTCATGGGCACGCCAGACCCGGCCCATGCCGCCCGTGCCTATCGGGTCGGCGAGCCGGTAACGCCCCGCGAGGAGCAGGCCCTGCATCTGATTCACGTTTCCCCGCAATGCTCTTGACGCAGTCAGACTAAGGACCGGCCCGCACCGAGGGGAACAAGGGGGGCGTCAAGGAGACCTCACTGTGACGGTTGTCGCTTCCGCGAAGTACGAGTGAACCTGCGACACCGGTACGGCGTCCGTCAGCCGGTCACCTGATACGTGGCCGACGCCTGCTCGTACAGCCGGGTCACCTCGTCCCGCTCCGCCTCCGGGCCGCGCACCTGGACGATGTGGTACTTCCCGCCGATCAGGATCGCGACATTGCGCACGTACAGCTCGCGCCCGTCGTCGCCGGTCCAGGTGAACTGCCCCTCGGCCATGCTCCGCGTGCCCACCTGGATCGACTTGAGCCCGGTGGCGGTGGCCCAGCTGGAGTCGCGGTACGGCTGGAGCTCGGGCTCCTTCTCCCGCTGGTAGGCCATGGGATCGTCGCCGTTCGCGGCCGCGGTGTCCCGCCCGGGGACGACGATCAGCTCGAAGTTGCCCTGCGAGTAGACCACTTGACCGCGGCCGTTCCTCGGGGTGCGGTCCCAGCCGCCCGCCACCGCGACCTTGAAGCCCTCGGGGTCCGTGCGCAGGGTGAAGCCGTCGGCGACCTCGGGCCCGGCGGTCTGGGTCTCGGCGGCCCCGCTGGACCGCGACGGCTCGGGGGTCGTCTGCTCGGGCCGCGGCTCACTGCTGGTCGACGGGGACTGCGCGGGACCGGCCTGACGGGTGGAACCGGTCTCCTGGGCGGCGCCGTCGTCGGGGTCCGCCTTCGGCATGAAGTACATGGCGTACACGATCGCCGCGGCCATCACCAGCAGGATGATCAGCAGCAGGTTGCGGCCCAGGCGGCGCGGCGAGGAGGCGGCCTCCTCCCGGGCCCGCTTGTGCCGTCCGTGCGTCGCGGGCAGCCCGGCGCGCCGCCTGCGCACCAACTCGCCCCGGCGCCGCACGATCGGCAGCCGGCTCGCGTCCACGGGCGGCGCGGCGATGACATGGGCGCCGGCCTCCGGCTCGGGCGCGGACCGCACCAGCGACCGCAGCCAGCCGCGCAGTTCCTCGAAGTCCAGCCGCTCGGTCGGGTCCTGCCGCAGCAGCGACTCCACGACCGGCCTGAGCGGCCCGCACTCCTCCGCGAAGGCGGGCGGCTCGGCACACACCAACTGCACCAGCTCGGCCGTCGACTCCTCGGGATAGGGCGCATGCCCCTGGACGGCCCGGAACAGCAACGCCCCGAGAGCCCACAGATCGGTCGCGGGCCCGATGGGCGCGGCGAGCTGCCAGTTCTCGTGCACCGGCCCGGCCTGCTCCGGCGCCCACCGCTCGGTGACGGGCCCCACCACGGCCATCCGGGCCTGCCGCGCCCGCTCGGCGGCGAGCGCGGTGGCAGGGCCACGGCGGGCGGGGGCATCCGCAGGGGGGGCATCGGCAGCGGGGAGGTCCTCCCAGCGGGTGGGCGCGGGCGCCTGGTCAACGGCGGGCACCGCGTCAAAAGCGGGCACGTCACCCACGGGCGCCGCACCCCCGCCGCGCGGCACGGCACCGTGCCAGGGAGCCGGGCGCGCTCCGTAGGGGTCGGCCATCTGCCCCGGAGCCCCGGCTCCGGACGCCTGCTCGATGCCGTTCACCGTCGGATGCGGGGCCTGTGCAAGGCCGTTGGCCGAGGGATACGGCGGCTCGGTCACGCCATTGCCCGACGGATACGGCGGCTGCGTCACGCCGTCGGTCTGTACGGCGGGGTCGGCGCCGGGTGTTCGTGCGGCGGGGCCGGCCTCCGGTGCCGGGCGGGCTCCGGGCAGGGCGGCCCTGCTGTTCTGCGCCTCCTGGACCCGGGCCGCGGCCCGGGCTCCCGCGCGATACGCGGCGATCGCGCCGGCTCGCGCCGCGCGGATGTCCGTACCGCCGTCGGGCTCCCGGCGGACGAGCTCGGCCGAAGCCCCGGACCCGTTGACCGCCTCCACCCCGGCACTGGGCAGACCACGGGCCTCCCGCGCCTCGATCGCGGCCCGCCGCGCGGCCTCGGGATCGCCCCCACCGAAGGTAACCGCACCACCCGGGCCCGGCCCGGCGCCTCGGGCGTCCAGCCCGAAGGCCGCACCGCCGCCGTTTCCGCGAGCCGTACGAGCTCCACCCACCCCACCGGCCGGACCGGTCGACTGCCCGGGAACCCCGTGTCCACCAGGTCCCCCACGCCCGTCGGCGCCACCGAACCCGCCACCCGGGCCCGCGCCAGACGCACGCGGTCCCGCACCCGCACGTCCACCGCCCGGCCCGTCATCCGGCCCGGCCCCGGACTCCCCGCCTCCGGCGCCCCAGTCACCCGCCTCGACCGGCACCGGGTCGTACCCGCACAGTGCCTCCTCGGCCGCGCCGACCGCGAGGCCGGTCAGCATGACCCGGCCGTCGTCGCAGACGAGCACCGTACGAGCGGTGATGTTGCGGTGCACCCAGCCGTGCGCGTGCAGCACCCGCAGCGCCATGAGCACGTCCGAGGCGACCTCGGCCGCCCGGTACGGCGTCAGCGGCTTCTCCGCTAGCAGTGCCGCGAGCGGCCGCGCGGGCACCAACTCGCTGACGATCCACAGCGAGCCGCCCTCGGCGAACACGTCGAAGACCTGGTCGAGCCGTGGATGGTCGGGTATCCGGGCGGCGGCCTGCGCCGCCTCGACGGCCCGCCGCACGGCAGGCTCAGTGGGCCGGCGGGTACCGCCCCGCCCCGAGGTCCGCCGCGCACCCCGGGGGTCCCGTGCGGTGAACCCGTCGGGCAGCCCCTCCGCGTCGAGCACCTCCGCCTCGACGACCTCGGGCAACGGCACCTGCCTGACCAGGACTTCCTGCCCGCTGTATGTGTCGAAGGCGCGCGTCTCGGTGAGTTCGTACTCGTCGGACGGAGGCAGCGGCAGGCGGTAGCGGTCGGCGAGCACCCGACCCGCATAGTCGTCCACGTTGCCTCCCCCGGCCGCCCGGTTGGTCAATTCCGTTCGCCTTGCGGCCCGTTCATACCCATACCTGGATGCGGACGGTCCACAAACACTCACGATACGTGCCGGAGGCAACCCGCAAAGAGGGGATTCCAGATCTCAGGGTCCAAACACCTGACCGCTTACCGAAGAGCGCGTCACGACTTCGGTTCGAAGGTACGAGCGAGCGTGTGCCATGTGTCCTTGCGCAGCTCAGTGCCCCAGTTCGCGGCTTTCGCGGTGTACATCAAGGCATATCCGAGATGGCCGTTCACGACGAATCCACGGTCGATCGTCCGGTACTTCGTGCCGCCGTCCACATAGGTGAACTCCCAGTCGGCCGCGTTCCAGCCCCGGTAGCCCACCTTCTCTATTCGGATCTTGGTGTACTGCGAGCGGCGCATGCTCTGCTCCTGGTTCTCCCAGTCCGCCACCGGGTCGCCCTTGGGCGTGGTGGTCCAGGCGACGAGCAGTTTCTGCCCGTCGGGCCCGCTGAACCGGTCGCCCGCGGAACTGCTGGTCTGGAACTTCCACCCCTCCGGCAGCCCGATCGAGTAGCCCTGGCCCCCCTGGTACGTCGAGGCCACCGCACCGTCGCCGGCGGAACCCCCCGAACCCGAGGACCCTTCCGAACTCCGGCCGCTCTCCTCGGTACTCGGCGTGTTCCCGGCCCCCGCACCGGCCTCCGGCGAGGCGGACCCGCTGGTGGCCCCGTCGCTCCGGGTGCCCCCGCTCTCGTCCTCCTTGGTGTCGGCACTGGCGCTCGCGCTCGCCGTCACCTTGGCGGAGCCGCCGCCCTTCGCCCCGTCGTTGTCGTCCCCGCCGAGCGTGAGGGCCAGCACGGTACCGATCACCGCGAGCGCCACGACCACCGCGATGATGACCAGAGTCCGCCGCGGCACCACATCGGTCAGCGGCGCCCTGGGCACCGGCCTCGGCGCCAGGTCCGGCGGTGGCGTCATCACGGGCCATCCCGAACTCCGCCCGTCCGAGACCGCGTTGGCCTGCTGTGTCTTCCCGTCCCGGACCCCGGCCGCCCCGCTCGAAGCCGACGTCGAATCCGACCCGGACGGTGCACTCGCCGCGCCCTTCCCCTGCGACGCGGAAGGAGCCGAGGCGGCGGGAGAGGCCGAGGCAGCCGGAGCGGCCGTGGCCGCCGACTTAGCCTCGGAAGCCTGGGCCGGCACCTTTCCGCCACCCGAACCGGCAGTACCGCTCCCGGACTTGGTCCGTGTCGCGGCCGCGGAGGTCGCAGCGGCCCCGGCGGCCTTGCGCACGGAACGCAGGGCCCCGCGCAGCCCCTCCCCGCCCGCACGCTCCTGCGGCTGTGCCGGCAACGGCACCACCCGGGTCGCGTCCCCTGCGGGCTCCGGCTCGGCCGGCTTCGGCTCGGGCGCGTGGATCACCGCGGTGAGCATGGCCCGGGCACGGCTGTCGTCGAGCCGCTGGGCGGGGTCCTTGGTGAGCAGGCCGTAGATGACGTCCTTGAGCGGTCCCGCGTTCTTCGGCTCCTCCAGCGGTTCGGTCATCACCGCCGTGAGCGTCGCGATCGCGGACCCCTTGTCGTACGGCGGGGCGCCCTCGACCGCCGCGTACAGCAGCCCGCCGAGCGACCACAGGTCGGCCGCGGGACCCGGCTTGTGCCCACGGGCCCGCTCCGGGGAGATGTAGGAGGGGGCGCCGACGAGCATGCCGGTGGAGGTGATGGACGGGTCGCCCTCGACCTGGGCGATGCCGAAGTCGGTGAGCACGACCCGGCCGTCCTCGGAGATCAGCACGTTGGACGGCTTCACGTCCCGGTGCAGGATGCCCTCGCGGTGCGCGGACCTGAGCACGTCGAGTACCGCGAGGCCCACCTCCGCCGCACGCTTCGGCTCCAGCAGGCCGTCCTCCCGGATGGCCTCGGCGAGCGACTTGCCCTCGACGAGCTCCATCACGATCCAGGGCCGGTCGTCCTCGTCGACCACGTCGTACACGGTCACCGCGCTGGTGTTGCGGATCCGCGCGATCGCCTTGGCCTCACGCAGCGTGCGTGTGATCAGCCGCCGCTTCTCGTCCTCGTCGATGCTGGACGGGAACCGCAGTTCCTTGACGGCCACCGTCCTGCCCAGGGTCTCGTCCTCGGCACGCCACACCGTGCCCATGCCTCCGCGGCCGAGAACTTCTCCCAGCCGGTACCGCCCGGCGAGGAGACGGCCGTTCTCGTCCTGCCGGGATGCTCCCGCCCGCTCCGCGTCCGACATGCGTCCCCTCATGAACCCGCCCTGACAGAGCCTCCATTGTCCCTCACCCGACAAGTGCCCGACGCCCAGGGGTGCGGGGTGAGGCTGTCGGGCGGCTGCGGGCCGGTGGGGGCCGGTCGCGCAGTTCCCCGCGCCCCTGGGGAGCTGCAGTCACCGGCGCCACGACGGTCCGTTCTCCACCTCGCGCGCCACAGGGGCTTGGGCCGGGCGCCCACGGGGGTGCCGCGTCGGGTTGTCAGGCGGCTGCGGGCCGGTGGGGGCTGGCCGCGCAGTTCCCCGCGCCCCTGGGGAGTTGCAGTCCCCTGCGCCACGACGGACCGATCCTCACCCCCCGGCACTACGACGGACCGTTCGCTGCACCGCGCGCCACGACGGGCCGTTAGCCGCACCGCGCGCCACGACGGGCCGTTCGCCGCGTACGGCGCGCAGGGGACGGGGTGGGGGGTGTCCGCCCGCAGCGGCCGGCGTCCGTTACCGAGCCACCCCTCAAGGAACCGAGCCGCCGGACCGAGGACGGACACCCCCCA
>NZ_JBITGI010000016.1:176620-234597 GCF_044456945.1 Streptomyces sp. NPDC050759 | reverse complement strand
CCCCCCCCCCCCCCCCCCCCCCCCCCCCCCCCCCCCCCCCCCCCCCGGCCCCGACCCACCCACCGAACCCCACGCGCTACACAAGCCCCCACCGGGACCGAGCGGGCTGCCGCAGGCACAAAAGGGGCGCGGGGAACTGCGCACAACGCCCGCCCCCACCGAACCCGCAGGCATCACGTCCCATACAGCTCCCGATAGGCCGGCCACACCCCACCCACCCCCTCCACCGACTCCGCCGCCCGCACAGCCCGCACAATCGCCCGCGTCACCACATCCGCCCCCGCCGCGAGCACGGAGTTGAGCGCGAGCGGATCGCCGGCGTCGAGCGGCCGCGCCCCCGTCGCCAGGGCGAACACCGTGTCGCCGTCGTGCAGCAGGTGCACCGGCCGCACGGCTCGCGCGATGCCGTCGTGCGCGGTCCCGGCCACCTTCTGGGCCTGCGCCTTCGACAGTTCCGCGTCCGTGGCCACCACCGCGAGCGTGGTGTTCAGAGGCGGCGGCGCACTCTTCGCCGCGGTATCGGCGAGCCGCCGGCGCGCGGCGTCATGCACCCGCTCCTCCGGATACCGCACCCGCCCGGCGAACAACTCCCCATACAGAACCCCCGTCTCCGGATCGGACACCGCTCCCACCGCGTTGGCCACCACCAACGCCGCCACAGTGATCCCCGAGGGGAGGACGACGCTCGCCGTCCCCACCCCACCCTTCATCGCCCCGACCGCGGCCCCCGTCCCCGCCCCCACACACCCCTCCGCCACCTCCGCACCGAAGGCACTCTCCGCGGCGGCCTCGACGGCGGCCCGCCCGGTCGCCGCGTCCGGCCGGGCCCGGAAGTCACCGCCCCGCCCCAGGTCGAAGACACACGCCGCAGGCACGACCGGCACCACATGCGAGGGATCGGGCCCCACCCGCACCCCCCGCCCCTGCTCCTCCAGCCAGGCCATCACCCCGGAGGCCGCGTCGAGCCCGTACGCGCTGCCCCCGGTCAGCACGATCGCCTCGACCTTCTGCACCAGGTTCCGCGGGTCGAGCGCGTCGGTCTCCTTTGTGCCGGGACCTCCACCGCGTACGTCCACCGCGGCGACGGCCCCGCCCTCCGGGGCGAGTACGACGGTGGTGCCGGTGAGCCAACCGTCGCCGGTGCGCGTCGCGTGCCCCACGCGTACCCCGGCGACATCCGTCAGAGCGTCAACTGTCATGGAACCAGTCTCGTCCAGCCCCGCCGCACTCCTCGGAACCAGCGGTCCGAAGACCCCGCAGACCGGCCGGACGAGGTCACGCCGCCCGAACCGACTCCCCGCGCTCCCGGGCCGCCATACGCGCGGTCAACGTCGTCCCGGTCACCACCGCCAGCGTCGCCACGATGCCCGCGGCCAACACCGCCCAGCCGCCCAGGAAGG
Source organism: Streptomyces sp. NPDC050759 (assembly GCF_044456945.1). NCBI lineage: Bacteria > Bacillati > Actinomycetota > Actinomycetes > Kitasatosporales > Streptomycetaceae > Streptomyces > Streptomyces sp. NPDC050759. The sequence continues at coordinate 233,197 of NZ_JBITGI010000016.1, read as the reverse complement.
TGCAGCAGATCACCAGCAACGCCGTGACCGGCAGCACGAGTTGCTGCGCGATGCCCACCTTGAAATACCGCGAGTGCAGGCCCCAGACGGTCAGCAGATACAGCGCGGTCGGCAGGGTCACCGCGGCAGACGCGGCCAGTGTCGAGATGTGTGCCTTGCCGACGGCCTGTTCGACGGCCACCTCCAGGCCCGCCCCGATCGCGGCGGCCGACGCGAACACCAGGTAGTGGCCGTATCCCCACAGGAACGCCTGCCTGTTGGAGCGCAGATGGCCGTGGATGGGCACCACGAAGTAGATCCACCAGGCGGCGAAGACGATCAGCAGTCCGCCCGTGGCGATCGGCAGCAGCTCGTTCAGCGCGTCGTTCTCGTCGATGCCGGACTTCACGGCGACCGTGGCCGCGGCGATCGTCTCGCCGAGCACGATGATCGTGAACAGCCCGTACCGTTCCGCGATGTGGTGCGGATGCCACGACGTCGGATGGTCCCTCTCGGCGAACGGCGGCACGCACATCTCCAGCACCGCCATCACCAGGAAGACCCACGCCCGACCGCCCTCGGGCAGCACCAGCAGCCCCAGCCAGCCGACCTGGCACAACAGCACGCCGAACACGTACCGCAGGGCCATCGTCCGCTCCGCGCCCTCGCTCGAGCGCGCCACCCGCAGCCACTGCGCGATCAGCGCCAGCCGCATGATCACATAGCCCACCAACACGGCCAGGAACTCGTGGTCCTCGAACGCCCGGGACACCCCGGCCGCCAGCACCAGCACGCCGGCGATCTGTACCAGGGTGACGACCCGGTAGAGCGCGTCGTCGTTGTCGTACGCCGAGGCGAACCATGTGAAGTTCATCCACGCCCACCAGATGGCGAAGAAGACCATCGCGTAGTTGAGGATCCCCTCGCCGGCGTGGCCCTCGGCGATGGCGTGCACGAGGGCCACGCCCGCCTGGGCGATGGCCACGACGAAGCACAGGTCGAAGAAGAGCTCCAGCGGCGAGGCGACCCTGTGGGCCTCGTCCCTGCCGCGGGCGGTGAGTCTGCGCAGTGGACTGCGCGTCGGACTGGACGTCATGGCCCAAGCACAGCAGATACCGGCCGGGAATGCCCTCGCGCCCGTTCACGAGGTGCCCGGGTGAGGGGTCCGCGTCATACGAGCCGTCGGGACCGCTGCCGTACCCTGGACCGGTGAGCACCCCCGACCCCGCGCCCTCCGAGCCGAACCCCGCGCTGGTCTTCGACGATCCGCTGGACCAGCAGTCCCCGGACGACACCGACCGAGGCTGGGGCGACCGGCCGCGCACCGACAGCGACAGCGCGGCCGACCTGAAGCGCTTCCTCGACGAGAAGCCGCCCCACCACCTCTGAGCGAGGCGCACGACCCAGCTCGCTAGCGCCCGTCGTGGCCCGAGCCCCGCTGCGCGACCATGGCGTCGCGGATCTCCTTGAGGACCTCCAGCTCGGTCACTTCGATGACCTCGTGCGTGCCCTCCTTCGCCTTCCGGCGGGCCTCCGTCCGAGCCAGGTACTTCGCCATCGGCAGGACCATCAGGAAGTAGACGACGGCCGCGGTGATCACGAAGGTGAGCGTCGCACCGAGGACCGAGCCCCACAGGATCCGGACCCCCGTCGCGCTGCCGCCGGTACCTGTGCAGGGGCCCTTGATGCACGAGCTGTAACTGTCGAGGTTCTTCGTTCCGACCGTCCCTACCAGCGGGTTGATGATTCCCTTCACCACCGAGTTGACGATGTTGGTGAAGGCGGCGCCGATGACCACCGCGACAGCCAGATCGACGACGTTCCCGCGCATCAGAAAGGCCTTGAAGCCCTCCCAGACGTTCGGCTTCTTCTCGCTCACCTAGAGGCCTCTTCTCGCACGCACAGGGTGTGGAACAAACAGCTCCGCAACCTACGTCAACGCGAGGTGCCCCTGTCCCATGGGGTAGCTCGAAAGGGGCTCTTGACACGAACTCCCGCAACGGACGGACCGCACGGCTCAGCACAGCGTCACCGCCAGCCGTGCCGTCGCGCTCGCGCCCGCGAGGCGTGCCGCCGTCGACCGCGGCACCGAGAGCACGACCAGTGCCCCGCCCTCGGTCACACCGTCCAGGGGCTCCGGCACCTTCGTCACCCGCGCCCCGCGCGCGACCACCCGCGCATCCCCGCCCAGTGCCGACTCCTCGGCGGCGATGACGTCGACCCGGTCTCCGGGGCGCAGCAGTCGGACCGTCGCACCGTCGGCGATCCGCACCGGCGCCGACACCGTCTCCACGGCACGGTGCTCGCGTACTGGCTCGGTCGCCGGATGCCCCCGCGCCCCGTCGTCGCTCCGCGGGCCCGCCGCCACCAGCGCGGCCGCGGTGACGGCCAGGCCGAGGGCCAGGGCCCGCCCGCGGTGCCGTACGAACCGTCGTAGCTGCCGGCCTCCGCCGCGCACCCGCACCGGCGCGAAGTGCGGGACCTCGCAGGTCGGGGGAGCGTCGGCACCCAGCGGGAGGGGAACGAGGGGAGAGGGGGAGGGAGCGAAGGACATGAGGACCACCACCAGCGACGAGACATCGGCTTGCGCTGCAACGATGCGGCTTTGCGCCGAATCCCGCTGAGCTCGGTGGACTACCGGCGGGTTGTGGAAAACTCCCTCACCCGAACGAGAACTTCCCTCGCCGCTACGGCAGCTCGAACCCAGGATTCATCCCGCCCAGCGCGTTCACGCACAGACAGTCCCGCTCGTCCCCCGCCGGCAGCGCCGCCACCGCGTCGAACAGCACGCCCCGCAGCCGGTCCACGTTCGCCGCGAACACCCGCAGCACCTCGTCGTGCGAGACGCCCTCGCCGGTCTCGGCGCCCGCGTCGAGATCGGTGACCAGGGTCAACGACGTGTAGCAGAGCTCCAGTTCACGGGCGAGCGCCGCCTCCGGATGGCCGGTCATGCCCACCACCGACCAGCCCTGGGCCTGGTGCCACACCGACTCGGCGCGGGTCGAGAACCGCGGCCCCTCGATCACGACGAGCGTGCCGCCGTCCACCGCCTCCCAGTCCCGCCCCCGGGCCGCCTTCAGCGCGGCCGCCCGCCCGACGGGGCAGTAGGGGTCGGCCAGCGACACGTGCACCACGTTCGGCACACCGCCGTCCGGCAGCGGCAGACCGTCGAAGTACGTTCCCGCCCGGGACTTCGTACGGTCGACGAGCTGGTCCGGTACGAGCAGCGTGCCCGGGCCGTACTCCGTGCGCAGCCCGCCCACGGCGCACGGACCGAGGACCTGCCGTGCCCCCACCGACCTGAGCGCCCACAGATTGGCCCGGTAGTTGATCCGGTGCGGCGGCAGATGGTGGCCGCGCCCGTGCCGGGGCAGGAAGGCCACCCGTCGGCCGGCGACCTCGCCGAGGAAGAGGGAGTCGCTGGGCGGACCGTAGGGGGTGTCCACCTGGACCTCGGTCACGTCGTCGAGGAACGAGTAGAAGCCGGAGCCGCCGATTACGCCGATCTCTGCGTTCGCCATGACCAGCACAGTATCCGGCCCCCGAAACCCGCGGCGGCCGGGCCCGGGAAACACCAAGGACCCCGCCGTCGTACGACGGCAGGGCCCCGGAAGTGAGACCTACGCGGCGGAGCTGCTGCTGGACGAGGTGCCCGAGCTCGACGACTTCGAGTCCGAGGAGGACGAGGAAGAAGACGAGGACGACTCGGACGACGACGAGGTGGACGTCGACGGCTTCGAGGACGACGACGCCGGGGAGCTGCTCGACGAGGAGCCGCGGCTGTCGTTGCGGTAGAAGCCGGAGCCCTTGAAGACGATGCCGACCGCGGAGAACACCTTCTTGAGGCGACCCTGGCAGTTGGGGCACTCGGTCAGAGCGTCGTCGGTGAACTTCTGCACCGCCTCGAGGCCCTCGCCGCACTCGGTGCACTGGTACTGATAGGTGGGCACTGTCTTCCTCCTGGCACTCTCACTCAATGAGTGCTAACGATGGTCCATAGTGACGTATTCCCGGGGATCAGTCCACTGCCACCGGCACTCGGTGACCGATGCCACGTGCGACGGTCCGGGCGCGGGGCCGCGCGACGAGGTGGGAACGCAGCGCCAGCAGAGTCGTCAGGGCGAGCACAGTGCCACCCATCGGCACCAGGAACCCGGCGCCGCCCCAGAAGCGGTCCTCCAGCTGTCCGGCGATGGTGACGGCGGCCGCCTGGCCGAGCGCCACCGCGCCGGTCAGCCAGGTGAAGGCCTCGGTGCGGGCGCCGGCCGGGACCAGGCTCTCGACCAGGGTGTAGCCGGTGATGAGGGTGGGCGCGATGCACATGCCGACCAGGAGGCCGAGGCCGGCCAGGACGAGCACCGAGTGCGCGGCCCACAGGCCCGAGGCGGTCAGCGCGAGGGCGCCGTATCCGACGATCAGGCGCCGCTGGGGGGCCACCTTCCAGGCGATGGCGCCGCAGACCAGGCCGGAGAGCATGTTGCCCGCGGCGAAGACGCCGTAGAGGACACCGTTCAGGCCGGGTTCGCCGATCGACTCGCTGAACGCGGCCAGCGAGACCTGCATGCCGCCGAAGACGGAACCGATGCCCAGGAACGTCACGATCAGGACCCGCACCCCGGGGATGCGCAGCGCCGAGGCGTGCTCCACGCGCGCGTGCCCGTCGACGGCCGTGACCGACGGCTGCGTGCTCTTCTGCGCGGCGAACAGCAGGCCGCCGAGCAGTGTGAGGGACGCCTCCGTCAGCAGGCCCGCGGCCGGGTGCACGGCGGTGCACAGGGCGGTGGCGAGCAGCGGGCCGAAGACGAAGGTCAGCTCGTCCGTGACGGACTCGAAGGCCGCCGCCGTGGTCATCAGGGGCGAGCCCTGCAGCTTCACGCCCCAGCGGGCGCGCACCATGGGCCCGATCTGCGGCACCGAGGCACCGGTGGGCACGGCCGCCGCGAACAACGCCCACAGGGGCGCGTGCGCGAGGGCGAGGGCCGTCAGGGACAGGCCCGAAACGGTGTGCACCAGCACGCCGGGGACCAGCACGGCGCGCTGGCCGTAGCGGTCCGCGAGACGGCCGCTGTAGGGCGCGAACAGCGCCATGGCGACCCCGGTGACGGCCGCGACGGCGCCCGCCGCGCCGTACGAGCCGGTGGTGTGCTGCACGAGCAGCACGAGGGAAAGGGTGAGCATCGCGAACGGCTGGCGCGCCGCGAAGCCGGGGAGCAGGAACGTCCAGGCGCCGCGGGTACGCAGCAGCTGCCCGTATCCGGGGCGGGAGGAGGTGACCGTGGATGCCACGGCCCGTGCCTTTCTGCCGCCTGGTAGCGCGGCTCCCCTTCAAAAGGGGCGGCGCCGAGAGCTGTCCTCTTGCGCGGACTGCGGTAGATGCCGGACTGCTCAGGGACGTCTCGGCCGCCATACGGTCGCGCCAGCTCTGCGTCAGGCAGAGTTGGTTCGATCAGGGGTGCGAGCACATCGTACAGGGCAGCGCGTAACACGCTCTTAACGTGTGCCCTCGGCGCCGTCCGTGCCCAGCCAGTCGGCCAGCTTGCCGCCGTGGCCCACCGCGCGCAGCCGCCGTTCCGCGGCGTCGCGGACCGGGTCGGTGGCGACGACCAGCAGTTCGTCCCCGCGCCGCAGCACCGTGGTGGGCAGCGGAACAAACGATTTTCCCTCGCGGACGACGAGGGTGACCGCGGACCCGGCCGGCAGGCGCAGCTCGTTGACCTCGACGCCGTGCATCCGGGACCCCTCGGGGATCGCGACGGACAGCAGGTGCCCGCGCAGCCGCTCCAGGGGCGCCGACTCGATGCCGAGGTCGGCGGCCTCGGAGTCCCCGCCCAGGCGCAGCGTGCGCGCCAGCCAGGGCAGCGTCGGACCCTGCACGAGGGTGTAGACGACGACCAGGACGAAGACGATGTTGAAAATGCGACGGCTGCCCTCGATACCGCTCACCATGGGGATCGTCGCCAGGATGATGGGCACGGCGCCGCGCAGTCCGGCCCAGGACATGAGCGTCTGCTCCTGCCAGGGCACCCGGAACGGTGTCAGGCACAGGAAGACGCTCAGGGGCCGCGCCACCATGGTCAGCACCAGCCCGATGACGAGCCCGGGCAGCACGTCGTCGCCCAGCTCGTGCGGGGTGACCAGCAGACCCAACAGGACGAACATGCCGATCTGGGCGATCCAGCCGAGGCCGTCGGCGAAGCCGCGGGTGGCGGGCCAGTGCGGCAGCTTGGCGTTGCCCATCGCCATGGCGGCGAGATAGACGGCGAGGAAGCCGCTGCCGTGTGCCAGCGCGCCCGCCGCGTACGCGGTGACGGCGATCGCCATGACCGCGATCGGATAGAGGCCGGAGGCGGGCAGGGCGACGTGCCTGAGGCCCCAGGAGCCCAGCCAGCCCACCGCGATGCCGATGGCCGCGCCGATGGCCAGCTCCAGGGTTATCTCACCGATCAGCGCGTACCAGTGCTCGACCGGGCCCGCCTGGGAGAAGGCGACCACCAGGATGACCACCGGGGCGTCGTTGAAGCCGGACTCGGCCTCCAGCGTGCCCGTCACGCGCATGGGGAGCGGGATCCTGCGCAGCACCGAGAAGACCGCCGCCGCGTCCGTCGAGGAGACGACCGCCCCGATGATGAGCGCCTGACGCCACTCGAGGCCGATCAGGTAGTGCGCGGCCGTCGCCGTGACACCGACGCTCACCGCGACCCCGCCCAGCGCCAGCGCGGTGGCGGCCGGCAGGGCCGGCTTGATCTCCTTCCACTTCGTGCCGAGGCCGCCCTCGGCCAGGATCACGACCAGGGCCGCGTACCCGATGACCTGGGTCAGTTCGGCGTTGTCGAAGTGGATGTCGCCGATGCCGTCCTGTCCCATGGCGATGCCGATCCCCAGGTACACGAGCAGGCTGGGGAGCCCGCTGCGCGAGGAGATCCGGACCGCTGCCACAGCGACGAGCAGGACGAGCGAGCAGACGAAGAGGAGCTGGTTGAGGTGGTGGACAGTCAGCGGCCGTTCCCTTCCCTGGCTCACCGGCATCACGCGCGCGTGAGCTCACGTACATAGGACACGAAGTGGTGGGACTCCGCATCCAAGTACTTCGTTACCTTACCTAACTCTTGACGATTTCTTGACGCTTCGCGAGGTGAGATCGAACGCTCGTCCGCGCTGGTTCCCCACTCCGCGTCAAGTCCGCCTGGGCCCTGCGCCTATGGTTGCTCCAGCGCGCGGAGCCTGCGTCACATCCCCGGCCGGGCGCGCGGCGTCTGGTGCGGCCGGGGTTGTGACGCAGGCTCCCCGTCACCAGCACAGCCCGCCCTGCCGCTCGCGTGTTAGGACAGCAAGGACAGCGATGCCCCCCACCACCACCGCCTCATCGGGTCAGCAGCCCGGCAAGTCCGGCAGGAAGAAGGGGCGCAGAGCCCGTCTGATCGTTCTCGTCCTTGTCCTGGCCGTCATCGGCGGCGTCGCCTACGGCGGGTACTGGTCGGTGAGTACCGTCCGTGCCTCCTTCCCGCAGACCAAGGGCTCGATCGAGCTCGAAGGCCTGTCGGGCCCCGTGGACGTCAAGCGCGACAGCTACGGCATCCCGCAGATCTACGCCTCCTCGGACGCGGACCTGTTCATGGCGCAGGGCTACGTCCAGGCGCAGGACCGCTTCTACGAGATGGACGTGCGCCGCCACATGACCTCCGGGCGCCTGTCGGAGATGTTCGGCAAGGGTCAGGTCGACGACGACGAGTTCCTGCGCACCCTGGGCTGGGACCGCGTCGCGAAGAAGGAGTACGACACCAAGCTGTCGGCCTCCACCAAGAAGTACCTCCAGGCCTACGCCAAGGGAGTCAACGCCTACCTCAAGGGCAAGAGCGGCAAGGACATCTCCCTGGAGTACGCGGCCCTCGGCTTCAGGAACGACTACAAGCCCGAGCAGTGGACCCCGGTCGACTCGGTCGCGTGGCTGAAGGCCATGGCCTGGGACCTGCGCGGCAACATGCAGGACGAGATAGACCGCGCCCTGATGACGAGCCGCCTCGGCCCGAAGCAGATCTCCGACCTGTACCCCGGGTATCCGTACAGCCGGAACCAGACGATCGTCCAGGAGGGCCAGTACAGCGAGCTGACCGGGACGTTCGAGCAGAACGGCAGCACAGCGAACAGCGGGACGACCGGCACCGGCGCTTCCTCGAGCGGCTCCGGAACGTCCACGAGCGGCACCACGGGCACGTCGGCCTCCACCGCGTCGTCGACCTCGTCCTCGACCGCCTCGGCGCTCCAGAGCCAGCTCTCGGGCCTCTACAACGTCCTGGACGACGTCCCCACGGCCGTCGGCGTCAACGGCCAGGGCATCGGCTCCAACTCCTGGGTCGTGGCGGGCTCGCACACCATCACCGGCCAGCCGCTGCTGGCCAACGACCCGCACCTGTCGGCCTCCCTGCCGTCCGTCTGGTACCAGATGGGCCTGCACTGCCGGACCGTCTCCAGCAAGTGCCAGTACGACGTCTCCGGCTACACCTTCGCGGGCATGCCCGGCGTGGTCATCGGCCACAACGCGAAGATCGCCTGGGGCATGACGAACTCCGGCGTCGACGTCACCGACCTGTACCTGGAGAAGCTCTCCGGCGACGGCTACCTCTACGACGGCAGGACCAAGCCCTTCACCACGCGCGAGGAGACCATCAAGGTCGCCGGCGGCGAGTCCAAGAAGATCGTCGTCCGTGAGACGAACAACGGCCCCCTGCTCTCCGACCGCTACGACGAACTCGTGAAGGTCGGCAAGAAGGCCACCGTCGACAACGCGGCCCCCGACCGCGGCGACGGCTACGGCGTCGCCCTGCGCTGGACCGCGCTCGACCCCGGCACCTCCATGGACGCCGTGTTCGCGATGGACAAGGCGTCGAACTGGAGCGAGTTCCGCGAGGCGGCGGCCCTGTTCGACGTGCCCTCGCAGAACCTCGTCTACGCCGACTCCGAGAACATCGGCTACACGCTGCCCGGCCGCATCCCGATCCGCGCGAAGGGCGACACCGGCGCCATCCCGGCCCCGGGCTGGGACCCCAAGTACGCCTGGACCGGCAAGTACATCGAGCAGGACGAGCTGCCCTATGAGTACAACCCGAAGCGCGGCTACATCGTCACCGCCAACCAGGCGGTGATCGACAAGGACAAGTACCCCTACACGCTCACCACGGACTGGGGCTACGGCACCCGCAGCCAGCGCATCACCGACCTGATCGAGCAGAAGATCAAGGGCGGCGGCAAGGTCTCCACCGACGACATGCGCCAGATGCAGGTCGACAACAGCAGCGAGATCGCCAAGCTGCTCGTGCCCAAGCTGCTGAAGATCGACGTCAAGGACAAGGACGTCCGTCAGGCGCAGGAGCTGCTGGAGGGCTGGGACTACACCCAGGACGCCGACTCGGCGGCGGCGGCCTACTTCAACGCCGTCTGGCGCAACATCCTCAAGCTCGCCTTCGGCAACAAGCTGCCCAAGGAGCTGCGGGTCAAGGGCCAGTGCCTGTGGGTCGACCCCATCAACACCACCGGCCCCGCGGACGAGGCGGACAAGGTCCGCGAGTGCGGCCAGCGTGACGCCGACCAGGCGCAGCCCGACGGCGGCGACCGCTGGTTCGAGGTCGTGCGCAACCTCATGGACGACGAGAACAGCGACTGGTGGAAGACGCCGAAGGGCGCCGGCGACCGTCTCGAGGCCACCAATCGCGACCAGCTCTTCGAACGCGCCATGATCGACGCCCGCTGGGAGCTGACCGCCAAGCTCGGCAAGGACATCGACACCTGGAGCTGGGGCCGGCTGCACCGGCTGTTCCTGAAGAACCAGACCCTGGGCACCGATGGTCCCGACATCGTGAAGTACATGCTCAACCGCGGCCCCTGGAAGCTCAGCGGCGGCGAGGCGACGGTCAACGCGACCGGCTGGAACGCCGCGGGCGGCTACGGCGTCGTCTGGGTGCCGTCGATGCGCATGGTGGTCAACCTCGGGGACCTCGACAAGTCGAAGTGGATCAACCTCAGCGGCGCCTCCGGGCACGCCTACAGCGCGCACTACACCGACCAGACCGGCAAGTGGGTCAAGGGCGAACTGCTGGACTGGTCGTTCTCGGACGACGCCGTCGACAAGAGCACGACCGACACACTGGTGCTGAAGCCGTGATCCTCCGGCGGTAGAGCGAAGAAGGGGCCCGCCACACGCGCGTGTGGCGGGCCCCTTGTGTTCACACGCCGCTACCGGAAGCGGCGCACACCCGACGGCGTCACCACCGCGTGCACCGGCCGGTCGTGCGGCTCCTCCGGGACATGCGCGACGACCTCGGAGTCGTAGAGGAGCACCACCAGCGCCGGTCGTGCGCCCGCGCGCTCCAGGCGCGCGAGCACCCGGTCGTACGACCCCCCGCCGCGCCCCAGGCGCATCCCGCGCCCGTCGACCGCCAGGCCGGGCAGCAGCACGACGTCCGCGCCGGTCACGGCGTCCGGGCCCAGCCGCTCGCCGGAGGGCTCGAAGAGGGCCATCTTCCCGCCGTGCTGGACGCGCGCGACGGAGCCCTCGCCGGTGTAGGCGCCCCAGTCCAGATCGTTGTCCGGCAGAAGCGCCGGGAGCAGAACGCGCACGCCCCGCTCGCGCAGCGCGTCAAGGAGTGTGAGCGTGCCAGGTTCGCTCCCTACCGAGACGTACGCCGCCACCGTGCGCGCACGCGCCAGTTCGGGCAGTCCGAGGGCCCGGTCGGCCAGCGCGGCCGCCGCTTCCCGCACGTCATCGGCCGTCAACCTGTTCCTCGCCGCCAGGTACTCTTGCCGCAACGTTCGCTTGTCAGGCTCGGTGGAACGTCCGATGTGACTCAAGGTCTGCACCCATACCCTTCTAATACGCTCATATAAGAGCTTATTAACCGGAGCCCCAGATTCCAGGCAAAGGCACCGGATAGGGTGGCGCACATGACTCAGTCGCACCCTCGGATCAGCAAGGCTGTCATTCCGGCAGCAGGGCTCGGCACCCGCTTCCTGCCGGCAACCAAGGCCACTCCCAAGGAGATGCTGCCGGTGGTCGACAAGCCGGCGATCCAGTACGTGGTCGAGGAGGCCGTCTCGGCGGGCCTCGATGACGTCCTCATGATCACGGGACGCAACAAGCGCCCCCTGGAGGACCACTTCGACCGCAACTACGAGCTCGAGTCCGCCCTCCAGAAGAAGGGCGACGCCAGCCGGCTCGCCAAGGTCCAGGAGTCCAGCGACCTCGCCACCATGCACTACGTGCGCCAGGGCGACCCCCGCGGCCTCGGCCACGCCGTCCTGTGCGCGGCCCCCCACGTGGGCCACGAGCCCTTCGCCGTCCTCCTCGGCGACGACCTGATCGACGCCCGCGACCCCCTGCTCAAGCGGATGATCGAGGTGCAGGAGCAGCACGGCGGCAGCGTCATCGCGCTGATGGAGGTCGCGCCCGAGCAGATCCACCTCTACGGCTGTGCCGTCGTCGAGGAGACCGAGGACAGCGACGTCGTCAGGGTGGGCGGCCTCGTCGAGAAGCCGGAGGCGTCCGACGCCCCGTCGAACTACGCGGTCATCGGCCGGTACGTCCTCGCCCCGCAGATCTTCGACATACTCCGCAAGACCGAGCCGGGCCGGGGCAACGAGATCCAGCTCACGGACGCCCTCCAGCAGCTCGCACAGGACGAGAAGGTCGGCGGCCCGGTGCACGGCGTCGTCTTCAAGGGCCGCCGCTATGACACCGGGGACCGCGGCGACTATCTGCGTGCCATTGTCAGACTCGCGTGCGAACGTGAAGACCTGGGCCCGGACTTCCGGACCTGGCTTCGCAGTTACGTAGCCGAGGAGATGTAGCGAGTTGAGCAGCCCCGCGACCCGCCCCGCCGACCAGGACCACCTGTGGTCGGTGGACGAACACCTGGAGGACATCCTCGCGACCGTCCGCCCCCTCGAACCCATCGAGCTGCAGCTGCTCGACGCCCAGGGCTGCGTCCTGGTCGAGGACGTCACGGTCCCGGTGTCCCTGCCGCCGTTCGACAACAGCTCCATGGACGGGTACGCGGTGCGGGTCGCGGACGTGGCGGGCGCGAGCGAGGAGTTCCCGGCCGTCCTGGACGTCGTCGGGGACGTCGCGGCGGGCCAGGGGGAGCTGCTGCAGGTCGGCCCCGGGCAGGCCGCCCGCATCATGACCGGTGCCCCGCTGCCGCCCGGCGCCGAGACCGTCGTCCCCGTCGAGTGGACCGACGGAGGCCTCGGCGAGGGCCCGGTGACCGGGATGCGCGCCCGCAGTCTCGCCCCCGAGGGCGCCGAGGGACAGGTACACGTGCACCGGCCCGCCGAGGCACGCGCGCATGTGCGCGCCGAGGGCAGCGATGTGCGGGCCGGCGACCGCGCCCTGGACGCCGGCACCGTCCTCGGCCCGCCGCAGATCGCCCTGCTCGCCGCGATCGGCCGCGGCACCGTCCGCGTGCGCCCGCGCCCGCGCGTGGTCGTCATGTCCACCGGCAGCGAACTCGTCCAGCCCGACGAGAGCCTCGGCACCGGCCAGATCTACGACTCCAACAGCTTCGCCCTCACCGCGGCCGCCCGGGACGCCGGCGCCATCGCCTACCGCGTGGGCGCCGTCGCCGACGACGCCGAGACGCTGCGCTCCACCATCGAGGACCAGCTCGTCCGCGCCGACCTGGTGGTCACCACGGGCGGCGTGAGCGTCGGGGCGTACGACGTCGTCAAGGAAGCGCTGTCCTCCGTGGGCGACGAGGACGAGCCGGGCAGCGGTGTCGACTTCCGCAAGCTCGCCATGCAGCCCGGCAAGCCCCAGGGCTTCGGCACCATCGGCCCCGACCACACCCCGCTGCTGGCCCTGCCGGGCAACCCGGTGTCGTCGTACGTCTCCTTCGAACTGTTCGTCCGCCCCGCGATCCGCACCCTCATGGGCCTCGACGACGTCCACCGGCCCCGGACCAGGGCGACCCTGACCGCGGACAAGGCGCTGACCTCGCCCAAAGGACGCCGGCAGTTCCTGCGCGGTGCCTGTGCCGACGGCTCGGTCGCCCCGGTCGGCGGCGCCGGCTCCCATCTGGTGGCCGCCCTCGCGCAGGCCAACGCGCTGATCGTCGTCCCGGAGGACGTGGAGTCGGTCGAGCCCGGCTCCGAGGTCGAAGTGGTCCAGCTCGGCTGAGCACCCCTGGTTGGCGGTACCGTGTCGCGCACAACAGGCCGGACCGGGAGCGCCGCACAACCATGAGTACGCAGGACCGACTGACGCACATCGACGAAGCGGGAGCCGCCCGCATGGTCGATGTCTCCGGCAAGGACGTCACCGCACGCACCGCGCGTGCCAGTGGACGTGTCCTCGTTTCACCTCGAGTGATCGAGCTGCTGCGCGGTGAGGGCGTCCCCAAGGGCGACGCACTGGCCACCGCGCGGATCGCGGGCATCATGGGCGCCAAACGCACGCCCGACCTGATCCCGCTGTGCCACCCGTTGTCGGTGTCCGGTGTGAAACTGGACCTGTCGGTCGCGGACGACGCCGTGGAGATCCTGGCCACCGTGAAGACGACGGACCGCACGGGCGTCGAGATGGAGGCCCTCACCGCGGTGTCCGTCGCCGCGCTCACCGTGATCGACATGGTCAAGGCGGTCGACAAGGGAGCGGTCATCACGGACGTACGGGTCGAGGAGAAGACGGGCGGCAAGTCGGGCGACTGGAGCCGGGCATGACGGCCGACGGGTCGATCGGCGGCGCGCTCCTCGCGCCGTACAGCGCCCTGGTCGTCACCGCCTCCAACCGGGCCGCCGCCGGGGTCTACGAGGACAAGGGCGGCCCGCTGATCGCGGACGCCCTCAAGCGCTTCGGCTTCGCCGTCGACGGTCCGCAGGTCGTCCGCGACGGCGACCCCGTGGAGGCCGCCCTGCGCGTCGGCGTCGAGGCCGGTTACGACGTCGTCGTCACCACCGGCGGCACCGGCATCTCGCCCACCGACCGCACCCCCGAGGCGACCCGCGCGGTGATCGAGTACGAGGTGCCGGGCATCGCGGAGGCCATCCGGGCGTTCGGACGGGAGAAGGTGCCGACCGCCGCGCTCTCCCGGGGCCTGGCCGGGGTGGCGGGACGCACACTGATCGTCAACCTGCCGGGTTCCAGTGGCGGGGTGAAGGACGGACTGGCCGTTCTTGAGCCCCTGTTGATGCACGCCGTCGACCAGATCCGCGGCGGCGACCACCCGAGACCCGGCCCCGGCAGTGGGGGTGCGAGCTGAACAGCCCATCCTGGCCCGTCGTACTGACGGACGGCGATGTCGTCCTGAGGCCGATAAAGATGCGTGACCAGCGGCTCTGGCGTGAGGTCAACCGGCGCAACCGGGACTGGCTGCGCCCCTGGGAGGCGACCATTCCGCCGCCCACCCCGAGCGGGCCGATAGCGCACCGGCCGACCTACCGTCAGATGGTGCGGCACCTCAGGTCGGAGGCGAACGCGGGGCGGATGCTGCCGTTCGTCATCGAGTACCGCGGCCAGCTGGTCGGGCAGTTGACGGTCGCCGGAATCACCTGGGGCTCGATGTGCTCGGGGCACGTCGGCTACTGGGTGGACCAGTCGGTGGCCGGCCGCGGGGTGATGCCGACGGCCGTGGCGCTTGTCGTGGACCACTGTTTCCGCACGGTCGGCCTGCACCGCATCGAGGTCTGCATTCGCCCCGAGAACGGTCCCAGCCGTCGGGTCGTCGAGAAACTCGGATTCCGCGAGGAGGGACTGCGGCCGCGTTATCTCCACATCGACGGCGCCTGGCGTGACCATCTCGTGTTCGCGCTCACCGCGGAAGAGGTGCCCGACGGGTTGCTCCGGCGCTGGCAGCGGGCACGCTCCAGGAGTACGCCGCACGACAATCCGGCATAGCCGTAACCCCATGCCGGCGCCTTGGCCCGGAAATGGAATACGTGTTCGAAAATGATCGGTGCATGACCGTCTCGGGTCATTGAATTCACGACTCATGCGGCCTGCTGATCGGATCGGTCACAAAAAAAGCTCGAAATATCAGCCAGATCGTGCGACACACCGGCGCAATTGGCAGATGGCCTCACGCAAACCCCTCTACCGTGTGAGGCGTGAGCAGCAGCGGCCTCATCTACGCAGTCATTGTCGGGGCCTGGGCCGCCTACTTGGTGCCGATGTGGCTCCGTAGGCAGGACGAGCTGAACGAGGCCCGTCCGACGGAACGCTTCAGCACGGCCATCCGGTTGCTGTCCGGACGGGCGGGCATGGAGCGTCGATACGCCAAGGACCTGCGCGCGCGCTCCACCGACGAGGGGGAGCGCGGCGCCGACGAACCGGATGCCGTCACCGAGTCGGTGGACGTCCGGGCCTTCGCCATGCCCCCGACCCGTCCGCAGGCCCAGGCGACGGTCCAGCCGTCGGCTTCGGAGCGCCGGGAGGCGCCGCGCGAGCCCGCGCGCCAGGCCGACAGGGAAGCAGGGCGGGAAGCAGGGCACGGCGAACCGGATCGCGCGAAAACCAACGCGCCCGCGCCCGAAGACGGTGGCGCGCCGACGCGCAAGCAGGCACCCGCAGCCTCGGCGCGCTCCCAGGCTCAGACGCACGCCCCCGCACCCCGGCGCACGGCCGCCGCGGAAGCGGCCGCGGCGCGCGCCCGGCGCATGAAGGTGCTCGCGCGACGCCGGCGTACGACCGTGATGCTCTTCCTGGCCTTCACGCTCGGCACGATCGTCGCCGCCGTCGGAGGACTCGCCTTCCTGTGGGCGCCCGGCGTGCCCGCCGTGATGCTCAGCACGTACATCGCGTACCTGCGCTCCCAGGAACGCCGTCGCTTCGCCTACCAGATGGACCGGCGCCGGGCCGAGGCCGCCGCACAGCGACTGCGGGAGCGCGCGCGCCAGTCGCGCCGGCGCGCGTCCGTGAGCACGGGCGTGGACGCCGACGAACCGGAAGAGGGACCGGCGACGGAGACCGATCCCGGGCTCTCGGCGCTCGCCGCCGACCGGCGCGCCCTCGTCGAGCAGACCGATCACGCCGAGTGGATCGACCAGCAGCGCGAGCGGCAGCACAGGCCGGTGCACGGGGACAGCTGGGACCCGGTACCGGTGCCGCTGCCGACGTACGTGACCGCACCCGTCGCGCCGCGGGCCACCTCGGACGTGGACCTCGGGGCGCCGGACGCGTGGAGTTCGGCGCGGTCCAGCAGTGCCGCCACTCCGGAGCAGTCGGCCCAGGAGGCGACGCCCGTCGCGGAGGACGAGGAGTCGGAGGAACTGGCGGACGACGCCGAGGACAAGCCGACGGCGGGCGGCCGCAGCGACGCCCGCCGCGCCGCCTCCGCCCGCCGCGCACGCGAGCGTGGCCGTACACCGCTCTTCGACCAGTACGAGGAAGGCGACCGGCCGCGCGCGGCCAACGAGTGACGCGACAGGGGCGGGATCACACCTGTGGGGAGCCCGTCCCTGACCAGCCGGGAACGAATTTCCAAGCACCCGGACGGGGATGCTAGAGTTTCACTCGTTGCAAGGGCCTGTGGCGCAGTCCGGTAGCGCACCTCGTTCGCATCGAGGGGGCCAGGGGTTCGAATCCCCTCAGGTCCACGCATCATGAAGACCCGCTCCTGATTCAGGAGCGGGTCTTCTGTCATGTGGGTGGTGTCCTCACAGGGCCTTCGCGAAGCACCTGCTGTCCTCGTGGAAGCGGTAGTAGCCGAACTTCACGCACGGCTCGTAACCGCTCGACGTGTACAGGGCGATGGCCTCCGGCTGCTTGTTGCCGGTTTCCAGGACCATGCGGCTGCGGCCGGCCGCGCGGGCGTCGTCCTCCAGGGCGGTGAGGATGCGGCGGGCGAGGCCCCGGCCGCGCGCCACGTCGACGACGTACATGCGCTTGAGCTCGGCGTCGCCGTCCAGGTTGCCCTCGCCGTTCGCGTCCCGGGCGCGCCAGCCGCCGGTGGCGACGGGGGCGTCCGACTCGTCGTACGTGATCAGGAAGATGCCGTTCGGCGGCTCGAAGTCCTCCGGTGCCAGGGTCGTGGCGTCGCCGCCGTCGCCGTAGCGGACGTGGTACTCGGCCTGTACCTGGTCGTTCAGCTTCACGGCGTCCGGGTGGTCGAAGGGGACCTGGCGTATGTGCATGCTCATCACCATAAATTGATCAGATCGGCAACAGATTCCGATCCAGTGTGCCGGTATCGTTCGCGGGTGCTCACTGTGACCTCCGCCAATGTGAATGGACTGCGCGCCGCCGCGAAGAAGGGCTTCGTGGAGTGGCTCGCGGACACCTCCGCCGATGTGCTCTGCCTGCAGGAGGTGCGCGCCGAGCCGCAGCAACTGCCCGAGGGGGTCAGAGCCCCTGAGGGCTGGCACGTGGTGCACGCGCCCGCCGCCGCCAAGGGGCGTGCCGGTGTCTCGCTTTACACCCGCCGTGAGCCGGACCGCGTCCAAATCGGCTTCGGATCGGCGGAGTTCGACACCAGCGGCCGCTACGTCGAGGCCGACCTGCCCGGCGTCACCGTCGCCTCCCTCTATCTCCCCTCCGGCGAGGTCGGTACCGCGCGGCAGGACGAGAAGGTCCGCTTCATGGACGAGTTCCTCGCGTACCTGAAGAGCCTGCGCGAGCGCGCTGCCGCCGACGGGCGCGAGGTCGTCGTCTGCGGCGACTGGAACATCGCCCACCAGCAGGCCGACCTGAAGAACTGGCGCGCCAACCAGAAGAGCTCCGGGTTCCTGCCGGAGGAGCGGGCCTGGCTGAGCCGGGTCCTCGACACCGCCGACGGGGGGTACGTCGACGTCGTACGGTCGCTGCATCCGGACGTGGCGGGGCCGTACTCGTGGTGGTCCTACCGGGGGCGGGCGTTCGACGCCGATACGGGGTGGCGTATCGACTACCACGTCTCGACGCCCGGCCTTGCGGCCAAGGCGGTCAAGGGCTTCGTGGAGCGCGCGGCCACGCACGCGGAACGCTGGTCGGACCATGCGCCGGTGACCGTGGTCTACGACCTCTAGGCCGACGGTTTGCGCAACCGCCGGTCCAACGCCAGTGACAGCTCCGCCTCCACCACGCTCCGCGCCAGCGGGCGCAGGCGGTGGAGGTCGTCCTCGCTCGCGTGGCGCAGGACCAGTTCGGCGAACATCTCGGCCAGGGCGTCGGCGTGTTCGCGGACGTGTTTGCCGGCGGTCAGGACCTCCGCGAGGGGGATGCCCTCGCGGACCAGGGCGGAGGAGACGTCCAGGAGGCGGCGGCTGATGTGGATGATGTCGTCGCCGTCGGTGCCGAGATAGCCGAGGTCGAGAGCGGCCGCGAGGTTCTCCGCGGTGACCTCGCCCTCGAAGCGCGCGGCGAGTTCCTCGGGGGTGAGGCGGACCGGCTCCTCCTCGGTGGGGGTGTCGAGGCCGACGAGGTCGGCGACGTCCCGGCCGTGTTCGAGGGCGTCGGCGAGTTCCGCGATGCCGGTGAGGGTGTGGCCGCGTTCCAGGAGTGCGGCGATCGTGCGCAGGCGGGCCAGGTGGTGGTCGTCGTACCAGGCGATACGGCCCTCGCGGCGGGGCGGCGGGATCAGCTTGCGTTCGCGGTAGAAGCGCAGGGTGCGCACTGTGATGCCGGCCAGGCGGGCCAGTTCCTCCATGCGGTATTCGCGCTTGTCCGTCACGGCCGCAGCCTACGTCGTACCCCGGGTAACTTCCTTCTTCCCGCCCCCTACCCATCGGTACGGAGCTGCTCTACCCTCCCATTGCGCCAGTGTTCACTGGCAGAGTCGCGCAGGGAAGGGCGTCGGCATGGCCGAACACGAGCATGTCCGGGTGGCGGTGGTGGGGTCCGGGTTCGGTGGGCTGGGGGCCGCCGTACGGCTGCGGCGGGAGGGTGTCACCGACTTCGTCGTGCTGGAGCGGGCCGCCAGTGTGGGGGGTACCTGGCGGGACAACAGTTATCCGGGGTGTGCCTGCGATGTGCCCTCCCACCTGTACTCCTTCTCCTTCGCGCCCAACCCGGACTGGCCGCGCACCTTTTCCGGACAGGACCACATCCGCGCCTACCTGGAGCATGTGACCGACGTCTTCCGGCTCCGCCCGCACATCCGCCTCAACTCCGAGGTGAGGATGATGACGTGGGACAGCGAGAAGCTGCGGTGGGACATCGAGACCGCCCGTGGCCGTCTCTCGGCCGACTTCGTCGTCTCCGCCACCGGGCCGCTCTCCGATCCCAAGATCCCCGACCTTCCCGGCCTCGACTCCTTCCCGGGCAAGGTCTTCCACTCCGCCCGCTGGGACCACGACTACGACCTGCGCGGCAAGCGGGTCGCCATGGTGGGGACGGGGGCCTCGGCCATCCAGATCGTCCCGGCCATCCAGCCGCTGGCCGAGAACGTCACGCTGTTCCAGCGCACCCCGCCCTGGGTGTTGCCCCGCGTGGACCGGGCGATCAGCGGCGCCGAGCGCTGGCTGCACCGGCAGCTGCCCTTCACCACCCAGGCCCGTCGTGGACTGCTGTGGGGCATCCGGGAGTTGCAGGTCCAGGCGTTCACCAAGCGGCCGAACGAACTCGGCGCGGTGGAGCAGTTGGCCAAGCGCACCATGGCCCGTGCCATCAAGGACCCGGCCCTGCGCGCCAAGCTCACCCCCGACTACCGCATCGGCTGCAAGCGGATCCTGCTGAGCAGCGCGTACTACACGGCGCTCGCCCAGCCCAACGTGGACGTGGTCGCGAGCGGGCTCAGCCGGGTCGAGGGGTCGACACTCGTCGCCGCCGACGGCACCGAGGCAGAGGTCGACGCGATCATCTTCGGTACGGGCTTCCACGTCACCGACATGCCGATCGCCGACCGGGTCGTCGGCGCGGACGGGCGGACGCTCGCCGAAGCGTGGAAGGGCGGGATGGAGGCGCTGCGGGGCGCCTCCGCCGCAGGCTTCCCCAACTGGATGACCATCATCGGGCCCAACACCGGTCTCGCGAACTCCTCGATGATCCTCATGATCGAGTCCCAGCTGAACTACCTGGCCGACTTCGTACGGCAACTCGACGTCCTCGGCGGCCGGGTGGCCCTCGACGCCCGGCCCTCCGCCGTGCGGGACTGGAACCACCGGGTCCAGGAGCGCATGAAGCGCACGGTGTGGAACACCGGCGGCTGCACCAGCTGGTACCTGGACGCGAACGGCCGCAACAGCACGATCTGGCCCGGCACGACGACGGAGTTCCGGCGGGCGACCCGGCGGGTGGACCTCGCCGAGTACGAGGTGCTGCGGGTTCCGGCGCACGCGGAGGCGACCGCCGTATGAGCCGACTGACGCACGTGGTCTCCGGGCCGTACGCCCCGCCCGTCCCGGTGCGCGAACTCACCGCACTCTCCGCCGACGGCGCCCGCCTGCACGTGGAGGTGCACGGTCCCGACGACGCGCCCCCCGTCGTCCTCGCCCACGGCTGGACCTGTTCCACCGCCTTCTGGGCCGCCCAGATCCGCGAACTCGCCGTGGACCACCGGGTCATCGCGTACGACCAGCGCGGCCACGGACGCAGTCCGGCGAGCCCCGCCTGCAGTGCGGACCTGCTCGCCGACGACCTCGAAGCCGTCCTGCAGACGGCCCTCGGGGCGGGCGGGAAGGCGGTGATCGTCGGTCACTCCATGGGCGGGATGACCGTCATGGCCGCCGCCGAACGTCCCGCGTTCCGTGCGCACGCGGCCGCCGTCCTGCTGTGCAGCACCGGTTCCTCGCGGCTGGTCGCCGAGTCGACCGTCGTACCGATCCGCGCCGGGCGGCTGCGCACCTGGCTGACCCGGCACGTCCTCGGGGCGCGGGCGCCGCTCGGACCGGTCACGCCGCTCGCCCGGCGGATCCTCAAGTACGCGACGATGGGCCCCGGTTCGGCCCCGCACATGGTGGAGGCGTGCGCGCGGATCGTGCACGCCTGCCCGCGCAAGGTGCGCCACGCCTGGTCGCAGGTCCTCGATCTGCTCGATCTGGACCACGGCGTACGGCAGCTCACCGTGCCGACGGCCGTCCTCGTCGGCACGGCCGACCGGCTCACCCCGCCCATGCACGCACACCAGTTGGCCGACGCGCTGCCCCACTGTCTCGGAGTGACCGAACTGCCCGGCGTCGGCCACATGACACCCATCGAGGCGCCCGATCAGGTCACCGCGCGGATCCGGGAACTCGTCACCACCTATGTACAGGTCAAGGAGGGCGCATGAGCAGGGTCGGACTCGACGGACAGGTCGCGGTCGTCACGGGGGCCGCGCGGGGCGTGGGCGAGCTGCTCGCCCGCAAGCTGTCGGCGCGCGGGGCGAAGGTCGCGCTGGTCGGCCTGGAGCCGGACGCGCTCAAGCAACTCTCCGGACGACTGCACGGCGACAGCGACCACTGGTACGCCGACGTCACCGATCACGAGGCGATGGCCCGGGTCGCGGGGGAGGTCAAGGAGCGGTTCGGGAAGGTCGACATCGTGGTCGCCAATGCCGGGGTCGCCACCGGCGGGCCCTTCGTCGACTCCGATCCCGAGGCGTGGCGGCGGGTGATCGAGGTCAACCTCATCGGATCGGCCGTCACCGCCCGGGCGTTCCTGCCGGTGCTGATGGAGAGCCGGGGGTATCTGCTGCAGATCGCCTCCCTCGCCGCGATCACCCCGTCGCCGATGATGACCGCGTACTGCGCGTCCAAGTCCGGTGTGGAGGCGTTCGCGCACAGTCTGCGCGCCGAGGTCGGCCACAAGGGCGTGCGGGTCGGGGTCGGGTATCTGTCGTGGACCGACACCGACATGGTGCGCGGGGCCGACCAGGACGCCGTCATGCGGGAGCTCCGGCAGCGGCTGCCGTGGCCGGCCAACAAGACGTATCCGTTGGGGCCGGCCGTCGAGCGGATCGTGGCCGGGATCGAGCGGCGGTCGAGCCATGTGTACGGGCAGGGGTGGCTGCGCGGGATGCAGGGGATGCGCGGATATCTGCCGGGGCTCATCGGGACGGTCGGGCAGCGGGAGATGCGGCGCTTCGGGGAGCGTCTGGAAGGGATGCGGGTGGGACTCGTCGGTGCAGGTGGGGCCGCGGATGAGGAGGCTCGCGCTACCCACCGTGACTGATCGAAATGCGTTCTTTGTCCGGGCGTGTGAATCTGGTCGAGGCCCCGGCCAGGGGCCTTTCCCCTCACCCCCACGGGAGTGAACCCACATGGGTATGAAGGACCAGTTCCAGGACAAGTCCGAGCAGTGGCAGCAGCAGGCCAAGCAGAAGGCCCAGGAGGGCCGGGAGCAGGCCCAGCGTGGCCGTCAGGGTCAGGGCCAGGGCCCGGACCGCGAGCGTGACCGCGACCGCATGCGGGACGAGGAGGCCGAGCGGCTCCAGCGCGAGGAGCAGGAGCGGCTGGATCCCGACTACGAGATGTAGTCACGCTTGACGCGTGGGGTGCCCTCTCTTTCTTGGGAGGGCACCCTGCGTTTTTGTGTGCCTCACAGGTGCGTTGTCGGGTGCGGGCCGGTGGGGCTTCTCGCGCAGTTCCCCGCGCCCCTAAAAGCGATTACCGCGCCCCTTCTCAAGACCTTGGCGGAAGCTTTGGTCTCGATCTATCCGGTACGTCCCGGTAGTTGGGCGGAGTCGCCGGGGGGTTCGTCTCCAGCAGGCTCAGCGCCAGCGTTACCGCGTCGTCGAGTTGGGCGTGGCGGCCCTCCGCCCAGTCCAGGGGGGTGCGGAGGATCTCCAGGTCCGGGGGTACGCCGTGGTTCTCGATGGACCAGCCGTACGCGTCGAACCACGCCGCGTTCATCGGGACCGTGATCACCGTGCCGTCGCCGAGCTGGTGGCGGCCGGTCATGCCGACCACTCCGCCCCAGGTGCGCTGGCCCACCACGGGGCCGAGCTTCAACAGCTTGAACGCCGCCGTGATCATGTCGCCGTCGGAGGAGGTCGCCTCGTCGGCCAGGGCGACCACCGGGCCGCGCGGGGCGTTCGAGGCGTACGACACCGGCTGGGCGTTTCTCGTCAGGTCCCAGCCCAGGATCGTGCGGGTCAGTTTCTCCACGACCAGCTCACTGATGTGGCCGCCCGCGTTGCCGCGTACGTCGACGATGAGGGCGGGGCGGGAGACCTCCATCCGCAGGTCCCTGTTGAACTGGGCCCAGCCCGAGCCGCCCATGTCGGGGATGTGCAGATAGCCGCACCGGCCGCCGCTCAACTCCCGTACGACAGCACGGCGTTTGGCCACCCAGTCCTGGTAGCGCAGGGGGCGTTCGTCCAGGAGCGGGACCACTGCCACCCGGCGGGCTCCTCCGACGGGCGGGGCGAAGGTCAGCTCCACCGTCGTACCGCCCGCCGCCGCGAGCAGGGGATAGGGGCCCGCGACCTCGTCGACCGCGCGGCCGTCCACGTGGGTGAGGACCGCGCCCTCACGGATGCCCGTGCCGGCCAGCGGGGAGCGTGCCTTGGAGTCCGAGGAGTCGCCGGGGAGGATCCGCTTCACCGTCCAACCGCCCTCCCTGTGGACGAGGTTCGCACCCAGCAGGCCCTGGCGGCGCTGGTAGTGCGGGGGGCCCTCGTTGCGGCGGGCGGCGGTGACATAGGCGTGGGAGGTGCCCAGTTCGCCGAGGACCTCGCGCAGGAGGTCGGCGAACTCGTCGGGGGAGGCGACCCGTTCGACCAGCGGACGGTACTGATCGAGTACCGCGTCCCAGTCGATCCCGCACATCCCCGGCTCCCAGAAGTACGACCGGATCAGGCGGCCCGCCTCCTCGTAAGCCTGGCGCCACTCGGCGGCCGGGTCGACCTCGTGGAGGATGCGGCGCAGGTCGATCCAGACGATCGTGTCGCTGTCGCCGGACTCCGTGGCGGGGGTCGCGCGCAGCTCGCCCTCGTCCACCACGACCAGCCGGGAGCCGTCGCCGCTGACCGCGAACCAGTCCAGGTGCTCGACCAGTTCGGTCTTCTTCGCCTTGCCGATGGCGAAGTGTTCGAGGGTCGGGCGCTCGGAGGTGTCGTCCGGGTTCACGAAGGTCTCGCCGAGGGCGCCCGAGATCGGCCAGCGCAGCCAGACCAGGCCGCCGCCCGCGACCGGGTGCAGCGCCGAGTACTTGGAGGCGGGGACCGGGAACGGGGTCACCCGGCTCTCCAGCCCCTCGAGTTCGACCGTCACCGCCCCGCCCTCGCCGCTCTCGTCCTCGACCGGGTCCAGGCCTCCGGCGGCCGGGCGGCCCTCCGGGTTCAGGGCGAAGGGGGACGGGGTCGCCGAGGACAGCGGGACCAGGTAGGGCCGGCAGCCGAGCGGGAAGGACAGGTCGCCGGTGTGGACGTCGTACACCGGGTCGAAGCCCCGCCAGGAGAGGAAGGCGAGGTAGCGGCCGTCCCGGGTGAAGACCGGGTTCTCGTCCTCGAAGCGGCCGTTGGTGACGTCGAGGATCAGGCGATCCTTTATGCGGGCCATCTTGATCTGGCGCAGGGAACGGCCGATCCCCGGGTGCGACCATGTCAGCCAGGAGCCGTCCGGGGAGAAGGCGAGGTCCCGCACCGGGCCGTTGACCGAGCGGACGAGCTCGGTGACCTCGCCGTCGGAGCCGTCGGAGCCGTCGGAGCCCTCGGAGTCCTCCGTCGCGTCGAGGAGGAGCACGCGTCCGTCGTGCGAGGCGATGGCCAGGCGCTCGCCCTGCGGATCCGAGACCAGCTCCAGAACCCGGCCCAGCTCACCGGACGCCAGCCGTCGCGGCTCGCGGTCACCGGTCGCGCGGGGCAGATACGCGATCTCTACGGCGTCCTCGCCCTCCGCGTCCGTCACATACGCGACCTGGCCGACGGAACCGAGCATCTCCGGGAGCCGGACCCGTACCCCCGGGGTGTCCGTGATCGTGCGGGCCGGGCCGTCCCGGTGGGTCAGCCAGTACAGGCTGCCGCGGACGACGACGGCGCTCGCGCGGCCCGTCTCGTCGACCGAGATGCCGTCCACGTGCTGAGCGGCCGGCACCTGGTACGTACGGCGTCCCGCGCGCGGCCCGCTCAGCCGTACGTCGAGCTTGCGGGCCTCGGACGAGAGGTCGTCGACGATCCACAGGTCGCCCGCGCACTGGTACACCACCCGGGTGCCGTCGCTGGAGGCGTGCCGGGCGTAGAAGGCGTCGTGGTCGGTGTGGCGGCGCAGGTCGGAGCCGTCGTGGGCGCAGGAGTAGAGGTTGCCGACGCCCTCGTGGTCGGAGAGGAAGGCGATCCGGCCGCCGACGAACATGGGGGAGTGGAGGTGGCCGCCGAGGTCGGGCAGCAGGCGTTCGCCGTGCAGCCAGAGCCGGCCCGTGGCGCCGCCCCGGTAGCGTTTCCAGGCGGCCGGTTCGTGCGGTGGGGTGCCGGTGAGCAGGAGGGTCTTGCGGTCGGCGACCTGGATGTCGGAGACCGGGCCCCAGGGGAGCTTGCGGCCCGGGGAGCCGTCGGTGGGGACCTTGTACGCCCAGGTGAAGTAGGAGAAGGGCTCGCCGTGCGAGGCGACGGCGAGGATGGTGCCCCCGGTTTCTCCTTCGACAGGCGTCCACCCACAGACCTGGGTGTCCGCGCTGCCCCAGTAGGTGAGCCGTCGGCCCGGCCCGCCGTCCACGTCCGCCAGGTGGATCTCGGGCACGAGACTGCGCCAGCTCGTGTACGCGATGTGGCGGCCGTCGGGCGAGAAGCGCGGATGGCCGACCTTGGTGCGGTCGACGGTCAGCCGCCAGGCGCGGCCGGGTCCGTCGAGAGGGGCCAGCCAGAGGTCGTCCTCGGCCACGAAGCACAACAGGTCGCCGCTCAGATGCGGAAGGCGCAGATAGCTCACCTCCCCATGCTTTTCCGGGCGATGGGCCGGAGCAACTTATGAAATTTCGGCCAGAGGTGACCTGCGGCGACCGCGCGTGACCCACAACACGAACGAAACAGTTTCGTTTCGCTGAGGAATGCGCTACATTCGTGTCGTACGAAACAGTGTCGTTCGAAGTCCCGGAGCGGAAAGGGTGAGTGACATGACCGAGGTCTCGACCGCGCGTCGCAGCCGCATCACCCCCGAGCGTGAGGCCGAGCTGTACGAGGCCGTGCTCGAACTGCTCAGGGAGGTCGGCTACGACGCCCTCACCATGGACGCCGTCGCCGCGCGCACCCGTTCCAGCAAGGCCACGCTCTACCGCCAGTGGGGCGGCAAGGCCGAGCTGGTGGCGAAGGCGGTGCGGCACAGCAAGCCTGGCGGTAGCGGTCTCGAAGAGATCGACACCGGGTCCCTCAGGGGCGACCTGCACGCCCTCACCATGCGCTCGGACGACTGCACGATGGAGCAGAACTCCGCCCTCATGCGGGGTCTGGCCATGGCGATCCACGGCAACCCGGATCTCCTGAAGGCGTTCCGCGCGCACCTCATCGAACCCGAGATGGCGGAGTTCCGCGCACTGGTCCAGCGGGCGATCGACCGGGGCGAGGTGCGCCCCGACAACCCGGCGATCGAGTTCATGATCCACATGATGATCGGTGGGTTCGCGGCCCGCACGATGATCGACGAGCTGCCGCCGACCCAGGCCTTCCTCCTTTCGTACATCGACGCCGTGGTCCTCCCCGCCCTCGGCGTGACGAACGACTGACCCACAGTCACCCAGCAAGCCCTCCACCTGACGTAACCGCTCACGTCGTCGGGCTGATCATCCCTGCCCTTGGGCCGTGTCGCCCTGCACCCCACGACCTGACCGGGAGTACGCCTTCGTGGCCACTTTCCTCTACAAACTCGGCCGCCTCGCCTTCCGGCGACGGCACTTCGTCGCCCTGATGTGGGTGGCCCTGCTGACCCTCGCGGGCGTCGGCGCGATCAGTGCGCCCGCCGCCGGAACCACTTCCTTCTCCATCCCCGGCACGGAGGCGCAGAAGGCCTTCGACCTACTCGAACAGCGTTTCCCCGGGGCCAGCGCCGACGGCGCGACCGGGCGCATGGTCTTCAAGGCGCCCGAGGGCGAGAAGATGACCGACGCCGCCAACAAGGCCACCGTCGCGAAGACCGTCAAGGCACTGGGTGACGGCTCCGAGGTCGTCTCCGTCACCGACCCGTTCACGACGAACGCGGTGAGCAAGGACGGCACGGTCGCCTACCTCTCGGTGAAGTACGACGCTCCCGCCGTCGGGCTCAAGGACGCGACCAGGGACGCCCTGGAGACCGCCGGTGACGACGCCCGGGACACCGGACTGACCGTCGACGTCGGAGGCGACGCGCTCCAGGCCCAGCCCGACGCGGGGGGAGTCGGCGAGGCCATCGGTCTCGCCATCGCCGCGGTCGTCCTGGTTCTCACCCTGGGCTCGATGATCGCGGCCGGGTTGCCCCTGCTGACCGCGATCATCGGTGTCGGGATCGGCGTCGGCACCATCACCGCCCTCGCCAAGGCGCTCGACCTCGGCAGCACCACCAACACCCTCGCGGCGATGATCGGCCTCGCGGTCGGCATCGACTACGCGCTGTTCATCGTCTCCCGCTACCGCGCCGAGCTGGCCGAGGGCCGCGACCGCGAGGAGGCGGTGGGCCGGGCCACCGGCACCGCCGGTTCCGCGGTGGTCTTCGCGGGCCTCACCGTCGTGATCGCGCTGGCCGGTCTCTCGGTCGTCAACGTGCCGATGCTGACCAAGATGGGTCTCGCCGCGGCGGGCACGGTCGTGATCGCCGTCCTCATCGCGCTGACCATGATCCCGGCGCTGCTCGGGTACGCGGGCCGCAAGATCCGCCCGGCGGGCGAGAAGCGCAAGAAGACCTCCGGAACGGCGCTGGGCAAGCCCAACCTGGGCACCCGCTGGGCGAGCTTCGTCATCCGCCGTCCGGCCGCCGTGCTGCTGCTCGGCGTGGTCGGCCTCGGCGCTGTCGCGCTGCCGGTCAGCCAGTTGGAACTGGGTCTGCCCGACGACGGCTCCCAGCCGACGTCCACGACCCAGCGCCGCGCCTACGACCTCCTCTCGGAGGGCTTCGGGCCCGGCTTCAACGGACCTCTGATGATCGTCGTCGACGCCAAGAACAGCGACGACCCGAAGGCCGCGGCCGCCACGGTGACCGACGGCATCAAGGACCTCAAGGACGTCGTCACGGTCACCCCGGCCGCCTTCAACAAGGCCGGCGACACCGCGACCATCACGGTCGTCCCCGACTCCAAGCCGTCCTCGACCCAGACCGAGGACCTGGTGCACGCCATCCGTGACGACGTCGCGTCCAAGGCGGACGCGGACGTCCTGGTCACCGGTACGACGGCGCTGAACATCGACTTCTCGCAGAAGCTGAGCGACGCCCTCATCCCGTACCTTGCCCTGGTCGTGGGCCTGGCCTTCCTCCTCCTGATCGTGGTCTTCCGCTCGATCCTCGTCCCGCTGAAGGCGGCCCTCGGCTTCCTGCTGTCGGTGCTCGCCGCGCTCGGCGCCGTCGTCGCCGTCTTCCAGTGGGGCTGGCTCGGCGGGGTGCTCGGCGTCGAGGAGACCGGTCCGATCATGTCGATGATGCCGATCTTCATGGTCGGCGTGGTCTTCGGGCTCGCGATGGACTACGAGGTGTTCCTCGTGACCCGGATGCGCGAGGCGTACGTCCACGGCGAGTCCCCGAGCCAGGCCATCGTGACCGGGTTCAAGCACAGCTCCCGGGTCGTGGTCGCCGCCGCGGTCATCATGATGGCCGTCTTCGGAGGCTTCATCAGCTCCGGCGAGTCGATGATCAAGATGATCGGCTTCGGCCTCGCGATCGCCGTCCTCTTCGACGCGTTCGTCGTCCGCATGGCGATCGTCCCGGCCGTCCTCGCCCTGCTCGGCCACCGCGCCTGGTGGCTGCCGAAGTGGCTGGACCGCGCGCTGCCCAACGTCGACGTCGAGGGCGAGGGACTGCGCACGCAGACCGAGAAGGACACGGATCCGGACGAGGACCGCGAGCTGGTGCGCGTCTGACGCCCACCGCGGGGGAGACGGGCCGGTGAGGGAGTTCCCTCACCGGCCCTTCTCTGTCGTGGGCCGGCCGAGATACGTGACCGGCCCGGGATCCGGTACGGCGATCTCGTGGAACCCGAGACGGTCGTAGAAGGCACGCGCGGGCGTGTTGGCGGACACCATCGACAGGTGTACGGCGGCCACGCCCCGCTCGTGCAGCGCGCGCAGGAAGCTCTCCATGAGCGCGCGCCCGTACCCGCGCCCCTGCCACTCGGGGAGCAGATCGATGTGCAAGTGGGCGGGATAGGCGGCGACTTCGGGCACGAGCATCCGCTCGGGGCGGTGCAGCAGCGCGACGATCTCCTCGTCGGGGGTGCGCGGCTCGTGGCGGGGCTCCGGATAGCGGTCGGCCACTAGAGGCAGCCATCTCGCGCGGTAGTTCTCGACGAACCGGGGCGTGTCGGCGGTCCCGACGATGTACCCGACGGCTCGCCCCTCCCCGTCGTCCAGCACGAAGGCCAGCCCCGGTTCGAGATGGACGTACGGCGCCGCGAAGGCCGCCGGGAAGACGCCGGGGTCCTTGTAGTGCGGGCGGCTGTCCCGGCCCGCGTGGGCGGTACGGACGCAGATGTCCTCGAGGGCGTCGCGGTCCTCGGGGCGGTAGGGGCGTACGGCGGGAGAGGGGGCCGGTGGTGAGGGCATCGCAGCATCCTGCACCACGGGAGGAGGAGAGGGCGGCGGAACGACTCAGACCGGCGTCATGAAAACGCTGCGCTCGCTCACGTCCGGGAGGATGCGTGCGGCTGCGCGGTCATCGCCAAACCGGGTCGCGTGGCCGGTACACCCACCGCTAGCGTGCCCTGCATGACGACCACCGATGCCCACGGTTCCGAGGCCGCCCACCCCCGTTTCGCCGAGGCTCTGCGCGAGCTGGGTCTGGGGGAGCTCGCCGCGCAGGTCCGCCGTTTCCCGGACGCGGCCCGTACCGCCGCCGAGGCCGCCGCGGCCATCGGGTGCGAGCTGAGTCAGATCTGCAAGTCGCTGATCTTCGCGGCGGACGGAGTGCCCGTGCTCGTGCTGATGGACGGGGCCTCGCGGGTCGACCTCGAGCGGGTCCGGGAGGAGCTCCGCGCCGGCAAGGTCACCCGGGCCAGGGCCGATGTCGTACGGGAGACGACCGGGTACGCCATCGGGGGCGTGCCGCCCTTCGGGCACCGTACGAAGACCCGGGTGCTGGCCGATCGTTCCCTGTTCGACCATGACCTCGTCTGGGCCGCCGCCGGCAATCCGCACGCCGTGTTCCCCATCGCGCCCAAGGACCTGGTCGCCCAGGCCGGTGCCACTCTCGTGGACGTCCGCGAGCGCACCGCGTGACGCCGCTCGTCACCGCGGCCGTGCTCCTCGCCGCGGTCACGCACGCCAGCTGGAACGCCATCGCGCACCAGATCACCGACAAGCTGGTCGGGTTCACGCTGATCTCGGGCGGGGGGATGCTCATCGGGCTGGCGATCATCCCGTTCGCGGCGGTTCCGGCGGCGGGCGCGTGGCCGTATCTCCTCGCCTCGTCCTGTATCCACATGGCGTACTACGCGCTGCTGATGAAGTCCTTCCGGCTCGGGGACTTCGGGCAGGCCTATCCGATCGCGCGCGGCACCGCGCCCCTGGTCGTGACCGTGCTGGCCGCCCTCTTCGCGCACGAGGTGCCGGACGGGTGGGCCGCCGCCGGAATCGCCCTCTCCTGCGCTGGACTGACCGGCGTCGCACTGTGGGGGCTACGCGGCCGCCGGCCCAACTGGTCGGCGATCGGCGCCGCGGTGGCGACCGGCCTGACCATCGCCGCGTACACCGTCGTCGACGGGCTCGGCGTGCGCGCCTCCGGCTCCTCGCTCGGGTACATCGCCTGGCTGATGGCGGTGCAGGGGATCGTGATCCCGGCGTACGCCCTCACGCGGTGGCGCGGCCGATCCGTTGCCGTACTGCGGCCGTTCGCAGGGGTCGGACTCGTCGGCGCCGCCCTGTCCGTGGTCGCGTACGGGCTCGTCCTGTGGGCCCAGACCAAGGCCGAACTCGCCCCCGTCGCCGCCCTGCGGGAGTCGTCGATCATCGTCGGCGCGGCCATCGGCGCCCTGTTCTTCAAGGAGCGGTTCGGGGCGCCGAGGATCGTCGCGGCGGGGCTGCTGGTCGCGGGCATCGGGCTGATGCTGCACGCCGGTTAGCGGTCCGGCGCACGGGTTTCTCCCAAGCTCTCCCCAAGTCCCGCCCAACGCCGACCATTCGTTTGCCTACTTGCCGATGCCTTGACGGTCCGTTCCCTGTGCGTTCAGGCGGACGTCCGTGGCCGGGTCGTGTGCCGTCCCTAAGGTCCCAACGGACCGCGAAAGAAGGGACGCAAGGGACTCATGGACGCACTCCACGCAGTCCGGGCGCGAGGGATCACCAAGTGCTTCGGTGACGTCGTGGCGCTCGACGGCGTCGACCTGGACGTGACGCGGGGTCAGATCCACGGCCTGGTCGGGCCGAACGGCGCCGGCAAGACGACACTGCTCGGGCTCCTGCTGGGCCTCGCCGTCGCCGACGGCGGGCAACTGGAGATCCTGGGCGTGCCGGTCGGGCGGGCCTTCGCCGCTCCCGACGGAGTCGCCGGATTCGTGGACGGGCCCGGTCTCTACCCCTCGCTCACCGCCCGGCAGAACCTCGCCGCACTCGCCGAACTCCGCGGCCGGGACGCGCGTACTGCCGGCATCGACGACGTGCTCGACCAGGTCGGGCTCACCGACGTCGCCGACGACCGGACCCGCGGTTTCTCCCTCGGGATGCGCCAGCGGTTGGGGCTCGCCGCCGCGCTGCTGACCCGGCCACGGCTGCTGGTGCTCGACGAGCCGTCCAACGGCCTGGACCCGGCCGGTAAACGGCATGTGCACGGAGTCCTGAACCGGCTTGCCGCCGACGGCACGAGTGTCGTGCTCTCCAGTCACCGCATGGACGACCTGGAGGCGCTGTGCTCCGAGGTCACCATCCTCGCCACCGGGCGGGTCGTGTTCTCGGGCCCGCTCGGCAAACTGGCCGCCGAGAGCCGTGAACTCGCCTACCGGGTGCGGACGTCCGACCCGGAGGCCGCGTGGCGGCTGGCCGACGGCACCGACGGCATCCGGATCGCCGACGGCACCGGACGGCAGGCGCGGGACGCCGACGTGCTCGTCGTGCGCGCGCTGGTGCCCGCTCTCGACGACCTGGTGGCGCGGCTGGTCACGTCGGGCGTCGCGGTGCGCGAACTCGCGCCCGTGGTCTCGCCCTTGGAGGCCGCGTTCCTGGCCCTGACCGAGGACCAGGAGACAGGCAGATGACCACCACCCTCACCGCGTCCTCCGCCCCCGTGCGGCCCGTCTCCGTCCCGCGGAGCTACCGCTTCGAACTCGTCAAGCTCGTCTCGCAGTGGCGGATCCGCCTCCTCGTGCTCGCCTGCTGGATCCTGCCGGGGCTCTTCGTCGCCGGGGTGAGCGAGCAGAGCACGCTGCCCTCCGACACCCTCTTCGGCCGCTGGATGCACGCCACCGGCTGGGCCGGGCCGCTGGTGATGCTCGGCTTCGCGGGTACCTGGGCGCTTCCGCTGCTGACCTCGGTGGTCGCCGGTGACGTGTTCGCCGCCGAGGACCGGCTCGGCACCTGGCGGCACCTGCTGGTGGCGGTCCGCTCACCGCGCCGGATCTTCGTGGCGAAGGTGCTGGCCAGCCTCACCGTCATCCTGCTGCTGGTGACCGGGCTGGCCTGCTCCAGCGCCGTGGGCGGGCTCGCCTCCGTCGGCAACCAGCCGCTCGTCGGCCTCGACGGCCACCTGTTGAGCCCCTCCGATGCCGCCGGGAGGGTCCTGCTCGCCTGGGTCGCCGCCCTCGCCCCGACCCTGGCCCTCGCCGCGATCGGCCTGCTCGGGTCGGTCGCCCTCGGACGGTCCCCGATGGGGCTGCTGCTGCCCCCGCTGGTCGCGCTCGGCATGCAGGTCGCCCAGATGCTGCCGCTGCCCGTCGCCGTACGCCTGGCCCTGCCCGGCTACGCCTTCCTCTCGTGGAACGGGCTGTTCACCGCCCCGGCCCAGCTCGCCCCGCTGCTGATCGGCGTCGCCGTCAGCCTGGCATGGGCCGTGCTCGCGACCGTACTGGCCCATCTGCTGTTCCTCCGGCGGGACTTCACCAACCTCGCCTACGACGGTGGTGGGCGCCGCGCGTTCACCGTGGGCGTGCTGCCCCTGGCCGCGCTGACCGCTCTCACCGTCGCCGGGATCGCCGTCGCGACCGACTCGACGGGCATCACCCAGGCCAAGGTCCAGCGCTCCCTCGCCACGGCCTTCGCCCACCTCTACCGCCTGCAGACCGAACAACTCCACCGCCCCGCCGTCACCGAGGCGCAGCTCAAAGCCTCGGCGGCGTGCACCAAGAGCGACGGCCAGGCCGCTCAGCAGGGGGCGGGCAATGACTGGCGGTGTGTCGTGACCTGGCACCTGCCCGGCGTACCGGTGGCGGGGACGGCTGTCTATCAGCTGGACGTCGGATCGGACGGGCGGTTCGTCGCCGACGGCGACGGACCGAAGGAAGTGAACGGCTACTTCCTGGTGCGGACCTCCACCGGGGACGCACCGAACCCGTTGTGGCAGTTCGACGGCAACGTCGAGCTGCTGGACACCACCTCGAAGGGATAGTCCCATGCAGGTAACACGGCAGCGCCGGAGCAGCGAGAAGGTCAGACGGCTCAGCCGCCGGACCACGCTGGTGACGGCCGGTATCGCCGTCGCCCTCGGTGTCACCGGCACCGCGGTCGCCTCCACCTACCAGTTCGGCACCCAGCAGGTCGCACAGAACACCGCCAAGGGCGAGGTCATCTCCAGCGACCAGTACCTCAAGCCGTACGGCAGCCGGACCGTCATCAACGACGGCAAGATCATGTCGTCCACGGTCAGCCCGGACGGCACCCACCTCGCGGCCGCGGTCGCCGACGGCGACGCGGCACTGGTGATCATGGACCTGGCGACCGGGCAGGTGAAGCAGAAGATCGGCGCCAACGCGGCGGACGACCTGCGCATCAGCAGCGCCGCGGTCGGCCAGGAGGGCCCCACCTACTCGCCCGACGGCAAGCAGCTGTGGCTCGGACAGGCGAACGGCTACACGAAGTTCACCGTGAACGCGGACGGCACCCTCTCCACCCCGACGGCCGTCCCCATCCCGGCCGTCGGCACCCAGCAGGCGCTCGTGGGCGCCGCGGTGTTCTCGGCGGACGGCTCCACCGTGTACTCCGCGGTCAACGGCCAGAACCGGGTCGTCGCCCTCGACGCCACCACCGGGACCGTCAAGCAGAGCTGGGCCGTGGGCAACGCCCCGCGCGGAATCGCCCTGGTCGGCGGCAAGTTGTACGTCAGCAACGAGGGCGGACGTCCGGCCCGGGCCGGCGAGACCACCATGAACTCCTACGGCACCCAGGTGCCCGCCAATCCCGACACCGGCGCCGCGACCACCGGCACGGTCAGCGTCATCGACACCGGCGCGGGCAAGGTCGTCCGGACCATCGACGTGGGTCTGCACCCGACCGCCGTGTACGCGAAGAACGGCACGGTGTTCGTCACCAACACCGCCGACAACAACGTGTCGGTCATCGACACCCGCAAGGACAAGGTCGTCCAGACCATCGCCACCCAGCCGTGGCCCGAGGCGAAGGTCGGCTACGAGCCCGACGCGGTCACCCTCACCGACGACGGCCACCTGCTGGTCACGCTGGGCCGCGCCAACGCGGTCGCCGTCTACCGGTACAAGTCCGCGCAGGAGCCCGCCAGTTACGTCGGTCTGCTGCCTACCGACTACTTCCCCGCCGAGATCACCACGGTCGGCAAGAAGGTCGTCGTCTCCAACACCCGTGGCATAGACGCCCGCCGCCCCACCACCGCCTCCGGACACGGCACCCACGACACCACGTCCAGCCTCACGCAGTTCACGCTGCCGAGCGACCTCGTCATCAGGTCCCAGACCGCCAAGGTCTTCCAGCAGAACGGCTGGACACCCGGCTCGGTCACGACGGCCAAGAGCACGAGCCACGCCAAGCCGGTCCCGGTCCCGGTGCGGCTCGGCGACCCGTCGACGATCAAGCACGTCTTCCTGCTCGTCAAGGAGAACCGCACCTACGACCAGGTCTACGGCGACCTCCCGCAGGGCGACGGCGACCCGGCCCTGACGACCTTCGGCGCGAACGTCACCCCCAACCAGCACGCCCTGGCCCAGCAGTTCGGCCTCTACGACAACTTCTACGACATCGGCACCAACTCCGCCGAGGGCCACAACTGGCTGATGCAGTCGGACAACCCGGAGTACACCGAGTCCTCCGCCGGTGAGTACACGCGCAGTTACGACACCGAGAACGACGTCCTCGGCCACCAGAAGTCCGGGTTCATCTGGACCGGCGCGCAGGCCGCCGGGAAGTCGGTCAAGGACTTCGGCGAGTTCCAGTCGACCGAGTCCAAGCCGGCCGGGGCCAACTGGCAGAACCTGTACTGCGACAGCAAGAACATGGCCGCGACCGGGGCGCAGACCCAGTACCCCATCAAGACGGGCTCGGCGATCCCCTCCCTCAACGACGTGTCGGTGCAGGGCTTCCCGATGTTCGACCTCGACGTCCCGGACATCTACAAGGAACAGATCTGGCAGCAGGACTTCGAGAAGAACGGTCCGGCGAACCTGAACATGTTCTGGTTCTCCAACGACCACACCGGGGGCCCTGCGAACGCGTCCGCCGAGGTCGCCGACAACGACCTCGCGGTCGGCCGGATGGTCGACAAGATCTCCCACAGCAAGTACTGGAAGGACTCGGCGATCTTCGTCGTCGAGGACGACTCCCAGAACGGCCTCGACCACGTCGACGGCCACCGGGCGCCGGTCCAGGTCATCAGCCCCTACGCCCAGCACGGCACCGTGGACAGCCGCTACTACACGCAGATCACGATGATCCGCACCGTCGAGCAGATCCTCGGGATCCACCCGATGAACCAGAAGGACAGCGCGGCCACACCGATGTTCGGGGCGTTCACGGGCAAGGCGGACACCACCCCGTTCACGGCGGTCCCCAACCGCACCTCGCTGACCCTCGGAGTGAGCCCCACGCCCTCCTGCGGCGCGGACACCCCGGCCGCCCAGGACGCCGACGCGGCCCCCGCTCCGACGTCCGCCGCGGTGCCGCAGGCCAAGCAGGAGCTTGCGGCGCAGTGGAAGACCTGGGCCTCGCACCAGCGGCTGACCGGCGCGCACGCGGTGCCGGACTACGCGAACGCCGAGCAGATGAACCGTTACACCTGGTACCAGACGCACGCCTGGACCAAGCCGTACCCCGGCGACAGCAAGGTCTACGCGCCGAACGACGTACCCGGCGCCTACCTGCCGTCGCCGGAGTCCGACGGCTGACACCCCGGTCCGGCCGGGGCGCACGCCCCGGCCGGAATCCGGAACACCGCCGGGGGACCGGGTCCCGTGCGTCGGGGCCCGGGGAGGAGCACTCTGGAAGCAGAGGTCTCCGGAGGTGATCCCCATGACGCACACCGCAGTCGGATGGCACGTCGAGCTGGAGTTCCGGGAGGACGAACGGCACACGGAGGCGGTTGCGCTGGTGCGCCTGCCCGACGGGAGCGAGGTACGGGCCCGCGGACACGCCAGCCGCCACCGCAGCGACACGAATCAGCCGCGGGTCGGCGAGGAGGTCGCGGGGGCGCGGGCGCTGAACGAACTCGCGATGCAGTTGCTGACCAAGGCGCACGACGAGATCGACGAGGCGTCGGGGCGGAGGTCCCACTCGATCAACGTGTAGCCGTCACAGGGCCGCTCGCACCGCCCTGACCAGCGCCTGCGCCCGGGGGTCCGCCGTGACCGTCTTGCGGAACCCGTTGGTGACATAGCCGAAGGCGATGCCCGTCTCGGGGTCGGCGAACCCGAGGGAGCCACCGCGGCCGGGGTGCCCGAAGGAACCCGGGCCGAGGAACGGCGACGCGCTGCCGTGCAGCATGTAGCCCAGTCCGAACCGGGTGTTCACGACGAGCACGCGGTCCGGGCCCGCCGACTCCTCGGTGCGGGCGAGTTCGACCGTGGCCGGGTCGAAGAGCCGTACCCCGTCGATCTCACCGACCAGCGCGGCATAGACGCGCGCCAGCCCGTCGGCCGTCGCGATCCCGTTGGTGGCGGGCAGGGCGCTCGCCCGGTACTCCGGTGCGTTCTGGTCGGGGAAGGGGGTGATCGCGGCGAAGGCGCGGCGGGTGAGGGAGCCGGGATCGTCGTAGGCCTCGGTGACGGACCGCTTGGGACGGGCGCGCAGGGCTCCGGTGGGCTCGGGAGTCTCGATCCGTCCGACCCGTCCCGTCCGCCCGGCCGCCTCCTCCGTCTCCGGCAGCCCGAGCCAGAACTCGGCCCCGAGCGGCCCGGCGATCTCCCGAGCGATCCACTCACCGGCGCCCAGCCCGGTCACCCTGCGCACCAGCTCGTCCAGCAGCCAGCCGTACGTCAGCGCGTGGTACCCGTGGTCCGTACCGGGCTCCCAGACGGGTGCCTGCGCGGCGACCGCCTCGGGGCCCTTCAGCGGGTCCAGGGCCTCCTCCGGGGTGAGCGGCCGGTCGATCACCGGCAGCCCCGCCCGGTGGTTCAGCACGTGCCGGACCAGCACCCGCTCCTTGCCGCGCGCCTTGAACCCGGGCCAGTACTCGGCCACCGGCGCGTCCAGGTCCAGCTCCCCGCGCTGATGCAGCATCAGGGGTACGGCGGCGGCGACGCCCTTGGTCGCCGAGCGCACGACCTGCGCGGTGCCGCGCTCCCAGGGCTCGGTGCCGTCGATGTCCCTGGTGCCGGCCCACAGGTCGACGACCTTGCGCCCGTCCCGGTACACGGCGACGGCCGCGCCCCGGTCCCCGAGCGCCTCGAAGTTCCGCGCGAACACGTCCCTGACCGGCTCGAAGCCCTCGGCGACTGTGCCGTTCACGTCCACGCCCGTACTCCTCCTGCTGCCGCCCGGTGCCTCTCTCAGCCAAGCAGAATCGTCACGTCGATGTTCCCGCGGGTCGCGTTCGAGTACGGGCAGACCTCGTGGGCCGCGTCCACCAGCTTCGCCGCGAGGCCCGCGTCGAGGATCGGCAGCGAGACGCTCAGGGCGACCGCGAGGCCGTAACCGCGGTGCTTGTTGGGGCCGATGCCGACCTTCGCGGCGACCGTGGAGCCGCTCAGGTCGTAGCCCTCGCGGTTGCCGACGAGGATCAGCGCGTTGTGGAAGCAGGCGCTGTACCCGGCGGCGAACAGCTGCTCCGGGTTGGTGCCGTTGCCGTCCCCGCCGAGCGCCGGCGGCATCGCGACCTTCAGCTCGATCTGGCCGTCCTGGCTGGTGACAAAGCCGTCCCGGCCGCCGTGTGCCGTGGCCTCAGCGACGTACATGATCTTCGTCGGCCGGGTGTCGACGGCGGTTTCCTCAGGCATGGCTGATCTCCCCCCGGAGAAGTGCGCGCAAGTACATCGTGCACAAGGTACCGGCCGGTAGGTAGGCACCGGACGACCAGGGGGTGGCAACCTCGGGTAACAGAAGGTCAGCGGGGGCGCCCGGAAGCCTCGTGCGCCCTTTCCGCGAGCCCCCACAGGTCCTCGCGCAGTCGCGCGGCCTCCATGATGTCGAGCCCGGTCGCGGACAGGAGGGCGCCGGGGACGGCTGCCGCGCGCTCCCTGAGTTCCTCCGCGCGCCCCGTGCACGCCACCAGTACCGAGCGCTCGTCGCTCGCCGCGCGCTCCCGGCGTACGAACCCCGCGCTCTCCAGCCGCTTGAGCAACGGCGAGACCGTGCCGTAGTCGAGGCGCAGAGCGGCCGCCAGCTCCTTCACGCTCGTCTCGCCGCGCTCCCACAGCACCAGCAGCACGAGGTACTGCGGGTAGGTGAGCCCGAGCTCGTCGAGGAGCGGCCGGTACGCGGCGGTCACCGCGCGCTGGGCGGCGTACAGCGCGAAGCACAACTGGTCGTCGAGCAGCAGTGAGCCGGCGTCCTCTTCGTTCGTCACGCGCCCATTGTCACGGACCGCGGATCGAATCCGAAGGGCAACTCCAGCCGGTGGGCCCGCATCAGCTCGTCGTCGGCGAGGAGTTCGGCGGTCTTCCCGTCCGCGGCGATGGTGCCCTCGCTCAGGATCAGCGAGCGCGGGCACAGCTCCAGCGCGTACGGCAGGTCGTGCGTCACCATCAGGACCGTCACATCCAACGATCGCAGGATGTCGGCGAGTTCGCGGCGGGAGGCCGGGTCGAGGTTGGAGGAGGGCTCGTCCAGGACGAGGATCTCCGGCTCCATCGCCAGCACGGTGGCCACCGCCACCCGGCGCCGCTGGCCGAAGGAGAGGTGGTGCGGGGGCCGTTCCTTGAACTCCGCCATGCCGACTTGGGTCAGCGCCCGGTCCACGCGCTCCTCCAGCTCGGGCCCCCTGAGCCCGGCCGCCGCCGGTCCGAAGGCCACGTCCTCGCGCACGGTCGGCATGAAGAGCTGGTCGTCGGGGTCCTGGAAGACGATGCCGACCTTGCGCCGGATCTCGGCCATGTGCTTCTTGTCCACGGGCAGCCCGGCGACCTTCACCGTGCCCACCCCGCCGCCCAGGATGCCGTTGAGGTGCAGCACCAGGGTCGTCTTCCCGGCGCCGTTCGGGCCGAGCAGCGCGACCCGCTCGCCGCGCGCGAGGGAGAAGTCCACGCCGAACAGGGCCTGGTGCCCGTCCGGATAGGCGTAGGCGAGGCCGGAGACCTCCAGGGAAGCAGTGCTCACAGGGTCCATCCCAACACGCAGACGACAAGGGCGGCGACGGGGAGCGCGAGGGCGTACGACCACTGCGCCCGGGACGCGGTCACCTCGTCGATGACCGGCATCGAACCGGCGTACCCCCGGCTGACCATGGCCAGGTGCACGCGCTCGCCGCGCTCGTAGGAGCGGATGAACAGAGCTCCGGCCGACCTCGCGAGGACACCCCAGTGCTTGACGCCGCTCGCCTCGAACCCCCGCGACTCCCGCGCGATCCGCATCCGCCGCATCTCGTCGGTGATGACATCGCCGTAGCGGATCATGAAGGACGCGATCTGGACCAGCAGCGGCGGGAGCCTGAGCCGTTGCAGTCCGAGCAGCACCGAGCGCAGTTCGGTGGTGGACGCCAGCAGCACCGACGCGGCGACCCCCAGCGTGCCCTTGGCGAGCACGTTCCAGGCGCCCCACAGGCCGCTCACGCTCAGGGAGACCCCGAGCACCTCGACCCGCTCGCCCTCCGCGACGAACGGCATCAGCACGGCGAACGCCACGAACGGCACCTCGATCAGCAGCCGCTTCAGCAGGAAGCCGGCCGGCACCCGCGCCGCGTACGCGACGACGCCCAGGAGGACGGCGTACAGGCCGAACGCCCACATCGCCTCGCGCGGGGTCGAGACGACGACCACCACGAAGCCGAAGGCCGCCGCGAGCTTGGTGTGCGGCGGCAGGGCGTGCACCGGTGAATGTCCGTGCCGGTAGAGCCTGTGCGCGTGTCCGGCGCCCATGTCAGACGCCCGTGCCGACGGGGCTGGTGTCGTCCGTACGGCGCCTGCGCACCACCCAGAACACCGTGCTGCCCGCGACGACGGTGACGCCGACGCCGATCACGCCCGCCAGCCCCCCGGACAGGCGGGCGTCCTCGACATCCTTCACGCCGTAGTCGGCGAGCGGTGAGTCCGCCGTCGCGTGCTTCTCCGTCTTGGCGTCGATGCCCTTGTCGGCGGCGACCTTCTCCAGCCCGTCGGGGTTCGCGGAGGCGTAGAAGCTGACGAACCCGGCGAGGACCAAGGAGGTCACGAGGCCGGTGATCCACACCTTGCGGTGCGAGCGTGCGGCGACAGGAGCGGTGTCCGGTACGTCCACCAGCTCGCCGCCGACCCGCAGCTTCAGCTTCTGCCGGAGGCCGCGGGCGCCGTACACCAGGTCGGGGCGTACGGCGACGACGGCGCCGACGGTCAGCGCGGTGATGGCCGCCTCGCCGATGCCGATGAGGACGTGGACGCCGATCATCGCGGTGGCGACCTTGCCGATGGAGACGTCGGTGGTGCCGCCGACGGCGTAGATCAGGGTGAAGGCGACGGCCGCGGCGGGCACCGAGAGCACGGCGGCCACGAAGGAGGCGGCGGTGATCGAACCGCGCCTGCGCGGGAGCACCTTCACCAGCCCGCGGAAGACGGCGTACGCCACGACCGTCGTGACGACGGCCATGTCGGTGATGTTCACGCCGAGCGCGGTCAGGCCGCCGTCCGCGAAGAGGATGCCCTGCATGAGCAGGACGACCGAGACGCAGAGGACCCCGGTGTAGGGGCCCACGAGGATCGCGGCCAGTGCCCCGCCGAGCAGATGTCCGCTGGTCCCCGCGGCGACGGGGAAGTTCAGCATCTGCACGGCGAAGATGAACGCGGCGACGAGACCGGCCAGCGGCGCGGTGCGTTCGTCCAGCTCGCGGCGGGCGCCGCGCAGGCTCACCGCGACGGCGGCCGCGGCGACGACTCCGGTCGCTGCCGAGAGGGGGGCGTCGATGAATCCGTCAGGCACATGCACCGTTCGATGATAGTGGCTTGTTGCGAACTCTTTGCAAGAGGGTCGAGCCGCGAACAGCAACTCGCAGGCTTTCGGTCCAGGGGGCGGAACACGGGAAATGTGCGACGCTGGGAGGGGGGTGGACGCACAGCTTCCGCACAGGTTACGCAGCGTGAGAGGCCCGTCACGATGTCTGTAGTCGAACAGTACGCACGAGCCCACATCGTTTCGGACGTGGACATCGCGGAGGACGAGTCGGTCCCGGTGGTCCTGCGCTACGACCCGGATACCGACCCGCGCTCGGTGCGGATCGGCCTGCCGGGCACGCACGAGTGGACCTTCTCGCGGGCGCTGCTGGAACAGGGACTCAGGGCGCCGGTCGGCAGCGGTGAGGTGCGGGTGTGGCCGTGCGGCCGGGTGCAGGCCGTGGTGGAGTTCCACTCCCCGCAGGGCGTGTCGGTGGTGCAGTTCGAGCAGAAGACACTGCTCAGATTCCTGCGGCGGACATACATGGCCACGACCGCGGTACGGAACTAACCGCCCATCTTCAGCAAGGCCGCCACGATCGGGCCCGCCGTGTCGCCGCCGTGGCCGCCCGCCTGGACGACACCCGCGGCCGCGAGGTCGCCCCGGTACGCGGTGAACCAGCCGTTCGGCTTCTTCTGGCCGTCGACCTCGGCGGAGCCGGTCTTCGCGCCGACGTTGCCGTATACCCCGGACATCGCCTCGGCCGCCGTGCCGTAGCCCGCCGTGTACGCCATCAGCTCACGCAGCTGCGACAGCGTGCCCGAGGACATCGTGCGCGAGGCGGTGGCCAGCGTGCGGTGGTCGACCGAGGGGGAGACCAGGTAGGGCTGCTTGAAGGTGCCCGACTCGACGGTGGCGGAGACGGACGCCATGTTCAGTGGGTTCATCCGGACCGCGCCCTGGCCGATGAGCGAGGCCGCCTTCTGGGCCGCGCTCTGCACCGGCACCGAGCCGTCGAAGGAGGGGACGCCGATCGCCCAGTTGTTCATGGACAGGCCGAAGACCTGCTGGGCCTGCTGGGTCAGGCTGTCGTTGTCCAGCTTGCCCGCCTGGCTGATGAAGGCGGTGTTGCAGGAACGGGCGAAGCTCGCCTTGAAGGTGCCGCCCTTGATCTCGAACTTGTCGTCGTTCTGGAACTTCCAGCCGCCGTACGTGAAGTACTTCGGGCACGGGTGCGCCTTGTCCGCCGACGCGAGGCCCTTGTCGATCAGCAGCGAGGAGGTGATGACCTTCATCGTGGAGCCCGGAGCGAGGGAACCCTGGAAGGCGGTGTTGAAGCCGTGGCTCGCGTTCGCCACCGCGAGGATCTCGCCGGTCGACGGACGCAGCACGACGACGGAGGACCGCGCCTGCTTGGCGACCTGCGCCTCGGCCGCCGCCTGGAGCGTCGGGTTCAGGGTCGTCTTCACGGTGCCCGGGGTGCCCTTGCTGAGCTCCACCAGGGTCTTGTCGGAGGACTTGGAGTCCTTCCCGCGGATCACCCGAAGCTCGATGCCCGCCTTGCCGCCGGCCTTCTTGCCGTACTTCTCACGCAGACCGTCCAGCACCGTCCCGAGGGACGGGTACTTGGCCTCGGTGATCTCGCCGCCGTCCCGGTCGAACGCCTTGATCGGCGGGGTCCCTGACTCGCCGGTGACCAGGGTGTCGCCGTCCTTCAGGTCGGGGTGGACGATCGAGGCGGTCCAGTCGACCCGCGGCTTGCCGGTGGCGGTGTCACGGACGACGGTCAGCGAACTGCCGTACGCCAGCGGCTTGCTGGTGCCCTTGTACGTCACCGTCGCCTTCACGGAGAAGGGCACCTTGTCGCCGGTGCGGGCGGCCGGGGTGAGGGTGACGCCGGTGATGTGGGCGTCCTTGGTGTAGCCGGTGAGGAGGGCGGCGGCGGCCGCGCTGTCGCTCGTCGCGGCGGCGGCCGTGCTCACCCTGCCCTGCTGCCAGGAGGTCAGGAAGGTGGTCGCCGTGGTGGTGACCTCGGTCGCCGACAGCGGTCCCGTCTTGACCTTCGGCTTCTGGTCCGCGGCGGACGCGGACGTGTTCTGCGTCCGGTCGTCGGCCGCGGCCCCGGCACCGTAGAGCGCGTAGACGCCGACAGCGGCGCCGCCGACGACCACCGCGATCATCCCGCCGATCACGGCGGGCTTGGTCTTCCGTCGCTCGGCGACGCGCCTTCTGCTACCCACGGCTTCCGTTTCCTCCGCCAGTTCCCAGGGTCCCCGTTGCCCTCATCCATCCCAACGACGGCCACAGCCTAGAGTCCCTGTCCCGCACGGGTGACGTCAGCCTGCGGCTCGTAGCACAGCTGCGACAATCGGGCCCGCCGCGTCGCCGCCGTGGCCGCCCTCCTCGGTCATGGCCGCCGCGGCCATGTCGTTGCGGAAACCGGTGAACCAGCTGTTGGACACCTGCTGCCCGTCGACCTCCGCGGAACCGGTCTTCGCGCCGATGTCCCCGCCGAGCCCCGCCATCGCCTTGGCCGCCGTGCCCTGGGTCGCGGTGAGCCGCATCATCTGCTTCAGCTGGGAGGCGGTGTTGTACGGCAGCCCCTTCGCGGTGGCCAGTTCGCGGCTGTCGAGCTTCGGCGAGACCAGGTAGGGCTGGCGGAAGGCGCCGGTGATGGCGGTGGCCGTCACCGAGGCCATGTTCAGCGGGTTCATCTGGACCTGGCCCTGGCCTATCGCGTTCGCGGCGCGGTCCGGACCGCTGACGGCGGGCACCTTCCCGTCGAAGGAGACGATGCC
Organism: Streptomyces sp. NPDC050759; assembly: GCF_044456945.1. Lineage (NCBI taxonomy): Bacteria > Bacillati > Actinomycetota > Actinomycetes > Kitasatosporales > Streptomycetaceae > Streptomyces > Streptomyces sp. NPDC050759. Next base: position 189,054 of record NZ_JBITGI010000016.1, on the reverse strand, counting down.
GGTCTTCCAGTCCTCGCCGATCCCGAACCGGTTCTGGGCCTCCTGCGTCAGCGACTCGTCGGTGAGCGGCTTCTCGTCGATCAGCTTGATGAAGGCGGTGTTGCAGGACCGCATGAAGCTGTTGGCCAGCGAGGCGTTCTCGTTCGGCTCCATGCCCTTGAGGTTGGTGAAGGTCTGCCCCTGCCACACGGCGTCGGGCGTGCAGGGCGCCGGGCCGTTCATCGAGGTCACGCCGTTGTCGATGAGCATCGCGGCGGTGATGATCTTCATGGTGGAGCCCGGGGCCTTGGTGCCCTCGAAGGCCGCGTTGAAGGCGTCCGTGCGGTTGTTGGCCACGGCCAGCACCTCACCGGTGCTGGGCTTGACGGCGACGACCGAGGACTGGCCGTACAGCTTCACGGCCTTCTCGGCGGCCGCCTGCGCGCTCGCGCTGATGGTGGTCTCCAGCTTGCCCGCCTTGCCCTCGGCGAGGGTCAGCAGCGAGGTGTCGGGGGTCTGGTCCGGGTGCTTGATGACCAGCTCGATGCCGGGGGTGCCGCCGGCCTCGGTTCCGTACTTCTCGCGCAGGGCGTCCAGGACCGGGCCCAGCGACGGGTACTTCTCCTTGGTCAGCACCTTGCCGTTGCGGTCCACCGCCTCGATGGCCGGGTTCGCCGATTCGCCGGTGACCAGCCGGTCGTCCCTCTGGAGCTTCGGATACACCAGGGAGGGCTGCCAGTCGACGAGCGCCTTCCCGGTGGTCACCCCGCGCACGACGGTCAGCTTGCTCTCGTACGCCAGCGGCTTCGACTTCCCGTCGTACGAGACGGTCGCCTTCACGCTGTACGGCACCGTGGCGCCCGTCGCCTTGCCGGGAGTGATCTGCACATCGCCGATGTGCGCGTCCGCCCCGTAGGCGGCCAGCAGCACCTCGGCCGCCGTGTTGTTGTTCGTGAACGCGGCCGCGCTCGCCGCGTCGCCCTTCTCCCAGGCGGCGAAGAAGTCCTTCGACGTCTTCGCGATCTCGTCGCCGGTGGGCGGCCCGCTCCGCTTGGCCTCCCCGACCCCGCCGCTCCCGTCGTCGCTCAACGCCGACACGAAGTTGTACGCCCCGTACCCGGCCCCGCCGACCATCACGGCGAACACCGTGCTGACGACAGCGACCTTCACCCCCTTGGCCATGGTTGGCCCCCTCCCCGATTACCCCGTTGTTGTGGGAACTCTAAGCGGGAGGTGTGACACGCGGGGTAAGAGTTTCCTGATTCGTCGAGGCAGGTGCTCAATCACATACGTGAACGTCGGTCCGTGATGAGACCGCCCAGTGATCGGGCACCGGGTCACAACAGTGCCGACCGGACCACGAAGTCTTCGCCGCCATAGAGGGATTCGTAGCGGATTTCGATGAACATTCTCTGGGTGATGAGGTCCCAGAACCAGCGGTGTTCCTCATCGTTGTAATCATCGATGTGCAACAGGTGGATCTTCTGGCCAATGAGGATGGCCGTGCCTTCGGCCAGCGTTGTTACTTTCGGGTAAAACGGCAGGGGGCGGGCTACTGTGCGATAGGTATTCAGGTTCCACTGGCCAATGGTCTCTCCATCCAATGTGACCAGCGTCCTGGTGACGATCGCCGGGCCGAGACCTGCGTTGATGACGTCAAGGCGGGCCGTGGTGTCTCCGTACCTTTTGACTCTTCGAATCTGCAGCAAAGGGCGTACGGACTGCCGGTTGTGTTTGCGGGCCGACCTTGTCTGAACCCAACTGGTCCAGAGCGAACCAAGCGCTATCACGGCCGCGCAGATGGCAATGCCCGTATTGGCGTCCACTGTTGCCCCCCGATTGACACGACATTCCGGCTAGACCCACGTATCCAGCCACATCCGCGATCGCCAGTCGTCGATCGGGATGCTCGTGCCGGTGTACAGGGGCCAGAAGTAGATGAAGTTCCAGGCGATCAGGAGGACCAGGACTCCGGCCGCCGTGGCGCCCGCGACGCGGCGGGTGTCCTTGGCGCCCGGGGGGCCGACGAGGGCGCCGATGAGCATGGCGACGGCCAGGCAGAGGAAGGGGAGGAAGACGATCGTGTAGAAGAAGAAGATCGTGCGTTCCTGGTAGTGGAACCAGGGGAGATAACCGGCCGCGATACCGCAGGCGATGGCGCCGGCGCGCCAGTCGCGGCGGAAGAACCAGCGCCACAGGACGTACAGGATCGCGAAGCAGGCGGCCCACCACAGCAGCGGTGTACCGATCGCCAGGACCTCGCGGGCGCACTTCTCGCCCGCGTCGGCCGGGCAGCCGTCGGTGCCGGGCGCGGGGGACTCGTAGAAGTACGAGACCGGGCGGCCGTCGACGATCCAGCTCCACGGGTTGGACATGTACGTGTGCGGCGAGGACAGGCCGACGTTGAACTTGTAGACCTCGTGCTCGTAGTGGACCAGGCTGCGCCACCAGTCCGGCAGCCAGGTCCAGCTGCCGCCCCTGCCGTCGTTCGCGGCCCAGTTGCGGTAGTAGCCGCCGGTGCCGTCCGCGGGGGAGAGGATCCAGCCGATCCACGAGGTGACGTAGGTGACGATCGCGACCGGCACCGTGGCCAGGAACGCGATGCCGAGGTCGTACTTGATGACCGCGTCGAGGGGGCGGCGCGCGCCCGCGACCCGGCGGGAGCCGACGTCCCACAGGACCGTCATGATGCCGAAGGCGATGAGGAAGAACCCGCCGTTCCACTTGGTGCCGATGGCCAGACCGAGGAGCAGGCCCGCCACCCAGCGGTAGGGGCGCCACCCCAGGCGCAGGGTGTCCGCGATGTGCGCGTCGGGGCGCACGAGGCCGTAGGAGTCGACCGGCAGCGCGGCGGCGAGTTTCTCCCGGGCCCGGTCACGGTCGATGACCAGGCAGGCGAACGCGGCCAGCACGAAGAACATCAGCACACCGTCGAGCAGCGCGGTCCGCGCCATCACGAAGGCCAGGCCGTCCACGGTCATCAGGGCGCCCGCCAGGCAGCCCAGGAACGTGGAGCGGAAGATGCGGCGGCCCACCCGGCACACGATCAGCACCGACAGCGTCCCCAGCAACGCCGTCATGAACCGCCAGCCGAACGGGTCGAAACCGAACATCAGCTCGCCGAGTCCGATGACGTACTTGCCGACCGGCGGGTGCACGACATAGGCGGCGTTCGTCGGGAGCGGAACGTTCCCGTTGTTGTTGAGGATCAGACTGTCGACGTTCTTGTCCCAGCTGAGCTCGTAGCCGCGGTGGACGAGCGCCCACGCGTCCTTGGCGTAGTACGTCTCGTCGAATATCACCTTCTTCGGGCTGCCCAGGTTCCAGAACCGCATCAACCCCGCCACCAGCGTCACCAGCAGCGGCCCGAGCCAGCCCGACCAGCGCGCGATCCGCTCGGCGAGCGCCCGGGGCACGCCCAGGGCCTGCCACATCCGCGGACTCGGCTCGACGAAGGGCGGCACCAGGCGCTCGCGCACGTCGCTTCTGGCCTCGGCCGTGTAGCCGAAACGGCGCAGCCTCTGCTGCCACGACGGCCGCCGGTCCTGGGGGGCCTGGTCCTGCCGGGTGTCCGTGGAGGACGCGGTACTGGTCACCGCGCCATCGTAAGGAACGGCGCTGTGTGAGTCCCGTGCATGGGCGGATGCGTCCGGTTCGGGGCGCCCCTGGGAGGATGGGGGGGTGACTGGAACCCTTGTCCTGGCAGGTACCCCCATCGGCGACATCGCGGACGCTCCGCCCCGGCTCGCGGAGGAACTGGCCGGGGCCGACGTGGTCGCGGCCGAGGACACCCGGCGGCTGCGGCGCCTGACCCAGGGGCTCGGCGTGACGCCCAAGGGCCGGATCGTGTCGTACTTCGAGGGCAACGAGGCCGCCCGTACGCCCGAACTCGTCGAGGAACTCCTCGGCGGCGCGCGCGTGTTGCTCGTCACCGACGCCGGGATGCCGTCGGTCTCCGACCCCGGGTACCGGCTGGTCGCCGCGGCGGTCGAGAAGGACGTCCGCGTCACGGCCGTACCCGGGCCGTCCGCCGTCCTCACCGCGCTCGCGCTGTCCGGGCTGCCCGTCGACCGGTTCTGCTTCGAGGGGTTCCTGCCGCGCAAGGGCGGTGAGCGGCTCTCCCGGCTGCGGGAGGTCGCCGACGAGCGGCGCACCCTGGTGTACTTCGAGGCTCCTCATCGCCTCGACGACACGCTCGCGGCGATGGCCGAGGTGTTCGGGGCGGAGCGCCGGGCGGCGGTGTGCCGGGAGCTGACGAAGACGTACGAGGAGGTCAAGCGGGGGGCGTTGGCCGCGCTCGCCGAGTGGGCCGCGGCCGGGGTCCGGGGAGAGATCACCGTCGTGGTCGAGGGGGCGCCCGAGAAGGGGGCCGGGGAGATCGACGACGCGGAGTTGGTGCGCAGGGTGCGGGTGCGGGAGGAGGCGGGCGAGCGGCGCAAGGAGGCGATCGCCGCGGTCGCCGTCGAGGCGGGGGTCCCCAAGCGGGTTGTTTTCGATGCGGTCGTCGCGGCGAAGAACGCCCCTTCCTGACGCGCCGCATGAGGTGGGTCACACCCCCTCTGAGCAGGGCGCATGACTTCTGAGCGTGCGCCCCATGTGCTCGCAAAGCGGTGTCTCGGAATGCAAAGCTCCGGGCCGCCCGGCGGGGCGGTTTGGCAAGCAACGTCCAAATCGCCTCCAACAGTCGACAGGCCTGTCGCCTTCGTGCCCCGGGAGGCGTCCACTGGGGTGAGGGACGTACCCGTCCTTCGAAACCAGCGGACACACAGGAGCTGGCATGAGCGAGATCGCAGGGCACCCCGGTGCGACAGCAGTCGTCAACGAGTCCTACTCCTTCGCCTGCATGCGGTGCGGGCACGGGTGGGAGCAGTCGTACGAGATAGAGCACCACGTCGACGGCGACGGCCGCGAGTTCGTGCAGTACATGGTGGACGGACGGGTCGTGCCCTCACCGCTCTCCAAGCCCGCGTGCGCGAACTGCGACCACCACGTCGTACGGATCATGCGGCCCGGCCGGGTCGCCTCCGCCCGTGACGCGGCGCACCAGCAGCACCGCACGCCCTCCGCCGGGCCCGTGGAGGCGCCGACGGCCGGGAGTGAGAAGTCGGGCGACGAGCACCACTGGCATCTGGCCGACCTGCTGCACGTGTTCCAGCGCAAGGCGAGCTGACCGCTCCGGCATCCGGGTGGGCGTGCCCCTTTCGTAGGATCGGGGCATGCCTTCGAACAGCCCCCGCGAGAAGAACGCGGCGCCGCCGCTCCCGGAGCCCCTCCGGGTACCGGTCGCCGACTCCCACACCCACCTGGACATGCAGGACGGGACCGTGGAGGAGGGGCTCGCGAAAGCCGCGTCGGTCGGAGTGACCACGGTCGTCCAGGTCGGCTGCGACGTACGGGGTTCGCGCTGGGCGGCCGAGGCGGCGGACCGGTACGACGCCGTCCACGCCACCGTCGCCCTGCACCCCAACGAGGCGCCCCGGATCGTCCACGGAGACCCCGACGGGTGGTCCCGGCAGGGGGCGCGCCAGGCGGGGGGCGCGTCGGCGCTCGACGAGGCGCTCGCGGAGATCGACCGCCTGGCCGGGCTCCCGCAGGTCAAGGGCGTCGGCGAGACGGGCCTCGACCACTTCCGCACCGGGCCCGAGGGCAAGGAGGCGCAGGAGGCGTCCTTCCGCGCCCACATCGAGATGGCCAAGCGGCACGGCAAGGCGCTCGTCATCCACGACCGCGACGCCCACGCGGACGTCCTGCGCGTGCTGAAGGAGGAGGGCGCCCCCGAGCGCACCGTCTTCCACTGCTACTCCGGCGACGCCGAGATGGCGGAGATCTGCGCCGCCGCCGGATACTTCATGTCCTTCGCCGGCAACGTCACCTTCAAGAACGCCCAGAACCTGCGGGACGCGGTGGCCGTGGCGCCGCTCGAGCTGCTGCTCGTGGAGACCGACGCGCCCTTCCTGACGCCGGCGCCGTACCGCGGACGGCCCAACGCCCCCTATCTCATTCCGGTCACGGTGCGCGCCATGGCCGCCGTGCGCGGCATCGACGACGACGCTTTGGCCACGGCACTCGCCGCCAACACCGCACGCGCCTTCGGGTACTGACCCCCTCGAACGTAACTCCGGGTAGCCGAGTCGCTTTGGAGAGTGACGACCGCTCCGCTAGGTTCTGTGGGCCCGATCCGGACCCCTCTGGACCCCTCGGCCCCTGGAGCGTGTCGGCGTGAGCAACTCGCAGTACGAGACGAACGAGACATACGGGCCCTATGAGCCGTACGGCCCGACCGAGCCGTACGGCCCACCGGCGCACGGCGGTTTCGACGCGCCCCCCGCCGACCCGCCCTCCGCCGATCCGCCCCCCGCCGATCCGCACACCGCGGAGACGCTCGCGTACGGGCTGTACGGGGCACCGGACCCGGCGTGGACGCTGCCGTACGAGGACACCTACCGGCCCGCGTACGAGGTGCCGGGCCCGGCACCCATGCCGTCCCCGCGTGCCGAAGCGGGCCGGGCCGCGCGCCGACGCAGGGCGCGGTACGTGGAGCGCCCGGACAGCGCGATGCGCCGACTCCTTCCGCAGGCGCTGGTGGTCGCGTTCCTGGCGGGCGGCACCACCGCGTTCGTCGCCAAGGACAAGGCGATCGAGCTCAGCGTCGACGGCAGGCCGCGGACCCTGCACACCTTCTCGGACGACGTGACCGAACTGCTCGCGGAGGAAGGAGTCACGGTCGGGGCGCACGACGTCGTCGCGCCCGCGCCCGGCGAACAGCTTGCCAGCGGGGACGAGGTCGCGGTGCGGTACGGGCGTCCCGTGCGGCTCACGCTCGACGGGCACCGGCAGGAGGTGTGGACCACGGCACGGACGGTGGACGGGGCGCTCGAACAACTGGGGGTGCGCGCGGAGGGCGCGTATGTGTCCACCTCGCGCTCCCGGCCGATCGGGCGGGAGGGGCTCGCGCTGGATGTGCGGACCGAGCGGTCCGTGACGATCATGGCGGACGGCCGGGCGCGGACGATCCGGACCAACGCGGCGACCGTGGGAGAGGCCGTCGAGGCGGCCGGGATCACACTGAGCGGCATGGACACCACCTCGGTGGCTCCGGGGAGTTTCCCGCGCGACGGGCAGACCGTCACGGTGCTGCGGATCACTGGGACGAAGGAAGTGCACGAGGAGCAGATCCCGTTCCGGGAGGAGCGGAGCGAGGACGCCTCCCTCTTCAAGGGCACGGAGGTCGTGGAGCAGGCGGGGGTGCCGGGGGTGCGACGGGTCACGTACTCCCTGCGGACCGTCAACGGGGTCCGGCAGAAGCCGCGGCGGATCAGGGTCGAGTTGGTGCGGGAGCCCCGGGCGCAGCGGGTCAGGGTGGGCACGAAGCCGATGCCCACGTCCGTGCACGGAGCGGACCATCTGAACTGGCAGGGGCTCGCGGTGTGCGAGTCCGGGGGGCGGCCGAACGCGGTGGATCCCTCGGGGACGTACGGAGGGCTGTACCAGTTCGACACGAGGACCTGGCAGGCGCTGGGCGGCTCGGGGCGACCGCAGGACGCGCCTGCGGCGGAACAGACGCTCCGCGCGAAGAAGCTGTACGTACGGCGTGGGGCCAGCCCGTGGCCGCACTGCGGAACTCGCCTGCACGGGTGAGTGCGGCACCCACGGCCCCGTACCCTTGGGGCCGTGAGCAGCAGCCCCTCCCCAGACGCCCTCCTCGGCCCCGCCGACATCCGTGAACTCGCGGCCGTCCTAGGGGTCCGCCCCACCAAACAGCGCGGCCAGAACTTCGTGATCGACGCGAACACGGTCCGCCGTATCGTCAGGACCGCGGGCGTCCGCCCCGACGACGTGGTGGTGGAGGTAGGACCCGGGCTCGGCTCGCTCACCCTGGCGCTGCTGGAAGCGGCGGACCGCGTGACCGCCGTGGAGATCGACGAGGTACTCGCCTCCGCACTGCCCGCCACGATCGCCGCCCGCATGCCGGACCGGGCCGACCGCTTCGCCGTCGTGCACTCGGACGCGATGCACATCACCGACCTTCCCGGCCCCGCGCCGACGGCACTGGTCGCGAACCTGCCCTACAACGTCGCCGTACCCGTGCTGCTGCACATGCTCGACACCTTCCCGAGCATCGAACGCACCCTCGTCATGGTCCAGGCGGAGGTCGCCGACCGGCTCGCCGCACCGCCCGGTTCGAAGGTGTACGGCGTCCCGTCCGTGAAGGCCAACTGGTACGCCGAGGTCAAGCGGGCCGGGTCGATCGGCCGCACCGTCTTCTGGCCCGCACCGAACGTGGACAGCGGGCTCGTCGCCCTGACCCGCAGGACCGAGCCGATCAAGACCACCGCGTCGCGGCGTGAGGTGTTCGCAGTCGTCGACGCCGCTTTCGCGCAGCGCCGCAAGACGCTGCGGGCCGCGCTCGCCGGGTGGGCGGGTTCGGCCGCGGCCGCCGAGACGGCCCTCGTGGCGGCCGGGGTCTCGCCCCAGGCCCGCGGTGAGTCGCTCACCGTCGAGGAGTTCGCGCGGATCGCCGAGCACGCCGAGCACGCAGACAACAAGGAGCCCGGTCAGCAGTGAGCGTCACCGTCCGCGTCCCCGCCAAGGTCAACGTCCAGCTCGCCGTCGGCGCCGCCCGGCCCGACGGCTTCCACGACCTGGCCAACGTCTTCCTCGCGGTCGGCCTCTACGACGAGGTGACCGTGACCCCGGCTGACGGGCTCCGCGTCACCTGCTCCGGTCCGGACGCCGACCAGGTGCCGCTGGACCGTACGAACCTGGCGGCGCGTGCGGCCATCGCCTTGGCGGAGCGCCACGGTCTGGATCCCGCCGTACACATCCACATCGCCAAGGACATCCCCGTCGCCGGCGGCATGGCGGGCGGCAGCGCGGACGGGGCCGGTGCGCTGCTGGCCTGCGACGCGCTGTGGGGGACGGGTGCCTCCCGTGCGGAACTGCTCGACATCTGCGCCGAGTTGGGCAGTGACGTGCCGTTCAGCCTGGTGGGCGGGGCCGCGCTCGGCACGGGGCGTGGGGAGAAGCTCAGGACGCTCGACGTCGGCGGCACCTTCTCGTGGGTGTTCGCGATGGCGGAGCGCGGGCTGTCGACCCCGGCCGTCTTCCGTGAGTTCGACCTGCTCACCGAGGGCCTCGACGTCCCCGAGCCCGTCGCCTCCGAGGAGCTGCTCGACGCGCTGGCCGGGGGCGACCCGGACGCGCTCGCCGCCGCCGTCTCCAACGACCTCCAGCCCGCCGCCCTCTCCCTCTTCCCCGAGCTCGCCGACACCCTCGCGGCCGGCAGCGCCGCGGGCGCCCTCGCCGGGCTCGTCTCGGGCTCGGGCCCGACCACGGCGTTCCTCGCCCGTGACACCGGGTCGGCGGCGAAGATCGCGGACGCACTGCGCGCCTCCGGGACGTGCCGGACGGTGCGTACGGCGTCGGGGCCGGTACCGGGTGCGACGGTGATGGGGGCGTAGAGGTCGGACTACCCTGGAGGGTCGATCGATCCCCCTGGGCAGGAGAGAAATGGCCGTCAATCTGGTCAATGTCGAGAACGTCAGCAAGGTGTACGGCACCCGTGCCCTGCTGGACGGTGTCTCGCTCGGCGTCTCCGAGGGCGATCGCATCGGCGTCGTGGGCCGCAACGGCGACGGCAAGACCACCCTGATCCGCATGCTCGCCAAGCTGGAGGACGCCGACACCGGGCGCGTCACGCACTCCGGCGGGCTGCGCCTTGGCGTCCTCACGCAGCACGACTCCCTCGATCCGACCGCCACCGTGCGGCACGAGGTCATCCGGGACATGGCCGACCATGAGTGGGCCGGCAACTCCAAGATCCGCGATGTGCTGACCGGACTGTTCGGCGGGCTCGACCTGCCCGGCTTCCCGCAGGGCCTCGACACCGTCATCGCGCCGCTCTCCGGTGGCGAGCGCCGCCGTATCGCCCTCGCCAAGCTGCTCATCGAGGAACAGGACCTGATCGTCCTCGACGAGCCCACCAACCACCTCGACGTCGAGGGCATCTCCTGGCTGGCGAAGCACCTGCGCGAGCGGCGCTCGGCGCTCGTGTGCGTCACCCACGACCGGTGGTTCCTCGACCAGGTCTGCACGCGCATGTGGGATGTGCAGAAGGGCGACGTCTTCGAGTACGAGGGCGGGTACTCCGACTACGTCTTCGCGCGTGCCGAGCGGGAGCGGATCGCCGCCACCGAGGAGACCAAGCGGCAGAACCTCGTCCGCAAGGAGCTGGCGTGGCTGCGCCGGGGGGCGCCCGCCCGTACGTCGAAGCCGCGCTTCCGTGTCGAGGCCGCCAACGAGCTCATCGCGGACGTGCCGCCGCCGCGGGACAGCAGCGAGCTGATGAAGTTCGCGTCGACGCGGCTGGGCAAGACGGTCTTCGAGCTGGAGGACGTGACCGTCCAGGCCGGGCCGAAGGTGCTGCTGAAGCATGTGACCTGGCAGTTGGGCCCCGGGGACCGGATCGGTCTCGTCGGGGTCAACGGCGCGGGGAAGACGTCCCTGCTGCGGGCCATGGCCGAGGCCGCGTGGAGCGAGGGCGAGACCCAGCCCGTGGGTGGACGGGTCGTGGTCGGGCGGACCGTCAAGCTCGCCTACCTCTCGCAGGAGGTCGCCGAACTGAACCCCGCGCTGCGGGTGCTGGAGGCCGTCCAGCAGGTGCGGGAGCGCGTCGACCTCGGCAAGGGGCGCGAGATGACCGCCGGGCAGCTGTGCGAGACGTTCGGCTTCAACAAGGAGAAGCAGTGGACGCCGGTCGGGGACCTCTCGGGTGGTGAGCGGCGGCGGCTGCAGCTGCTGCGGCTGCTGATGGACGAGCCGAACGTGCTGTTCCTGGACGAGCCGACGAACGATCTGGACATCGAGACGCTGACCCAGCTGGAGGACGTCCTCGACGGCTGGCCCGGCTCCATGGTCGTCATCTCCCACGACCGGTTCTTCGTCGAGCGCACGACCGACCGGGTCTTCGCGCTGCTCGGGGACGCCACCCTGCGGATGCTGCCGCGCGGTATCGACGAGTACCTGGAGCGGCGGCAGCGGATGGAGGAGGCGGCCGCGGCTTCGGCGCCGGTGGTGGTGAAGCCGGTGGCGGAGAAGAGCTCCGCGGATCAGCGGACCGCGAAGAAGGAGCTCCAGAAGATCGAGCGGCAGCTCGACAAGCTCTCCGAGAGGGAGACGAAGCTGCACGCTCGGATCGCCGACAACGCCACCGACTTCGCGAAGGTGGCCTCCCTCGATGCCGAGTTGCGGGATCTCGCCGGGGAGCGGGAGGAACTGGAGATGCGGTGGCTGGAGCTGGCCGAGGACGCGTGAAGGTGCGGCACATCATCCTCGAATGACAGGAAAGCCAGGAATTAAGCTCTTCCGGGACACTTCTCACCGGTAGGGGAAGCGCAACGTCGAACTAGCGTGTAGCTTCCGGGGGCATGAAGGGCGGGGGTGCTGGGAGAGTGCCTCTGTCCGCGCGGATCAGTGGGCATCCATAGTGGGGCCTTCACGCGGATCCATGGGGGGACTGGGGGGTTGCTCGATGGGAGTTCGGCTCATGGTGGTCGACGACCACCGATTGCTCGCCGAGGCGCTGGCCTCGGCGTTGAAACTGCGCGGGCACCGGGTGCTCGCGGCGGCGGCGCCTGCCGCGGGGGCGGCGGAGCTGGTGATCAGCCGGGCTCCTGAGGTGTGCCTGCTGGGGACGGCCACGCCGGCCGAGCCGGGGATGTTCGACCCGGTCGTGAGGATCAAGCGGGAGCGGCCGCAGGTGGCGGTGCTGGTGCTGGGGCCGGTGCCGAGTCCGCGGGGGATCGCGGCCGCGTTCGCCGCGGGGGCCTCCGGTTATGTGCGGCACGACGAGCGCATCGAGGGGGTCGAGCGGGCGATCATGAAGGCTCGGGCGGGGGAGGCGGCGGTTGCCCCGCAGTTGCTTCAGGGGGCGTTCAGTGAGCTGCTGAACCCCGCGGCTCAGCCGGACGACGAGGGGCAGCGGTTGCTGCAGATGCTGACGCCCAGGGAGGTGGAGGTGCTGGTGCGGGTGGCCGACGGGGAGGATACGCGGCTGATCGCGGCGGGGATGGGGATTGCGCCGTCCACTGCTCGGACGCATGTGCAGCGGGTGCTGATGAAACTGGGGGTGGGGTCTCGGTTGGAGGCGGCGGCGTTGGCGGCTCGGACGGGGTTGTTGGATCGGGCTGGTCCTGTGCGGCAGCCTCCGGCGGTTTGACGGTCGGATGCGGGTTCGGTGGGGGCGGGCGTTTTTGCGCAGTTCCCCGCGCCCCTTTTGTGCCTGCGGCGGCCTGTTTCGGTCCGGTGGGGGCGTGTGTAGCGCGTGGGGTTCGGTGGGTGGGTCGGGGGGGGGGGGGGGGGGGGGGGGGGGGGGGGGGGGGGGGGGGGGGGGGGGGGGGGGGGGGGGGGGGCGGGCCCGGCGCCGCACGCGGCCGCCCAGCGCCACACCAAAACCA
>NZ_JBITGI010000016.1:0-176610 GCF_044456945.1 Streptomyces sp. NPDC050759 | reverse complement strand
GTGGGGGGTGTCCGTCCTCGGTCCGGCGGCTCGGTTTCTTGAGCAGGGCTCGGTAACGGACGCCGGCCGCTGCGGGCGGACACCCCCCACCCCGGCCCCTTCGCGCCGTACGCGGCTTGCGGCCCATCGTGGCGCGCCAGGTGGCGAACGGTTCCGTTGTGGCGGGGGTGACTGCAACCCCCTAGGGGCGCGGGGAACTGCGCGACCAGCCCCCACCGGCCTGCAGCCGCCCGACTACCTGACCCGGCACCCCGTAGGCGCCCGGCCCAAGCCCCGTGCACGCGGCCGGCGCTGTGGTTACTCGGTCCGGTCCTCGCCCGGTGTCGGCTCCGGTACCGGCGGTGGGGTCGGGCGCAGCTTCAGCCAGGCCAGGAAGAAGATGCCCAGGAGTAGCATCCCGAGGCCGGTCCAGAGGTTGATGTTGATGCCCGCTGACTTGTCGAGGGAGGAGTCGGAGGGGTTGATGCCGGCGATCGTGACGATGATGCCGTAGAGGACGAACAGGCCGCCGATGATGCGGCGCAGGTCGAAGATGCGGGCCGCGGTGGCCGACTTGGCCTGGAGTTCGGAGACTTCCCGCTGGACTTCGTGTTCGGACATGGTTCCTCGATTCGGCCGGGATCAGAACGAGAACGGGATGTAGCAGGCGGCCGCGAGGACGATCGCGCCCCAGCCCAGCAGGGCCGGCCTGCGGTACCAGGCGTCGTCGCCGGCGGCGGGGGGCTCGGACATCCCGGGGGACGTCGTGCCGTAGACGAGGCCCTGGAGTTCCTCGGTGGGCTTGGGGGCCGTGAAGAGGGACACCGCGACCATCACGACCGCGCCCGCCACGAAGCCCACGATCGCGGAGACGAAGTTGGCGCCCTGGTCGGAGGGGATGTCGATGATGCCCTGCTTGTAGATCCAGAAGTAGTTCACCATCGCCGCCACCGTGCCGGCGAGCAGGCCCCAGAAGCCCGACTTCGCGGACGCGCGCTTCCAGAACATGCCGACGATGAAGACGACGAACATCGGCACGTTGAAGAAGGAGAACAGCGTCTGGAGGTAGCTCATGATGTTCGAGAAGGAGGAGGCGAGGAACGCCGTTCCTACCGATGCGCAGACGCCGATCACCGTGATCAGGCGGCCGAAGCGGACGTAGTAGCCGTCCTCGCGGCCCCTCTGCACGTACCTCGCCCAGATGTCGTTCGTGAACACCGTGTTGAAGGACGAGACGTTGGCCGCCATGCCCGCCATGAAGGCGGCCAGGAGGCCGGTGACCGCGATGCCGAGGACGCCGTTCGGCAGGAGCTGTTCCATCAGGTAGGGGATGGCGTCGTTGTACTGGTAGCCCGAGTCGGTGGTGCCGAAGCCGGGGATCAGGGCCGCGGCCGTCAGGCCCGGGATCATCACCAGGAACACGATGAAGATTTTCGGGAAGGCCGCGATCAGGGGGGTGCGCTGGGCGGCGCTCAGGTTCTTCGCCGACAGCGCTCGCTGGACCTCCGCGAAGTTCGTCGTCCAATAGCCGAAGGACAGGACGAAGCCGAGGCCCAGGACGATCGTCAGCCAGTTCGCGCCCAGCGGGTTCGCGCTGCCGATGCCCGTGCCGCCCCAGGCGGTGGTGAAGTTGGCGCCGTGCTCGGCCGTCAGCTTGTCCGTGAGGCCGCCCCAACCGCCCACCTTCTTCAGGCCCAGGACGACCAGGGGGATCAGGGCCGCCAGGATCACGAAGAACTGGAGGACCTCGTTGTAGATCGCGGAGGACAGGCCGCCGAGGGTGATGTAGGCCAGCACGAAGGCGCCGGCCACGACGATGGCCACCCATTGCGGCCAGCCCAGTAGGGCCTCGACCACGATCGCCAGGGCGTAGAGGTTCACGCCCGCGATCAGGATGGCCGCGAAGGCGAACAGGGCCGAGCTGAGGAGATGGGCCCACTTGTCGAAGCGCAGGAGCAGCATCTCGGGGACCGAGCGCACCTTGCTGCCGTAGTAGAAGGGCATCATCACCAGGCCCAGGAAGACCATGGCCGGGATGGCGCCGATCCAGTACCAGTGGACCGTATAGGCGCCGTACTGCGCGCTGTTGGCGGCCATCCCCAGGATCTCCGTGGCGGCCAGGTTGGCCGAGATGAAGGCGAGACCCGTGATCCAGGCCGGCAGTGAGCGGCCGGAGAGGAAGAAGTCCAGGCTCGTCTTCACCGAGCGGCGGGCCGCGAAGCCGATGCCGAGCACTACGACGAAGTAGATGCCGAGGATCGTGTAGTCGAGCCAGTTGGTGGGGAGCTGGAGCTCGGCTGCCAGGTATGCGCCTTTTGTGGGGGTTTGCATAGTCAACAAGTGAACACCTCGACTGATGCGTTTTGTTTGAATCCGATGTTGACGTGGGTGGGCGGTTATGGTTACTTGTGTTTAGTTATGTTTGAGTGAAGGAGTCCAGCGGTGAAGAAGACCTCGACCCGGCTGGCCGACGGTCGCGAGCTCATCTACTACGACCTGCGCGACGACACCGTCCGCGACGCCGTGGACCGGCGTCCGCTGGAGCGGACTGTCACCACGTCCGAGGTTCGTCGGGATCCGCTGCTCGGCGACTCCGTGGCCATCGCCTCGCACCGACAGGGGCGCATCTACCACCCGCCCGCGAACGAGTGCCCGCTGTGCCCCTCGCAGGGCGATCGGCTGAGCGAGATCCCGGACTCGTGGTACGACGTCGTGGTCTTCGAGAACCGTTTCCCCTCGCTGGCCGGCGACTCGGGCCGCTGTGAGGTCGTCTGCTTCACCTCGGACCACAACGCGTCCTTCGCCGACCTCACGGAGGAGCAGGCGCGGCTCGTCCTGGACGCATGGACCGACCGGACGTCGGAGCTGTCGCATCTGCCCTCCGTAGAGCAGGTCTTCTGTTTCGAGAACCGGGGTGCGGAGATCGGTGTGACCCTGGGTCACCCGCATGGCCAGATCTACGCCTACCCCTTCACCACGCCTCGCACCGCCCTGATGTTGCGTTCGCTCGCGGCTCACAAGGAGGCGACCGGAGGGCAGAACCTCTTCGACGCCGTCCTGGAGAGCGAGCTCGCCGACGAGCGGGTCGTCCTGGAGGCCGAGCACTGGGTCGCCTTCGTGCCCTACGCGGCGCACTGGCCGTACGAGGTGCATCTGTATCCGAAGCGCCGGGTGCCGGATCTGCTCGGCCTTGACGAGGACGCCCGCACAGAGTTTCCCAAGGTCTATCTGGAACTCTTGAGGCGCTTCGACCGGATATTCGGGGAGAGCGAGTCTCCGACGCCGTACATCGCCGCCTGGCACCAGGCGCCGTTCGGGCAGCTGGAGGAGTTCGAGGGCGTCAACCGCGACGACTTCGCGCTGCACCTGGAGCTTTTCACCATCCGCCGTACGTCCGGCAAGCTGAAGTTCCTCGCGGGTTCCGAGTCGGGCATGAACGTCTTCATCAATGACATCCGACCGGAGGCCGCGGCACAGCGACTGCGAGAGGTAGCGAGTTCATGAAGTACCTGGTGACAGGTGGCGCGGGGTATGTCGGCAGTGTCGTGGCCCAGCACCTGCTGGAGGCGGGGCACGAGGTCGTCGTCCTCGACAACCTCTCCACCGGCTTCCGCGAGGGCGTCCCGGCCGGGGCCGCCTTCATCGAGGGCGACATCCGCGACGCCGCCAAGTGGCTCGACTCCTCCTTCGACGGCGTGCTCCACTTCGCCGCCTCCTCGCAGGTCGGCGAATCCGTCGTGAAGCCCGAGAAGTACTGGGACAACAACGTCGGCGGCACCATGGCGCTGCTCGGCGCCATGCGCGAGGCCGGCGTGCGCCGACTCGTCTTCTCCTCCACGGCCGCCACCTACGGGGAGCCCGAGGAGGTGCCGATCGTCGAGTCGGCGCCGAACAGGCCCACCAACCCGTACGGCGCCTCCAAGCTCGCCGTCGACTTCATGATCACCAGCGAGGCGAACGCGCACGGCCTCGGCGCCGTGTCCCTGCGGTACTTCAACGTGGCCGGCGCCTACGGCAAGCAGGGCGAGCGGCACGACCCCGAGTCGCACCTCATCCCGCTGATCCTCCAGGTCGCCCAGGGCAGGCGGGAGGCGATCTCCGTCTTCGGCGAGGACTACCCGACCCCGGACGGCACCTGCGTGCGCGACTACATCCACGTCGCCGACCTGGCCGAGGCCCACCTCCTCGCGCTGAAGGCGGCCCAGCCGGGCGAGCACCTCATCTGCAACCTCGGCAACGGCGAAGGGTTCTCCGTCCGCCAGGTCATCGAGACCGTCCGCCAGGTCACCGGCCACCCGATCCCCGAGGTCGTGGCCCCGCGCCGGGGCGGCGACCCGGCCACCCTGGTCGCCTCCGCCGCCACCGCCCGCGAGCAGCTGGGCTGGAACCCGTCCCGCGCGGATCTCGCGGGGATCGTCGCGGACGCGTGGGAGTTCGCCCAGACCATCGCAGGGGAGCAGTAGTGGCGGCACAGCAGGTCCGGGACGGTTTCGTCGAGCTCTACGGAACCGAGCCCGAGGGTGTCTGGTCGGCGCCTGGCCGCGTCAACCTCATCGGTGAGCACACCGACTACAACGACGGCTTCGTCATGCCCTTCGCGCTGCCGCACACCGCGGTCGCGGCCGTCTCCCGGCGCACGGACGGCGTCCTGCGCCTGCACTCCTCGGACGTCGAGGGCGGGGTCGTGGAGCTGCGCCTCGACGACCTCGCGCCGGAGAGCGACCGGAACTGGACCGCGTACCCGGCCGGTGTGGTGTGGGCACTGCGCGAGGCCGGACATCCGGTCACCGGTGCGGACGTCCACCTCGCCTCGACGGTCCCGGCGGGCGCGGGCCTGTCCTCCTCGGCGGCCCTGGAGGTCGTCGTCGCGCTCGCCCTGAACGACCTGTACGACCTCGGTCTCCAGCGCTGGCAGCTGGCCCGCCTGTGCCAGCGCGCCGAGAACGTCTACGTCGGCGCCCCCACCGGGATCATGGACCAGACCGCGTCCGCCTGCTGCGAGGCCGGCCACGCCCTGTTCCTCGACACCCGGGACCTCTCCCAGAAGCAGATCCCCTTCGACCTCGCCGCCGAGGGCATGGTGCTGCTCGTCGTCGACACCCGCGTCAAGCACTCGCACAGCGAGGGCGAGTACGGCAAGCGCCGCGCGGGCTGCGAGCGGGGCGCGGCACTGCTGGGCGTGGACGCGCTGCGGGACATCCCCTACGGCGAGCTCGACGCGGCCCTCGACAGGCTCGGCGACGACGAGGAGGCCGTTCGCCTGGTCCGTCACATCGTCACCGAGGACGAGCGGGTCGAGAAGACCGTCGCCCTGCTGGAGTCGGGTCGGACCCGCGCGATCGGCCCCGTGCTGGTCGCAGGACACGCCTCGCTGCGCGACGACTTCCGGATCTCCTGCCCGGAGCTGGACCTGGTCGTCGACACCGCCCTCGCCTCGGGCGCCCTGGGCGCCCGGATGACCGGCGGTGGCTTCGGCGGCTCGGCGATCGTGCTGGCGGAGGCGGCCGACGTGGAGGCGATCACCAAGGCGGTCCAAGAGGCCTTCACCGCGGCGGAGTTCACGGCTCCGCGGGTGTTCGAGGCGGTGCCCTCGGCGGGGGCGCGGCGCCTGGTCTGAGACCGGCTGACCGCTGTTTTGCCCGGCTTGATCCGAACTTGGGGAAAGCCGGGCCCCTCCCTGACATACGCCCCAGTAGCGTCGGAGCGTGAGTCGAGGGCGCCATCGCATCCTGTCGGCGATCGGCATCGGCTGCTACGCGCTCGCCGCGATCGTCGGCTTCTACCTCCTGGCGGGCCACCATGGCTACGGTCTCCTGGTTCCCCTGTGGATCGCGCACGGTGTGCTCCTCGCCGTGCTGCTGACGAAGCTGGCCGCGGACGAGACGGGCCTCTCCGCGGCGCTGGTCGTGGTCGGTGCCTCCCTGGTGGCGGTGTACTTCGCCGACCTGGCCCGCGACGACCTCACCCTGGAGCGGCGCGGCGAGCGGATCACCGCCACCGTCGTACGGGAGTGGCTCGCCCCGGACCAGGGGCGCGAGGTCACCACCTACGACTACGCACTCGCGCGCCGCGACGGCACCAGGGTCCGGGGCCCCGCCCTCCAGGCCCGGTCCGGCACCTTCACCGTCGGCCAGACCGTCACCGTGCTCGCGGACCCCGAGGGCGTGCTGCGCCCCCGTACCCCCGGCGACGCGGACGCGACCGGCACCGTCCTGGGCGTGGGCGCCTTCGCGCTGCTCGCGCTCGGCATCGTCGCGGCCACGGCCCGCCGGGGCGCGATCGTCGTACGGCAGCGGGAGGAGCGGGCCCGGCTGGCGGAGCAGGAACACATCCTCCGCGAGGCGCTCCGCACGGCGTCGGCCGATGTGCACGGCTTCGTCGAGGTCCACCCCGGTCACTACCCCGACGTCTCCCATCGCCGTGCGGCCGGCATCGCCGGGGAGCTGGGTCTGCAGCCGGCGGACGAGCCGGGCTCCTGGCGCTTCAGGCGCTGAGCCGCTTGGTCAGCGTGTACTCCGTGGCCCCCGGCGGATAGTCCGGGATCACGCACACCACCTCGTACCCCTGCTTCTTGTAGAACTCCGGTGCCTGGAAGTCCCAGGTCTCCAGGCGTACGGCGGTACAGCCCCGGCCGCGACGGGCCATGCGCTCCGCCCGTGCGAGCAACTGCGAACCCAGGCCCGCGCCGCGGTGCCGTTCGTCGACCCACAGGTGGACCACGTGCAGCCAGCTCGTCCAGGTGTGGCCGACCAGTCCGCCCGCGAGAGCACCGGAGTCGTCCAACGCCCAGACGTGGAGCGGAAGTTCCCGTTCACCTGGGGTTCCGCGCAGCGCGCGCAGGACCGGGGAGGCCGCCGTGTTGGTGTCCCGCAGCCGCTTGCGGAGCAGATCTTGCCGGGCTTTGTCGACTTCTGTCTCCAGACGAAACATGCGGCTCACCATAAACGCAGCGGACAGCCAGTTCTGCAAATAACCTTCCGCTCCTGCCCCCCGGCCGTACCCTGATGAACAGCACCGGTGGGGGCCGGTGCTGATCAGGGGGCGAGACAGTCGGGTACGGCGCCCGAAGTGGGGGTAGCAGTGCTTGCACGGCGACGGCCGTGCGGCCATCGTGCTTCGTGAGTCGTATCCGTGGCGGTGTCGTCTCCCGAGTCGTCCTCAGACGATGACGATGGGTATCCCCTGCTCTTCGAGAGCTTGGGGAAGGGGGTTTCGTGGTTCGTATCCGAGTCCTGGTCGTCGACGACCATCGCATCTTCGCCGAGTCGCTCGCCGCCGCGCTGGCGGCCGAGCCCGACGTGGAGGTCTCCGCGGCCGGCAGCGGTCCCGCCGCGCTGCGCAGTCTGGAGCGCGCGGCCGCCGAGGGCCGCCGTTTCGACGTGCTGCTCGTCGACGCGGATCTGGGCGGAAACGTCCAGGGCATCAGGCCCGCCGTGTCCGTACCGGACGGCAACGAAGAGGGGCTGGTCGACGGCATATCGCTGGTCGCCGGGGTCCGTACGGGGCAGCCGGCGGTCCGCATCGTCGTGCTCGCGGAGAAGGACGATCCGCGGCGGGCCGCGCTCGCCCTGCAGGCCGGCGCCTCTGGCTGGGTCGCCAAGGACTGCTCGCTGTCCCGGCTGCTCACCGTCATCCGGGGGGTGCTGCGGGAGGAGACCCATCTGCCGCCCGCCCTGCTCACCGGCGTGCTCAGGGAGCTCACCGCCGCCCGCAAGCACCGCACCGAGAGCGAGCGGCTGGTGGAGTCCCTCACCCCGCGCGAGCGGGAGGTGCTGCGCTGCATGGTGGCCGGGCTCGGCCGCAAGGCGGTCGCGGAGCGGCTGTTCCTCTCGCCGCACACCGTGCGCACGCACATGCAGAACGTCCTCGGCAAGCTGGGCGTCCACTCCACCCTGGCCGCCGTCGCCCTGGCCCGCCGCGCGGGCGTGGGACCGGTCGACCTAGCCGGGGATGTTGTCGAACGGGGCGGTCAGCTGGCGTAGCAGCCCGGCCAGTTCCCCGCGCTGGGCACGGGAGAGCTCGGCGAGGATCGCGCGTTCCTGCTCCAGCAGACCGGCGAGGGCCTGGTCCGCGCGGTCCTTGCCGTCGTCTGTGAGTCTGACCAGCACCCCTCGCCGGTCGCTCGGGTCGGGCAACCGCTCCACCAGGCCCTTCTTGGCCAGGCGGTCGATGCGGTTGGTCATCGTGCCCGAGGTGACCAGCGTCTGTGTCAGCAGCTGTCCGGGGGAGAGCTGATACGGCGTCCCCGCGCGCCTGAGCGCGGTCAGCACGTCGAACTCCCAGGGCTCCAGGCTGTGCTCGGCGAAGGCCAGCCGGCGTGCCCGGTCCAGGTGCCGGGCCAGTCTGCTCACCCGGCTGAGCACCTCGAGCGGTTCCACGTCGAGGTCAGGGCGCTCCCGGCGCCACGCAGCGACCAGCCGATCGACCTCGTCCTCCATGACGATCAGTGTAGTGGTTGTGTCGATGTGAAGTCTCTTGATGTGAAGCATCTTGACATCAAGATAGAGGGCGGGGAACAGTGGATCCCATGACGACTTGGGACCCCACCCAGTACCTCCGCCACGCGGACCACCGCGCCCGCCCCTTCACCGACCTCCTCGCCCGCGTCCCGGACCTGCCGGGAGACCCGCCCCTGATCGCCGACCTGGGCTGCGGCCCCGGCAACATGACGGCGGTGCTCGCCGCACGCTGGCCCACGGCCCGGATCACCGGCTACGACAACTCGGCCGAGATGCTCGACAAGGCGCAGGTCGAGTACGCGGGCCCCACGTCCGGCGGCGGGCACCTCGACTTCGCCCACGCGGACGTGCGCACCTGGGCGCCCTCGCAGCCGTACGACCTCATCGTCAGCAATGCGACGCTGCAGTGGGTGCCGGGGCACGTGGAGCGTTTCGCCGACTGGATCGGCGGTCTCGCACCCGGCGGCACCTTCGCCTTCCAGGTGCCCGGCAACTTCGACTCCCCGAGCCACCGGCTGATGCGCGACCTCGCCGGATCCATGGGCCTCGCAGAGACCCTGCGCCACGACGACGCCGTCCTTACGCCCCAGGCCTATCTGGCGGCGCTGGCCGACCTGGGCTGCGAGGTGGACGCGTGGGAGACGACGTACGTGCACCTGCTGCAGGGCCGGGACCCGGTCCTGGACTGGGTCAAGGGGACCGGTCTGCGGCCCGTCCTGACCGCCCTCGCCGACGACCCGCAGGCCAGGGAGGAGTTCCTGGCCGCCTACCGGGCGGCCCTGCGCGAGGCGTACCCGGCAGGACCGCACGGCACGCCGTTCCCGTTCCGCCGCATCTTCGCGGTGGCCCGGAAGGCGGGTTGATGATCGCGGCCGTCGACCATGTGCAGCTCGCCGCGCCGCCGGGCTCCGAGGATCTGCTGCGCGGCTACTACATCGACGTCCTCGGCATGACGGAGATCCCCAAGCCGCCGCTGCTCGCGGCGCGGGGCGGGTGCTGGTTCCGGGCGGGGGCGGTGGAGCTGCACCTGGGGATCGAGAACGACTTCGAACCGGCGACGAAGGCGCACCCCGGGCTGCGGGTCACGGACCTCTCCGCGTACGCCGCCCGGCTGGAGGCGCGGGGAGCGGCTGTCGTCCGGGACGGCGACCGGCCGGGATACCGGCGATTCTTCTCCTACGACCCCGTCGGCAACCGCCTGGAGTTCCTCGAACCGGGCGTTTGAGCGGCCCGGTGCGGAGCACCCGGTGGGGGACAGCGGGGGCCGAACCTCGCCGGGGAGTGAGTGACGTGGCTAAGGATCAGAAGGGCAAGGCCAAGAAGGAACAGGCCAAGGGCAAGGCCAAGGAGGCCATGGGCCGTGCGGTCGGCAACGAGCGCGTGGAGGCCGAGGGCCGCATGGGGCAGTCCAAGGGTGACGCGCGCCAGGCCAAGGAGAAGACGAAGGACACCTTCAAGCACTGACCCTGCGGAAAAGGACCGGCCCGTGCACCATTGCGGTGCACGGGCCGGTGACGCGTCGCGTTCGGGAGCGTGGTGCGCTGACCGCCGTGGGGCGGGGGCCGCGACGGCTCAGTACTTTCTGCGTCCTATCAGGCGCGGCTTGGCCTCCAGCCCGTCCAGGCCGTGCCACGCCAGGTTCACCAGGTGCGCCGCCACCTCGGCCTTCTTCGGGCGGCGCACGTCCAGCCACCACTGGCCGGTCAGGGCGACCATGCCGACCAGGGCCTGGGCGTACAGCGGGGCCAGCTTGGGATCGAAGCCGCGCCTCTTGAACTCGCGGCCCAGGATGTCCTCGACCTGCGTCGCGATGTCCGAGATCAGCGAGGCGAAGGAGCCCGTGGACTGGGGGATCGGCGAGTCACGGACCAGGATGCGGAAACCGTCCGTGTACTCCTCGATGTAGTCGAGGAGAGCGAAGGCCGCCTGCTCGCACAGTTCGCGAGGGTGGCCGGCGGTCAGGGAACTCGTCACCATGTCCAGCAGGCGCCGCATCTCACGGTCCACCACCACCGCGTACAGGCCTTCCTTGCCGCCGAAGTGCTCGTACACCACCGGCTTCGAGACGCCCGCCTTCGCCGCGATCTCCTCCACCGAGGTGGCCTCGAAGCCCTTCGAGGCGAAGAGCGTGCGACCGATCTCCAGCAGCTGGGCGCGGCGCTCGGCCCCCGTCATCCGGGTGCGCCGGGCACGCCGCGGCTTCGCTTCGTTGCTCGGGGTACTGCTGGAGTCGGTCGCCACGGCGTCCATCATGCCGCCTCGGCGGCCTCCTTCTTGCGTCGGGAGCCGTCCCCGTCCGTGTTCCGGCGGGAATCGATACGCGAGCGTGACGGCCAGCGCACGTCGTACGCCCAGCCGAGCATCTCGAACCAGCGGATGATCCGCGCCGAGGAGTCCAGCTGGCCCCGCATCACCCCGTGCCGCGCCGAGGTCGGGTCGGCGTGGTGCAGGTTGTGCCAGGACTCACCGCAGGACAGCACGGCCAGCCACCACACGTTGCCCGAGCGGTCCCGCGACTTGAAGGGCCGCTTGCCCACCGCGTGGCAGATCGAGTTGATCGACCAGGTCACGTGGTGGAGGAGGCACACACGCACCAGGGAGCCCCAGAAGAATCCGGTGAACGCGCCCCACCAGGACATCGTCACCAGTCCGCCGATCACGGCGGGCAGGGCCAGCGACAGCATCGTCCAGAAGATGAACTGGCGCGAGATCGCCCGGATCACCGGGTCCTTGACCAGATCCGGCGCGTACTTCTCCTGCGGGGTCTGCTCTTCGTCGAACATCCAGGCGATGTGGGCCCACCACAGGCCCTTCATCAACGCCGGGACCGTCTCCCCGAACCGCCACGGCGAGTGGGGGTCGCCCTCGGCGTCGGAGAACTTGTGGTGCTTGCGGTGGTCGGCCACCCACCGCACCAGCGGCCCCTCGACCGCCAGCGATCCCATGATCGCCAGCGCGATCCTCAGGGGCCGTCTGGCCTTGAAGGAGCCGTGGGTGAAGTAACGGTGGAAGCCGATCGTGATGCCGTGGCAGCCGAGGTAGTAGAAGAAGACCAGAAGGCCCAGATCGAGCCAGCTCACACCCCAGCCCCACGCCAGCGGCACGGCCGCGAGCAGGGCGAGGAACGGGACGGTGATGAAGAGGAGCAGCGTGATCTGTTCGAGCGAGCGCTTCTGCTCACCGCCCAGCGTCGCGGAGGGCGGTGTCGAGCCGTCGGGCGCCTTCGGGGCGTCTGCGATCACATCTGAGCGCGTGGTCATGGGCGTCCCCTGTGGGGTTTCGAGGATTTGGAGACAGGTGCCGGGCTGCGGGAATCCTTTCCGGGTTCCGTTACGACGGTCCCTACGGTTCCGTAACCTACGGCGTCGTAAGTATGGCAGTGCGGCGCCCGGCGGCAAGAGCCCGAAAGTCTGCGCGTCCGCATGGACACCTATCCTTGGAGTCGGTCGGACAGCGCGGTCCGCTCTGATTTCTTCCCGGATGTCCGGCCCCCATGCGGCGGCTGCCGCAGGACCGCACTTTCGGGTTCCCCTCCCGGACGAGCTTCAACACTGCAAGGAGCCGCACCTGTGAGCAGTGCCGACGACCTGACTACGAGCGCCACGTCGACCAGTAGTGAGCTGCGCGCCGACATCCGCCGGCTGGGCGACCTCCTGGGCGAGACCCTCGTCCGCCAGGAGGGCCCCGAGCTGCTGGAACTCGTCGAGAAGGTGCGCCGCCTCACCCGTGAGGACGGCGAGGCCGCCGCCGAGCTGCTGCGCGGCATCGAACTGGAGACCGCCGCCAAGCTGGTGCGCGCCTTCTCCACCTACTTCCACCTGGCCAACGTCACCGAGCAGGTCCACCGCGGCCGCGAACTGCGGGCCAGGCGCGCCGCCGAGGGCGGACTTCTCGCCCGTACGGCCGACCGCCTCAAGGACGCCGATCCCGAGCACCTGCGCCAGACCGTCGCCAACCTCAACGTCCGCCCGGTCTTCACCGCCCACCCGACCGAGGCCGCGCGCCGCTCGGTGCTGAACAAGCTCCGCCGGATCGCCGCGCTTCTGGAGACGCCGGTCATCGAGGCGGACCGCCGCCGCTACGACACCCGGCTGGCCGAGAACATCGACCTCGTCTGGCAGACCGACGAACTGCGGGTCGTCCGTCCTGAGCCCGCCGACGAGGCCCGCAACGCCATCTACTACCTCGACGAGCTGCACGCCGGTGCCGTCGGCGACGTCCTGGAGGACCTGACGGCCGAGCTGGAGCGCGTCGGCGTCAGGATCCCCGACGCCACCCGCCCCCTGACCTTCGGCACCTGGATCGGCGGCGACCGCGACGGCAACCCCAACGTCACCCCCCAGGTCACCTGGGACGTCCTGATCCTCCAGCACGAGCACGGCATCAACGACGCCCTGGAGCTCATCGACGAGCTGCGCGGCTTCCTGTCGAACTCCATCCGCTACACCGGCGCCACCGAGGAGCTCCTGGAGTCCCTGAAGGCCGACCTGGAGCGCCTGCCGGAGATCAGCCCCCGCTACAAGCGCCTCAACGCCGAGGAGCCGTACCGCCTCAAGGCCACCTGCATCCGGCAGAAGCTGGAGAACACCAAGACCCGGCTGGCCAAGGGCATCCCGCACGAGGACGGCCGCGACTACCTCGGCACCAGCGAGCTCCTGAGCGACCTGACCCTGATCCAGACCTCGCTCAGGGAACACCGGGGCGGCCTGTTCGCCGACGGCCGGATGGACCGCACCATCCGCACCCTGTCCGCCTTCGGCCTCCAGCTCGCCACCATGGACGTCCGCGAGCACGCCGACGCCCACCACCACGCCCTCGGCCAGCTCTTCGACCGGCTCGGCGAGGAGTCCTGGCGGTATGTGGACATGCCCCGCGAGTACCGCACCAAGCTGCTCGCGAAGGAACTGCGCTCCCGCAGGCCCCTCGCGCCCACCCCGGCACCGGTCGACGCGGCCGGCGAGAAGACCCTCGGTGTCTTCCAGACCGTGAAGCGGGCCCTGGAGGTCTTCGGACCCGAGGTCATAGAGTCGTACATCATCTCGATGTGCCAGGGCGCCGACGACGTCTTCGCCGCCGCCGTCCTCGCCCGTGAGGCCGGCCTGCTCGATCTGCACGCCGGCTGGGCGAAGATCGGCATCGTGCCGCTCCTGGAGACCACCGACGAGCTCAAGGCCGCCGACACCATCCTGGAGGACATGCTCTCCGACCCGTCGTACCGCAGGCTCGTGGCCCTGCGCGGGGACGTCCAGGAGGTCATGCTCGGCTACTCCGACTCCTCGAAGTTCGGCGGCATCACCACCAGCCAGTGGGAAATCCACCGGGCGCAGCGGCGGCTGCGCGACGTGGCGCACCGCCACGGGGTGCGGCTGAGGCTGTTCCACGGCCGCGGCGGCACCGTAGGCCGCGGTGGCGGCCCCTCCCACGACGCCATCCTCGCCCAGCCCTGGGGCACCCTGGAGGGCGAGATCAAGGTCACCGAGCAGGGCGAGGTCATCTCCGACAAGTACCTCGTGCCCTCGCTGGCCCGCGAGAACCTGGAGCTCACGGTCGCGGCCACGCTCCAGGCGTCCGCCCTGCACACCGCCCCCCGCCAGTCCGACGAGGCGCTGGCCCGCTGGGACGCCGCGATGGACGTCGTCTCCGACGCCGCGCACGCCGCGTACCGCAGACTCGTCGAGGACCCGGACCTGCCGACGTACTTCCTCGCGTCGACGCCGGTGGACCAGCTCGCCGACCTGCACCTCGGCTCACGGCCCTCCCGCCGCCCCGGCTCGGGCGTCTCCCTCGACGGACTGCGCGCCATCCCGTGGGTGTTCGGCTGGACCCAGTCCCGGCAGATCGTCCCCGGCTGGTTCGGTGTCGGCTCTGGCCTGAAGGCGCTGCGCGAGGCGGGCCTGGACACGGTGCTGGACGAGATGCACGAGCAGTGGCACTTCTTCCGGAACTTCATCTCCAACGTCGAGATGACGCTCGCGAAGACCGACCTGCGCATCGCCCGCCACTACGTCGAGACCCTCGTCCCCGCCGAGCTCCAGCACGTCTTCGCCGACATCGAGGCCGAGCACGAACTGACCGTCCGCGAGGTCCTGAAGATCACGGGTGAGACCGAACTCCTCGACGCCACCCCGGTCCTCAAGCAGACCTTCACCATCCGCGACGCCTACCTGGACCCGATCTCGTATCTCCAGGTGACGCTGCTCAAGCGCCAGCGCGACGCGGCGGCCGCGGGTGAGCCCGCCGACCCGCTGCTCGCCCGCGCGCTCCTCCTGACCGTCAACGGCGTCGCGGCGGGCCTGCGCAACACCGGCTGACCTACGGGCAGAAAGAAGCGGTGCCCCCGAGACTCGGGGGCACCGCTTCTTCGTCTGTACGTCAGGCCCGGCGCCGCCTGACGACGAGGTAGGCGCCGGCCGCCAGCAGCGCCGCCGAGACACCCGAGAGCAGGCCGACGGGAGCGCTGTTCCCGGTCTCCGCGAGGTCACCGGTGGAGCCCTGCGCGGAAGCGGAAGCCGACGCGGAGGAAGAGGCCGACGACGAGACCCCGGCCTCAGCGGATTCGCTGGGGTCGGTGCCGGGCCCGGCGCCGGGGGAGGCGGACTCGCCCGACCCCGGAGTGCCGGAGGCCGACGCGGTGGGCGTGGCCGTCGTACCGCCGCCGCCTTCCTCGTCCGCGCAGTCCGTCCAGAACACCTTGTGCTTGGCGGCGCCGTTCTCGCCCTCGAAGTTCCAGAACAGCTTGTAGTGCCCGTCGGGCAGCGACAGGTCATCCGTGCGGCCGTGACCGTCGGTGTCCAGCGTGATCTCGCCGGACTTCACGGTCTCGCCCTTGACGTCGGCCGTCGGGGCCCAGGCCTCGATGTGCCAGTCGACCTCCTGGACGGCGTCGAAGCCGAAGGCGTCGAGGTAGAAGGTGCAGACGTGCGGCTCGTTCTTACGGAGCTCTTCGCCCGTGGTGGCGTCGTGGATCTTCACGGTTCCGTTGTCACCGGGAGCGGTGGCGTGGGCGACCGGGGCGACCAGAAAGGCCGCCGAGGCGACGGCGCACACGGCGCCGACGCGGGTGAGGATACGCATGGGGCAGTAATCCATCTTCGAGAGTCAAACGGGAAGATGTGGAGGGGGCGGCTCAGCATCCAGCCCTGACTGACCTCTGGTCAATCACGAACAGACAACACTCGCGTTCTCCACAGAAGGGGAGAACGGCGAAAGCTGTCAGATGGTCACGAAAGCCGCCGTGAGCAGCACGATGCCCGACCCCGCCAGCACCCACGCGAGCCGCGTCCTGCGCAGCCCGCCCGCCACGACCACCGACGCGAGCAGCAGCGCCCCGCCCATCGGCACCCACGCGTACAGCACCCCGGCCGGCCCGGACCGTACGACATCGGCACTGCCGGGCTTCACCACCACCGTGTAGGTCCGGCCCTTCCGCACGGCCACCGTCTTCTCGATGACGACCCGGCCCCGCGCCTGCGACCCGTGCGACAACGGCGTGTAGGGGCCGCTGCACACATCCTGCGCACACCGCGCCACCTCGATCGTGCCGCGCTCCCGCCCCTTGGTCAGCATCACGTACTGCGCGCTGCCCCAGGACGCCCACACCCCCGCGATCAGGATCAGCACCGCGACCACCCCCATCGACGCGAGCCGTCCGAACCGCAGCGCGGCGACCGAGGCCTGTCGGGAGGCTCGACGGGAGGGGGCGGCTGTGGCAGGCATGGCCGGGATCATTGGCCATGGTCCTGCGCGTGGTCAACTCCGCCCCGGCCACCGGGCGGACAAGTCAGGAGTTGTACGTGCTTTGCGCCCGCTCCAGACCCTCGATCACCAGGGCCTCCACCGCGTCGGCCGCCCGGTCCACGAAGTAGTCGAGCTCCTTGCGCTCACTCGACGAGAAGTCCTTCAGCACGAAGTCCGCGACCTGCATACGGCCCGGAGGACGTCCGATCCCGAACCGCACCCGGTGATACTCCGACCCGAACGCCTTCGTCATCGACTTCAGCCCGTTGTGACCGTTGTCCCCGCCGCCCAGCTTCAGCCGCAGGGTGCCGAAGTCGATGTCCAGCTCGTCATGGATGGCCACGATGTTGGCGACCGGCACCTTGTAGAAGTCCTTGAGCGCGTTCACCGGACCGCCGGACAGGTTCATGAACGACATCGGCTTCGCCAGGACCACCCGCCGGCTGCCCGGCCCCGGCGGCCCGATCCGTCCCTCCACGACCTGGGCCTGCGCCTTCCCGGCCCGCTTGAACCGGCCCCCGACCCGCTCGGCCAGCAGATCGGCCACCATGAAGCCGACGTTGTGCCGATTGGCCGCGTACTCGGGCCCCGGATTGCCGAGGCCGACGATCAGCCAGGGGCCGTTGGCGGGGGTAGTCACGTCCATCTCTCCTCTGCACATGCCGCAGCCGCCGCCCCTTGGACAGGGGCGACGGCTGGAGCGTATATCGCTACCGCGACGCCGGGCGCCGGGGAACCGGCGACCCGACAACTACGGCCGAACCGCCGGTCAGGCCTGCGCGGCCAGGCCCTGCAGGACGACGGTGCCGCCGTCGACGGCCGCCTTGGCGCCGCCGGGGAAGCGGCGACCGGCAGCTACGGCCGAACCGCCGGTCAGGCCTCCGTGGCCTCGGACTCGCCCTCCGCCGGGGCCTCCTCGGCCTGGGCGGCCAGGACCTGGAGGACGACCGCGTCCTCGTCCGTCAGCAGCGTGGTGCCCTCGGGCAGCGGGATGTCCTTGGCGAGGATGGAGTCGCCGGCCTCCAGGCCCGCGATGGAGACGGTGACCGACTCCGGGATGTGCGTGGCCTCGGCCTCGACGTTCAGCGTGCTGAGCACGTGCTCGAGCAGGTAGGCGCCCGGCGCCAGCTCGCCCTCGGTGTGGACGTAGACCTCGACGTTGACCTTCTCGCCGCGCGTCACCAGGAGCAGGTCGACGTGCTCGAGGAAGCCCTTGATGGCGTCGCGCTGCACGGCCTTCGGGATCGCCAGCTGGCTCTTGCCCTCGATGTCCAGCGTGAGCAGGACGTTCGGGGTACGCAGGGCGAGCTGGAGCTCGTGGCCCGGCAGCGTGATGTGCACCGGCTCGGCACCGTGACCGTAGACCACGGCGGGAACCTTGCTGTCACGGCGGATACGGCGGGCGGCACCCTTGCCGAACTCGGTGCGGGTCTCGGCGGTGAGCTTGACGTCGGCCATGGTCACTCCTCGTAGAACAGTCGGGGAAGAAGGTCACCCGGCCAAACATCGGCCTGCTACGAAGAGCGCGTCGATAACGGACCGCCGGCACCTGAACGAACAGGTACGGCCTCCCTCGCCGAGCAACTTCAGCAGCTTACTCGGAGGGGGAGGCCGTCACCAAAACGATCTTCTGCAGAACCCTTACTGCTCGTCGAACAGGCTGGTCACGGAGCCGTCCTCGAACACCTCACGCACCGCGCTCGCGATCGTCGGCGCGATCGACAGAACGGTCATCTTGTCCAGGTCCCGGCCCAGCTCACCCGGCGTCGGCAGGGTGTTCGTGAACACGAACTCGCTCACCCGGGAGTTCTTCAGCCGGTCCGCGGCCGGCCCGGACAGCACACCGTGGGTGGCGGTGACGATGACGTCCTCCGCGCCATGCGCGAACAGGGCGTCCGCGGCCGCGCAGATCGTGCCACCCGTGTCGATCATGTCGTCGACCAGGACACACACCCGGCCCTTGACCTCGCCCACGACCTCGTGGACGGTCACCTGGTTCGCCACGTCCTTGTCACGCCGCTTGTGCACGATCGCCAGCGGCGCACCCAGCCGGTCGCACCAGCGGTCCGCGACCCGCACCCGGCCCGCGTCCGGGGACACGACCGTCAGCTTGTCCCGGTCGACCTTCCGGCCCACGTAGTCCGCCAGCAGCGGAAGGGCGAAGAGGTGGTCGACCGGCCCGTCGAAGAAGCCCTGGATCTGGTCCGTGTGCAGATCGACGGTGAGCAGGCGGTCCGCACCCGCCGTCTTCATCAGGTCCGCGATCAGCCGCGCCGAGATCGGTTCACGGCCGCGGTGCTTCTTGTCCTGCCGCGCGTAACCGTAGAACGGCACGATGACCGTGATGGAGCGGGCCGACGCACGCTTCAGCGCGTCGATCATGATCAGCTGCTCCATGATCCACTGGTTGATCGGAGCCGTGTGGCTCTGGATCACGAAGCAGTCCGCGCCGCGTGCCGACTCCTGGTAGCGGACATAGATCTCGCCGTTCGCGAAGTCGAAAGCCTTCGTCGGGACGACCCCGACACCCAGCTGCTCGGCAACCTCCTTGGCAAGCTCGGGGTGGGCGCGGCCGGAGAAGAACATCATCTTCTTCTCGCCGGTCGTCTTGATCCCGGTCACAGCTGTCTCCTCAGAGGTGTTTCAACTGGGTGTGCAGTTATCACGGTACGACGACTTCGGCGCACCTGTTTCCGGTCAGTCCTCGCTCGCGCCCTCCCGGGAAGCCGCCTCGGCGGCCTTCGCCGCCGCGCTCCCCGGACGCTTGCGGGCCACCCAGCCCTCGATATTCCGCTGCTGGCCACGGGCCACGGCCAGCGAACCGGGCGGCACATCCTTCGTGATCACCGACCCCGCGGCGGTGTACGCGCCGTCCCCGACCGTGACAGGCGCCACAAACATGTTGTCCGAACCCGTGCGGCAGTGCGACCCGACCGTCGTGTGGTGCTTGTCCTTGCCGTCGTAGTTCACGAACACGCTCGCGGCACCGATGTTCGAGTACTCGCCGATCGTCGCGTCACCGACATAGGAGAGATGCGGGACCTTCGTCCCCTCCCCGATGTTCGCGTTCTTCGTCTCGACGTACGTCCCGATCTTGCCCTTCGTGCCCAGCCGGGTGCCGGGGCGGAGATAGGCGAACGGTCCCACGCTCGCGTGGTCGCCGATGTGGGAGCCGTAGGCGACGGTGTTGTCGACGCGTGCCCCCGCTCCGACCTGCGTGTCCGTGAGGCGGCTGTTGGGGCCCACCTCGGCGCGCTCACCCACATGCGTCGAGCCGTGCAGCTGCGTGCCCGGATGGACGACGGAGTCCTGGCCGAAGGTGACGGTGACGTCGACCCAGGTGGTGGCCGGGTCGACGACGGTGACGCCGGAGAGCATGGCGCCGGTCAGCAGCCGGTCGTTGAGGATCCGCCGTGCCTCGGCGAGCTGCACACGGTTGTTGATCCCGGCGATCTCACGGTGATCGACGGCGACGGAGGCGCCGACGCGGTGCCCGGCCTCCCGGAGGATCCCGAGAACGTCGGTGAGGTACTCCTCGCCCTGGGAGTTGTCGGTCCGCACTTTGCCCAGCGCGTCGGCGAGGAGCTGCCCGTCGAAGGCGAAGACGCCCGAGTTGATCTCGCGGATGGCCCGCTGCGCCTCGGAGGCGTCCTTGTGCTCGACGATCCCGGTCACCGCACCGGACACCGTGTCCCGCACGATCCGCCCGTACCCGGTCGCGTCCGGCACCTCGGCGGTCAGCACGGTGACCGCGTTCCCGTCCGTGGAGTGCGTGGCGGCAAGGGCGTCGAGCGTCTCGCCGGTCAGCAGCGGAGTGTCCCCGCACACGACGACGACGGTCCCCTCGACACGGCCACCGAGCTCCTCCAGCGCCATCCGTACGGCGTGCCCGGTGCCGTTCTGCTGCGCCTGCACGGCCGTCCGTACGTCGGCGTCGGTGTCGGCGAGGTGCGCGGTGACCTGCTCCCGGCCGTGCCCCACGACCACGACGAGGTTCTCGGGGTCCAACTCGCGGGCGGCGGCGAGCACATGCCCGACGAGGCTGCGGCCACAGATCTCGTGCAGGACCTTGGGTGTGGCCGACTTCATACGGGTGCCCTCACCCGCTGCGAGAACGACGACGGCTGCCGGGCGAATGGCGCTCACGGGATGCCCTTCGGCTGTGGAGGGGGTGGGGTGACATCCGCAGGATACCGGGGCGTTTCCTGGGGGACATGAGAGTGGGCCCTGACAGTGCTGTCAGGGCCCGAAGAGGGTGCGAACAAGGTGCGGCTCCCCCGCCAGGACTCGAACCCGGACAGATGGCACCAAAAGCCACAGTGCTGCCAATTACACCACGGGGGAATAAGTTCGACTAAACCGGACATTCAGTCAGGTCGCCGAGTGGCGGCTCCTACTATGCCGTACCGGGCGCCTTCGACGCGACGGTACAGATCGGCGGCCCTGCGGACTCCGATGCCGACGAAATCGGGCGGTTTCGTGGTCGATCGGTCACTCAAGGTGGTGTAGGCCAGTCGTCGAAATGCACCGGAAAACCTCGCACTGCCGAACGTAGGCTGGAGGCATGACCACGACGGGGGAAGAGACCACCGCGGCTCAGACGGGGCCGTGGTGGTGGGCACGGTGGCGTAGTGCGGTACTGGACGCGGGCCTGGCGTCCGCGTCCGCGGTGGAGTGTGCGTTCGAGGGGATCCGGTTCGCGGAGGACGCCGGGATCCCGATGGCCGCGGGGATCGTGTTCGGTGTGCTGGCGGGGTCGGTGCTGGTCGTCCGGCGCAAGTGGCCGATCGCCGTCGTGCTCGTCTCGATCGCCATCACGCCCGCCCAGATGGGCTACCTCATGGGCATCGTCGGCCTGTACACGCTCGCCGCGTCCGAGCTGCCGCGCCGGATCATCGGCTCGCTGGCGGGGATGTCGCTGGTCGGGATGCTGATCGTGATGTTCGTACGGGTACGCCAGGACATGGCGCACGGCGAACTGGACCTGGGGGACTGGTTCGTCCCCTTCGCGTCGATCACCACGGCCATCGGGATGACCGCGCCGCCGCTGCTGCTCGGGCTGTACGTGGGCGCCCGGCGCCGGCTCATGGAGAGCCTGCGGGAGCGGGCCGACGACCTGGAGCGGGAGCTTCAGCTGCTCGCCGAGCGGGCCGAGGAGCGGGCCGAGTGGGCGCGGGGCGAGGAGCGGACCCGTATCGCCCGCGAGATGCATGACGTCGTGGCCCATCGGGTGAGCCTGATGGTGGTGCACGCGGCCGCGCTGCAGGCCGTCGCCCGTAAGGATCCCGAGAAGGCCGTCAAGAACGCCGCGCTGGTGGGGGACATGGGGCGGCAGGCGCTCACCGAGCTGCGGGAGATGCTCGGTGTGCTGCGCAGCGGGGACGGTTTCGGGCGGCAGGAGCGGGCCGCGGTGCCCCTCGTCGCGGTGGGGGTGGCGGCGGCCGTGGCGGCCTCGCGGGCCGTGGACGAGGCCGACGGGCCCTGTCTGGACGATCTGGAGACGCTGATCGGGCAGTCGGCCGCGGCGGGGATGGCCGTGGACCTGTCGGTGGAGGGTGACGTGCGGTCGTACGCCGCGCAGATCGAGCAGACGGCGTTCCGGGTGGTGCAGGAGGCGTTGACGAACGTCCACAAGCACGCGGCGGGCGCGAAGACGCACGTACGGCTGGCGCACCGGGCGTCGGAGATCGCGATGCAGGTGGAGAACGAACCGCCGCCGGAGGTGTCGTCGCTCGCGTCGGCGCGGCTGCCGTCGGGGGGCAACGGCCTGGTGGGGATGAAGGAGCGGGTCTCCGCGCTGGGCGGGGTGTTCGTGTCGGGGCCGACGGAGGCGGGGGGTTTCCGGGTGTCGGCGGTGATTCCGGCGGCGTGACCGACGTGGGGATGTGGGGGGATGGAGGGGGATGCGGGGACGTGCGGGCGTGGGGCCTCGAGGACCCCGGGGCTCAGTCCGCGGTGAGCCGGGTCGGTTCGATGCCGGAGACGAGGCCGGCGAGGGCCTGGTCGATGTCGGGGCCGAGATACCAGTCGCCGGTGTGGTCGAGGACGTAGACGCGGCCCTCGGTGTCGATGCAGAGGACGGCCTGGGAGTCGGTCTCGGCGCCGAGCGGGCAGACCTCGGTGTCGAGGGCGCGGCCGAGGTCGGCGAGGGTGCGGGCCATGTGGAGACCGTGCAGCGGGTCGAGGTGGAGGCGGGCGGGGGCGACCTGCCGGCCGGGGCCGGTGGGCGTCAGGTGCAGTCCGCCGAACTCGGCCCAGGCCTCGACCGCGGCCGGGAACACGGCGTGCCGGTGTCCGGCCGGTGAGATGTGGTCGCGCAGGGCGTCGGCCCAGATCTCGGCCTGCTTTATGTCCCAGCGTCCGGGCTGCCAGCCGGCGGCGCGCAGAACGGCGTCGACGGGGCCGGGGAAGCGGGTGGTGCCGGTGCGGTCGGGGTGCATCTGCCCTTCGCGTTCGTCGAGGTCATGGGTGGACGCCGGGGTGCGTGAGGCGCCGTCGTACGGGTTGTACGGGTCGTACCGGTGGGGGGGGTGTCAGCCGCCGTTCGCCGTCGGGTCGACGATGCGTACGCCGAAGTGGGCGCTCAGAGCGGTGCAGGCGCGGCAGGGGGCGGCGAAGCTGCCGTGCAGCGGGTCGCCGTCCTCGCGGATGCGGCGGGCGGTGAGTTTGGCCTGCTTGAGGGCGCGGCGGGCCTCGCCGTTGGTCATCGGTTTGCGGCCTGCGCGCTTGCTGCGGGCGGCGTCGGCGGCGGCGATGTGCCGCGATATGAGCATGGTCTCCGCGCAGCGGCCGGTGAAGCGGTCGCGCCGGTCGCTGCCGAGGGTGTCGAGGAAGTCCTGGACGAGCGGGTGCAGCGGCGGGGCCTGGTCGCCGCGGGCCGCGGTGGAGGTGAGGGTGGCGCCGCGGACCGAGAGGGCGGCGGCGACCGTGGGCAGTATGCCGTCGCGGCGGTGGCGGAGAGCGGGCGCGTGGGGTCTCTCGGCGCTGCTCCAGCCGATGCGGGGATCGCCGTCGAGGCCGGCGTGCGGTCTGCCGTTCGCGCCGGTCGTCGTGCCCGTGTGCGGTCCTGTGTGCGGTCCCGTCTGCGTCGTGTTCATGATCGTCATCCCCTCCAGAGCATCCCCCCGGAGGTCACAGACTGCCAAACGGCGGGGCTGGTGCGGAAGCTGGGGCGGTGCGACACGCCCGGTTCGGGCGGGCTGTCACGACGGGGTGACGGCTGGTCACGGAAGCGGAGGGGGGCTGACCGGTGCCCGGTGACCGGTGTCGTCGTACCGCATAGGCTGTCGGCACCGCGATCCAAGTGGTCGCCGCGATGCGCGCGGTTGACGCGTGGAGACGGACGAGACAGTCGATACGGCACGTGGCGACCCTGCTTTGCCCAAGGGGTCGCCGCGGGTCGTACCAGAGCGCCGCAGGGGGCTTTCGCCATGACGACAGGTCGGCTCGGGCAACAAGCCGCGCCGCCGAACGCGGCCTATGCCGGGCAGGTCGTGCACTTTCCGGATCCGGTCCGGGCCGCGCGTCATCCCAGAGGGGTACGGGTGGACGAGCGTGGCTACCCCGACTTCTCGCCCTACGCGCGTGCCGCCGCGGAGATCGCCGAGCCGCCGGAGGGCTTCGGGGTCGACGAACTGAGGCTGACGGACTACGTCTCGGCGAACGCGGCGCTCGCGGCGACCGGTCACGAGCTGTGGGACACGGTGCCGGCGGTGGCGACGCCGCACGGCTGGACGTGGCACCACGTGGTGGGTTCGCGGCGGCTCGAGCTGATCCCGGTCGAGGTGAAGGCCCTGCTACGGCATCACGGCGGGATCGCGACGACACGTGTCGACCAGAACAAGCGGGGGACGCGGCCGCTGCAGGAGACGCGTCCGGCGCACTTCGGGTTGCCGAAGTCGTCGGTGGCGGTGACCGAGTCGCAGGTGCAGGGGGTCGAGGAGGATCTCGGATACCGGCTGCCGGGCGCGTACCGGTCGTTCCTGAAGGCGGCGGGCGGATCGGCCCCGGTGGGCGCTGCCCTCGACGCGGAGTTGGGACTCCTGGTCGACCAGCCGTTCTTCACGGTGCGCGACGAGGCGGCGGTCAACGACCTCGTGTACGTCAACAAGTGCCTGCGCGACCATCTGACGAAGGACTACCTCGGTGTCGGCTTCGTCCAGGGCGGTCTGCTGGCCGTGAAGGTGAAGGGCGAGGGGATCGGATCGGTCTGGTTCTGCGCCTACGACGACGCGCGCGACGTCGACCCTTCGATGCCGCCGGCCGAGCGCGTGGAACGTCTGCTGCTGCCCTGCGGTGCGGACTTCGATGTGTTCCTGTCCCGACTGGCCGGTAATCCGCCGGAGTTGGAGACGGTGGCGAACCTGATGGTGGACGGCGGGTTCGCCCGTTCCGTTCCCGTGTCTTCTTCCGTGTCGGGGGAGTGAGCTTCAGCGATGGTGACGTTCGCGCAGGCGCAGGAGCGCGCGGAAGAGTGGATCAACGGGGATGTGCCGTCGTACCAGCATCGTGAGGTGCGGGTGCGGGAGTTCGGCCTCGGGTTCGTGGTGTGGGCCGAGGACCGCGCGGAGGGACCGCGTTCGGACGGCGGTGCGCAGCGGCTGGTGATCGCCCGGGACAGCGGAGAGGCCACGCTGTGGCCCTCGTTGCCGGTGGGCGAGGTGATCCGCCGGTACGAGGAGACGTACGGCCGGGAGGACGGGGTCGAGGACGCGGGGGGAGCGTCGGCGGCGTCCCGGCTCGATCTGAACCAGACGTCGTTTCTCCTGACGCCGCCGGAGTGGTTGCAGGACGCGGCGGACAAGCTGGGGATCGGCGGCGACGGCGCGGGGGTTTCCTCCGGGGCTCGGGACGGCGGGTCCGGTGGGGCGGCGTCGACTGCTGGCTCGGGTGCGGCGGCGTCGACTGCTGGTTCGGGTGCGGATTCGGGTGCCGCTCCGGGGGTGCCTGCCGGGGCGAGGCCATGGACCGGTACCGACACCAACGGGGGTGAGGACCTCTCCGTGGCGTTGCCGGAGACGGTGTTCTCGGCGCCGGTGAGTGGTGGCGGTGGGGGCGGCGGTAGCGATGCGGACGAGGGGGCTTCGTCGGCCTTGGAGGGGTCGGAGGTCGCGGAGGTCTCGGAGGGGGCGGACGTCCAGGAGGTCTCGGAGGTCTCCGAGGTCACGGACTCCAGGACTGCGCGGATTTCGGGGGGTGGGCGGTCGTCGTCCGGGGTGACTCCGCCGTCTGCGCCGGGTGCGAGTTCGTACGGTTATCCGCAGGGGGCTGGTGCTTCGGGTGCGGCTGCTCCTCCGTCTGCGCCGGGGGCGTCTTCGTACGGTTATCCGCAGGGTGCTGGTGCTTCGGGTGCGGCTGCTGCGGGTGGCCCGGGGGCTGGTGTCACCCCTCCGCCTCCGTCTGCGCCTGGTGTGTCTTCGTACGGCTATCCGCACGGTGCTGGTGCTTCGGGTGTTTCGGGTGCGGCTGCTCCTCCGTCTGCGCCGGGTGCGTCCTCGTACGGGTATCCGCAGGCGCCCGGTGGTGGTGCCGGGGCGCCTCAGCCGCCGGGTGTGCCCGGTGCTCCCGGTGCTCCGGGACCTGCGCCGAGTGCCGGGGACATCGCCGATGTCGCCACCAGCAAGTTGGCGCCTCCCTCGCGCGGGGCGCAGGCCGGGGGACCGACCCCGCCGCCTCCGCCGGGTCCCCCCGGGGTGCCCGGTGCGCAGCCGGGGAGCGCGACTCCGCCGCCCGCTCCTGGTGCGCCGGAGGGCGGGTACGTGCCCACCCAGTTCGTGTCGGCGCCGGGTGTTGAGGGGCCTTCGGGGTCGGGAGCACCGCAGCCTCCGGGCGCACCGTCCGCTCCTGGTGGTGCGCCGACTCCGCCTCCACCTGGGGCTCCGGGTGTGCCGAATTGGCCCGGCGGCCCGGGGTTCCCGGGTGCTCCGGGCGTGCCGCAGGCTCCTGGTGGTCAGGGTTCGTCTCCGTTCCCGGGTGTGCCGGGTGGGTCTGGTGCTCCGCAGCCGCCGGGTGCGCCGCACGCTTCTGGGGCACCGGGTACGCCACAGGGTTCTGGCGGCCAGGGTTCGTCTCCGTTCGCGGGTGTGCAAGGTGGTGCTCCGCAGCCGTCCGGCGCCTCGGGCGCCCCGCAGGCTTCTGGTGCTCCGGGTGCTCCGGGTGCTCCCGGCGCGCCGCAGCCTCCTGGTGCCCCCGGTGTTCCACGGACCGCGCCCGGGGTCGTGCATCACGCGGAAACCGTGTTGTCCTCGCCCCCGGCGGGCGGCCCCGGCGTGCCTCCGCCGCCGCAAGCCCCCCGCTCTCCTGGCGCCCCTGGAACCCCCGGCGCCCCTGGGACGGCTCCGGGCGCTCCGCAGCCGACGCCGCCCGGCACGATGCCGCCCCCGCCTCCGGGTGCCGTACCGTCCCAGGGTCCGGTTCCTCCGCCCGGGCAGCCGGCGCCGGGGCAGTCTCTGTCCGGGCAGCCGATGCCGGGACAGCCCGCCCCGGGTCAGTCCTCGCATGGGCAGCCGGGGCAGCCCGGGGGGCCCGGCCGGCCCCCGGCCTACGGCTACCCCCAGCAGGTGCAGCCCACCGTCGGGCCCGGGTATCAGGCCGTCCTTCGGTACCGGGCGCAGGACGGGTCGGAGCAGCAGTTGATCCGGCGGTCGGCGCCGGGGACGCCGCACCCCGAGTGGCAGATCTTCCACGAGCTGCGCGGCATGAACGTGCCCCCGGACCAAGTGCTCGAGCTGCACACCGAGCTGGAGTCGTGCGAGCTGCCGGGGGCGTACTGCGCGCGGATGATCCGGGAGCAGTGGCCGCAGGCGCGGATCGCGAGCATCGCGCCGTACGGCACGGATCACGCGAGCCGGCAGCAGGGCATGCAGCAACTGCTGGCCCACCAGGGCGAGTTGCACCAGGTGGCGGACGGGCCTGCCCGCCCGGCGCCGGTGCGCGCGCCGTTGCCGCCCGTCCAGGCCGCGCCGCCGATCCCGCCGGAGGGCGTGGCGCAGGAGCT
The DNA here is from genome assembly GCF_044456945.1 of Streptomyces sp. NPDC050759. Taxonomy (NCBI): domain Bacteria; kingdom Bacillati; phylum Actinomycetota; class Actinomycetes; order Kitasatosporales; family Streptomycetaceae; genus Streptomyces; species Streptomyces sp. NPDC050759. Next base: position 149,439 of record NZ_JBITGI010000016.1, on the reverse strand, counting down.
GGCGGGGGCTTTCGGCCCCGGCATCTTCCGGTTCGAGCAGGCCGCGGTGTCCCGCCAGGGCGTACCGCCGGTCGTCGCGCACTCGCTGGTCGTGGCGGGGTTGCCGTTGGACATGGGCCCGTTCTTCTGGGCGCAGGCCCAGCCGGGGCGTCCGGTGCCGACGCTGGCGGAGCTGGCGGCCGAGCGCGGGGTGCAACCGGCCTCCGACGCGGGCTCGTACCTCGTCATGGGCAGCGACTTCGGCAAGGCGATCTGCGTGCAGTACGGGACGGCGAACATCGTCGCCGTACCTGTCGAGGCGGGCCCCGGCGGTGCCCCCGTACCGCCGCAGTTCGTGAACACGGGCCTGCCCGAGTTCCAGCGCTGTCTGGCGCTGCTCGGCCGGATGTGGCGGCTTCGTTTCGGTCTGAACCAGGAGCAGGCGGGTCGTTGGACCGTCGACTTCCAGGCCCAGCTGGCCTCGCTCGATCCGGCGGCGCTGGGTTCGCCGGAGAGCTGGTGGTCGGTGCTGCTGGAGCAGATGTGGGACGGGCTGCTGTGAGGCCGCGCCGCCGCTGATCCGTACGTGTGCGTGGAGGGCCGGGCCGGTCGTGTGACAGGGCCCGGCCCTTTCGCATGTGTGCGATTGGCGACCGTCATGACCGGGGCCTACCGGGACGGGTACGCGGAGTGTCGCGTTATGAACATTTCCGTCCGATACATCAAGATGTGCGCGAAATCATCATTTCGTGTCCGTTCGTGTTGTTTCGGCGGAGAGGGGTTCCAGGATGAGCAGCGCACCGGTGTCGCCGCAGGGGTTCGTGGCCGTACGAGGGCGCGGCTACCGTCCCGAAGAGGTCGACGCGTACGCCGCCGCCCTGTCCCAGGACCGTGACGCCGCCTGGGAACGGGCCGCCCGGCTCACCGTGCTCGCCCGGGAGATGGAGGCGGAGCTGGTGCGCCTGCGCGAGGTCGTGGCAGGGCTGGCACCGCAGGCGTACGAGGCGCTCGGCGAGGGTGCGCGGCGGCTCTTCGAACTGGGGCAGGAGGAGGCCGCGGACGTCCGGGAGAGGGCGCGACAGGAGGCGCAGCGCCTCGCGGACGAGGCGCAGGCGTACGCCGACCGCGTACGGGATGCCGCGCAGGCGCACGCCGACACCGTGCTCGGGGAGGCCGACGAACGCGCCCGTCAGCGGCTGCTCGCCGCGCGCGCCGAGGCCGACGAGATCCGTGTCGCCGCCCGGCGTGAGGTGAAGGCGGGGCGCGGGGAGGCACTCGCGGCGTTGCGCGACGTACGCCAGCGCACCATCGGGATGCTCGCCGAGCAGGCCGAGGAGCATGCCGAGCGATGGGCCGAGGTGGAGCGGGCCGAGGAGAAGCGGGCGGCCGAGGCGGACGCGCGGAGCGCCGAACGGGTGGCGCGGGCGGAGGCGGCGCTGGCGGACGCGGAGCGGGAGTTCGCGGAGGCGGAGGCCTCGGTGGGACGGAGCGAGGAGGACGCACGCGCGCGTGCGGCGGAGATCCTTGCGGAGGCAAGGCTCCAGGAGGAGCGGATCGCCGGGGAGACGGACCGCGTGCTGCGAAAGCACGAGGAGCGCCGCGACGAGGTCCAGGCACAGATGGACCACGTACGCAGCAGCCTGACAGCACTCACGGGAACAGCGGCGACGGAGTAACAGCGGGGGCAGCAGGGCCCGCGGGTCGGCCGGGGCCGCGGAGGGCAGCCGGCCACTCAGGGCGGCCGGGGCAACGGGGCGGCAAGGGCAGCCGTACCCCCGCCGGGCCGCGGAGGGCAGCCGGCCAGTCAGGGCGGCAATGGCGGCCGTGGCAGCCGGGTCCGCCAGGGCAGCCGGGCCAGCAAGGGAGGCCGGAACCGCGGAGGCCAGCCAGGCCAGCCAGACCAGCGGGCCAGCCAGGGCCGTCAGGACAGCTGGGGCAACGGCGCAGACCTGGCGCCGGCCACCCACACCCACCCAGGGGCGCGGGGAACTGCGCGACCAGCCCCCACCCACCCGCACCCGACAGACGACCCCCCCGGCTCACCCCCACCCACCCGCACCCGACAGACGACCCCCCGGTCACCCCCTCCGCACCGCCCCCGCCAAGATCCACCCCTCCACCGCCTCATACTGCCGCCGCTGCTCCTCCGCCTTCCGCCGCCCGGAAATCACCGTCCCCAGCCACCCGAACAAGAACCCCGCCGGAATGGACACCAGCCCCGTCGTCGTGAACGGCAGCCAGTTGAAGTCGGCTTCGGGAAACGCGGACACAGGCGACCCCGACACGAGATTCGTGCCCGGCATCAGCAACAGCACCGTCAGCGTGCCGCCGATCAATGTGCACAGCAGCCCCGTCCGCGTATAGCGCCGCCAGAACAGGCTGTACACGAGCGCCGGCGCCAACGCGGACGCGCCGACGCAGAAGGACAGGATCACCAGCGGCTGCAGACTGCGGTGCTGGATCAGCGTCGCGAGGAAGATCGTGGGGACGCCGACCGCCAGCGCGGACACCCGGGCCAGCAGAATCTCGCGGTGCGCCGGCATCGACGGGGCCCGCGCCGCGAACACGTCATGTGCAAGGGAGTTGGCGCAGGCGAGGATCATGCCGGCGACGGAGGCGAGGAGGGTGAGGAAGAGCGCCGTGGTGACCGTGGTGAAGAGAAACGTCTCTCCGGTCGACACGTCGGGCCCGAACACCGCCCGGGAGCCCAGCAGATACGCCGTGTTGCCCTGCGGGTCCGCCTCCGCGATCACCGTCCGCCCGATCATCGCCGTCGCCCCGACCCCGACGACCGTGATGACCAGGACGAACACGGCCACCGACGACACCGCCCAGGACATCGAACGGCGTACCTGACGTGCGCTGGACGCGGTGTACATGCGCATCGTGACGTGCGGCAGACACGCCCCGCCGATGACGACCGCGAGCTGCGAGGTGATCATGTCGAGGCGCGGGTACGGCCCGCCCGCGAACTCCAGTCCGGAGCGCAGGTAGGCCGGCCCCACCCCGCTCTGCCGGGCCGCCGTGTCGAACAGCGCGGCCGGGTTCCAGTCGAACCGGTTCATGACCAGTACGGCGACCAGTGCGCCGGATCCGAGGAGCATGACGATCTTCAGGATCTGGATGAGGGCGGTGCCCTTCATCCCGCCGATGGCCGCGTAGCTGATCATCAGGATGCCCAGGCCGATGATGAAGCCCGTCTTCAGCGAGTCACCGGAGAACCCGAGGATGAACGCCAGCAGTTGGCCGGCCCCGGCGAGCTGCACCAGCATCAGCGGCAGCAGCGCGGCGAGGGTGACCAGGCACGCGGCGACGCGTACCGCACGGCCCGGCATCCGCCGTGCGAGCGCGTCGCCCATGGTGAACCGGCCCGCGTTGCGCAGGGGTTCGGCCAGCAGGAACATCAGCAGCATCAGCGACAGGACCGTGCTCAGCGCGAGAACGATGCCGTCGTAGCCGCACAGCGCGATGACCCCGCCGGTGCCGAGGACGGTCGCGGCGGAGATGTAGTCGCCCGCGATGGCGAGGCCGTTGCGCATGGCGGACAGGGAGCTGTAGCCGGTGTAGAACTCGTCGAGGTCGTCGCGGTCCGGGCCGGTCATCACGCACAGCAGGAGGGTGATGGTGGCGACGGCGGAGAACGCCACCAGGCTCATCGCCTGCGCGGAGTCGCTGAAGCCGGTCATCGCTCGCCCGCCCCTCGCCTGGCGTCCACCTCGGACTGCTTGCGGATGCGGTCCGCGAGCGGGTCGACGTAGCGGCGCGCGGTGTGCTCGTACACGGCGATCGCCAGCCAGGTGACGGGCAGTTGGAGCAGGGCGAGGAGCAGGCCGGCGGGCAGACCGTCGGTGACGCTGCTCGCCATGAAGGACGGCGCGTACGCGGACAGCACCAGGAAGAGCGTGAAGTACCCGAGCGCGGTGAGCGTGGCGGTGCGCCGCTGCCACCGGTAGGCGCTGCGCAGGATCCGCAGGTCGCTGTGGTGGCCGAGCGGGGAGCGGTGGCCCCGGTGCCGGGTGACCGGTTCGGGCGGCGCGGGGGGTGGCTGCCAGGGGTAGGTGGGATACGGCTGTGACGGGTCGTAGGACACCCGGTGCTCCTTGCGAGGCTCGGGCCCGACGTGGCGGACCGCAGGGAGTTGGGGGGTGGACGGGGGAGCGGAGCCCCGCACGTTACTCGGCGGTTCGGAGTTGTACAGCCCTTTCGGCAAACTGATCGGTCGGTATGCGCTTACTTCTCTGACCTGCGGTGTTACCCCCGTTAACTCAGACTTTTGGCCTCACCGCAGCGTGCTCGGGCCCTTACGCCGGGTGCGTGTCACCCACGTCAACCACACGCTGTGGAACAGATCCGCAACACGCTGGGCGTCTCTTCGTCCGCGGACTGGATGGAGATCAACCGCAGTTACGAGACCGGTACCAAGCGTCTGGCCCGCCAGAGCGTGGTGTCCGAGACCCACACGGGCACCGACGCGGACGTGTACTACAGGTACGACCCGGCCGACAACCCCGTCGAGATCGAGGATTCTCGTCTGGGTGTGCGCATTGCTGGCTCTGACCTACGACGGCAGGGCGCGGGGCGGGATCCGGGTCACGACCGTCGTGGTGATGGTGTTCGTCCTCGTCTCGTCCTTCAACCAGGCGCTCGGCGCGACGGCGCCCTCGGAGTTCGTGGACGCCGCCCTGCGGATCGTGCTCGGACTGCCCGTGGTCGTCCTGCTGTTCCTGCCGGCGACTACGGCGTGGTTCGATCGAGCGAAGTGACGAAGCTCTGCCAGGCCGGGATCGAGACGAAGATCGCCGGCCCGGTCGGGTTCTTGCTGTCGCGGACGGGGACGAACGGGCGGGCGGCGTCGGCCACTTCGAGGCAGTCGCCGCTGCTTCCGCCGCTGTAGCTGGACTTTCGCCACGAGGTCAGGGCAGAGGCGTCAGGGATGCTGTGCTTGTTGCGCTTCATGCTCGTAATCCTCTGCGACCGACCCGATCAACGCCAGGGACTTGCGGTGCGACAAGGCGTCGCCCAGCGCATGGTCGTAGGACACCTGGCACTCCCGGACCACGGACGGGAGTTCCAGGATTCGGCCCGACCTGAGGCCTTCGGCATAGGCGATGGGAGGCAGGTCCTCGAACCACATCAGCGAAACGAAGCCCTCCATGAGGGCGTGGTAGCCGACGGAGAAGGGCAGCACATGGGCTCGGATACGGTTGCTCTCTCCGAGGGTCGCGATGTGCCGGAGTTGCTCGCACATCACTTCTGGACCGCCGATCGGTCGTCGTAGCACCGCCTCGTCGAGCAGGACCCACACCTTCGGTGAGTGGAAGTCGTCGAGAATGCGAGCGCGTTCCAGGCGGGTGACGAGGAGCTCGTCACGTTCGTCGTCGCTCTTGGGCACCGCACCCGAGCTGAGCACCTCGCGCGCGTAGGCCGGAGTCTGAAGGATGCCGGGCACCAACTTGGGGGCGTACTCCCGGATTTCCGTCGCCTTCCCCTCGAACTCCAGTGCCTCCGCGAAGTGTTCCGCCACCTTGCGGCCGTCCAGAGCCGGAAGGAAGTTCTCGAAGAAGCCGCCCGTCTCCAGCATCTGATCCAGCCGCCGCGCGTCCTCCACGTCCGGCCTTCGCCGACCCGCCTCGATGTGCGCGATGTGCGTGCGCGACATCACGGCACGCACGCTCAGCTCCTCCTGCGTGAGTCCGGCCGCCTCCCGGCGTCGTTTCAGCTCGGCGCCGTACTGCTGCCTCGTCAGCGGATTGTCCTCGATCGCCACCGATCAACTCCCCCTCGTGCGGACCCCGTTGTCACGCTCAGCTACCTTCCGAGCGTACCCAGCGTCACGTCACTCTGTGCATGCATCAGCACAGAAAGTGAAAGGTGATGGCGTGGACCTCACGGAAGAGCAGGAAGAGGGCATGGCCGGGGCGCAGATCACCCTCCAGGTCTCGCGGGACGGGGGTCGAACCTGGGGACCCACGGTGACGTACCGCCCGACGCGGAAGGACGCGCCCATCGACCTGGCGGGCCGCTTCCCGCCGTGCCGGTGTCCGAGGTGCACGCGCGCGTAGCGTCACTGCTCCTCGAGCACCGGAAACCGCCGCGGCGCCAGCACCAGCAGCACCGCGAACGCCAGAGCCGCCGCGCACCCCGCCCCCACGTACACCGTGTGCACCGCGTCCGCGATGGCCGCGCGGGTCTCCTCCGGGGCCGTGCCGGCGTCCAACGCGCGCGTGACGGAGTCGAGGTCGCTCGCGCCGCCCAGGCGTGCGGCCAGGACGCCGTTGGCCACCGCGCCGAAGACCGCCGCGCCCACCGTCTGGCCGGTCTGGCGGCAGAAGAGGACGGACGCCGTGGTCGTGCCGCGTTCCGCCCAGCCGACCGTCGACTGGACCCCGACGATCAGGGGGAGTTGAAACAGTCCCAGCGCGGCGCCCAGGAACAGCATCAGCAGGGTCGGCTGCCAGGCCGCGCCCGGGTAGGGGAGGAAGGGGAAGGCGAACAGGATCAGGGCCGCCATGCCGATGCCCAGCATCGCCGTGTTGCGGAAGCCGATGCGCCGGTACACGTGCTGGCTCAGGGCCGCCGACACCGGCCAGCTCAACGTCCATACGGACAGCACGAATCCGGCGGCGACCGGGGTGAGACCGAGCACCGACTGGGCGTACGTCGGCAGGAAGACCGTGGGGGCGACCATGAGGAGTCCCAGGGCGCCCAGTGCCAGGTTCACCGCGGCGATCGTGCGGCGGCGCCACACCCAGCCGGGGATGATCGGCTCCGCCGCCCGGCGTTCGATCAGGACCACGGCGGCCACCAGGGCAACTCCCGCGCCGAACAGGCCCAGTGACGGCCACGACAGCCACGCCCAGGCCACCCCGCCCTGCACCAGCGCCGTCAGCAGCACGCCCCCGCACGCGAACACCGCGAGCGCGCCCGCCCAGTCGACACGCGCGCGCGTGGCCGTCGTATCGCGAGAGGCGCGTTGCGGCTCGTGCAGGTGACGGGCGATCAGCCACAGCGCCACCGCGCCGATCGGCAGGTTGACCAGGAAGATCCACCGCCAGTCCGCGTACGCCGCGAGGACCCCGCCGATGCCCGGTCCCGCGACCGCCGCCACCGCCCACACCGTGGACAGCTTGGCCTGGATCTTCGGGCGTTCCTCGAGCGGATACAGGTCGGCGGCAAGCGTCTGGACCGTGCCCTGCAGCGCGCCGCCGCCCAGGCCCTGGATGATCCGGAACGCGATCAGCGCCCCCATGTTCCATGCCACCGCGCACAGCAGCGAGCCGAGCAGGAACACCGCCGAGCCCGCGATCAGCACCGGCTTGCGCCCGAAGGTGTCGGAGAGCTTGCCGTAGACCGGCAGTGTCACCGTCACGGCCAGCAGATAGCCGGAGAACAGCCAGGAGAAGACCGAGAAGCCACCCAGGTCACCGACGATCTGCGGGACCGCCGTGGAGACGATGGTGGCGTCCAGGGCCGCAAGGGCCATCGCCAGCATCAGGGCCGCTACGACAGCCCCGCGCCGATTCGTGGAGACATGCCGCGCGGGCTCCCGTATCGCCGGCTTCGTCTCGTCCACGCGGATTCCTTCCCCCTGCATCTATCTGCCGGCGACCACTCTCCCACTTGCCCCTCACGCGGCGGCAGGGTGCAGTCTCGGTGCGGCGGAGGGTGGAGCCGACCCCTAGATCGTCTCCACCCGGTGGTGGACTGCCCCTAGGGGTAGCTCCGCACTACGGCTGGGGGAGGGTTCGTACCGCCGGAGGAGGAGAAGGGCCATGGTCCGTCCTTAACCTGGCTTTACGCCGCTGGGGAGCGGTGGGGGAGGGGACGACCGGATCGGCGGGGGTGGGGTTTTCCCCCGTAGAAGAGGGTGCTGAGCACCAGCGCGCCGGACCGTCTCCCAGCACCAGACTGAACGCCGTACCCAAGCAACGAACCGATCGCCCTACAGATCGGCTGTTGACTCGCTGACCGACATAGGAGATATACCGTGACATCGGCTGTAACCATCACCAGGCACGGGGGCACTGGAGGGCGTACGGCCGTTGCCGCGCGGGCGCGGCAGGTCGTCAAGGCGTACGGGTCCGGTGAGACCCGTGTCGTCGCCCTCGACCATGTGGACGTGGACATCGCTCGCGGGCAGTTCACCGCGATCATGGGCCCCTCGGGGTCCGGCAAGTCCACCCTCATGCACTGCCTCGCCGGTCTCGACACCGTGACGAGCGGTCAGATCTACCTCGACGACACCGAGATCACCGGTCTGAAGGACAAGAAGCTCACTCAGCTGCGCCGGGACCGGATCGGTTTCATCTTCCAGGCGTTCAACCTGCTGCCGACGCTCAACGCGCTCGAGAACATCACGCTGCCCATGGACATCGCCGGGCGCAAGCCCGACAAGCAGTGGCTCGCACGCGTGGTGGACACAGTGGGACTTTCCGACCGACTCAGGCACCGGCCCACCCAGCTCTCCGGCGGACAGCAGCAGCGTGTCGCCGTGGCCCGCGCCCTGGCGGCGCGTCCCGAGATCATCTTCGGTGACGAGCCGACCGGAAACCTCGACTCGCGCGCGGGCGCCGAGGTACTGGGCTTCCTGCGCCGCTCCGTCGACGAGCTCGGGCAGACCATCGTCATGGTCACGCACGACCCGGTGGCCGCCTCGTACGCGGACCGCGTGCTGTACCTCGCCGACGGCCGGATCGTCGACGAGATGTACAAGCCCACCGCGGAGGCCGTCCTGGACCGCATGAAGGACTTCGACGCCCGGGGGCGTACGTCATGACCGTCATGAAGACCTCCATGCGCAACTTCTTCGCGCACAAGGGACGCATGGCCCTGTCGGCCGTGGCGGTCCTGCTGTCGGTCGCCTTCGTCTGCGGGACGCTGGTGTTCACCGACACGATGAACACCACCTTCGACAAGCTCTTCGCCGCCACGTCCTCGGATGTGACGGTGAGCGCCAAGGGCGCCTCCGACAGCGGTGAGACGACCTCGGACAACGGCAAGCCGCCGGTCATGCCGGCCTCCGTGCTCGGCAAGGTGCGCGAGGCGCAGGGCGTGAAGATGGCGGAGGGGACCGTCTTCTCGACCTCGGTGACCGTCGTGGACGCCGACAAGGACAGCCTCTCGCCGTCCGGCGGCGGCCCGACCATCGTCGGCAACTGGAACCGCAACGACGCCCGCACCATGAAGATCACCTCCGGTGCGGCGCCGAAGAACTCCGGCCAGATCATGGTCGACAAGGACACCGTCGACAAGCACCACCTGAAGCTCGGTGACGAGATCGGCGTCATCAGCGCGGTCGGCACGCACACCGCGAAGATCTCCGGCGTCGCCGAGTTCGAGGTCACCAACCCCGGTGCCGCGATCTTCTACCTGGACACGAAGACCGCCCAGGAGAGCCTGGTCGGCGAGACGGGCGTGTACACCAACGTCAACGTCACGGCCGCCTCCGGTGTCACCGACGCCCGGTTGAAGCAGAACGTCGCGGCCGAACTCGGCGGCGCCTACAAGGTGCAGACGGCCAAGGAGACCGCCGACGCCAACCAGAAGGACGTCGAGGGCTTCATGAACGTCATGAAGTACGCGATGCTCGGCTTCGCCGGGATCGCCTTCCTCGTCGGCATCTTCCTGATCATCAACACCTTCTCGATGCTCGTCGCGCAGCGGACCCGTGAGATCGGCCTGATGCGGGCGATCGGGTCCAGCCGCAAGCAGGTCAACCGTTCCGTGCTGGTCGAGGCGCTGCTGCTGGGCGTGACCGGTTCGGTGCTCGGGGTCGGCGCCGGCGTCGGCCTCGCGGTCGGCCTGATGAAACTCATGAGCTCCCTGGGCATCAACCTGTCGACCAGCGACCTGACGATCGCATGGACGACCCCTGTGGTCGGACTGCTCCTCGGTGTGGTCGTCACCGTGCTGGCCGCCTGGCTTCCGGCCCGCCGCGCGGGCAAGGTCTCGCCCATGGCCGCCCTCCGGGACGCGGGCGCCCCCGCCGACGCCAAGGCGGGCCGCATACGGGCCCTGCTGGGCCTGCTCCTGACCGGTGGCGGCGGTTACGCGCTGTACCTGGTCACCCAGGCGGACAAGGCCAAGGAGGGCTCCCTGTGGCTCGGCCTCGGCGTGGTGCTCTCCCTGATCGGCTTCGTCGTGATCGGCCCGCTCCTCGCGGGCGGTGTGGTGCGCGTCCTGGGCGCGGTCGTCCTCAGGGTGTTCGGCCCGGTCGGCCGCATGGCCGAGCGCAACGCCCTGCGCAACCCGCGTCGTACGGGAGCCACGGCCGCCGCTCTGATGATCGGCCTCGCGCTGGTCGCCTGTCTGTCGGTCGTCGGTTCCTCCATGGTCGCCTCGGCCACGGACGAGCTCGACAAGACGGTCGGTACGGACTTCATCATCCAGTCCGACAGCGGGCAGCTGGTCACGCCGGCCGCGGTCAAGGCCGTGAAGGACACCCCGGGCCTGGCACACGTCACCGAGTACCGGACCACGGAGGCCGACTACACGACCCCCGACGGCAAGACGCTCAAGGACACCGACATCACGGCGGCCGACCCGTCCTACGCGACCGACCTGCAGACCAAGACGGTGGCGGGCGAGCTCGCCGACGCCTACAAGCCCGACTCGATGTCCGTGCACGAGAAGTTCGCCAAGGCGCACGGCATCCACCTGGGCTCGAAGATCAAGGTCGCCTTCAAGGACGGTGCCACCGCCGAGTTGACGGTCCGGGCGATCACCAGCAGTGACGTCGTCATCGACGCGGGTTCGAAGTACATCTCGATCGCCACGCTCGCCAAGTACGTGCCGGCCGACAAGATGCCGCTCGACCAGTTGGTCTTCGCCAACGCCAAGGACGGGCAGCAGGACGCCGCGTACAAGTCGCTGAAGTCGGCGCTGCACGACTATCCGCAGTACACCGTGCGCGACCAGACCGACTACAAGGAAGCCTTCAAGGACCAGATCGGGCAGCTCCTGAACATGATCTACGGCCTGCTGGCCCTCGCGATCATCGTCGCGATCCTCGGTGTCGTGAACACCCTGGCGCTCTCGGTGGTCGAGCGGACCCGGGAGATCGGCCTCATGCGCGCGATCGGCCTCTCGCGGCGCCAGCTGCGACGGATGATCCGCATGGAGTCGGTGGTCATCGCGCTCTTCGGCGCACTGCTCGGCCTGGGCCTCGGCATGGGCTGGGGCGCGACCGCCCAGAAGCTCCTCGCCCTGGAGGGCCTGAAGGTCCTGGAGATCCCCTGGCCGACGATCATCGGCGTCTTCGTCGGATCGGCCTTCGTGGGCCTGTTCGCCGCCCTGATCCCGGCGTTCCGGGCGGGCCGGATGAACGTCCTGAAGGCGATCGCGACCGAATAGCCACCCTGGGACGGGGGAACGCCCGGCGCCGAGAAGTCACGGGGGACTTCTCGGCGCCGGGTTCTTCGTTGTCCACGGAGAGCAGGTTGGCGGGCTCTTCGTTGTCCACGGGGAGCAGCTTTGCGGGTTCTTCGCTGTCCACGGGGAGCGGCTTGCGCGCTCTTCGCTGTCCACAGGGCGCCCGCGGGCGAGGCGGGGTTGTCCACAGGCTCCGACGGCCGGGCCGCGGCCGTCGTAGGCTGGAGACCCCCCGGCCCTTCGTTGTGTCGGGCCCTTCGCGTTGCCCACCCCCAGAAAGCCCCCGGACGAAAGCCGCCCAGAATGAGCCTGCACGGTCTGCTCGACGCCGTCGTCAAGGACCCCGCCCTCGCGGAAGCGATCACGGCGGCCCAGGACGGCAACCGCATGCACGTCGACCTGGTCGGCCCACCGGCGGCCCGTCCCTTCGCGATCGCAGCCCTCGCGCGGGAGGCCGGCCGCCCCGTGCTCGCGGTGACGGCGACGGGCCGCGAGGCGGAGGACCTGGCCGCGGCCCTGCGCTCCCTGCTCCCGTCGGAGGGGGTCGTGGAGTACCCGTCCTGGGAGACCCTCCCGCACGAGCGCCTCAGCCCCCGCAGCGACACCGTCGGCCGCCGCCTGGCCGTCCTGCGGCGTCTGGCCCACCCCCGTCCCGACGACCCCGAGACCGGTCCGGTCTCCGTGGTCGTCGCACCCGTACGGTCCGTGCTCCAGCCGCAGGTCAAGGGCCTCGGCGACCTGGAACCGGTCGCCCTGCGCACCGGGCAGACCGCCGACCTGAACACCATCGTGGAGGCTCTCGCCGCCGCCGCGTACGCGCGCGTGGAGCTCGTCGAGAAGCGCGGCGAGTTCGCCGTACGGGGTGGCATCCTCGACGTCTTCCCGCCCACCGAGGAACACCCCCTGCGCGTCGAGTTCTGGGGCGACGACGTCGAGGAGATCCGCTACTTCAAGGTCGCCGACCAGCGTTCCCTGGAGGTCGCCGAACACGGCCTGTGGGCCCCGCCCTGCCGCGAACTGCTCCTGACGGACGACGTACGTGCACGCGCGCGTGCCCTCGCCGAGGAGCATCCCGAGCTCGGCGACCTGCTCGGCAGGATCGGCGAGGGGATCGCCGTGGAGGGCATGGAGTCCCTGGCTCCCGTCCTCGTCGACGACATGGAGCTCCTGATCGACGTCCTGCCCAAGGGCGCCATGGCCGTCGTCTGCGATCCGGAGCGGGTCCGCACGCGTGCGTCCGACCTCGTGGCCACCTCGCAGGAGTTCCTCCAGGCGTCCTGGGCGGCCACCGCGGGCGGCGGCGAGGCACCCATCGACGTCGGCGCGGCCTCCCTGTGGGCCATCGCCGACGTCCGTGACCGCGCGCGCGAGCTGGACATGATGTGGTGGTCGGTGTCGCCGTTCGCGGCGGATCTCGAACTGGAGGCGGACACCCTCCAGCTGGGCATGCACGCCCCCGAGACCTACCGCGGCGACACCGCCAAGGCCCTCGCCGACACCAAGGGCTGGCTCGCCGACGGCTGGCGCGCGGTCTACGTGACCGAGGCGCACGGCCCCGCGGCCCGTACCGTCGAGGTGCTCGGCGGCGAGGGCATCGCGGCCCGCCTGGACGCGGAGCTCGGATCCTTGAGTCCGTCCGTCGTGCACGTGGCGTGCGGCTCGATCGAGTACGGCTTCGTCGACCCGGCGCTGAGACTCGCCGTGCTGACCGAGACCGACCTGACCGGCCAGAAGGCGGCCGGCAAGGACGGCGCCCGGATGCCCGCCCGGCGCCGCAAGACGATCGACCCGCTCACCCTCGAGGCGGGCGACTACATCGTCCACGAACAGCACGGCGTCGGACGCTACATCGAGATGGTCCAGCGGACCGTGCAGGGCGCCACGCGCGAGTACCTCGTCGTCGAGTACGCCCCCGCCAAGCGCGGCCAGCCCGGAGACCGGCTCTACATCCCCACCGACCAGCTGGAGCAGATCACCAAGTACGTCGGCGGCGAGGCGCCCACCCTGCACCGCCTCGGCGGCGCCGACTGGACCAAGACCAAGGCGCGCGCCAAGAAGGCGGTCAAGGAGATCGCCGCGGATCTCATCAAGCTGTACAGCGCGCGGATGGCGGCCCCGGGGTACGCCTTCGGCGCGGACACCCCCTGGCAGCGAGAGCTGGAGGACGCCTTCCCGTACGCGGAGACGCCGGACCAGCTCACCACCATCGCCGAGGTCAAGGAGGACATGGAGAAGTCGATCCCCATGGACCGCCTGGTCTGCGGCGACGTCGGTTACGGCAAGACCGAGATCGCGGTCAGGGCCGCCTTCAAGGCCGTACAGGACGGCAAGCAGGTCGCCGTCCTGGTGCCGACGACCCTGCTGGTGCAGCAGCACTTCGGGACGTTCTCCGAGCGGTACTCGCAGTTCCCGGTGGTCGTGAAGGCGCTCAGCCGCTTCCAGACCGACACCGAGGCGAAGGCCGTCCTGGAGGGGCTGCGCGACGGCTCGGTGGACATCGTCATCGGCACCCACCGCCTGTTCTCCTCCGAGACCAGGTTCAAGGACCTCGGCCTGGTCATCGTCGACGAGGAGCAGCGCTTCGGCGTCGAGCACAAGGAGCAGCTGAAGAAGCTCCGCGCGAACGTCGACGTCCTGACCATGTCGGCGACTCCGATCCCGCGCACTCTGGAGATGGCGGTCACCGGCATCCGCGAGATGTCGACCATCACCACGCCCCCGGAGGAGCGCCACCCGGTGCTCACCTTCGTCGGGCCGTACGAGGAGCGGCAGATCGGCGCGGCCATCCGCCGTGAACTGCTGCGCGAGGGCCAGGTCTTCTACATCCACAACCGCGTCGAGTCGATCGACCGGGCGGCCGCGCGGCTGCGCGAGATCGTCCCCGAGGCGCGCATCGCGACCGCCCACGGCCAGATGTCGGAACAGGCCCTCGAACAGGTCGTCGTCGACTTCTGGGAGAAGAAGTTCGACGTGCTCGTGTCGACCACGATCGTCGAGTCGGGCATCGACATCTCCAACGCGAACACACTGATCGTGGAGCGCGGCGACAACTTCGGCCTGTCCCAGCTGCACCAGCTGCGCGGCCGGGTGGGCCGTGGCCGCGAGCGCGGTTACGCGTACTTCCTGTACCCGCCGGAGAAGCCGCTGACGGAGACGGCGCACGAGCGCCTGGCAACGATCGCCCAGCACACCGAGATGGGCGCGGGCATGTACGTCGCCATGAAGGACCTCGAGATCCGCGGCGCGGGCAACCTCCTCGGCGGCGAACAGTCCGGGCACATCGCGGGCGTCGGCTTCGACCTGTACGTCCGCATGGTCGGCGAGGCGGTCGCGGACTACCGCGCTTCCCTGGAGGGCGGCGTGGAGGAGGAACCGCCGTTGGAGGTCAAGATCGAGCTCCCGGTCGACGCCCACGTCCCGCACGACTACGCGCCGGGCGAGCGGCTGCGTCTGCAGGCCTACCGCTCGATCGCCTCGGTGAACACCGAGGAGGACGTCAAGGCCGTACGGGAGGAACTCGTCGACCGCTACGGCAAGTTGCCCGAGCCGGTGGAGAACCTGCTGCTGGTGGCGGGGCTTCGGATGCTCGCACGCGCGTGTGGCGTCGGCGAGATCGTCCTCCAGGGCACCAACATCCGCTTCGCACCGGTGGAGTTGCGGGAATCGCAGGAGTTGCGCGTCAAGCGGCTCTACCCGGGCACCGTCATCAAGCCGGCCGCGCACCAGGTGCTGGTGCCGCGCCCGAAGACGGCGAAGGTGGGCGGAAAGCCGCTGGTCGGGCGGGAGTTGCTCGGCTGGGTGGGGGAGTTCCTCACGTCGATCCTGGGGTCGTGACGGCGGGGGACCGTGACTGGGTGGCCTCGGTGGTGTGAGCCGCGGTCACTCGGTCACCGGGTGAGTTCAGGACGTACGGAACAACGTGGTCGCGAGGGTACGGAACAGCTCCTCGGGGTCACGGTCGCCGACCGGGCCGTCCAGGTTGTGGCTGAGGAGCAGCGTGGCGAAGCCGTGGGCGAGGGACCAGGCGGCGACTCCCGCGAGGCGGCTGTCGATGCCGAAGTCCTCGGCGTGCACGGCTGAGACCGAGGTGCGCAGCGCGTCGGTGGCCAAGGCGCGGGCCGTGGTGAGTTCGAGGTCGTCGGCGCGCAGCAGTTCGGGCGCGAACATCACCTGGAAGTGGGCCGGGTTTTCGCGCGCGAAGCGTACATAGCGCCCGCCCGCGTCCCTGAGGTCCGAGGCGTCGTTGAGGGCGGCCGCGAGCAGCGCGAAACCTTCGGCGGCGAGCGCCGTCAGGAGCCCGGTGCGGTCCCTGAAGTGGTGGGCCGGGGCCGCGTGCGAGACACCGGCGCGGCGGGCCAGGTCGCGCAGGCTCAGCCCGGTGGGGCCGTCGGCGGTGATGACGTCGAGGGCGGCGGTGAGGATCGCGTGGCGGAGGTCGCCGTGGTGGTAGGGGCGGTTCGGCTTGTCGGGGCGGTTCGGCTTGTCGGTTTCCGCGGATGCCATGGAAAGAGGGTACGCCCGATCTAGGCATTGACAAGTTCGGGCTGCCCAGGCAATCTAGTCAGTGTCAAGTTCTCTGGTGGGTTCGAGGGAACTTCACTGACGACGGGGAGGCATGTCATGTCGATGCACGACGGCAGGACCGAGGTGGAGACCGGCGGGGTGGTGCACGCTGTGGAGCCGGCCCGTGTGCGCCAGCTCTGGCACCTGCTGGAACCCGTGCACGCGGTGGTCTACTACGCGCCGGAGGTCTTCGAGGAGGCGGCGGCGCTAGGGTACGACACGAAGGAGCGCTGGCCGAGCTACTTCCCCCTGCGTGCCGCGCCGTTGGGGCCGGTGAGCGCCGAGCAGGTGGCGTCCGCCTTCTACAGCTTCAGCCCCCGCATGGTCGCCGAGCACATCGACTCCGCGTGGGCGACCGCCGAGCCCGGCGCGATGCTGGCGGCGAGGCTGAGGGGGATCGACCGGGCCTACCGCGGGATATTCGGTGACCGCGTCGACAGCCCCGAGCTGGCGGAGGCCGCCGCCCTCGCCCGGCGCGCTGCCGAGGCGGTGAACACCGCGGGCCGTCCGCTCGCCGCGGCCAACGCCGCGTTGGAGTGGCCCGAGGCTCCTCACCTCCAGCTGTGGCAGGCGGCGACGATCCTGCGCGAGCACCGCGGCGACGGCCACATAGCGGCCCTGCTCGTGGCCGGCCTCGACCCGGTCGAGTCGCTGGTCTCCTTCGCCGCGATCGGCGCCGCGTCCGTGGAACGCTTCGGGAGCCGAGGCTGGAGCGCGACAGAATGGGAGGCCGCGCGCGAGCGTCTGACGGCCCGTGGTCTGCTCGACGGGAACGGCGAGGCCACGGACACCGGCCGCGACCTGCGCCACCGCGTGGAACACCACACCGACCAACTCGCCGCCACCCCCTGGCAGTTGCTCGGCACGGCCGACACGGCCCGGCTCGCGGACCTGCTCGGCGACTTCTGGGTCGCGGTGCTGTCCTCCGGGCTGCTTCCGTCGGAGACGACCCTGGGCATCGGCAAGGTCTGACCGTGATAGTCAGGACGGATGCTCGGACGACTTCCGCTTGAGGAACAACTGGACGCGTTCCGTTCCGCGCTCGGCCAGAACGAGACGCTGACCGAGGTGATGGCCAGGACGGCGACGCTTGACCTGCCGGGCTGGTACGTGACGGCGGGCTGCCTGTTCCAGACCGTGTGGAACGTGGTCACCGGCAGGCCCCCGGCCCGGGGCATCAGGGACTACGACATCTTCTACTTCGACGACACCGATCTCTCCTGGGAGGCCGAGGACGCCGTCATCAAGGCGGGCCATGACGTGTTCGAAGGCCTGCAGGCCGAGGTGGAGATCCGCAACGAGGCCCGGGTGCACCTCTGGTACGAGCAGAAGTTCGGAGTGCCCTGCCCGCCGTACGACTCCACCGAGTCCGCCATCGACCGCTTCGCCGCGACGACCTGCTGTCTGGGCGTGCGGCTGGAACCCGGCGGGATGTGGCGCGTCTACGCACCCCACGGACTGTCCGACGTGTTCAACCTCGTGGTCCGTCCCAATCCCGTGCTCGCTCCGAGAAAGGTCTACGAGGCCAAGGCCGCGCGCTGGAAGGAGGAATGGCCGGAGCTCAGGGTGCTGCCGTGGCCTGCGAACTGAAGCCGCCCGCGGTCTGGACCTCCTGAATGCCACGGTGCGCCCGCTCGCTACGGTGTGCGCGACGCCGTAGGGGGAAAGCGCTCCCTGCGGGGGCCGGACCGGGTTGCAAGGGGAGGGGCGCACGTGATGCGTCTGAGGGGCGGGGCCGCGGCCGCCGTCGTGCTGGTGTTCGCCGTGGCCGGGTGCAAGGCGGAGACGACCACAGGGTCCGGCGGGCCGGAGGAGACCGGGGGTGCGGGCGGTTCGGGTGCGGCCCTCACCGCAGCCGAGTCGCTCACCGTGAAGGGGCGGGCGCCCAAAAAGGGTTACGAGCGCGACAGGTTCGGCACCGCGTGGGCGGACACCGACTCGAACGACTGCGACACCCGCGACGACATACTCAAACGCGATCTGGAGGACGTGAAGTTCACCCGCGGGGACTGCAAGGTGTCCTACGGCGTGCTCGAGTCGGACCCGTACTCGGGCAAGGAGGTGACCTACCGGCGTGGTCGCAGCCAGGTCGACATCGACCACGTGGTCGCGCTCTCCGACGCCTGGCAGAAGGGGGCCAAGTACTGGGAGCCCAGCAAGCGGATAGCTCTCGCCAACGACCCGCTCAACCTCCTCGCCGTCGACGCGAGCACCAACCGTTCCAAGGGGGACGGCGATACGGCGACCTGGCTGCCGCCGAACAAGGGGTACCGGTGCACGTATGTGGCCGCCCAGGTCGCCGTGAAGAAGAAGTACGACCTGTGGGTCACGGCCGCCGAGAAGTCCGCGATGGAGAAGGTCCTCTCGGGCTGTCCGGGCCAGAAGCTCCCGGCCGGCGGCAATCCGACGGCGGCGCCGCCGCGGTTCCACGCGGACTGAGGACTCGCGCCGACCGCAGGCCTCAGGGGCTCGCGAGCCGTGGCCCCCAGGGCCTGCGCCGAGCGGTCGTGGGCCGGGGCGGGCGGGAAATGCGCTTTCCGGTGGGCGGGCCCGCGCCTACGGTGATCGCATGGAGCTGAAGGTGTCGAGTCTCGCCGAGCGTCCCGAGATGCGGGAGCGCGTTCTCGGCATGGCCAACAGCTGGCCGGAGTTCGTGACCGAGGACCCTGTGGGCAACGCCCACTACGGACGGATCTCCGGCGAGCTGCCCGAGCATGTGCTGTTCGCCGAGGACGAGCGGGGCGAGATCGTCGCGCACGCCCACAGCGTCCCCTTCGCCCTCCACACCGAGGACCGCGGTGAACTGCCCGCGCGGGGCTGGGACGAAGTGCTGGTGTGGGCGTTCGACGATCTGCGGCATGGCGTACGGCCCGACACGGTCAGCGCCATCTCGGTCGTCGTCGACCCGCGCCTCCAGGGTCATGGCCTGTCCGCCCGGATGCTCTCGGCTATGCGCGACAACGCCCGCGCCCACGGCTTCGGCGAGGTCGTCGCGCCGGTCCGCCCCAGCGCCAAGCACCTGGAGCCGCACACGCCGATCCAGGAGTACGCCTACCGGGTACGCCCCGACGGTCTGCCGTCCGACCCCTGGCTGCGCGTCCACGCCCGGGCCGGCGGCGTCGTCCACGCGGTGGCACCGGCCTCCATGACGGTGTCCGGCTCGCTGGAGCAGTGGCGCCGCTGGACCGGACTGCCCTTCGACACCCAGGGCGACATCGAGGTGCCCGGGGCGCTGGTGCCGGTGCGGTGCGAGCCGGAGCGCGGATACGCGGTGTACGTCGAGCCCAACGTGTGGATGCGGCACGCCCTTTGAGCGTGCCGCGTCCTCGGTGTGTGCTGGTGCGCTGAGCCCCGGCGTGGCTCAGCCGCCCAGGGCGTCGAGGTCCAGGATCTCGCCGGCCGGCTTCTTCGCCGGGACCGGTTCGTCGAAGTCGCTGAAGGTGACGGACCCCTGGTCCGCTCCGGCCGTGCTGTCGATCCGCAGCAGATACGGCTTGCCCTCGGTGGCGACATACAGCGTGTAGCGGTCCTTGCCGTCCTTCTCGTGCAGGGTGATCGCCGGCGCCCCGTCGACGGTGGCCGTGCTGCCGCGGCTCGCGTCGGAGTTGCTGTCCTCGGCGCCCTCGAGCACCGCGCCCAGGTCGCAGAAGTCCTCGAACTCCTTGGCGTCCTCACCCGTCGCCTTCGTCTTGGTCCACTTGCCGGCCAGCATGGCCACGGCCGCTTCGGTGTCCGCCTTCGACTCGCCCTCGCTCTGCTCACGCAGAAGCGCCTCGTCGAACTTCATGTACACGATGTCGCCGGTCTTGATCAGGTCGGCCTTGCCGTGGCCGCCCATGCCGATGGTGCCGGCGCACTCGCCCTTCTTGTTCACGAGGACGTCGAGGCTGATGGTGCCGCCGCTCTCGTCGTCGGGGATGGCACCCTTCACTCGCAGCGACGAGGCGCCGGTCGTGGCCTTTGTGGCCCGGTCGGCTATCTGGCCGCCGGTCAGCCCGGCGAACGGTTCCTTCTTCGCGGCCGACCTGCCCGGCTCGGCGGATGCGCTGGACGCGCTCGTCCTGCTGTCCGCCTTGTCCTGGCCCGGCTGGCAGCCGGTGAGTCCTGCGGTGGCCGCGGCGGCGATGCAGAGAGCGGCAAGTGCGGTACGACGCATGGTGATTCCTTGATGGGGATGCGGTGAGGTGATGAGGTGCGGTGCGCGCTGTGCGTGAGGCGCGCCGCCGGTGGTGAGGGAAAGGAGACGGAAGCGGGCCGGCCGGCTCAGCCGGTCTTCTTCCAGTCCTTGCAGCCGTTGGTCTTGAAGTAGGCGTCCGAGGCGCTGATCCTGACGACGGCCGTGCCGTTGACGTTGTCGTTCGCGAGGATCGACTCGACGCTGTGTCCGGCGTCCTTGGTGCGCTCCCAGTAGCAGGAGTCGTCGGTGTTGCCGGTGGACTTGTAGGTGCCCGGGGTGATGTCGGCGCCGACGGCGAACATTCCGCCGTCACCGGAGACCCG
This sequence comes from Streptomyces sp. NPDC050759, assembly GCF_044456945.1. Lineage (NCBI taxonomy): Bacteria > Bacillati > Actinomycetota > Actinomycetes > Kitasatosporales > Streptomycetaceae > Streptomyces > Streptomyces sp. NPDC050759. The sequence goes on along the minus strand of NZ_JBITGI010000016.1, from coordinate 129,027 downwards.
GGCGGCGGGGGAGCCCTTCGCCTTCTCGTCGACGGCCTCCCAGTCGTTGCAGTCGCTCGACTTGAAGAGCTTGTCGGTGGCCTTGACGGTGACGTAATCGGTGCCGGTGACATTGTCGTTGGCCAGCAGCGAGTCCATCTCCCCCGAGGCGTCCTTGGCCCGCTCCCAGTAGCACATGCCGTCGCTGTTGCCGGTGGTGCGATACGTGCCGGGCTTGATGTCCGAGCCGACCTGGAAATCGCCGTCCCCCGCGAACGCGACCTTCTTCTCGGCGACCTGGGCCTTGCCGGTGTCCTTGGGGCCCTTCTTCCCACCCCCGGCCTCACGCTCCGCGGACGCCGAAGAGCTCTTGCCGGTGCCGCCGGTGCCGCCGGTGCCGCCGGAGGTGCCGCCGTTCCCGTTGTCCCCGGCGTTCGCCGACACGACCCCGATGACGACGACGCCCACGACGGCGCCCAGCGCGACCTTGCCCTTCATGCCCATGGCTGTCTCCCCCTCCCGACGCGGCGACCACCGCTGCTCGGCGGTCGCTCGTTCGCTGGGTCAATGAGAGCAGAGCTTGTGAACCGAGTCAACACGATTCACAGCATCCGTGATGTACACGGCCGTGAAGCGGTAGATCTTGCGTACATCGGTATGCTCGGCGTCACACGCGTGGCGCAGGACTGCTGCGGTACGACGAGGGGAGCGGCGGATGCAGGACAACGCGACTGAGGTGACCGCTGCCGGTATCGCACGGCTGGCCGGCGTGGGCCGCGCGGCCGTCAGCAACTGGCGCCGTCGGCACGCCGACTTCCCGAGACCTGTCGGCGGTACCGAGACCAGCCCGTCCTTCGCGCTCGCCGAGGTCGAGTCCTGGCTGCGCAAGCAGGGAAAACTCGCCGAGGTCCCGTTGCGGGAACGTGTCTGGCAGCAGCTTTCCGGCCATCCTGAGGGGCCGGTCACCGCACTCACCCACGCGGGCTGCCTCCTTCTGCTGATCCACGACCGCCCGACGGTCTGGCTGGAGGTGAGTGCCGGTTCCGACGAGCGGCTCTCGGAGATGCTGCCGGGGGCGTTGCGGGAGGTGTTCACGCCGCGATTCGGACCCGAGTCGGCCATGACCACCGAGCCCGCTGTGAACACCGTGGATGCTGCTGTGAACACCGTGGACGCTGCCGTGAACGCTGTGAACACCGTGAACCCCCCACCCCCCGCACCCCCCGCCTCCGGTGTTCACACCCCCTCCGCTGTGAACACCCACCCCGCCCTTCACCTCCCCACCGGCCCCGAACTCCTCCCCTCCGCCCCCCTCCTGCGGGGCGTCGCCGAGCTGGCCGCCGAGCTGGGCGCCCGGCAGACCTTCGAGTTCCTGCTCGGCCGGCACCTCGACGCCAACCCGCGCCAGTACACGCTCACCCCCGCCGACCTGGCCGCTCTCATGGCCGACCTCGCCGGTCCCGCCCGCACCGTCCTGGACCCGGCCTGTGGCACCGGCGCCCTTCTGCGGGCCGCCGCCACCCGTCCCGACCAGGAGCTCTACGCCCAGGACAGCGCCCCCGAACTCGCCGCGCTCACCACGCTCCGGCTTGCCCTGCAGACCTGGTCCACCGTGCGCGGTGCGGTCGGCGACAGCCTGCGCGCCGACGCCCACCCGCGGCTGCGCGCCGACGCCGTCCTGTGCCACCCGCCGTTCAACGAGCGCAACTGGGGCCACGACGAACTCGCCTACGACCCCCGCTGGGAGTACGGCTTCCCGGCCCGTACCGAGTCCGAGCTCGCCTGGGTCCAGCACGCACTCGCCCGCCTCAAGGACGGCGGCGCCGGCGTCCTGCTCATGCCGCCCGCCGCCGCCTCCCGCCGCTCCGGCCGCCGTATCCGCGCCGACCTGCTGCGCCGCGGTGCCCTGCGCGCCGTGATCGCCCTGCCGGTCGGGGCGGCACCGCCGTACAACATCCCGCTGCATCTGTGGGTCCTGCGCCGCCCGGAGAAGGCGCCCGCGCAGCCGGAGGTGCTCCTCGTCGACGTGGGGCAGTTCGCGGGGGAGGGGCGCGGCGGGCCCGACTGGCGGGCCGTGCGCGAGGCCGTTCTCGACGCCTGGCAGGCCTTCGGGCGGCCCGGCCGCTTCGCCGAACGGCCCGGACTGGCCCGCGCGCTGCCCGTCATCGCACTCCTCGACGACGACGTGGACCTCGCTCCCGCCCGACACCTGCCACCTCCCGCGGCGGCCGACGGCGCCGAACAGCTCACGGCCGTGCGCGAGCACCTGGGCGAGACCCTGCGCCTGACCGCCGACCTCACCCCGCCGCGAGCCGACGCCGCGCACCCCGCGCGGTGGCCGCTCACCACCATCGGCGAACTCGCGCGCGGGGGAGCCCTGATGCTGCGCACGGGCGGAAACGGCGGCCACGCACGCGTGCCCGTGCTCACCGACCACGACGTCCTCTTCGGGGCCGACCCCTCCGGGACGCTTCCGGAGAGCGAGGAGGAGGCCGTACTGACCGAACCGGGCGATGTCGTCGTCCCGGTGCTGGGCGGGGGCTCGGTGGCGCGCGTGATCGACGCGACGACCGGGGGCGCCGCCCTGGGGCGCAACCTCGTGCTGCTGCGCCCCGATCCGGCGGCGCTCGACCCCTGGTTCCTGGCCGGCTTCCTGCGCGGCACCGCCAACAACCGCCAGGCCAGCAGTTATGCCTCCACCGCGACCCGCCTGGACGTGCGCAGGCTCCAGTTGCCCAGGCTCCCGCTCGACGAGCAACGGCGCTACAGCGAACGCTTCCGCGCCCTCGACGAGTTCGAGCGGGCGCTCCGGCACGCGGGCCGCCTCGGAGAGCAGCTCGTGCGCGGAATGTATGACGGACTCACCGATGGAACGATCGCGCCCGACTGATCAGGACGACAACGGTTCGGTACAACCCGTGACCGGTTGTCGGTATCGGCCTATACGCTCGAACCCCACATCGAATCCCGGTTCAGGAGCGTTCATGTACGGCCACGGCGCGGCGCCGCCCGCCCGCAGCTCGGGCACCGTCATCACCTTGCGCGTGCTGTTCGCCGCCGCCGGTTTCCTCTCGTGCGGCCTCCTCGCCTGCGCTCCGCTGTTCCGGATCGCCTTCCTGCGCGGGCGGTCGATCGACTGGGTGCTGTCCTGGGCGAGCCTTCCGATGTCCATCGCGTGTTTCGCGGTGGTCGGCTCACTGCCCGAGAGCGATGGCAGGACCGACGTCGCCATGTCGCTGGTCCTGCTCCTCGGTCTCTTCAGCAGCGTGTACTTCCTCGTGATGGACATCCGGGTGCACCAGCAGAGGCGGTTCGCCGGCCACCCGCCGCCCCAGGGCCCGACCGTCCACACCGGCTACGGCTATCCGCAGCCGACGCCGCCGTACACGTCCACGCTCCTGCCGCAGCCGCAGCCGCAGCCGCAGCCGCAGCCGCAGCCGCAGCCGCAGCCGCCGGCTCCTCCGGTCTCCGCCCCCGGTGTCGTCCCGCCCCCGCCGCCGCAGCGCCCCGCGCCCGCCCGGATCGACCAGGTGCGCGCCGAACTCGACGAGCTCAGCGACTATCTGCGCAAGCACGAAGGCAGCACCGAAGGCAACACCGAGGGCGGCAGGTGACCGTGACGACAGGACGTGTCGTCGCCGGCCGCTATGAACTGTCCACGCTCATCGGACAGGGCGGCATGGGCCAGGTGTGGACGGCGTACGACCAGCGGCTCGACCGGCGCGTGGCGGTGAAGCTGCTGCGCCCCGACAAGGTGGCCGGGCAGGAGGCGGACGAACTGCGCCGCCGGTTCGTGCGGGAATGCCGGGTGACCGCGCAGGTCGACCACCCCGGGCTCGTCACCGTGCACGACGCGGGCAGCGAGGGCGAGGAGCTGTTCCTGGTCATGCAGTACGTCGACGGCGCGGACCTCTCCGACCATCTCGCCGAGCACGACCCGTACCCCTGGCAGTGGGCGGTCGCGGTCGCCGCACAGCTGTGTGCCGTACTGAGCGCTGTGCACGCCGTTCCGATCGTCCACCGCGACCTCAAGCCGCGCAACGTGATGGTGAAGCAGGACGGCACGGTCACCGTCCTCGACCTGGGTGTCGCCTCCGTCATGGACACCGACACCACCCGCCTCACCCACACCGGTTCGCCGATCGGCTCGCCCGCCTACATGGCGCCCGAGCAGGCCATGGGCGGCGCGGTCGGCCCGTACACCGACCTGTACGCACTCGGCGTACTGCTGCACGAACTGCTCAGCGGCGACGTCCCGTTCGCGGGCTCCACCGCGCTCGGCGTGCTGCACCGGCACCTGTACGAGCCCCCGCTGCCCGTGCGCCGCACCCGCCCCGAAGTCCCCGAGGCCCTCGAGGCGCTCGTCCTGCGGCTGCTCGCCAAGGACCCGCAGCACCGCCCGGCCTCCGCGCAGGACGTGTACGAGGACCTGGCGCTGCTGCTGCCCGCGCGCGGGACGCCCACAGGAGCGCCCCTCGACCCCACCCGCCCCTTCCTCCGTCCGCACGCCCCCTGGCCGGACCGCGCGCGCACGCCGGCACCCCAGCCCGCCCCGGTCACGCCGGTCCCCGAGGCGACCGGGAAACCGGACGTCGCGCGCGCGGTCGACGAGGTCAAGCGGCTCCTCGGCGAGGGCCGCATCACCCAGGCCGTCGACATCCTCGGTGCGATCCTGCCCGCGGCCGCCGAACAGCACGGCGTGAACTCCCCGGTCGTCCGCACCCTGCGCAAGCAGTACGCCGCCACCCTCATGGACGACGGCCAGTACCGCCGCGCACTGCCCGAACTGCGCCGCCTCGCCGACGAACGCGCCGCCGAGGCGGGCCACGCCGACCCGCAGTCCCTGCGCTTCCGCTACGACGCCGCCCAGTGTCTGGAACAACTGGGCGAACCCGCGGCCGCACTGGCCGAATACCGCGCCCTGCTGCCGTACTACGAGAACCAGTACGTGGCAGGCGACCCCCAGCTCGCCCACGATGTCCGCCGCCGCATCGGCCACCTCCTGCTCGCCCTCGGCGACCGCGCCGCCGCCCACGACACACTCGCGCGGCTGCTGCACGACGTGGAGCGCCTGCACGGACCCGCGCACCCGCTCGCGGTGGAGGTCCGCCGGACCCTCCAGTGGCTGGGCCAGGTACGGGGTTAGGGCGGGTCAGAAAGCGCCGTCGCTTGGCCTTACGCTTCGTTTCAACCAAGTAGGCCATGTACAGAGCAAGCAACGCACATCCAGGGGTGGGGTCGTCCATGTCGTCCAGGTCCAGCCATCGGCAGTCGAAGAAGCGCAGATACGTCACGTGGGGCGTCGCCGGAGCCGCCGTGGTCGCCGGCGCGGGCCTCGCCGCGCAGACCTCGATGGCCGCGACCACCTGGCCCGCGCAGAAGACCTACACCGGCCGCGCCTTCGACACCTGCGCCGCCCCCTCCCTGGCCGCCATGAAGGCATGGAAGGGCGGCCTCTACGGCGCCGCCGCCGTCTACGTGGGCGGCAAGAACCGCGGCTGCTCCCAGCCCAACCTCACCGCCTCCTGGGTCAAGTCGGTCAGCACGGTCGGCTGGAAGCTCATCCCGCTCTACGTCGGAGCCCAGCCGCCCTGCCAGAGCGGCTCCAGCCCCGAGAAGATCACCGCCTCCACCGCCGCCTCCCTGGGCGCGAAGGACGGCGCGGACGCGGTCACCAAGGCCTCCGCGCTCGGCATGAAGGCCGGCAGCCCGATCTACCTGGACATGGAGGCGTACGACATCACCAACAAGGCGTGCAACACCGCCGTGCTCACCTACGTGCGCGCCTTCGACAAGACCCTGCGCGGGAAGACGTACCGCGCGGGCTTCTACGGCTTCACCAGTTCCAGCGCCAAGGCGATCGCCAACGCGACCGACAAGACCGACCTGCCGGGCAACCTCTGGTACGCGCTGTGGGACAAGCAGAACACCACGACGGCGGACTGGCCGTTCGGCAAGACCCAGTACACCGATCACAGCCGCGGCCACCAGTACATGGTCAACAGCAAGGAGACGCGGAACGGCTACACGATCACCGTGGACCGTGACGCCTGGGACGGCCCGGTGGCCATCACCGGCTGACCCCGGCACGCGCGTGTGCGTGCGGTGAGAGCGCGGCGGTGCCCGAAGTCCTGGTGAATCGTTGGTCGAATGGGTTGGCCAGAGCCCGTCCCCTGCCTACCATCGATCACCGCAAGACTTTGTGCACCGTCGCACAATCTCCTCGGGAGGCCCCCTTGCACCGCCGTCGTCGCACCGCGCTCCTCCTCTCCGCCGCGCTCGCCGCCGCGGCACCCCTGCTCACCGCCTGCGGAAGCGACGCGCATCCCGGCGCGGCGGCCGTCGTCGGCGGGCAGCGGATCACCGTCTCCCAGCTGGAGAACCGGGTGACCGAGGTGCGTGACGCGCAGCGGGCGGCCGTCACCGACGAGACGCAGTACACGCAGGCCATCGCCAAGACCGGCACCCTCACCCGGGACGTCCTGCACGGCATGGTCCTCGACCGGGTGCTGCACCGGGCGGCCGAGAACGCGGGCGTGTCCGTCACCCGCAAGGAGGTCCAGGAGCTGCGCTCCGGTCTGGAGGAGCAGGCGGGCGGCGCCAAGGGCCTCGAGAAGGCATGGCTCCAGCAGTACGGCATCGCACCCGAACGCCTCGACGACAACCTCCGCCTCCAACTGGAGGCCCAGAAACTCGCCGGAAAACTCGGCACCGACACCAGCGACCCCGCCTTCTGGAACGCCCTGAGCAAGGCGTCCAGGCAACTCGACGTCGACCTCAACCCGCGCTACGGCACCTGGGACGTCAAGAAGAGCACCCGCGTCGACGCGAACACCCCGTGGGTACGGGAGGTCACCACGGCGGGGAGCGAGCAGAGCGCGTGACGGCACCGAGGCAGCCAGGTGGATGATCGTACGATCACCCCGCCACCCCCTGCCTGTGGACAACCTGATCGCCCCGTCGACGCCGTGCGTTAGCTTCGAACTGTGAACGCAACCGGCTTCGAGCCCGCCCCTGACCAGGACCCCGACACGGCGTCCGCCCCCGGCCGCATCGTCCTGCTCACCACCAGCCACCGCGTCGCCCCCGGCCTGCTGTCCTGGCCCGCCTGGCAGGCGCTGCACGCCGCCGACCGTGTTCTGTGCGCGGACGGTGCCCACCCCCAGCTGCCGTATCTGCGGGAGGCGGGGACAGTGGTCGACGAGACGTCCCCGACCGCCGAGGAACTGGTCGGAGCGTGCGCGGGCGGACACACGGTGGTCGTCGTGGCCACGGGCGAGGGGGAGCCGGCCCTCACGGACGGGCTGGCACGCCTCGCCGGATCCGGACGCATACAGATGCCCGAGCTGGAGCTGCTCCCCGCCTCCTACGACCTGCCCGGTGCCCGGCTCCTCGACCTCGTCCAGGTCATGGACCGGATCCGCAGCGAGTGCCCGTGGTCCTCCCAACAGACCCACGAGGGACTCGCCAAGTACGGCATCGAGGAGGCGTACGAACTCGTCGAGGCCATCGAGGAGGGCGACCGCGACGAGCTGCGCGAGGAGCTCGGGGACGTCCTGCTGCAGGTCGTCTTCCACTCCCGTATCGCCGAGGAGGACCCGGACGCTCCCTTCTCCGTCGACGACGTCGCCGGCGGCATCGTCGCCAAGCTCATCCACCGCCATCCGCACGTCTTCGGCGACGAGACGGCCAGCACCCCCGAGGAGGTCAAGCAGCACTGGCTGCGCACCAAGGCGATAGAGAAGCAGCGCAGTTCGGTGACCGACGGCATCCCCCTCGGCCAGCCCGGCCTCGCCCTCGCGGCGAAGCTGGCGTCGCGGGTGCGGGCGGCGGGCCTGGACGTCCCGCTCCCGAAGACCGAGGGCATCGGTTACGAACTCCTCGCCCTGGCCGCCCGCGCCGAGGCGGAGGGCGTCGACCCGGAGACGGCACTGCGGGCAGCGGCACGGGCGTACCGGGACGCGATCCGGGAGGTCGAGGCACCCCACCCGCCGGATAACGTCAAGGAGTGACCGACCAGCCCTCAGCCAACCCCGGCACCCCTGCGCCCCCCGGCACCCCTGCGCCCCCCGGCACCCCTGCGCCCCCCGGCACCCCCGCGTCCCCTGCCGTCCCCGTCGCCGCGACTCCCGTCCCCGAGTTGTTCTCCTGGGAGTTCGCCACCAACCCCTATCCCGCCTACGCCTGGCTCCGCGAGCACGCCCCCGTGCACAGGACCCGGCTGCCCAGCGGGGTGGAGGCCTGGCTGGTCACCCGGTACGCGGATGCCAAGCAGGCCCTCGCCGACCAACGGCTCAGCAAGAACCCGGCCCACCACGACGAGCCCGCGCACGCCAAGGGCAGGACCGGTATCCCGGGGGAGCGCAAGGCGGAGCTGATGACGCATCTGCTGAACATCGATCCGCCGGACCACACCAGGCTCCGACGGCTCGTCAGCAAGGCGTTCACGCCCAGGCGGGTCGCCGAGTTCGCGCCGCGGGTACAGGAGTTGACCGACCGTCTCATCGACGGGTTCGCGGCCACCGGCACCGCCGACCTCATCCACGACTTCGCCTTCCCGCTCCCCATCTACGCGATCTGCGACCTGCTCGGCGTCCCCCGCGAGGACCAGGACGACTTCCGGGACTGGGCGGGCATGATGCTGCGACATACAAAAGCAGGTCACGGAGGCGGACCGCGCGGCGGGGTCGCGCGGTCCGTGAAGAAGATGCGCGGTTATCTCGCCGAGCTCATCCACCGGAAGCGGGAAGCGCTGCCCGACGAGCCGGCTCCGGGCGAGGACCTCATCTCCGGGCTGATCCGGGCCTCCGACCACGGCGAGCACCTCACCGAGAACGAGGCCGCGGCCATGGCCTTCATCCTTTTGTTCGCCGGTTTCGAGACCACGGTCAACCTCATCGGGAACGGCGTGTACGCCCTCCTCACCCACCCCGACCAGCGGAACCGGCTGCAGCAGTCCCTGGCCGACGGGGAAAGAGGCCTTCTGGAGACCGGTGTGGAGGAGCTCCTGCGGTACGACGGCCCGGTCGAGCTGGCCACCTGGCGGTTCGCCACCGAGCCTCTGCGGATCGGCGGTCAGGACATCGCGGTCGGCGACCCGGTGCTCGTCGTGCTCGCGGCGGCGGACCGGGATCCCGAGCGGTTCGCCGACCCCGATGCGCTCGATCTGTCCCGCCGTGACAATCAGCACCTCGGTTACGGTCACGGCATCCACTACTGCCTCGGTGCCCCGCTCGCCCGCCTGGAGGGGCAGGCCGCGCTCGCCACCCTCCTCACCCGTCTCCCGGACCTGCAACTCGCGGTGGATTCAGCCGATTTGCGCTGGCGTGGGGGGCTCATCATGCGTGGACTGCGTACTTTGCCCGTGGAGTTCACGCCCGTCCGGTAATCGACCGAGGGGTCCGGCCTATCCCCGCTCGGGGCCGCGTAAACATGACGAGCCCTCAAGTCTGTGATCTTCACGTGATCTACGCGGCATTAACTTGTGACAAGTGATCGAATCCCTATACGTTCACGGACCAGCGCGGTGCCCTGCACCACCCGCCGCGCAGGTCCCTGCTCTCTCGGGAAAGGTCCCCCCATGCTCTCCGGGAACGGTCGTCACCGTCGCCCCCGTCAGGCTCCGGCTCTCCTCATTGCGGCCGGTGTGACGGGATCCGCCATCGCGATCCCACTGCTCGGAGCGACCGGAGCGAGCGCCGCCACCGGCACCACCTGGGACCGGGTCGCTGAGTGCGAGAGCGGCGGCTCCTGGAGCGCGAACGACGGCAACGGCTACTACGGCGGCCTCCAGATGTCCCAGGAGAACTGGGAGAAGTACGGCGGCCTCGAATACGCCAGGACCGCGGATCTGGCCAGCCGCAACCAGCAGATAGCCGTGGCCGAGAAGCTCCTCGCGGACCAGGGCATCACCGCGTGGCCGACCTGCGGCCTGCTCAACGGTCTCAGCAAGGACTCGAGCTCGGCCGATGTCGACACGGGTGTGGAGAGCGGGACGCCCTCGGCCTCGGCCTCCGGTTCGTCTGATTCATCCGGTTCGTCCGGTTCCTCCAACTCGTCGGGCTCCGAGGAGTCTTCCGGTCTGCTCGGCGCGCTGGACGGTTCGTCCGCGACCCCCTCGCCGTCGGCCACCCCCTCCAGCGGTGACGACGGTTCCGGCACGTCGGACAAGAAGGACTCCTCGGGTTCCGAGGGCTCCGCCAAGGGAGAAGCTCAGCCTTCCGACAGCTCGCCCGTAGTGAGCCCAGAAGAGGGCGAAGCGGACAAGTCGTGGCAGGAGGGTAGTTCTTCGGCCCTCGTGGACGTCGGCGCTCTCGGCTCCGGCAAGCACCGGGGTGGCAGTGCCGAGGAGAATGCGACGAAGAGCACGGCCTCCTCCGCGGCCGGCCGCCACGCCGCCCTCACCTACACCGTCCGGGAGGGCGACTCCCTCGCCTCCATCGCCGACTCCCTTGGCCTCGACGGCGGATGGCGCGCCCTCTACGCCGAGAACAAGGACCGCATCGGGGCCGACCCGAGCAACATCGTCGCCGGTCAGACGCTCGACACAGGGGCTGAATAGGGCTGAAAAGCCCAGAAAAACAACGGGAGTTCACGTCACACTTCGCACCGAATGTCCCCTTTGGTGAAAGTGTGGGATGAGTCTCAGAAGCCTTGATCGTCTTTGAAATTCCGCCGAACGCGTGTCTACGGTCGTGACCGCTCGGCAACCCGAGCCCCGTCTGTCGCAACGCCGAATCCTGCCAGCGGCCGTACGGGAACAGTCGTCGCGTCAAGCGCCGTAGGCAGGAGCGGGGGACCCAAGGTAAGTGCCGGGCCCAGCAGTTCACGCTGGACCGGCTTGGGGTGAAGCCGCGCATCGCGAGATGTGCGGCCGGGCAACTCAACCGGCCCGAACCCGACAGCTCACCTCGCAGGCGTCGGTGAGGGGATCCACCATGCTGTTTTCCGGTAAGGGCAAGCACCGTCGTCCGTCCAAGGCCACCCGTGCCGCCGCGCTTGCCGGTGTCACCGGTGTCGCCATCGCCGCCCCGCTGATGGCGGCCGGCAACGCCTCCGCCGCCACCGCCTCCGAGTGGGACACCGTCGCCCAGTGCGAGTCCGGCGGCAACTGGTCCATCAACACCGGCAACGGCTACTACGGCGGCCTGCAGTTCTCGGCCTCCACCTGGGCCGCGTACGGCGGCACGCAGTACGCCGCGCAGGCCAACCAGGCCAGCAAGTCCCAGCAGATCGCCGTCGCCGAGAAGGTCCTCGCCTCGCAGGGCAAGGGTGCCTGGCCGGTCTGCGGCAAGGGCCTGTCCAGCGCCGGCTACAGCGGCGGCAGCAGCTCGTCCTCCTCCGGCAGCTCCTCGAACACGAGCAGCCGTTCGACCGAGGAGCAGAGCGCCTCCCGTTCGACCGACCGTCCGGCGGCCAAGAAGACCGTCACCACCCCGACCGGCAAGAAGGTCAAGAAGGGTGACGGCGAGTACAAGGTCGTCAAGGGTGACACCCTCAGCTCGATCGCCGAGAAGCACAAGGTCAAGGGCGGCTGGCAGAAGCTGTTCAAGCTGAACAAGGACATCATCACCGACGCCGACTTCATCTACCCCGGCCAGCAGCTGCACCTGAAGTAAGACCCAGCTGAACCACAGCGCTCTCACATCCGTGTCCTTCACGATGAAGGCCTCGTGAGGGTCCCCCCGTCCCCACGGGCTCCCCGCTCCGGTGCGTGTTCCCCCGTACGCACCGGGGCGGGGTCTTTTCATGTGCCGCCACCGGGACGTCTTTGTTCAGTTCAGAAACAATTTACTCTCGGTTCTGTCCACGGGGCGGTCCACACGGTGGCCGATCCTCCGGAGGCGGTTAGGCTCGGTCTCGCAGAACCCACCGCGGTCCCGGCGGACCGTGTCACACCCCAAGAAGGAGATGCTCGTGCCGTCCATCGACGTCGTCGTAGCCCGGGAAATCCTGGACTCCCGAGGCAACCCCACGGTCGAGGTCGAGGTCGGCCTCGACGACGGCAGCACGGGTCGTGCCGCCGTCCCGTCCGGCGCCTCCACGGGCGCCTTCGAGGCCATCGAGCTCCGCGACGGTGACCCGAACCGCTACCACGGCAAGGGTGTCGAGAAGGCCGTCCTCGCCGTCATCGAGCAGATCGGCCCGGAGCTGGTCGGCTACGACGCCACCGAGCAGCGCCTGATCGACCAGGCGATGTTCGACCTGGACGCCACCGACAACAAGGGCTCGCTCGGCGCCAACGCCATCCTCGGCGTCTCCCTCGCCGTCGCGCACGCCGCCTCCGAGGCCAGCGACCTCCCGCTCTTCCGCTACCTGGGCGGCCCGAACGCGCACCTGCTGCCGGTGCCGATGATGAACATCCTGAACGGCGGCTCGCACGCCGACTCCAACGTGGACATCCAGGAGTTCATGATCGCCCCGATCGGCGCGGAGTCCTTCTCCGAGGCGCTGCGCTGGGGCACCGAGGTCTACCACACCCTCAAGAAGGTCCTGAAGAGCAAGGGCCTGTCCACCGGCCTCGGCGACGAGGGCGGCTTCGCGCCGAACCTGGAGTCCAACCGCGCCGCCCTGGACCTCATCCTCGAGGCCATCAAGGAAGCCGGTTACATCCCCGGCGAGCAGGTCGCCCTGGCGCTCGACGTCGCCGCCTCCGAGTTCTACAAGGACGGCAAGTACCAGTTCGAGGGCAAGGACCGCTCCGCCGCCGAGATGACGGAGTACTACGAGGAGCTCGTGGCGGCCTACCCGCTCGTCTCCATCGAGGACCCGCTGTTCGAGGACGACTGGGCCGGCTGGAAGGTCCTCACCGACAAGCTCGGTGACAAGGTCCAGATCGTCGGCGACGACCTGTTCGTCACCAACCCCGAGCGCCTGGCCCGCGGCATCGACGACGGCGCCGCCAACGCCCTGCTCGTCAAGGTGAACCAGATCGGCTCGCTCACCGAGACCCTGGACGCCGTCGAGCTCGCCCAGCGCAGCGGCTTCAAGTGCATGATGTCGCACCGCTCCGGCGAGACCGAGGACGTCACCATCGCCGACCTCGCCGTCGCCACCAACTGCGGCCAGATCAAGACCGGTGCGCCGGCCCGCTCCGAGCGCGTCGCCAAGTACAACCAGCTCCTGCGCATCGAGGAGATCCTCGACGACGCGGCGGTGTACGCCGGCCGCTCCGCGTTCCCGCGCTTCAAGGGCTGAGCAGCTTCAAGGGCTGACCCCGGCAGGGCTAAGCCTTCGCCAGTCGTACGTACGTCCCCGTACCGGTCCCGTACCGTGTGCGGGGACGTACGCACGTAGAAGGGGAGGCGGAAAGCCGATGGCCGTGAAGGACCGGGACCGTTTCTCCACCGCGACCAGGATCAGACTGCTCGGCGAGCAGACCGCGGCCCGTGTCTACCGCTCCCAGACCAAGCGACAGGCCCGCCGCTCCCGGCTGACCGGCCGGGCCGCGCTGCTCGCGCTCGTGCTGTGCACGCTGGTGGTGGCGCTGGCGTACCCGATAAGGCAGTACGTCTCCCAGCGCGCCGAGATCGCCGACCTGCAGCGGGAGAAGGCGCGGGCCGCCGAGCGGGTGGAGAAGCTGCGCGACCTCAAGGCACGCTGGCAGGACGACACGTACGCCGAGCAGCAGATCCGGCAGCGGCTGCACTATGTGATGCCGGGCGAGACGGGCTTCATCGTGGTCGACCCGGACGCGGCCAAACAGTCGCACACCGACCTCGGGGCCGCCGACCGCCCCTGGTACGCGAACCTCTGGGACGGGGTCGACAAGTCCGACGCCTCCGACCAGTGAACCGACCGATGGACCGATAGAAAGACAGGCATGGAAACGCCTCCGCCCTCCACTCCGCGAACCGAGCCGACCGACGCGGACGTCGAGGCCTTCAAGCAGCAGCTCGGGCGGCCGCCGCGCGGGCTGCGGGCGATCGCGCACCGGTGTCCGTGCGGGCAGCCGGACGTCGTGGAGACCGCGCCTCGGCTGCCCGACGGCACGCCCTTCCCGACGACGTACTACCTGACGTGCCCGCGCGCCGCCTCGGCGATCGGCACCCTCGAGGCGAACGGTGTCATGAAGGAGATGACGGAGCGGCTCCAGACCGACCCGGAGCTCGCGGCGGCGTACCGGGCCGCGCACGAGGACTACATCGCCCGCCGTGACGCCATCGAGGTGCTGGAGGGCTTCCCGAGCGCGGGCGGCATGCCGGACCGGGTGAAGTGCCTGCACGTCCTGGTGGGCCACTCGCTCGCCGCGGGCCCGGGCGTCAACCCGCTGGGCGACGAGGCGATCGCGATGCTGCCGGAGTGGTGGCGCAAGGGCGCGTGCGTGAAGCCCTTCGGGCCGCCGACCGGTGCGGGGTGGCAGGTGCACGCCTCCGAGGACGGCACGGGCCACTTCGCCTTCAAGCCGGTCGAGGGAGACGACCGATGACCCGCGTCGCCGCCGTCGACTGCGGTACGAACTCCATCCGCCTCCTCGTCGCCGACTGCGACCCCGAGACCGGCGAACTGGTCGACCTGGACCGTCGTATGACCATCGTGCGGCTCGGACAGGGCGTCGACCGGACCGGGCGGCTCGCGCCCGAGGCGCTGGAGCGGACCTTCGCCGCGTGCCGGGAGTACGCGGCGGTCATCAAGGAGCACGGGGCCGAGCGGCTGCGGTTCGTCGCCACCTCCGCCTCCCGGGACGCGGAGAACCGGGACGCGTTCGTACGCGGGGTCCTCGACATCCTCGGGGTCGAGCCCGAGGTCATCTCCGGGGACCAGGAGGCGGAGTTCTCCTTCACCGGGGCGACCAAGGAACTCAAGGGCAGCGACCACCTGGCCAGGCCCTACCTCGTGGTGGACATCGGCGGTGGTTCGACGGAGTTCGTGGTGGGCGACGGCCATGTGCGCGCCGCACGCTCCGTCGACGTGGGCTGTGTGCGGATGACCGAGCGGCACCTCGTGCGGGACGGGGTCGTCAGCGACCCGCCCACCGACGCGCAGATCGCGGCCATGAGGGCCGACATCGAGGCCGCTCTCGACCTGGCCGAGGAGACCGTCCCGCTGCGCGAGGCGCGCACGCTGGTGGGGCTCGCCGGGTCCGTCACCACCGTGTCGGCGATCGCGCAGGAGCTGCCCGAGTACGACTCGCAGGCCATCCACCACTCCCGGATCTCCCACGAGCGCGTCCGGGAGATCACCGACTGGCTGCTGCACTCCACCCACGCCGAGCGCGCGGCCGTCCCCTCCATGCATCCCGGGCGCGTGGACGTCATCGCCGCCGGGGCTCTCGTACTCCTGTCGATCATGGAGCGGATCGGCGCCGAGGAGGTCGTCGTGAGCGAGCACGACATCCTCGACGGCATCGCGTGGTCGGTCGCGTAGGACTCCGCAGGACCCTGTCGAGCACCTCTGCTGAGCAGGGAGAACAACGTATGAGCGCGTCCGGGGGGCCCTTCGGGGGCCCTCCTTGACGTGTCGCCGGGAAAGTTCGTGAAGTTCTTCACAAGGAATTGGGCCCTGTCGGACGACGAATCTGGTCCGGTTGGCCCTTCCGGGGTCCCAACACCCCTGTGAACACGTTCAAAACGGTGGGATGCGGACCTCGGGCGAGGGTCGCGCGAGGGGGTCGCGCGGGTCTCTCACAGGAGGGCTTTCGGCGCAGAGAGGCAGCTCACGCGGCATTGACAACGGGTCGCCCTACACGGTGGTTCCCGTCTCGCGCCATGACGTGGATCACGCGAGTCGCGGAGGATAACACACCCTCTGCAAGAGCTTGTGAAGGGGCGCACGAGCGACCCCCCTGGGGCGGGTGGATACTCGATGCCATGAGCACCACGGAGCGTCCCAGGATCCTCGTAGTAGGCGGTGGGTACGTAGGCCTGTACGCAGCTCGGCGCATTCTCAAGAAGATGCGCTACGGCGAGGCGACCGTCACGGTCGTCGACCCCCGGTCGTACATGACCTACCAGCCCTTCCTCCCCGAAACCGCCGCCGGCAACATCTCCCCGCGCCACGTCGTCGTCCCGCTGCGACGCGTGCTGCCCAAGGCGGAGGTTCTCACCGGCCGGGTCACCACCATCGACCAGGACCGCAAGGTCGCCACGATCGCCCCGCTGGTCGGCGAGGCGTACGAGCTGCCCTTCGACTACCTGGTGATCGCGCTCGGCGCGGTCTCCCGCACCTTCCCGATCCCCGGCCTCGCCGAGCAGGGCATTGGTATGAAGGGCATCGAGGAGGCCATCGGCCTGCGCAACCACGTCCTTGAGCAGCTCGACAAGGCCGACTCCACGACCGACGAGGAGATCCGCCGCAAGGCGCTCACCTTCGTCTTCATCGGCGGTGGCTTCGCGGGTGCGGAGACCATCGGCGAGGTCGAGGACATGGCCCGCGACGCGGCCAAGTACTACAGCAACGTCTCGCGCGAGGACATGCGGTTCATCCTCGTCGACGCCGCCGACAAGATCCTCCCCGAGGTCGGCCCCAAGCTCGGCCAGTACGGCAAGGAGCACCTGGAGAGCCGGGGCGTGGAGATCTACCTCTCCACCTCGATGGACTCCTGCGTCGACGGCCACGTGGTCCTCAAGAACGGCCTCGAGGTCGACTCCAGCACCATCGTGTGGACCGCCGGCGTCAAGCCGAACCCGGTCCTGGCCCGCTACGGCCTCCCGCTGGGCCCGCGCGGTCACGTGGACACCGCCCCGACCCTCCAGGTCCAGGGCACCGACTACATCTGGGCCGCCGGCGACAACGCCCAGGTCCCGGACGTCGCCGCCCGCAAGGCCGGCGTCGAGAACGCCTGGTGCCCGCCGAACGCCCAGCACGCGCTGCGGCAGGCGCGGGTCCTCGGCGACAACGTGATCTCCGGGATGCGGGGCTTCCCGCAGAAGGACTACAGCCACTCCAACAAGGGTGCTGTCGCGGGTCTCGGCCTGCACAAGGGCGTCGCGATGATCGTCATGGGCAAGATGAAGATCAAGCTCAAGGGTCGTCTCGCCTGGTACATGCACCGCGGCTACCACGGTCTGGCCATGCCGACCTGGAACCGCAAGGTCCGCGTCTTCGCCGACTGGACGCTCGGGATGTTCCTCAAGCGCGAGGTCGTCTCCCTCGGCGCGATGGAGCACCCGCGCGAGGAGTTCTACGAGGCCGCGAGGCCCGTGCCGGCCGCCGAGCCGAAGAAGACCGAGGCGAAGGCCTCCTGACCGGCTCCGGTCTCCTGACCGGCCCCGGTCGCTGATCCACCCCGAAGGACCTCCCGCCATCCGTGGTGCGGGAGGTCCTTCGGCGTTCCCGCACCCACCGGATGTACGTGGTTGTTGCATGTGTTTTGCCCAGACGTAACCCGCCGAAGGGACTGCGCCCCGGCATGCCGCTGTTTACCCAGGTGGACAATTCCGGGATCCTCGTCACGGAGGTGTACGCCATGGCAGATGCCGCGCTGCGGCTCAGGGACCTCGTCGGACAGTTGCTGGGAGTGCCGCTCCCGGTGCGGATCCGCGCCTGGGACGGTTCGGAGGCCGGGCCGCCCGACGCGCCCGCGCTGGTCGTGCGCAACCGGCGTGCCGTGCGCCGGCTGCTGTTCAAGCCGGGTGAGCTGGGGCTGGCCCGCGCCTGGGTCACGGGAGACCTGGACATCGACGGCGATCTCTACACCGCCCTCGACCTGATCTCGGGGCTCGTGTGGGAGCGCGGGGAGGACGCGAGGACCCTCTTCCAGGCCCTGCGCGACCCCGAGGTGCGTTCCGCCGTCCGCGGGCTCGTCGCCCTCGCCGGACCGCCGCTGCCCCCCGCCCCGCCGCCCGAGGAGATCCGCCGGGCCCGCGGCCATCTGCACACCAAGCGCAGCGACAAGCGGGCCATCAGCCACCACTACGACGTCGGCAACGGCTTCTACGAGATCGTCCTCGGACCGTCGATGGTGTACTCGTGCGCCTACTGGGAGGCTCCCGAACCCGAGGGAACCCTGGAGGGCGCCCAGCGCGACAAGCTCGACCTCGTCTGCCGCAAGCTCGAACTGCGGGCCGGGCTAAGGCTCCTCGACGTGGGCTGCGGGTGGGGCTCCATGGCCATCCACGCCGCCCGCGAGTACGGCGTGAGCGTCGTCGGCATCACCCTCTCCCAGGAGCAGGCGGCCTACGCCCGCAAGCGCGTCGCCGACGAGGGACTCACCGACCGGGTCGAGATCCGGGTGCAGGACTACCGGGACGTCACCGACGGGCCGTACGACGCCGTCTCGTCCATCGGCATGGCCGAACATGTCGGCGCGGAACGGTACTTGGAGTACGCCGAAGTCCTGCTGAAGCTCCTCAGGCCCGGCGGACGGCTCCTCAACCACCAGATCGCCCGGCGCCCGCAGCGCGACGAATCGACGTACGACCTCGACGAGTTCATCGACGCCTACGTCTTCCCCGACGGCGAACTCGCCCCTCTCGGCACCACCGTCACCATGCTGGAGCGGGCCGGGTTCGAGGTGCGGGACGTGGAGTCGATCCGCGAGCACTACGCCCACACCCTGCGCCGCTGGGTCGCCAACCTGGAGTCCCAGTGGCAGCGCGCGGTCCGGCTCGCCGGGCCCGGGCGGGCCCGTGTGTGGCGGCTGTACATGGCCGCGTGCGCCCTCGCCTTCGAACGCAACCGCATCGGCGTCAACCAGGTACTCGCCGTCAGAGCCACCGAATCCGGCGCGTCCGGGCTGCCGCTGAGGTCCCGCACCTGGAACTGACTCCCATGGGAGCCTCCGGATGTCGCCGTCCGTCATGCGTACGGCCCGCGGCCGTGAGGTAGCGCGGGCGGCGGCCCCGCCGACCGGCGAAGCGGCTGGCGCGACCGCCCGGATCCTGCGGGGCGCCGGGCAGGAACAGGGGCCCGCTGCCGGGCAGCGGGCCCCAAGTGCGGTGCGGCTGGCTGTCTTTGCGCGGTGCGCAGGTCGGCCGGAGGGGTCGGTGCGGTCGGCTGCGGTGCGCGGATCCCGCGGGGGTCGGCGCGGTGCCGGGCGGGAACAGGGGGCCGTCGCCGAGTGGCGGGCTCCAAGTGCGGTGCGGCTGCCTGTCTTTGCGCGGTGCGCAGGCTGTCCGGAGCGGTTGGTGCCGCTGCCTGGGGGACTGGTCGCGGTGCGTGGATCCCGTGCCGGTCGGTGGGGCGCCGGGCAGGGAGAGGGGGCCCGTTGTCGGGCAGCGGGCCCCCAAGTGCCTTATGGCCGCTCGTACTTACTCCGCCTTGATGGCCGCCAGCATGTTCATGCGGGCCGCACGGCGGGCCGGCCACAGGGCGGCGAGGATGCCCACCGTGGCCGCCAGCAGGAGGAACACCGCCATCCTGGCCCAGGGCAGGACGAGTTCGTACGTCGCCATCTTCGTGCCGAGGAGCTCACCGGCCGCCCAGCCGAAGAAGACGCCCAGGCCGATGCCCAGGACCCCGCCGAACAGGGAGATGACCAGTGACTCCAGGCGGACCATCCGCTTGATGCCCTTGCGGTCCAGGCCGATCGCGCGGAGCATGCCGATCTCCTGGGAGCGCTCGAACACCGACATGGCCAGGGTGTTGATGACCCCGAGGACCGCGACGATCACCGCCATGGCGAGCAGGCCGTAGAGCATGTTCAGCATCAGCGTGAACATCTGCGCGATGGAGTCCGACAGATCCTTCTTGTCCTGGACCTTGATGGCCGGGTTGGAGCCGAGGGCCTTCTCCAGCCTGTCCTTGGTCGTGGCGGAGGCGCCGTCGGACGTCTTCAGCATGACCTGCATGTCGGACAGATCGCTCAGATGCGGATTGAGCGTCGCGGTGTCGAGCAGGATGCCGCTGATCAGCTCGTTGCCCTCGTAGACCCCGGCGACCGTGAGCTTCTGCGCCTTGCCGTCCTCGTAGTGGACGGTGAAGGTCGAACCCGCCTTCCAGCCGAAGGACTTGGCCCGGTCCTGGTCCACGACCACCTGGCTGCCGCCGACCTTGAACGCGCCGTCTGCCACCTTGAGGTCGGTCAGCTCGCCGATCGCGGAGCCGTTGACGCCGGTCAGGTACTCGGTCTCGCCGTCGATGCGGGAGGCCGCGTTGCGCAGCGGGCTGACGGCGGTGACGTCGTCGACCTTCGCCAGCTTCTTCTCGACGTCCGCCGAGAGTTCGTTGCCGTTGGCCATCGAGACGACGTAGTCCGCCTTGACGGCCGCCGACGCCATCTTGTCGATCGACTTCTGCAGGCTGCCCGCCATCACCGTCATACCGGTGATCAGGGTGAGCCCGATCATCAGCGCGGAGGCGGTGGCGGCCGTACGGCGCGGGTTGCGCACCGAGTTCTGGCGGGCCAGCTTCCCGGAGACGCCGAAGACGCGCAGGAGCGGTGCCGCGGCCGCGATCAGCGGGCGGGACAGCAGGGGGGTGAGGATGAAAACACCGATGATCAGCAGGACCGCGCCCATGCCCATCGGAGCCTGGCCGTCCGAGCCGTCCATGGTGGTGGCCGCCAGGATGACGGCGACACCCGCCCCGCTGAACAGCGCGCCCAGCGTGTTGCGCAGCACCAGCGACTTGGTCGTCGCCCTCGCGTGCACACTGCTCATCGCCGCGACCGGCGGGATCTTCGCCGCCCTGCGGCCCGGCAGCCAGGCCGCCAGCATGGTGATCAGGACACCGACCGCGAGGGCCACGCCGACCGTGCCCGGCGTGATGACGAGCGGCCCGTCCGGGACGGTCGCCCCGAGCGTGCCCATGAGGGACCTGAGCCCGGCGCCGATGCCGATACCGGCCACGAGACCGGTCACGGCGGCGACCAGGCCCACCACGAACGCCTCGACCAGAACCGACCGCGTGACCTGCCTGCGGGACGCGCCGACGGCCCTGAGCAGCGCCAGCTCCTTGGTGCGCTGGGCGACCAGCATGGTGAAGGTGTTGGCGATGATGAAGGTGCCGACGAAGAGCGCGATGCCCGCGAAGACCAGCAGTCCCTGCTTGAGGCCGCTCATCGAGGAGGCGATCATCTCGGCCTGCTCGTCGGCGAGTTCCTTTCCGGTCTCGGTCTCGACCAGGTCGGCGGGAAGCGCCTTGTCCAGCGCGGCCTTCAGCGCGGTCTGGGAGGTGCCTGAGGCCGCCTTCACGTCGATCTCGTCGTACGTCCCCGGCTTGCCGAACAGCTTCTGGGCGGTGGCCGTGTCGAAGAGGGCGAGGCTGCCGCCGGCGGCGACATTGCCGTCGTCGGTGGTGAAGATGCCGGTGACGACCGGCTTCAGGACCGGGCCGTCGACCGAGATGCGCACGGTGTCACCGACCTTGTAGCCGGCCCGTTTCGCCGTCTCGGAGTCGATCGCGACCTGGTTCGCGCCGTGCGGTGCGGCGCCCTCGGCGAGCGGGTACCGGGGGTCCTTGTCCCCGTAGTAGTTGCCGCCCTGCGACTGGAAGCCGCCGCCGATGAGCTTGCCGTCCTTGTCGGCGATGGCGGTGAATCCGCTGACGACGCCGATGGCGTTCGAGGCCCCCGGAACCCCGGCGCTCTTCTCGAGCAGCGCCTGGGTCAGGTCGGGGTTCTTCCCGATCGTGTTGCCCTTGTCCTCCCGGGACTCGGCGGTGACGGCCACGTCGACCTGGTCGAAGCCCTTGGCCGAACTCTTCTGGTAGGCCTCGGAGATGGTGTTGGTGAAGACGAGGGTGCCGGACACGAACGCAACGCCGAGCATGACGGCGAGCACGGTCATGAGCAGTCTGGCCTTGTGCGCGAGTACGTTGCGCAGGGCGGTGCGGAACATCAGGAGGTGCGGCCCTTCGCGTCGAACTGCTTCAGGAAATCAAGGACGTTCTCGGCGGTGGGCTGGTACATCTCGTCGACGATCCGGCCGTCCGCGAGGAACACCACCCGGTCCGCGTACGCCGCGGCCACCGGGTCGTGGGTCACCATGACGACCGTCTGCTCCAGCTCCCGAACGGAGTTGCGCAGGAAGCCCAGCACCTCGGCGCCGGAGCGTGAGTCGAGGTTTCCGGTCGGCTCGTCGCCGAAGATGATGTCGGGCCTCGACGCGAGGGCCCGGGCGACGGCGACGCGCTGCTGCTGGCCGCCGGAGAGCTGGGCGGGCCGGTGACTGAGGCGGTCCCGCAGCCCGACCATCTGGATGACCGATTCCAGCCACTGCTTGTCCGGTTTGCGGCCGGCGATGTCCATCGGGAGGGTGATGTTCTCCAGGGCCGTCAGGGTCGGCAGCAGGTTGAACGCCTGGAAGATGAAGCCGATCTTGTCCCGCCGCAGCTTGGTCAGTTGCTTGTCCTTCAGCGAGCCGAGCTCGGTCTCGCCGATGCGGACCGAACCGGAGGAGAAGGTGTCGAGGCCGGCGACGCAGTGCATCAGCGTGGACTTGCCGGAGCCGGAGGGGCCCATGATCGCGGTGAACTCGGCCTGGCGGAACTCGACGGTGACCCGGTCCAGGGCGACCACCTGGGTCTCGCCCTGTCCGTAGATCTTCGACAGATCCGTGGCGCGCGCGGCCACGGTGGTGGTCCGGCCGGCGACGGGAGTGGTGGTCACGGGATGGAACTCCTAGCGGGACGACATCGTTGAAGGACGTCTTCCATCGTGGTGGCCGCAGCGCGCCGTGTAGTCAGCCGCAGTTCTGGTTCCGAAGGCAGACTTTGGAGGGACCGCGCCGCCGGCTGTCATACCTGGGGATGACGGAGGCCCCTCATCGGGGCACGTGCAGAGAACAGGTGGAGCGTCCTTGTTCGGACGGTGAAATTCCGTCATTCCGCATGCGCGGCCGGGTGTCCCACGTAACGCTATTGGCAAGTGCGGATGGCGTGTTCCGTGGTCTGATGCACCCTCAGACGTCAATAAAATAAGACAACATCGGTCCGCCCGTCCGCTGTTCGGGGGATGCCTCCCGATAGGCTCGGAACCTCGACGCGGAGCCCATGGCCTGCCCGGATGGTGGAATGCAGACACGGCGAGCTTAAACCTCGCTGCCCCTTCGCGGGCGTGCCGGTTCAAGTCCGGCTCCGGGCACTTTCCCGCCCACGCAGTGAGTTCTCACGCGTGGGCCGGTACGCCGCCGTCAACCTTCGTAGACGGTCAGTACGGCGCCGTCGATCTCGATCCGGCGGCCGGCGCGCAGGCCGTCGCGGCGCAGTGTTCTCAGACAGGTGTGGAACAGGGGCAGCTCGTCCGCGTCCAGGACGGCGGCGGCCAGTTCCACGAGTTCGGTAACTGACTGATCGGTCAGTACCTCGGGCAGCTCGCCGGAGAGCAGAACGACCGATTCACCGGCGGGCCCGCGGACCACGGCTGTGGCCGGCCCGCCATGCACGAACAACACATTCCCCCCTGGGAGCCCGGGGTCGTGCGGCTCTCGCTCCTCGGGCAGGACGAGAGACTAGCGGGGGAGTGCGGTGCTTTCGGCCACAGTCGACATTCTTTTCCGACTCCACGGAAGAGTGAACATCCGCGGTCGCGGACCGCCGGGACCTGCTTCCGGACGGTCACTTCCTTGGCCACGGGTGGGCTCGTTCGCGTCGGACTCGGGGGTCGGGGGTCCGTGGGGTGGGCGCGGGGGGCACCGGGCGGTTGCGCGTACGGTCCGGGACGCGTCCGTGGGGTGGGCCGGCGTCCGGATGGACGCTTGCCTGGGGCGATGTCCTCGCCGGCCGGGACGGTGACCGTGCGGGAGACGCGGACGTCGCCGAACGCGGCGGAGACGGTGGCCTCTTGGTCGTGGCGTTGCGCACCGGGACGGTCAGGGTGAGCTCGGCGACCGACAGTTCGTTCTCCGGAGCGACGCTCGGGCCCGGACGGGTGTGGCCGGGTGGTTACTTCTTCGGGGTGCGGTCCAGGAGGGACTCCACGAGCGCGGTCACGTGGCGGCGGTCGTCGGCCGAGAGTTTCTGGAGGCTGGCGATGAGCAGGTCCACCTCGGGGTCGGCCGGGCGGGCCGCGCCGTCCGGGTCCTGGCCGGCCGGTGAACCGTACACATGGATGCCGCAGGCCTCGGCGGCGGAGCGGCGCACGGTGTCCAACGGCAGTTCCAGCCCCTTGGACAGGCCCTCCAGGGTGGTCGACTGAGGCATGCGGACGACGCGGTCGGTGGTCGCCAGGTGGTGGACGGTGGAGCGCGGGATGCCGCCGCGGCGCGCCACGTCGCCGTAGGACCAGCCCTTGCGGTCCAGGCGCTCACGGATCAACTGCTGCAGTGCGTTGGCCACGGGTGGGTCACTTCCTGCTCGCCGCTCGGCGGAACCGTCCATGTCGCAGCCGATTCTACGGGCGGCCCCTCCCGCCGCCGAAAGGGTGATTCCCCGAACGGGTTGCGCAAGGGTCCCGCCAGGCCCTAGTGTCCAATCTCGTTGGACAGTACGTCCGACCAAGTTGGACAGAGTGTGGGGGGAACCTGACTCGGTCCGACCGGAAACGCCCATCCCTGAGGGGGAATTGATCATGATGGACGCTCACGAGCTCGAGGCCGAGTCCGCGGAACTGCTGCCGGGCCGGGAGGCGCTCGGTCGTCTGAAGTTCAGTTTCAACAAGACGACCAACGTGACCAAGCACATCGCCAACGTCGAGGCCCACAACTCGTCCCTGGCCGTCAACGACCACTCCTTCGCGTCGGCCGCCGCCTCCAGTGCGGGCCAGAGCATCACGGTCACCCAGTAACACCCGCGCACCACCTCGCACCCGATCCACATCACCTGAAAGGACGTCCGTCATGAGCATGGACATGCACGAGCTGGAGACCGAGTCCGCCGAGCTGCTGCCGGGCCGCGAGGCCCTGGGCCGTCTGAAGTTCAGCTTCAACAAGACGACCAACGTCACCAAGCACATCGCCAACATCCAGGCGGACAACCAGTCCGCGGCGCTCAACGACCACTCCTCCTACTCGGTCGCCGAGTCGCAGGCCTCGCAGTCGATCGTCGTCAAGCAGTAGCGCCGGCGTGATCCGGCCGTCGGGGTGGACCGCCCGTACCAGCGGTGCGGTCCACCCCGACGGTCATGCAAGGGGGGAAGCGGGGAGGACGTGGGGGGAGACCACATATGACAGTGCTCGGAGACGGGCTCCCGACGCTGTACGACCCCGGGCCGGTGCCCGGACCCGGCGGCTGGCCGGTGACGTACGAGCAGGTGGCCACCGGCAGCCTGCCGGTCGTCGAACAGCGGCTCGTGCCGCGGCTGAGCGCGGGACTGCGACTGCACGGCGAGTACCAGGGGTCGGGCTTCACCGAGCCCAAGTACATCGCCCGTCGGGGGGACGGGCAGGTCGTACAGCTGTCGCGGCTGCTGCATCTCGTGGCGTCGTCCGTGGACGGCGTGCGCGACACCGAGTCGATCGCCCACCGGGTGAGCGCGAGATTCGGCCGCGAGGTCAGCGGCGAGAACATCCGCTTCCTGGTGGAGAAGAAGCTCGAACCGCTCGGGGTGACGGTCCCCGAGGGCCAGGAGAGCGACGAGGTCGACGCCCCGCGCTCCGACCTGCTGCTCGCCCTCAAGGGCCACCGGATCATCTTCGACGAGCGGCGCACGGCCCGGATCGCGCGGATGTTCGCGTGGCTGCACCGGCCGGTCGTGGTCGCGGCCGTGCTGCTCACGACCGTGGCCATGGACGTGTGGCTGTTCGGTTTCTTCGGGGCGATCGAGCCGGTCCTGGAGGTCCTCGACCAGCCGGTGCTGATCCTGATCGTCTTCGGTCTGACCGTGGCCTCGCTCGTCTTCCACGAGTTCGGCCACGCCTCCGCGTGCACCTACGGCGGCGCCCGGCCCGGGTGCATCGGCTGCGGGATCTTCCTCATCTGGCCGTCGATGTACACGGACGTGACGGACGTGTACCGGATCGGACGCGGCGGGCGGATCAGGACCGACCTGGGCGGCGTCTACTTCAACGTCGTCTTCATGCTCGGCATGGCCGGGCTGTACTTCGCCACGGGGGAGCCGTTCTTCCTGGCCGCGGTGTATCTCGGGCACTTCGAGATCCTCGAACAGCTGATGCCGGCGGTGCGCCTCGACGGCTACTACATCCTGGGCGACCTCGCCGGGGTTCCGGACCTCTACGGCAAGATCAAGCCGATCCTGCTCGGACTCGTGCCCGGCAGGAAGGGACGGGCTGCGCGCCAGGAGGTCGCCGGGCTGAAGAAGTCGGCGCGGACCATCGTGGCCGCGTGGGTGCTCACCATGGTGCCGCTGATCATCGGCGAGATGGGCTACGCGCTGTGGAACCTGCCCCGGATCATCGCCACGATGACCCGGTCCATGGTCGAGCAGTTCTCCGGCACGGGGTCGGCCTTCGCGGACGGCAAGGTCGTCGAGGGGCTCGTCGGGGTGCTGGGCTGTCTGATGCTGCTGATCCCGATGGGCGGTGTCGTCTATCTCTCCGTGAAGATCGGAGGGCGGCTCCTGCGGGCCGCGAAGCGGTCCACGGCGGGGCGGCCCCGGTTGCGGGTGGCACTGTGCGCGGTGGTCCTCGCCGGACTGACGGGCCTCAGCTACGCATGGACGTCCGGACTGACGCCTCAGCCGCTCCCGAAGAAGCCCCCGATCGCGCCGATCCTGCAGCCCGGGGTGTCGACGGAGGAACCGCAGCCCCGCCAGGCCACGACGCCTGACGGCAACGCCTCGCCCTCGGACCAGGACGCCTCGGGCGACCCGGCGGGCACGGGCCCCGGTGCGGTTCCGCCCTCGGCCGCAGGGCGCTCCACGGGCTCCGCCGCCCCCACCCCCGGGACATCCACCGACACGTCGACGTCCGCCTCACCGGCGTCGTCCGCGACGGCACCGGGCTCGGCGACCGGGGGCTCCTCCCGCGGACCGGCGTCCCCGACGCAGGGCACATCGGCGGCCCCGGAACCGTCGTCACCGGGTACGGGAGCGGGACCCTCCACGCCCGCCCCGTCCCCGACCCCGTCGGAGAGCATCCCGCCCTCACCCACCGAGACCACGTCCCCACCGCCGGCCGGCGGTTCACCGGGGGCGTCCTGAGCACCCCGGCCGGTCCGGCCGTCACCCCCCCCCGCATCCGTACTCATCCATCCCTTCAGGGAGATCCCTTGAACAGCCACCGAAAACCCCGCACCTCCACCCCGTTCACCCGGCGTGCCGTCCGCGTGGGCCTGTTCGCCGCCGGGGTCGCCGGAGTGGCGACCGCCGTGCCGGCGCAGGCCGCGACCGGCGGGGCCGCCACCAGCGGGGCCGCCAAGGTCGCCGTCGCGTCGGACCACGTCTTCAGCCACGCCGACCGCCTCGACCACACGGAGGAGAAGGACTCGTTCACCATCCGGCAGTTCGGCAAGGTGAACGCGGCCTCCGTGCGCAACCAGGCCAACGCGGTCTCGTCGGGCTGCACCGCCGACGACGCCTGCCGTTCGGTCGCGCTGTCCTTCCAGATCGTCACCATGGCGGGTGAGCACACCCGCCTGAACGCCGTGAACCTCAGCGACGCCACCAACAAGAGCTGCACCGGCTGCCAGACCCTGGCCGGCGCCTACCAGTTCGTGGTCTCCACGCCCACCCCGCTCAGCCTCGACTCCGCCCACCGCCGGCAACTCGCCGACATCCACCGCCGACTGGACGCCCTGACCCGCTCCGACGTCCCCGCGACCGATCTGCGCACGCGTGCCGACGCCCTCGCCGCCGAGGTCAACGCGGTCCTCCAGGACGCCGTGGCCGACGCCCCGAAGGGGGACGCGCAGGACGACGTCACCATGCACCGCCACCTGGACGGCTGGCCCGGCCGCTGACCCGCCCGGCCGTCCGGCCCGCAGCAGCCACCCGCGGGCCGGACGGCCGCGCAGAGCGTTGACATCGCCAGACCCTGGGCGCAAACTCAGCAGATCCAAGTGAAGTAAATTTCACTCTGCGAACACGGTCGAACAAGGTCTCGGAAGGGAACGCCCGATGCGTACCACCGTCGGCATCATCGGAGCCGGCCCCGCCGGCCTCCTCCTCGCCCGGCTCCTCCACAACGCCGGCATCGACTCGGTCGTCCTGGAGAGCCGCGACCGCGCCTACGTCGAGCACCGCCAGCGCGCCGGGATCCTGGAGCAGGGCACGGTCGACGTGCTGCGCGCGGCCGGCGCCGGGGAACGCATGGACCGCGAGGGACTCCCGCACGACGGCATAGAGCTGCGCTACGACAGGAAGCGCCACCGCGTCGACTTCCCCGCCCTCACCGGCGGCCGGTCCGTGATGGTCTACGCCCAGACCGAGGTCTGCAAGGACCTCATCGCCCTCCAGCTCAAGGACGGCGGCCCCCTGCTCTTCGAGGCGGAGGCCCTGGCCGTCGAGGGCGCCGACACCGACACCCCGCGCGTCCGCTTCCGGCACGAGGGCCGCGAGGACGTCCTGGAGTGCGCGTACGTCGTCGGCTGCGACGGCTTCTGGGGCGTCGCGAGGAAGGCGATCCCCGCCGAACTGACCCAGGTCTTCGAACGGGCGTACCCCTTCGCGTGGCTCGGCATCCTCGCCGACGTCCCGCCCTCCCACGACGAACTCGTCTACGCCCGCCACGACCGCGGCTTCGCCCTGCTGTCCATGCGCTCCCCGTCCGTCTCCCGCCTGTACCTCCAGGTCCCCGAGGGCGCGGACGCCGGCAGCTGGGAGGACGAGGAGATCTGGGACGAGCTGGAGCGCCGCTTCGAGACGGACGACGACTGGACGCTCGACCGGGGGCCCATCACCCAGAAGTCCGTCACCCCCATGCGCTCCTTCGTCCACGAGCCCATGCGCCACGGCCGCCTCTTCCTCGCCGGCGACGCGGCGCACATCGTCCCGCCCACCGGCGCCAAGGGCCTGAACCTCGCCGTGGGGGACGTCGTGACCTTCGCGAGGGCGCTGACGTACCAGAAGGAGACCGGTTCGGCCGAACGCCTCGACGCCTACTCGGAGACCTGTCTGCGCCGGGTGTGGCAGGCCGAACGGTTCTCGTACGACATGACGAGCCTCCTGCACCGGGCGCCCGACGCCACTCCCTTCGAGGACCGGATGCAGCTGGCCCGGCTGGAGCGGATCGCCGGTTCGCGGGCCGCCGAGACCGACCTCGCCGAGGGGTACACCGGCTTCCCCTTCGGGTGAGGCCCCTCCGGTGCCGGGAATCACGCGTACGCGTAGCGTGTTGGCCAGCACATCGAGGGAAGATCCTCCTCAAGCACTAGGGTCATTCCTTTGCCTACCCATTACTCTTGAGGGCAAGGTCCACAGACGGTGGCCATGGAGGAGTGAAATGAGGAGCAGCAACCCGGTCTTCTCGCGACGGGGGTTCAGCCGCGACAACGGCTACGCGGGCTTCAACACCGCGCCGCAGGCCGGGGGCGCAGCCGTGGGCACGCAGGGCAGCCCCTACGCGCAGCCGCAGGGCAACCCGTACGCGACCAACCCGTACGCCCAGCAGGGCCTGCAGCAGGGCGCACCGCCGCAGACCCCGGTGACCACCGGCCGGATGACGATGGACGACGTCGTCCTGCGCACCGGCACCACGCTCGGCATCCTGATCGTCACGGCCGCGCTCGCCTGGGCGCTGCTGCCCGTCGACGACGCCAACATCGGCCGCTCGTACGGCATCGGTATCGGTGCCGCCGTGATCGGCATGGTCCTGGCGCTCGTGCAGTCCTTCAAGCGCACGGCCACGCCCGCCCTGATCGTGTCGTACGCCGCGTTCGAGGGCGTGTTCCTCGGCGTCATCTCCAGCATCGTCGACAACCGCATCGCGAGCGGCGCGGCCATGCAGGCCGTGATCGGCACCCTGGCGGTCTTCGCCGCAGTACTGGTGGCGTACAAGGCCGGCTGGATCCGCGTGAACCGGCGGTTCTACGGCTTCGTGATGGCGGCCGCGCTCGGCTTCATGCTGCTGATGGTGGTCAACCTGCTGTTCGCCGCCTTCGGTGGCGGTGACGGCCTCGGCTTCCGCAGCGGCGGCCTCGGCATCCTGTTCGGCATCATCGGCGTCCTGCTCGGCGCCTGCTTCCTCGCCCTCGACTTCAAGCAGGTCGAGGACGGCATCGCCTACGGCGCCCCGCGCGAGGAGGCGTGGCTGGCCGCGTTCGGTCTCACGCTGACGCTGGTGTGGATCTACATGGAGTTCCTGCGACTCATCGCGATCCTCAACAGCAACGACTAGTCCTCGACGGTCGTACGGCGAAGGGCCTCCGGTTCCGACCGGGGGCCCTTCGGCATGTGCGCAGCTCAGAAGTACCTGCGCGCGGCCCTCCTCAGGTCGTACTCGTGGATGATCGCCTTGGCGTGGCCGTACGCGAGGTTGTGTTCGTGGCGGAGCCAGCTGACCTTTTCCTCGAAGCGGAAGAGGGCCGGGCCTTCGTCGACGGTGCGGAGCCAGTCGGAGACTTCACGACCGGTGCAGTGGGGGATGCGGGCGAGCAGGTTGCGGTGGGTCTCCTCGGAGAGGACGTGGGACATCGGCGCCTCCGGACGCAAAGGGGATGTAAGCCGGTCCTTCAGGTCACCGTGCCTGAGCGTTCGCCTGTTGGCAACAGTCCCGGTGGGACGCGTACGGTTGCCGGGTGGCTGATACCTCGCGTCTGACCCGGGCTGTGGACCATTTCGCCGACCGTCTGCGGGCCGCGCCGCAGAGCCGGTTGCAGCGGGGCGCCGCCGCCGAGGCGCTGGGCCTGGCCCGGGAGTTCGCCCGTCGGACGCAGGTTCTCGAGGAGCCCGGGACCGAGCTTCGCGAGATGCCGGACGCGGGGATGTTCGCCGCCGCCGACCAGATCACCGTGGCCGTACACGACTTGGCTCTCGTCCTGACGGACGAGAGCCAAGTGGAAGAAGCGATGGAACTGGTGGCACAGGCCCAGCAGCGTGCCGGAGTGTGACTCCTACAGGGAGGCTATGACCCGGTCCGCCAGGATGTAGACGTTCTCCTCACCGCACGCGAACGTCAGTGTGTACGCGCCCGAGACGCCCGAGCCGCCCAGCAGTACCGGTGTCTCACCCGCGCGCAGGGCCGCGGACAGGCGCTCGGCCGTCTCGCGGTGGCCCGGCGTCATGCAGAGGGTCGTGCCGTCGGCGAAGACGTAGACGTCCAGCGTGCCGAGGGGGCCCGGACGGACGTCGGCCAGTTCGGTGCCGGAGGCCGCCAGGTCCTCCAGGGTCGCCACCGTGCGTTCGTGGTCGCCCACCACCGGTGAGCCCACCGGAACGAAGTCCGGGTGGGAGGGGTGACGGCGGCGGGCCGCGGCCAGTTCCGGACTGTCCCCGGGGGTACCGCCGGCGAACTCGTCCGCGTCGGCCGAGGACTCCGACACCGGCTCCAGGCCCACGAAATCGGCCTGCCGGGGCAGGAACAGGTCAACGTCGGGCAGTCCGAGCAGCGAGGGCGCGTCGGAGGCGTCACGCGCCTCCTGGGCGGCCCAGAAGGCACGCGCCTCGGCGAGTTCACGCTCGCGTTCCTCGGCGAGGGCCTCGGCCACGGCGGCACGTATCTCGCCGACGTCAGCGGCGGGACGGGCGGCCGGTACAAGACCCCGCACGGGCGCGGTGTTGTTCCTGGCGAGCTCGGCGTGCAGGGCGGCGACCTGTCGGCGCAACACCATGAGGGTGCGCAGGACGGCGACGCCCACGGCGCCCGTGGCGGCCGTGGTGACCAACAAGGCGATCGGCATGGCGCTCACTGACGTACTCCCGGTTCAAAGTCGACCCCCGACTTCCTACATCAGCTTGAAGGGCGGACTATCCAGCTGTCAGTGCGTAACATCACGAATCGGACAGGACTTTGGGTCGGGGGTTTGCTGGTGAAACGGCTCTGACCTGCGTAAATCCCTTCCCGAAGGGAGATAGGTCACATCCTGGGGGAGATTGGATCACAAATCGGCCCAGAACCTTGGACTTTCCTCGGTTCTGGGCCAAAGAGTGGCACTAAGTGCCCATACGGGTACGCAGCGTTGACGTTCTGGTCGCCTTTTAGCTCATGGTCGCCTTTTAGCTCAGACGCTCGATGACCATCGCCATGCCCTGGCCGCCGCCCACGCACATGGTCTCCAGACCGAACTGCTTGTCGTGGAACTGGAGGGAGTTGATGAGCGTGCCGGTGATGCGGGCGCCGGTCATGCCGAAGGGGTGGCCGACGGCGATTGCGCCGCCGTTGACGTTCAGCTTCTCCAGCGGGATGCCGAGGTCGCGGTAGGAGGGGATCACCTGGGCGGCGAACGCCTCGTTGATCTCGACCAGGTCGATGTCGTCGATCGTCAGCCCGGCGCGGCGCAGGGCCTGGTTGCTGGCGTCGACCGGGCCGAGGCCCATGATCTCGGGGGAGAGGCCGGAGACGCCGGTGGAGACGATGCGGGCGAGCGGGGTGAGGCCGAGCTCGCGGGCCTTGGTGTCGCTCATGATGACGACCGCGGCGGCGCCGTCGTTCAGGGGGCAGCAGTTGCCGGCGGTGACCAGGCCGTCGGGGCGGAAGACCGGCTTGAGGCCCTGGACGCCCTCCATGGTGACGCCGGCGCGGGGGCCGTCGTCCTTGGAGACGACCGTGCCGTCGGGGAGCGTGACCGGGGTGATCTCGCGCTCCCAGAAGCCGTTCTTGATGGCTTCCTCGGCGAGGTTCTGCGAGCGGACGCCGAACTCGTCCATGTCCTGTCGGGTGATGCCCTTCACCCGGGCGAGGTTCTCGGCGGTCTGGCCCATCGCGATGTACGGGTCGGGGACGAGGCCGTCCTCGCGCGGGTCGTGCCAGGTGGTGCCCTCCTGCTGGGCGACCTCGGCGGTGCGGGCCTCGGCCTCGGCGAAGAGGGGGTTGTGCGTGTCCGGGAGGCTGTCGGAGTTGCCCTTGGTGAAGCGGGACACCATCTCCACGCCCGCCGAGATGAAGACGTCGCCCTCGCCGGCCTTGATGGCGTGCAGGGCCATCCGGCTGGTCTGGAGGGACGAGGAGCAGTACCGGGTGATCGTGCAGCCGGGGAGGTGGTCCATGCCCATCTGCACGGCGACGATGCGACCGAGGTTGTTGCCCTGCTCGCCGCCGGGCAGACCACACCCGAGCATCAGGTCGTCGATGTCGCGCGGGTCCAGCTCCGGGACCTTGGCGAGCGCGGCCTGGATGATCGTGGCGGTGAGGTCGTCCGGGCGCAGGTCCTTGAGGGAGCCCTTGAAGGCGCGGCCGATGGGGGAGCGGGCGGTCGAGACGATCACGGCTTCGGGCATCACGGCTCCATTGGCGTACGAGGGTTCAGGCGGACTGCTTGGGAAGTTACCCGGACGTATGGCCTGGGTCACGGGTGCGGCGGTGTGACCTATGTCTAAGCGCTTGCTTGGGCCTCCGGCGGTTGAGCGGGAAGGTGCGGCCGGGACGGGGCGGGCGTCCCTGGGGGCTGCGCCCCCAGACCCCGCATCGGCCCGAAGGGCCTCGTCCTCAAACGCCGGACGGGCTGGAAGTGCCCGAACCGGTGCTTGTCACTGCCCGCCCGTCGCGCTGGAGGTGCCCGAACCGGTGCTTGTCACTGCACGCCCGTCGCGCTGGTGGGGGACGGCTCCGCCTCCTTGACCCGCCGCCTGCGCCGCCGCTTCAGCAGGGCCCAGGGCCCCTTCGGACCCGTCGGCATCGCGGCCGCGACCTCCGTGCCCGCCTCCGACGCCGCCTCCGCCGCAGCCCTCGCCACCGGCAGGAAGCCCTCACGGCGGGAGGCGTCCGGACGGTCCTCGTCGGCCGGCCAGAGGCTCAGGGCCGCGCACACCGTCGGCAGCACCGCCATCGCCGCCGTCGCATAGCCCTCCGCCGAGGGGTGGTAGTTGTCGGGGCCGAACAACTCCCGCGGGTTCGCCTCGAACTCCGGGCCCAGCAGGTCGCCCAGGGACACCGTGCGGCCGCCCTGCTCCACCGCGCCGATCGTCTGCGCGGCCGCCAGCTGGCGCGAGGCCCGGCGGGCCAGCCACCGCAACGGCTGCTGGACCGGCTCGATCGTGCCCAGGTCGGGACAGGTGCCGACCACGACCTCGGCACCGGCCGTGCGCAGCCGCCGTACCGCGGAGGACAGATGGCGCACGGAACGCGTGGCCGGCATCCGGTGCGTGACGTCGTTCGCGCCGATCATGATCACGCAGACGTCCGGGATCCGCTCGGGGTCAGCCAGCGTCAGCCCCACCTGACGGTCCAGGTCGTCCGAGGTGGCCCCGGGGTGGGCGACGTTACGCAGTTCCACCGGGCGCTCCGCCACCGCCGCAAGCCCGGACGCCAGCAGCGCGCCCGGGGTCTGGCCCGCCCGGTGCACCCCCTGGCCCGCGGCCGTGGAGTCGCCCAGCATCACCAGCCGCAGCGGCGGCTCGCCGACGGTGGCGTAGACATGGCCGTACCGGCCCTCGGCCTGCGGGACGTGCGGCGTCGTGCCGTTGCCCACCTGGCGCCTGGCCAGCCGCACCTCCGCCAGCAACAGCCCCATGGCCGCCGCGCCGACCAGACCGATACCGCCGCCGCCGTACGCCGCGCCGGCCGCGATCCGCCTGGCCGTCCTCGCCCTCGACATGCTCGTCATACGTCGCCGCCACCTCCGTCGAACCCGCTACACCCACTCCTTGCCCCGCACGGACCGTGGCCCAATCCCAACGGGGAGTGAACGGCCGTCATGGCGCCCGATCAGGCCATAGGCTGGCTGGACCACCAGGCCCACTTCTTTTGCAAGCATCCGGAGACAACGGTGCAATTCCACGACTCGATGATCAGCCTCGTCGGCAACACCCCGCTGGTGAGGCTCAACAGCGTGACCAAGGGCATCAAGGCGACCGTCCTGGCCAAGGTCGAGTACTTCAACCCCGGCGGCTCAGTGAAGGACCGCATCGCCCTGCGCATGATCGAGGCGGCGGAGGAGAGCGGGGCGCTGAAGCCCGGGGGCACCATCGTCGAGCCGACCAGCGGCAACACCGGGGTCGGGCTCGCCATCGTGGCGCAGCAGAAGGGGTACAAGTGCGTCTTCGTGTGCCCCGACAAGGTGTCGACGGACAAGATCAACGTCCTGCGGGCCTACGGCGCCGAGGTCGTCGTCTGCCCCACCGCCGTGGACCCCGAGCACCCGGACTCCTACTACAACGTCTCCGACCGGCTGGTGCGCGAGACGCCCGGCGCGTGGAAGCCCGACCAGTACTCCAACCCCAACAACCCGCTCTCCCACTACCACTCCACCGGCCCCGAGCTGTGGGAGCAGACGGAGGGGAGGATCACCCACTTCGTGGCGGGCGTCGGCACCGGCGGCACCATCTCCGGCACCGGCCGGTATCTGAAGGACGCCAGTGACGGCAAGGTCCAGGTGATCGGCGCCGACCCCGAGGGGTCGGTGTACTCCGGCGGGTCCGGGCGGC
This sequence comes from Streptomyces sp. NPDC050759, assembly GCF_044456945.1. Classification (NCBI taxonomy): domain Bacteria; kingdom Bacillati; phylum Actinomycetota; class Actinomycetes; order Kitasatosporales; family Streptomycetaceae; genus Streptomyces; species Streptomyces sp. NPDC050759. The sequence goes on along the minus strand of NZ_JBITGI010000016.1, from coordinate 93,815 downwards.
CGTATCTCGTCGAGGGCGTCGGCGAGGACTTCTGGCCCACCGCCTACGACCGGACCGTCGCCGACGAGATCGTCGCCGTCTCCGACAAGGACTCCTTCCAGATGACCCGCCGCCTCGCCAAGGAGGAGGGCCTGCTGGTGGGCGGCTCCTGCGGCATGGCCGTCGTCGCGGCCCTGCGGGTCGCCGAACGTCTGGACGAGAACGGCGTCGTGGTGGTCCTGCTCCCGGACAGCGGCCGCGGGTACCTCTCGAAGATCTTCAACGACGAGTGGATGGCCGACTACGGCTTCCTGGAGGACGAGGGCCCGAGCGCCCGCGTCGCCGACGTCCTGAACGACAAGGTGCACGGCGCCATCCCCTCCCTCGTCCACATGCACCCGGACGAGACCGTCGGCCAGGCCATCGAGGTCCTGCGCGAGTACGGCGTCTCGCAGATGCCGATCGTCAAGCCGGGCGCCGGCCACCCGGACGTGATGGCCGCGGAGGTCGTCGGCTCGGTCGTCGAACGCGAGCTGCTCGACGCCCTGTTCGCCCAGCGGGCCTCACTGGAGGACCCGCTGGAGAAGCACATGTCGGCCCCCCTGCCCCAGGTCGGCTCCGGCGAGCCGGTCGGCGACCTGATGTCGGTCCTCGGGCGGGCGGACGCGGCCATCGTTCTCGTGGAGGGCAAGCCCACCGGCGTCATCAGCCGCCAGGATCTGCTGGCCTTCCTCGCCAAGGGCGGGAAGTAGCGGGAAACGTCCGGTGAACCCCTGGTGACGGCGGCGAACTTGCGGTTTCCCACCGAAAGGGTGGACTTCGCGGAACTGGTACGAGCGTGTCACGTCCGCGCAGCACACGCTTAACACGGGTCCGGCACATTGGTGGATGTCGGCAGGGCGGGAGCGGCTCCCCGCCCCGGCCGACGCCGAACGTCCAAGGACCTCCGGAGCGGCTCCCGGACCTCCATGGACGCCGGACGTGAGACCTGGCCTGACCCGGTCGACGTCCTTCGCGGGGACCGCCGTCGTCCCGCCCCCCGGTAACGGGGGTGCGGCGGTCCCCGCGCACACTTTCCCTACGCGCTTGTACTGGCCCAACTGCCCAGCAGCGTGAGCCTCTCCGCCGTCTCCGACCCCGATTCCGGGGTGTACGCCACGAGTGTGTGGTCCGGGGTCTCCGGGAGGACCAGGGACTCGTACGGCAGGGTCAGCAGGCCCGCCACCGGGTGCCGGACGCGTTTGACGCCGTACATGCATGCCCTGACCTGGTGGTCGGCCCACAGTCGGCGGAAGTCCTCGCTCTTGAGGGACAGTTCGCCGACGACCTCGCGCAGTCGGCGGTCCTCGGGGTGGGAGCCCGCGCCCAGCCGAAGGTGGGCGACGGTCTGCGCGGCGACCGCGGCCCAGTCCGGGTACATGTCGTGGACCTCGGGGTCGAGGAAGAGCTGAAGTGCGGTGTTGCGGTGGGCGGGGGTGATGCGGCTGAAGCCGAGCAGGGCGTCGGCGAGGGTGTTCCAGGCCAGGACGTCCATGGCGGGGCCGAGGACGAAGGCCGGGGTGCGCTCCATGCTGTCGAGCAGCAGCTGGATTCCGGGGCGGACGCGGGGCGCGGTGCGCCGGCGCTCACCCTTCTTCGGCGGCCGGGCCACCGCGTACAGATAGGCGTGCTCGGTCTCGTCGAGGCGCAGCACACGGGCGATGGCGTCCAGGACCGCGTCCGAAACGCTCGGACCCCGGCCCTGCTCGAGCCGTATGTAGTAGTCGACGCTCACGCCGGCCAGTTGTGCCACCTCCTCGCGGCGCAGACCGGGTACCCGGCGTCGGCCGTGTGAGGGCAGCCCCACCTCCTCGGGCTGGATGCGGGCGCGGCGCGAGCGCAGAAAATTTCCGAGGTCCCCGTCCATGCGTTCGAGCATAGGGGAGCCGCGGCCGCGGAACCTGGTACTGGCAGACCCAGGAAAAGCGCATCCCTGGGTACGGCGGCCCGGGCGCCGCAGGGTGGTGGACGAGGCCGGGGAGTCACCCCGGCGGACATCCCACCGAGGAGCACTTCGATGTCGTACGAGAATCTGGCCGGACGTACCGCGGTCGTCACCGGGGCCGCGAGCGGGATCGGTGAGGCGGTCGCCGTGCTACTGGCCGCGCAGGGGGCGCGGGTCGCGCTGCTCGCACGGCGCGGTGAGCGGCTGGAGGCGATCGCAGGGAAGATCCGGGCCGACGGCGGACAGGCGCTGGCGGTGGTGGCCGACGTGACCGACGGCGGGTCCGTGGCGGCCGCCGTGGAAAGCGTCCACGCGGCGTACGGGAGCGTCGACCTGGTGGTGAACAACGCCGGTGTGATGCTGCCGAACCCGATCGTGGACGCCCGTGTCGACGAGTGGCAGCGGATGATCGACACCAATGTCACCGGTGTCCTGCGGGTCGTCGGTGCCTTCGCCGAGGACCTGTACGAGGCTGCGGCGCAGGGGCGCAGCGCGGACCTGGTGAACGTCTCGTCGGTCGGCGCGCACGTCACCGGCTTCACCAACTACGCCGTGTACGGGGCGACGAAGGCCGCGGTCACGCATCTCTCGGCGCTGCTGCGCAACGAGTTCGGACCGCGGGGCGTGCGGGTCACCAACATCGAGCCGGGGCTGACGGAGACCGAACTGGCCACGCACATCGAAAACGACGGGCTGCGGGAGCAGGTCGGCGGGATGGCCGAGGCGATGGGCGCCCTGTCTTCCACGGAGCTCGCCGATCTCGTCACCTACGTCACCAGCCGGCCCCGGCACGTCAACCTGCGCCAGGTCGTGGTGCTGCCGACCGCGCAGGTGTGAGCGCCGGGTCAGCCCTCCCAGTCGCTGTCCTGGGACGGCCCGCGGTGACGGCGCCCCCGGAACAGGTCCGGGTGGGTGCGCGCGGCCTGGAAGGCGTTGACGCCGACGATGCCGGCCCAGGCGACCAGCAGGCCGGGCAGGTGGGCGATGCCGCCGCCGATCGCGGAGAGCGGGATCGCCAGGACCATGGAGACGATGCCGAAGCCGTAGCGTTCGCCGAAGGAGTCGGTGGGTTTGGGGGAGCGGGCGCCCCGGGCCGTCACCATCTGCTGTTCGGCGAGCTGCCGGCGCAGGCGGCGGTCCACGGCGCCGTCGATCCGCTGGTCGACCTTCTCCAGGAACGAGTCGACCAGCGCGGACTCGTACTCCTCGCCCAGTTCCCTGCGGGCCTGCAGGGTGGCGTTGAGTTCCTTCTTGAGTTCGGGGTCCCGCTCATCCATTGGGGTCATGGAACCCACGGTAGGCAGCCGGAACGCCCGCTGCACTGGGGTTATCCCCCCTGTTGCGGCGGGGGTCCGTCCTACGCCAGCCCGTGCTGCTTCGCGTAGGCGTTCGCCACGTCCTGGGGGTCCTTCTTGTCGTTGTCGACCTGGCTGTTGAGCTGGGTGAGCTGCTCGGTGGTGAGGACGTTCCCGAGGCGGGCGAGCGCCTTGCGGACCGTGTCGTCGGCCTTGCGGTCGGCGATGAGGGGGACGATGTGCTGGCTGGGGATGAGGTTCTTGGGATCGGTCAGCACCACCCAGCCGTGGGACGCGATGTCGGTGTCGGTGGTGAAGAGGTTCGCCACGTCCACGTCCCCCTTCTTCAGAGCACCCTTGACCAGCGGGCCGTCCGAGTCGAGCGACTTGAACTCCTTGAACTCGACGCCGTACACGTCCTTCAGGCCGACCGCGCCCACCCGGCGCTTCTTCACCTCGGGCGCGGCGCCGATGACGAGCTCGCCGTTCTGCTTGGCGAGGTCGGCGAGGGAGGTCAGGCCGTACTTCCGTGCGGTCGCCCGGGTGACGACGAAGCAGTCGGAGTCGGCCGCCTGGCCGTACGGCAGTACCTGGAGGCCGCCGGGCAGCGCCAGGGTGAGCGCGTTCTGCATGGTGCCCGGTTCGGCGGAGGCGTCCTTGGGGGCGAGGTAGTTGAGCAGGGCGCCCTGGTACTCGGGCAGCAGGTCGATGTCGCCCGCCTTGAGCGCGGGGATCACGATCTCGCGGGTGCCGAGGTTGGGGCGGACCTTCACCTTCACGCCGGCCTGCTGGAGCACCGCCGCGTAGAGGTAGCCCAGCACCTGGTTCTCGGTGAAGTTGGCGGTGCCGATGGTGAGTCCGCCCTTGCTGGAGCCGCCGCCACCGGACGAGCTCCCCTGGCCGTCGAGGGAGGTGACGCCGCTGGAGCAGGCGGCGAGGGCGGGGACGGAGGCCGCCGCGAAGAGGCCGCCGAGGAGGGTGCGTCGGTTCATCGGAGAGGTCCTTATGCGGTGCGGTGGCGGAAGAGGAAGCGCTGGAGGCCGGACAGCAGCAGGTCGAGGGCTACGGCGATCACGGCGACCAGCACCGCCCCCCCGAGCACCTGTACGAGGTCGCGCTGGGCGAGGCCGTCGAAGACGTAGCGGCCCAGGCCGCCGAAGGAGACGTAGGCCGCGATGGTCGCGGTGGCGACGACCTGGATGAGTGCAAGGCGCAGGCCGGTCATGATCAGGGGGAGGGCGAGCGGCAGCTCGACCTGGAGGAGGACCTGGTGGCCGCGCATGCCCTGGCCGCGGGCGGCGTCCTTGACGTCCGGATCGACGGCCGTCATGCCGGCGTAGGTGTTGGTGACGATCGCCGGGACCGCGAGGGCGACCAGAGCGACGTAGACCGGGAGCATGGACAGGCCGCCGGCCAGGAAGACCAGCACGACCAGGCCGACGGTCGGCAGGGCGCGGCCGAAGGAGGCGAGGTTGATCGCGAGGAAGGCGCCCTTGCCGGTGTGGCCGATCAGCAGGCCGAGGGGGAGGCCGATCGCGGCCGCGACGAGGGTCGCGAGGAGCGAGTACTGGAGGTGCTCGGCGAGGCGGTGGGCGATGCCGTCCGTACCCGTCCACTGGGAGCCGCTGGTCAGCCAGGAGCCGAGGTTCTTGAAGAGTTCGTACATGTCAGGCTCGCCTCCGCCGCCATGGGGTCAGGACGTACTGGAGGGCCACCAGCAGGGCGTCCGCGACCACGGCGAGCAGGAGCGTGAGGACCACGCCCACGATCACCGGGGTCGGGAAGTCGCGCTGGAAGCCGTCGGTGAAGAGCTGGCCGAGGCCGCCGTCGCCGATGTAGGTGGCGACCGACACCAGGGAGATCGACATGACGGTCGCGATCCGCACGCCCGCCATGATCACCGGGAGTGCGAGGGGGAGTTCGACGGTGAGGAGCGTGCGCAGGGGGCGCGTGCCCATCGCCTTCGCGGCCTCCTTGGTCTTCGCGGGGACCGAGTCGAGGCCCTCGACCGTGTTCCGCAGCAGGACGACCAGGGTGTAGACGGTCAGGCCGATCACGGTCGTGGTGCGGGTCAGGCCGCTGATGGGCAGCAGGAGGACGAAGATCGCGATGGACGGGATCGTGAACAGGACGTTCGAGAGCCCGAGCAGGAAGCCGCGCAGGGGGCGGACCCGGTGGGTGACCACCGCGAGCGGCAGCGAGATCAGCAGGCCGAAGAAGACGGCGCTCAGGGCTGCCTGGAGGTGCGAGACCGTCAGGGTGGTCAGGTCGTCGGTGTGGCCGGATATCCACGACCAGTCGATGGTCATGCGGCCACCCGGGCTTCCGAGTGGGCGCGGCCCGCGTGCCGGTGGATGTCGTCGCGGGAGGTGACACCGGTCAGGACGCCGTCGGCGTCGACGCGGGCGACCAGGCCGGTGGGGGAGGCGAGGGACTCGTCGAGGGCGGCGAGCAGGGAGTCGCCGTCCTTGAGGGGCCGTACGGGCAGTTCGAGGGCGTCTGCCGAACGCCAGTGCGTCGGCTGCCCGGCTTCGTCGCGTACGAGGGTCCAGGCGCCGCCGTCCGGGGCCGGGCCCTGCGGGACCTCGGCCAGGGTCTTCAGCGAGAGCAGCTTCAGGCCGCGCTCGGCGCCGAGGAAGTCGGCCACGAAGTCGTCGGCCGGACGGGCGAGGAGCTCGGTGGGCGGGGCGCACTGGACGAGGTGACCGCCGGTGCGGAAGATCGCGATGCGGTCGCCGAGGCGTACGGCCTCGTCGACGTCGTGGGTGACGAAGACGATGGTCTTGTTCAACTCCTTCTGGAGCCGGAGCAGTTCGTCCTGGAGCTGGGTGCGCACCACGGGGTCGACCGCGCCGAAGGGCTCGTCCATGAGGAGCACCGGCGGGTCGGCGGCGAGGGCGCGGGCGACGCCGACGCGCTGTTGCTGGCCGCCGGAGAGCTGGTGGGGGTACCGCTTGCCGGACTCGGCGGTCAGGCCGACCGTCTCCAGCAGTTCCGCCGCCCGGGCCCGGGCCTTCTTGCGGCCGTGGCCGAGCAGGAGCGGGACGGTGGCGATGTTGTCCAGCACCGTGCGGTGCGGGAAGAGGCCCGACTGCTGGATGACGTAGCCGATGGAGCGGCGCAGTTCGGCCGCGTCCTGGTCGGTGACGTCCTTGCCGGCGACCTTGATGGTGCCGGAGGTCGGTTCGACCATCCGGTTGATCATTCTGAGGGTGGTCGTCTTGCCGCAACCGGAGGATCCGACGAGGACGGTCACGCCGCCTTCCGGCATGTCGAGGGTGAGATCGTGCACTGCGGTTGTGCCGTTGGGGAAGCGCTTGTGGACCGTGTCGAACTGGATCATGAGTTGTCCCTTGCCCGGCTGTATAACGTCATGCAGAGTTCTCGGTAGCTGAATAGGTTGTCAACGGTTCGGTGTTAATCCGAGGTAACGGATGACCGCCAGGCAAGATCAGTTGTCCGCTTGAGGGGAGTTTGAGCTAGATGTCGTCTCGGATCGTGGACACTCCTGATCCCGTCAAGGTCGGGCACACGGGCTTGGTCGTCCTCGACGGGATCGGTCTCGGCGTCGCGGACGTCGTCCGCCTCGCCGACGGGAGCGCGCGACCGGTGCCCGGGACCGACGCGATGAAGCGCGTCACGGAGTCCTGGGACGCCGCCCGCCAGATCGCCGCGACCGGACGCGTCTACGGCCGCTCGACCGGTGTCGGCGCCAACCGGAACGAGGACGTGCCCACCGAGGCGGCCGCCGAACACGGCCTGCGGCTGCTGCGCAGCCACGCCGGCGCGATCGGCGAGGAACTCCCGGCCCGGCAGGTCCGGGCGACGCTCGCCGTGCGGGCCAACCAACTGCTCGCCGGCGGCGCGGGGCTGCGGCCCACCGTCGTGACGGCCCTGTGCGAGGCGCTGGAGAGCGGGGCGTACCCGGTCGTCAACGAGTTCGGCTCGGTGGGCACGGGGGACATCGCGGCCCTGGCCCAGGTGGGGCTGGCGCTGGCGGGGGAGCACCCCTGGAGGGAGGCCGGCGCCCCGGAGCCCCAGCTCCTCGACAACAACGACGCCCTCGCCTTCATCAGCAGCAACGCCCTCACCCTCGGCCAGGCCGCCCTCGCGCTGCACGAGCTGCGCGGGCTCATCGAGGCCACGCAGGTCGTCGGGGCGCTGTCCCTGCTGGCCGTGGACGGCTCGCACGAGGCGTACGCCGCCCCCGTGCACGCCGCCCGGCCGCACCGCGGGTCCGTCGAAGTGGCCCGGCGGATGCGGAAGTTGATCGGAGCCGAGGACCGGCCCACCCCACCGCTGGGCCGCATCCAGGACCCGTACGGCTTCCGGTGCCTCCCCCAGATCCACGGGCCCGCCCAGGACGCCGCCGACACCCTGGAGGAGGTCCTCGCGATCGAGATCAACGCGGCCGCCGAGAACCCGCTCATCTCCCCCCAGGACATGGCCGCCTACCACCACGGCGGCTTCTACCAGGCCCAACTCGCCCTAGCCCTGGACCACTTCAGGCTGGCCCTCACCCAGGTCGCCCGCCTGTCCACGTCCCGGCTCTCCACGCTCAACGAGCCCGCCTTCACCCGCCTCAGGCCCTTCCTCGCCGATCCGGAGCCCGCCTCTTCCGGCGTGATGATCCTGGAGTACGCCGCCGGGGCCGCCCTCGGCGATCTGCGGGCCTTCTCCGCGCCCGCCTCGCTCGGCCACGCTGTACTCTCCCGAGGCGTCGAGGAACAGGCCAGCTTCGCCTCGCTCGCCGCCCGTCAGACACTGCGGGCGTGCGGCGCGTACCGTCTCGTCGTCGGCTGCGAACTCGTGGCCGCCGTACGGGCGCTGCGCCAGCGCGACCTCAGGCCCGACCCGGACCTCCCGGTGGGCCGCGCGCTGGAGCTCGCCGAGGCGGTCCTCGAAGAGGACCCGGCCGACCGGCCGCTCACGGGCGACGTGACGGCGGCGGCCGCACTGCTCGACCGGTTCACGGACATCTGGAGGGGGAGCGAGGCATGAGCGACACGGGCGGGGTGGACACTCCCGCGGGACGGCTGCAGGCACTGTTCGAGGGGCACCGGCTCACGCCGACCCAGCGGCGCATCGCGCACAGCATGGTGCGACGGGCCGGGGACGTGCCGTTCCTGTCCAGCGTGGAGCTGGCCGAACTGGCCGGGGTCAGCCAGCCCTCCGTCACCCGTTTCGCCGTCGCCCTCGGCTTCGACGGCTACCCCGCCCTGCGCAGGCACCTGCGCGAGGTGGCGCCCACCGAACAGACGGCGGGCTCGGCGTCGTACAACGAGTACCAGCAGGCCGTCGAGGCCGAGATCGAGAACCTGAGGCACCTGGCGGAGATCCTCGCCGACCCGCGGCCGGTGCAGAGGGCCGGCCGGCTGCTCGCCGCCTCCCGCCCCCTGCCGGTGCTCGGTCTGCGGGCCGCCGCCTCCCAGGCGTACGGCTTCGCGTACTTCGCCGCCAAGGTCCATCCGGACGTACGGCTGCTCAACGAGGGCGGCACGATGATCCACGACCGCATCGACGCCGCCGTCCGCGCGGGCGCCTCGACCCTGCTGTGCTTCGCGCTGCCCCGGCACCCGCGTGAGGTCGTCGACACCCTCGCCTACGCCAAGGAGGCGGGCCTGAGCGTCGTCACGGTCGCCGACTCCGCCTTCGCGCCGGTCGCCAAATTCTCCGACCTGCTGCTGCCCGCCGCCGTCGGCACCGGCCTCGCCTTCGACACCGCCTGCGCGCCGATGCTCCTCGGCCGGGTGCTGCTGGAGGCGATGTGCGACGACCTGCCGGACGCGCAGGCCCGCCTTGAGGAGTTCGACGCGCGGGCGGCGGCACGCGGACTCTTCGTCGAGTAGGGCGTTTTTTCACACTCGTCTCACGTTCGCTCGCTACCCTCCCCGACCGACAGGACTGTGCCAGGACGACGAGGAGGCGGGACGTGGCACGCGGAGATCGCAGGGCTCAGGGGCTGGCTCGAGTGGCCGTCGTCGTGCGCGCCGGGGCGGCGCCGCTGTGGTGGCTGGGAGTGTTCGCGGCGGGCGTCGGGCTGCTGATCCCGGGCCTGACCGGGCGCCGGATCGGGGTGATGGCGGGCGCGGCGCTGTTCATCGTCGCCGTGGCCGTGGTGTCGTACAGCCGCCGCAAGCGGTACACGACGCTGGGCCGGGCGGCCGCTCGCGCCGGAAAGCACGACGTGCTCCAGGACCGGGCGGTCAGTGTGCGCAACTGGCGCCGCGGGCACCGCTGGTGGCTGCTGCTGGCCTGGCTGGTCGCGCTGGCGAGTTCGTTCGCCGTGCCCGTCGCGGGCGGCATGCTGCTGGCCGGGTGCGGTACCGGACTGAGGCTCAAGGCCGCCTGGCTGGGGCGGCTCGAGCGGGCCGAGGACGCGCTGCTGTGGGTGCGGGTCGACTGGCTCGCCGCGAACGGCGGACGTCCGGCCGGCAAGGCGGTCAAGGCGTACCGCAGCACGGGTATCGCGGCGGGCGACGCGGCCCCGGGAGGATCGCGCCGCCGCACCGCGGCACTGGTCTAGTTCCGGTGCTCCCGGGTCACACCTCCAGGTCGCTTTCGATCTGCCTGAGCTGGTGGCGGGCCATCGCGAGGTTGGACCGCTTGGCGTCCAGGACCAGGTAGAGGAAGAGGCCGTTGCCACCGCGTCCGCTGATCAGACGGATCAGGTGGTACTGGTCGGACAGGGTGATCAGGATGTCCTCGATCTGGGCCTTGAGGCCGAGGTGCTCCATCGTGCGCATCTTCGCGCGGACCACGTCGGTGTTGCCCGCGGCGGCCACGTTCAGGTCGAAGGTCTTGCTGCCGCCCAGGGTGCCGAGCGCCATGCCGCTGGTGTAGTCGACGAGGGCGACGCCGGTCGCGCCCTCGATGGAGGCGAGAGCCTCTTTCAGCGCGGTTTCGGTGTTGGCCATGACTGTGTCTCCTCGGTTCTCTAACTTTCGGTGGTGGTGGTGCGGGCCGCCGTCGGTGCGGTGGCCGCGGCGCGCGGGTCCGTGGGCTTGGCCCGGGACGTGCGAGCCGCTCTGGCACGTGCCGGAGCGGGCTTCGCGGGCGCCTTCGTGAGGGCTTGTGTGTGCTCGGCGGCCGCGTTGTCGACGAGCTCCCCGATCCGGGCACCCGCCCGGCGGCCCTCGAGATGCAGGCGGCCGACGTTGACCCGGTCCTGCGCGAGGAGCGTGACGACGGCCCCGGCGCCCGCCGCGTACGTGGCGACGTAGCCGTACACGCCCCGTACGAGCAGTTCGCGCAGGTCGCCCTGGCCGGTCCCGTCGGCCAGCTGGGCGGCGAGCGCCCGGGTATCCCCGGTGAGGGCGGCCACGGCCTCCGGATCGACACCCGGGGTGTCCTGGGCCAGGACGAGACCGTCGGCGTCCGCCGCGAGGGCGCCCGTGAGCTGCGGCACCCGGGCTCTGAGCCGGCGCAGCTCCTCCAGGATCCCGTCCTGAGCTGCTGCCATCAGGTCTCTCCTCTCGGCGCGGATCCGATGCCGCTCAAAGGGCCTCCAGCGCATCCCTGAGCCTCTTCAGCAAGGTGATGTGGGGATCGACGGACTCGAAGGGTTCGACGGGGGGACCGTGGCCCGGCGGCCCCGGCAGAGGCTCGGTGAGGGACACCGGTGGGCGGGGCGCGACCATTCCGGCCGCCACCAGCCGCCGTATGTCCACCAGGGTGTGGAAGGCCGGGCGGCCCAGCTCGCGCGCGATCTCCGACGCCGTGCGGACGCCGTCCACGCGGGCCAGTACCGCCTGCCGCCGGGCCGGGAGCGGTGGGGGCGCGGGGCGGTGCTCCCGGGTCAGCGGCATCTCGTCCGGCAGGGCGTCCGGCCAGATGTGGTGCAGCAGGTCGCGGCGGCGCAGGGTCTCGCGCTCCAGGTCGGCGACCGGGACCGGGCGCGGGCCGCCCGGGGTGTCGTCGGGTTCCCGGGGGTCGACGGCGGGCTCGTCCGGTCCGTCCTCGCTGCCGTAGCGGAAGCGGCCCGGGGTGCTGCTCGGGGCGAGCGCGAAGTACGCCGCGTCGTACAGCGCGGTCAGCCGGCACATCTCCAGGGCGCCCGCGGTGAGCAGCCCGCCCGCGACCAGCCGGCGGCCCGCCCGGTGCACGGCCTCGGCGCCGGTGAGGCGGCGGGCCCCGGTGCCGGCGCCCCCCGTGCTCGCGACGCTCTCGGCCAGGGCCTGCCGCCAGACGTCGGCGTCCAGCGTGCCGTGGGCGGCGAGCAGGACGTCGGCGCCGGGGGCGGCCGGGCTCTCGGCGTGCACCACCTTGCCGTCGGCGAGGTGCAGGGTGCCGCGCTCGCGCACCAGGATGCCGGTGGCGCGCTCGGCGGCCAGCCGGGTCAGCATCGGCGAGACACCGCCCCAGCCGCGGTCCAGGGCGGCCGCCTTGTCGCGCACCGGCAGCCGGGGCGGCGGGGTGGCGGGCGTGGTTCTGACGGCCGTCATCCGAGCTCCAGCCGTCCCGCCATCTCGCCGAGCCGGATCCGGGCCAGTGCGAGGTTGCCCTCCGCGCGGGCCAGCCACAGGTGCAGGAAGACACTGCTGTCGAAGGACGTCGGCACGAACCGCAGCACGTGGTAGCTGTCCCCGTTGCTGAGGATGAGGTCCTCGACCGGTGGGTCCGGCTCCTGCGCGCCCCCCGCCTCAGCGGCCCGGGAGCTCTCGGAGGCGAAGGCGCGCTGCTCGGCGGCGAGCCGGGCGAGCTCGGCGGCCTCCGCGGCGGCCGCCTCCTGGTCGCCGCCGGGGGCTTCTCCGACGGCGCCCAGGGCCAGCCCGCTCGTCCAGTCGACCAGCGCGGCCCCCCGCGCACCCGGCAGCCGCATGGCTTCCAGCAGGCACTCGTCGATTCCCTGCACCGTGGCTCCCCTCCCACCTGGGGTTCGGCTGAGTGACGCCGAAACTACGCAACGTGTGCGCGAGGAGTGAGGGATCTGGCATTTTCCGGTGGAACATGCTCGGGGTGGCTAGAGTGGGTCAACTTGCCTTGTTTACCGGCCAATTGATCAGTCGACCCGCCGCTGCGCGTCAACGGCTCCCGGGAGCATGGAGGGTGGTGAGCGCACCGGCGTGCGCCCCGCCGGATTCGGCCACGATCGACGCGAGCGTCTGCGGATCCCGTACGGTCGCGAAGCGCACGCCTTGCGTCCGGTCGGGGACGAAGCCGTAAATGCCGGGCCGGGCCAGCGAGTTGTACGCGTAGTGGTGCGCGAAGTAGTACGCGCCCGTGTCCAGCGCCGCCGCGTAGTCCCCCTGGTCGAGCAGCGGCAGCGCGCGCCCCTCGGCCAGCAGGTCGCCCGCGAAACAGGCGGGACCGGCGACGTCCTGCACCACCTCGGGCCCGCTCTTGGGTCGTCCCTTGCCGTCGTACGCGGTGATCCTGAGCGGCCACGACCCCGGCACGTACACCGTCCGCGTCGCCACCTGCACGCCCGCGTGCGTCACCGCGACCGCCCGCCCGCCCGCGCTTTTGGCGTACTCCACCCGCGCCACGATCGTGCCGTGCTTGGCCAGCAGCGACCGCCCGAACTCGGTGACCAGCCCGTACCGCCCGTCGAACAGCCCCGGTACGGCCTCCCTGAGCGCCCGCGCGTACTCCGCGTACGTCGGTGCCGTCACGTCCGAGGCGAAGTTCACCGGCAGCCCGCCGCCGATGTCGATCGTGTCGATCTGCCGCCGCCCGATGCGCCGGTTGATCTCCTCGGCGAGCGCGTACGTCTCCGCCACCCCCTGGGCCATCAGAGCGAGCGGGATGCCCTGCGAACCGGTGTGCGCGTGCAGCCGGGTCAGCCAGGGCCGGTCGAGGTAGGCGCGCACGACCCACTCGCGCGCCCCCTCGTCCCGCAGTGCCACCCCGAACTTCGAGGTCGCCGTGGCTGTGGAGGTCGCCCCGATGGAGCCGCCGCCGACCTGCGGGTTGACCCGGATCCCGAGCGCGGAACGGCTGACCGCGGACCGCACGAGACCGTCGATGCGGTCCAGCTCCTGCGGGTTGTCCGCGTTGACGGCGATCCCCAGCGCCAGCGCCTCCCTGAGCTCGGCCGGCGTCTTGGCGGGCGAGTCCAGGACGGTTTCGGCCGGCGACAGCCCCGCCGCCCGCGCCAGCGCGAGTTCGCCCGGGCTCGCCACCTCCGCGCCGATGCCCTCCTCGCGCAGCAGCCGCAGCACCGGCACCAGCGGGGTCGCCTTCACCGCGAACGCGTGCAGCACCGGCGTGCCCGGCGCGGTGACCTCGGCGAAGGCCGCGCGGAGCTCCGCCGCCGACTCCCGGATCCCGGTGACGTCGAGAAGCCCCACGATGGGGGAGTCCGGCCCCAGCAGGCCCTGCTCCACGGCCGCGCGCACCGCCTCGTCCCGGCGCGCGGCCCGCCCTTCACCGGTGTTGCCGTACTCGTCCACCACGACTCCTCATCGTCGTCCCTGCCCTCGCGCCGCGTTCGGATGTCCGAACGAAACATCCCTGCCCTACCGATGCTGACGCCAGAACGTCTTGACTAGTTCTATTCAGAAAGTCAGGATGTGAATATCGACAGCAACAAGCCGGAGCAGAGCCCCAGGAGGCAGACCATGTCAGGACCCCGCCCCGTACGAGCGCCGCGCGGTACGGAACTGAGCGCCCTGGGATGGCAGCAGGAAGCCGCCCTGCGGATGCTCCAGAACAACCTCGACCCCGAGGTCGCCGAGCACCCCGACAAGCTCGTCGTCTACGGCGGCACCGGCAAGGCCGCCCGCGACTGGCGCTCCTTCGACGCCATGGTCCGCACGCTGCGCACCCTCAAGCAGGACGAGACCATGCTGGTCCAGTCCGGCCGCCCGGTCGGCGTCATGCAGACCCACGAGTGGGCCCCGCGCGTCCTGATCGCCAACTCCAACCTGGTGGGTGACTGGGCGAACTGGGAGGAGTTCCGGCGCCTGGAGGCCCTCGGCCTGACCATGTACGGGCAGATGACCGCCGGCTCCTGGATCTACATCGGCACCCAGGGCATCCTCCAGGGCACCTACGAGACCTTCGCCGCCGTCGCCGCGAAGAAGTTCGGCGGCACCCTCGCCGGCACGATCACCCTCACCGCCGGCCTCGGCGGCATGGGCGGCGCCCAGCCCCTCGCGGTCACCATGAACGACGGCGTCGCGATCTGCATCGACGTCGACCCGCGCGCCATCGAGCGCCGCATCGAGCACCGGTACCTCGACGTCAGGGCCGACAGCCTCGAGCACGCCCTCCAGCTCGCCGTCGAGGCCCGGGACGCCCGCCGCCCGCTCTCCATCGGCCTCCTGGGCAACGCGGCCGAACTGCTGCCGCGCATGCTTGCCGAGGGCGCGCCCATCGACATCGTCACCGACCAGACCTCCGCGCACGACCCGCTGGCGTATCTGCCGGTGGGCGTGGACTTCGAGGACATGGCCGACGCGGCCGCCAAGGACCCGGCCGGGTTCACCGTGCGCGCCCGTGAGTCGATGGCCCGGCACGTCGAGGCCATGGTCGGCTTCATGGACGCCGGCGCCGAGGTCTTCGACTACGGCAACTCGATCCGCGGCGAGGCCCAACTCGCCGGGTACGACCGGGCGTTCGCCTTCCCCGGGTTCGTCCCCGCCTACATCCGGCCGCTGTTCTGCGAGGGCAAGGGACCCTTCCGCTGGGCCGCGCTGTCCGGGGAGGCGTCCGACATCGCCAAGACCGACAAGGCCATCCTGGAACTGTTCCCCGAGAACGAGTCCCTCGCCCGCTGGATCAAGATGGCCGGCGAGCGGGTCCACTTCCAGGGCCTTCCCGCGCGTATCTGCTGGCTCGGCTATGGCGAGCGCGACAAGGCCGGGGACCGGTTCAACGACATGGTGGCGAGCGGAGAGCTGGCGGCACCGCTGGCGATCGGGCGGGACCACCTGGACGCCGGGTCCGTCGCCTCCCCGTACCGCGAGACCGAGGCCATGCTGGACGGATCCGACGCGATCGCCGACTGGCCGCTGCTGAACGCGATGGTCAACGTGGCCTCGGGCGCGTCCTGGGTCTCCCTCCACCACGGCGGTGGCGTGGGCATGGGGCGGTCCATCCACGCCGGGCAGGTCACGGTGGCCGACGGCACGAAGCTGGGCGGGGAGAAGGTCCGGCGGGTGCTGACGAACGACCCGGGCATGGGTGTCATCCGGCACGTGGACGCGGGGTACGACATCGCCGAGTCCGTCGCCGACGAGCGGGGTGTGCGGGTGCCGATGCGCGAAGGTGATTCGGCGTGACGGAGCGCGTCACCTCCGGAACGGGCCAGAGCCACGCCACTTCCGGGACAGTCCAGGGCCACGGCACCTCCGGAACGGTCCAGAGCGACGGCACCTCCGGAACGGTCCAGAGCGACGGCACCGCCTCCTTTCAGGAGATGTGGCGCGAGCTGCTCCCCATCGGACGGCACCCCGACTCCCACGGCTACCGGCGCTTCGCCTGGACCGGGGCCGACACCGAGTGCCGGGCCTGGTTCAGGGAGCAGGCCGAAGCCCGCGGACTGACCTACGAGGTCGACCGGAACGGCAACCAGTGGGCCTGGCTGGGCGACCCCGCCCACGGGGACGCCGTCGTCACCGGATCGCACCTCGACTCCGTGCCCGACGGGGGCGCCTTCGACGGGCCCCTCGGAGTCGTGTCCTCCTTCGCCGCGCTCGACGAACTGCGGGCACGTCAGGTCGAGTTCGCCAAACCCCTCGCCATCGTCAACTTCGGGGACGAGGAGGGCGCCCGGTTCGGGCTCGCCTGTGTCGGGTCCCGGCTCACCGCCGGGCAGCTCACCGTTGAGCAGGCGCACCGGCTGACCGACGGGGAGGGGGTCACGCTCCCGCGGGCCATGGAGGCCGCCGGCTACGACCCCGACGGCATCGGAGCCGACCCCGAGCGGCTCGCCCGTATCGGCGCCTTCGTCGAGCTGCACGTCGAGCAGGGACGGTCGCTGGACCTGTCCGGCGACCGGGTCGGCATCGCCAGCGCCATCTGGCCGCACGGCCGCTGGCGGTTCGACTTCAGGGGCGAGGCCAACCACGCCGGCACCACCCGCCTCGTGGACCGGCGCGACCCCATGCTGTCGTACGCCGAGACCGTGCTCGCCGCCCGCCGGGAGGCCGAACTCGCCGGTGCCGTCGCCACCTTCGGCAAGATCGCCGTCGAGCCGAACGGCGTCAATGCCATCCCCTCCCTGGTGCGCGGCTGGCTCGACTCCCGCGCCGCCGACCAGGAGAGCCTCGACCAGGTGGTCGGCGGGATCGAGAAGGCCGCCGGGGAGTACGCGCGGGCGCACGGCGTCGACCTCGACGTCGTCCGGGAGTCCTTCACCCCCGTCGTCGAGTTCGACCACGCCCTGCGCGACGAGCTCGCCCGCATCCTGGGCACCGACACCGGTCTCAAGGTGCCCGTGCTGGGTACCGGTGCCGGACACGACGCCGGGATCCTCTCCGGGAGCATCCCGACCGCCATGCTGTTCGTGCGCAATCCCACGGGCGTCTCGCACTCCCCGGCGGAATCCGCCGCCGAGGACGACTGCGTGGCCGGGGTCCTCGCGCTCGCCGACGTACTGGAAGGGCTGGCCCGCAGGTGACACCGAAGACCTACTGGCTGGAGCACGCCTGGCTCGACACCCACGTCGAGCCCGGCGTGGCCGTGGACGTGGCGGACGGTCGCGTCGTCGCCGTCCGCACGGACACCGGCACCCCGCCCCCCGGCGCCGAGATCCTGCGCGGGCTGACCCTCCCGGGCCTGGCGAACACCCACTCGCACGCCTTCCACCGGGCCCTGCGCGGCACCGTCCAGGTCGGCTCCGGAACCTTCTGGACCTGGCGCGAGGTCATGTACTCGGTCGCCGACAGGCTGACCCCGCAGACGTACCACGCGCTCGCCCGCGCCGTGTACGCGGAGATGGCGCTGGCCGGTGTGACGGCGGTCGGCGAGTTCCACTACCTGCACCACGCCCCGGGCGGCACCCCTTACGCCGACCCCAACGCCATGGGCGAGGCCCTGATCGAGGCCGCCGCCGAAGCCGGTATCCGTATCACCCTCCTCGACACCGCCTATCTCTCCTCCGGCTTCGGACAGCCGCCCACCACCCACCAGCTCCGCTTCTCCGACGGCAGCGCGGACGCCTGGGCCGAACGCTGTTCAGTTCTCAAGGACCGGGATCACGCGAGGATCGGTGCGGCGGTCCACTCCGTACGGGCCGTGCCCGCGCGCCAGTTGGCGACCGTGGCCCGCTGGGCCGAGGAACGCCGGGCCCCGCTCCACGTGCACCTGTCCGAGCAGACCGCCGAGAACGACGCGTGCCGTGAGGCCCACGGGTGCACGCCCACCGAACTGCTCGCCGAGCACGGTGTCCTCGGGCCGCGCACCACAGGCGTCCACAACACCCACCTCACCGACCAGGACATCGCCCTGATCGGCGACAGCGGCACCGGCACCTGCATGTGCCCGACGACGGAACGGGACCTGGCCGACGGCATCGGACCCGCGGTCGCCCTGCAACGCAAGGGCTCACCGCTCTCCCTCGGCTCCGACAGCCACGCCGTCATCGACCTGCTCGAAGAGGCCCGCGCGATGGAGCTCAACGAGCGCCTGCGCACCCGCAGGCGAGGTCACTGGACGGCGGCGGCCCTCCTGCGGGCGGCCTCCGCCGACGGCCACGCGGCCCTCGGCTGGGACGGCGCCGGCACCCTGGAGACCGGCGCGCTCGCCGACTTCACCACCATCGCCCTCGACTCGGTCAGGACGGCAGGGCCGCTTCCGCGGCTCGGGGCCGAGACGGCCGTATTCGCCGCGTCGGCAGCAGACGTGTCGCACACGGTCGTGGGAGGTCGGCACGTCGTACGGGACGGGGTCCACGCGCTCGTGCCGGATGTGCCGGGAGCCCTCGCGGACGCCGTCGCAGCGCTGCACGGATGACCCCGGGCCGCCCGCCCCCACGGGCGGCCCCCGACCCCGCCCCCACCGCCGACCAGGCCACCGAGGACGCCATGAGCAACGCGACGACCGTCAGCCCCGCCCACTCCGCGAGCACCGCAAGCACGCTCATCACCAACATCGCCGCCCTGGTCACCAACGACCCCTCCTCCGGTGACGGATCCCCCCTTGGACTGATCCAGGACGCGGCCGTCGTCATCGAGGGCGACCGCGTCGTGTGGACCGGTGATCAAAGCAAAGCACCCGCCACTGACAATCGGGTCGACGCGGGCGGCAGGGCGGTCCTCCCCGGCTTCGTCGACTCCCACAGCCACCTCGTCTTCGCGGGCGACCGCACCCAGGAGTTCAACGCCCGCATGTCGGGGCGGGCCTACAGCGCGGGCGGCATCCGTACGACGGTCGCCGCGACCCGCGCCGCCACGGACGCCGACCTGGAGGCGAACCTCACCCGCTACCTCACCGAGGCCCTCCGCCAGGGCACGACCACCTTCGAGACCAAGTCCGGCTACGGCCTGACCGTCGAGGACGAGGCGAGGGCCCTGCGCATCGCCGCCGCGCACACCGACGAGGTCACCTACCTCGGTGCCCACATCGTGTCGCCGGACTACGCGGACGACCCGGCGGGCTACGTCTCCCTCGTCACCGGCGAGATGCTCGACGCCTGCGCCCCGTACGCCCGTTGGATCGACGTCTTCTGCGAGAAGGGCGCCTTCGACGGCGACCAGGCCCGCGCGATCCTCACGGCCGGCAAGGCGAAGGGCCTGCACCCCCGCGTCCACGCCAACCAGCTCTCCTACGGCCCCGGCGTACAGCTGGCCGTCGAGCTGGACGCGGCCAGCGCCGACCACTGCACCCACCTCACCGCCGAGGACGTGGACGCCCTGGCGAACAGCCGTACGGTCGCCACACTGCTGCCGGGCGCGGAGTTCTCCACGCGCGCCGAGTGGCCGAACGCCCGCCGCCTCCTGGACGCCGGCGTCACCGTCGCCCTGTCCACGGACTGCAATCCGGGCTCCTCCTTCACCTCCTCGGTGCCCTTCTGCATCGCCCTCGCGGTGCGCGACATGCGGATGACCCCGGACGAGGCCGTCTGGTCGGCCACGGCGGGCGGAGCGGCCGCCCTCCGCCGCGAGGACATCGGCCGTCTCACTCCGGGCGCCCAAGCCGACCTGGTCCTCCTGGACGCCCCGAGCCACGTGCACCTGGCGTACCGGCCGGGGGTGCCGCTGGTCAGCGGGGTGTGGCGGCGCGGCACACGCGTGGCCTGAGCCACCCGCACGGGCCGGCCGCGACGATCACGTCGCCCCCGCCCGCCACCGCTGCCCCGCGCCCCCGGTCAGCGGCTCCAGTGAGACACCGTTCCCGTCCCCGGGTGTCATCCCCGTCGCGATGGCGATCGCCGGGCGGATCACCCCGTCGGGGTCGACCGTGAAGCGGAGGTTGTCGCCGTTGTCGCCCTCGGCCGAGTCGCAGGACCAGATGCCGAGGCCCTTGTCGACGTCGCCGCGGCTGTCGAGGCAGAAGTCGGGGTCGGCGGCGGACTGGAGGACCCCTCGGTCGGAGTCGACGCGCCAGCGTTGGGAGCGGGCCGAGGAGCAGGGGGCGGTGACGACGTCCGTGCCGTTGCCGAAGTCGCCGGCGACGTCCAGGCAGCGGGCCGTGGAGACGTTGACCACCTGGGCGTAGGAGCCGCCCGGCGGGCGGAACGGGGGCGGGCTCGTCCTCCGGGGCGGTGCCGAGGTCCTGGTCGGAGAAGGGGACGCGGAGGGGGACGGTGGCCCGCTGGTCGCGGAGGGCGAGGGCGAGACCGTCGTCGTCACCGTCACCTGCGGTGGGCCGGGCAGCACCCCGCCCGCTGAAGCCGAGGCCGAAACCGAGGCCGAGGCGTCCGTCGGAGAGTCACCTCCCTGTGTCACCAGGAACAGCAGCAGCGGCGCGAGAGCCACCCCCAGCGCCGCCGAGGCCAGGACGAGCCGACGCGGGCGCGGCCAAGTGCCGGACGGCGTACGGGACCCCGCCCGCGCGGTACGGGACCCCGCCCGCGCGGTACGGGACCCCGCCCGCGGTCGCGCCTCCGGCTCGGCCGTGCTCCGCCCCACGTACGCCGTCCCGCCCCACGGCAGCAGCCCCTCCGCCAGGGCCGGCCGCGGAGTGTCCCGCAGCGCGCACAGTTCCTCGTGGGCCGCCGCGCAGTGCGGGCAGCGGACCATGTGGGCGTGCAGGTCGGTGCTGGCGCGGGGACTGTCCGGACGTACGGACTCCTCGATGAGGCGGCGGAAGTCCGCGCAGCGGGAGTCGTCCGAGGCGGCGAGGCGCAGCCGCAGGCACGTCCGGGCCAGGGACTGCAGGGCCCCCTCCGTGCCGTAGACCACGTCCTCGCGGGTCAGGCCCAGGTGGTCGGCGGTGCGGGCTTCCGGCTCGGCCTCCACCAGGCCGTACCAGACGAGGCCCTGGGTGCGGGCCGGCAGGGACTCGAAGGCGGTGAGCATGGGCGGCACCGGGCCACCGGGCCCCGCCGTGTTCAGGAGCAGCAGGACGCTCGGGTCCAGGCCCGCCGCCCGCTCGTCCCCGGCCCACTCCGCCGCCGACCGGGCCGTCAGCAGCAGGAGCCGGTGGCGCCACGGGACGCCCGGGTCGACCCCGCGGGCCGTCTCCCGGGCCGCGAGGGTGAAGGTCTGCGCGGCCAGCTGCCGTGCGGCGCTCTCACCGGCCGTGCAGAGGCGGGCGTAGGCCAGGACCGAGGGCTGGTGGCGGGCGCGGAGCTCCAGCAGGGCCGCGTACGCGGTGACCGTGTCGGCGCGCAGCAGCTCCGTGAGCCGGGCGTCGGACGCCCCGTCGGGGCGAGTCATGCGCACCCTCCTCCTGACGTACCGGCCAGTCTGTGAGGGACCATAGTGGGGGAAGTGAACCGCTGGGGAAAGGGTTTCTCCGAGTAACCAGGAGCCGGTAACCACGAGCCCCCGAACGCACGGCGCCCGGTGTCCGACCGGACACCGGGCACACGCGCAGGTCAGTAGTGCCGACGCGTCACTCCTCGACGGTCAGCCCCTTGCGCAGCCGTACCAGAGTCCGCGACAGCAGCCGCGAGACATGCATCTGCGAGATCCCGAGTTCGTCGCCGATCTCCGACTGGGTCATGCCCGCGACGAAGCGCAGCGAGAGGATCGTGCGGTCCCGGGAGGGGAGTTCGGCGATCAGCGGCTTCAGGGACTCGACGTACTCGATGCCCTCGATGCCGTGGTCCTCGTAACCGATCCGGTCGGCCAGCGCGCCCTCGGAGTCGTCCTCCTCGGGCTGGGCGTCCAGCGAGGAGGCGGTGTACGCGTTGGACGCGGCCATGCCTTCTACGACCTCGTCCTTCGACAGCCCCAGACGCTCGGCGAGCTCGCCCACCGTCGGGGCGCGGTCGAGCCTCTGGGCCAGTTCGTCGCCGGCCTTGGCCAGGTCGAGCCGGAGCTCCTGGAGGCGGCGCGGCACCCGCACCGACCAGGACGTGTCCCGGAAGAACCGCTTGATCTCGCCCACGATGGTTGGCATCGCGAAGGTGGGGAACTCCACACCGCGGCTGAGTTCGAAGCGGTCGATCGCCTTGATCAGGCCAATGGTGCCGACCTGGATGATGTCCTCCATCGGCTCACTGCGGGAGCGGAAGCGGGAGGCGGCGAACTTGACCAGGGCGAGGTTCAGTTCGACGAGCGTGTTGCGGACGTACGAATACTCGTGCGTGCCCTCCTCCAGCGACTCCAGCCGCGCGAAGAGCGTCTTGGAGAGGGCGCGCGCGTCGACGGCCCCCACCTCTTCGAAGGGTGGGATGTCCGGGAGCCCGGCGAGCACATCGTCTTCGCTGTCCTGCTCGATGGGATTCAGATGTTCCGGGGGGGATGTCGACGTCGCCTGATGGGTATGCGAGGCGTCGAGCCGGGGTGACATGATGTCCTCCATCGTTCTCGGCATAAGGCTGCCGAAGCCAGTTCGTGCACTGCGGTGTGCGGCGCCTCCAAAGCCGGCCGTGTCGAGTACGTGTCTCTACTAGCCCTACCCGGTTTCCCGACACGACCGCAAGTGTGTTCTGTGCGGTTATGTCCGTTTGTGAGTGATTGTTCGGGTGTCGGAGGGTGTGGAGAAGGCGTAGTGTTCGAGGGCGTCATCAGCAGCCACGATGTCGGGAGAGAGACGGCATGGACCGCGGGACGGTCGGCAGCGCACAGTCTGGCCGGCTTCTGGTTGAGGTGCGGCAAGAGGGCTCCAGCGCCGTCGTGACTCCAGCAGGTGAGTTGGATCACCACACGGCCGATTTGTTGCGTGAGCCACTCGAGGACTGCCTCGCCAAGGGGAAGAGCCGGCTTGTCGTCGACTGCACACGGCTGGAGTTCTGTGACTCCACCGGACTGAACGTGCTGCTCGGGGCGCGGCTGAAAGCCGAGGCGGCGGGAGGTGGCGTGCACCTCGCGGGCATGCTGCCGGTCGTGGCACGGGTCTTCGAGATCACGGGGGCCGATGCGGTCTTCACCGTGCACGACACCCTGGACGAGGCCCTGGCCGAGGAATCCGGCGGCTGAGGCGGCGAGGCGAGTGGCGGTCCCGGTGTCCTGGCTCGCGCCCCGCTCGTCTCCTCCGGCCGGTCCCCGTCGGGTGTCGCACCCCTTGTGCCGGACATACGTCCGCAAGGGAGGGGTGTTCTACCGGTCCGCTCGGGCAGGAGACATCCGTACTGACTGTTCGGTGAGCGACCATGCAGTGACGTTTTGAATCGTGAACCGGTGAATCGGTGAGGTGAAGCGCTGATGAGCACCACCCGGCCCTACTCGCCGGGCGACCGTGACCCGGAGCCCAGCGCGGAGCCTGGCGGCGATGCCGAGGTGCCGACGGGACGGCAGGTCCGGCGGCTGAGCTTCGAGGGGGAGAGCGGGGTCGTCCCGCTCGCGCGCGACTTCACCCGGCAGGCGTTGTACGCGTGGGGGTGGCTTCCGGCGGCGTCCGCCGACCGGCGGGCCGTGGCGGAGGACGTGCTCCTCGTCGTCTCCGAGCTGGTGACGAACGCGTGTCTGCATGCGGAGGGCCCCGACCAGTTGTGGATCTCCTGTGACAACAAGGTGATCCGCCTCGAGGTCTCGGACAAGGGCACCGGACAGCCGGCGCCGCGGACTCCGCACCGGGCCGGACGGCCGGGCGGGCACGGGATGTTCATCGTGCAGCGGCTCTGCCTGGACTGGGGAGTCGTACGGGCCCCCGGGGTGGCCGGCAAGACCGTGTGGGCGGAGCTCGGGGCACCCGCCTAGCCCCGTCCCGGCGCTCTCCTGGTGGTGTCCCCACAGTTCCGACACTTACTTTCTCTTCCTTCCTCTGGTGCCCCGGCGTACCTTGACGGCCGATCTGATGTGCCGTCAGGAACGAGTAAGGGGAGCGGAACCGTGTCGTACCCGAAACGAACCGCCGCGCTCGCGTCCGTCGCGGCCCTGGCCGGCTCGGCGGTGCTGATGGCCGCCCCCGCTGCCCGCGCCGAGGTCGTGAACGTCAACTACCAGTGCAAGACACCGATCGGTGACAAGAGCGCCGTCTCGCCCATCGACATCAAGGGCGTCAAGAGCGGCGGCGGCTACAAACTCACCATGTCCTGGCAGAAGGGCGTCTCGTCCAGCCCGGTCGATCTCGGCAAGGGCGCGATGAACCCGAGCGCCACCATCAAGCTGGGCGGCGCCGACAGCGGGACCATGAGCGTGACGGGCCCGGCCAACCAGGCGACCGTCCCCGCCAACACCCCCATCAAGATCAACGACCTGACCGGGACGTACACCCCGAAGAAGTCCGGCAAGGTCACCTTCACGGCGGGCGTGCTCACCATCAAGGCGCTCGGAACGACGACCACCTGCACGCCGACCAACAGCCCCGGCGCCTCGCTGACCCTGGACGTCACCGCCGCCTCGGGCTCCTCGGGCGGCACGCAGAGCGACAGCAGCACGTCCGACAGCGGCTCCGCCCTCCCGCAGACCGGTCCGGAGGACTCGGCGATCGCCCTCGGCACGCTCGGCGGCACGGTACTGCTCGCGGGCGCGGCCGGCGCACTGTGGCTGACCCGGCGCAACCAGGCGGCCCGCGCGCGCCGCTGAGCGGCCCGGACCGCTTTCGTACGACAGCTGGAGCCGCCCATGCCGTCCACCGCCCGTGCCCTGCCTCCGCCGACCCCGCCGGCACGCGACGCCGACGGGTGGCCCGGCACGCCCGACGGCGTGGTGGCGGGGGGCGGCAGGTCTCGCGTACGGCGTCCAAGGCGTCGTACGGCCGCAGCAGGGCCCGAATCCCCGTGTACGGAGGCCGAGTTGACGGGAGTGACGACGTGAGCCCGAGCGGCAGGACGCGGTGGGCGGTACTGGTGGCAGTGCTCGCGCTGCTGCTGGCGCCCGTGGCGGGAACGGCGGCCGCGGCGGACAAGCCGAGTGTGAAGCTGTCCAAGTCGCAGGCCGGGACCGGGAGTTCGATCACCGTGAGCGGCGACGGATGGCGTGCGCGGGCGCTGCTGATGATCCTGATCTGCGGGCAGGCCGTCCCGTCGCGCGGGGTGCCCGGCGGCACCAACTCCTGTGCCAACGCGGACGGCCGGGCCGTCACCACGGACGCGAAAGGGCGCTTCAGCAGGAAGCTGCCCGTCGCGGAGCCGCCGGTGCCCTGTCCCTGCGTGGTGCACGTGGCCACGGTGACCGGGGCGAAGGCCGAGGCCGACGCGATCTTCCAGGTGGCCGGGCACGCCGTGGAACCGCTGCCCACCGAGACGGACGGCGGGCGGCTGTCCGTCCTCACTGACACCCGGCTCGACGGCTCGGGCTCCCTGCTGACCTGGTTCGGGGCGCCCCCCGCCCGCACCCTCGTCTTCACCGTCGGCAACGTCGGCACCTCCGCCGTCAAGAACCCCGTCTTCCAAGTCGGCACCGCGCACGGCGTGTTCGCCCCGCAGTGGGAGGAACAGCAGTGGCGCGGCACGATCCAGCCGGGTAAAAAGGCGCGGCTCGAACTGCCCGTCGAACTGACGGGCGGCGCGCACGGCGAGTACACGGTGTCCCTGAAGTACGGCGGCAAGGTGCTGGCCGAGCAGCCCTGGGACGTGGGCCGGCCCTGGGGCGTGACCCTGTTCTGGATCCTGGTCTGCCTGGTGGTGCCCGCCGCGCTGTTCCGCATCGGCATGGCGGTGGTGGACCGGGTACGGCCACGGCCCGCCGGAGGCCTCCGGCACCGCGGCCTGCGGCTGCCCGAACTCGCCCTGCGCCTGCCGGGCCTCAAGCCCTCCACGGCCGCGCACGCGGCCCCCCCGACGTCCACCCTGCCGTGGTTCACCCCGGACGCGGATCCGGGCGCGGCCGGTGGCCGGCTCTCCGCACCGCACGACGACAGCCCGACGAGTCCCACGACTCCCACCAGAGAGGGTTCCACGTGAGCAAGCGAAGGAGAGTCACACCGGCCGGCGGGCCGAGACGAGCGAGCGCGGCCGGTGCGGCGCTGGTGCTGGCCGGGGCGGGCGTGGTGCTCGGCCTGGCCGCCGGGCCCGCCCAGGCCGCCGAGGTGTCGTTCGCGACCCGGTGCGTGCCGCCCGCGGGCGTCGGACTAGACCCCGTCAACGGCACCACCAAGGTCGAGATCACCGCGCCGGCCGGCGCGAAGGTCGGCGACGAGATCGACGTGGTGTGGAAGTTCACCCAGGCCGCGTCGAAGAACCCGAACATCATCGATCTGCCCGCCAACTCCGTCCAGCCGACCGGCACGTTGAAGGCCGCGGGCGCGCAGACCGCCGACATCGCGATGACCGGACCGCGCGAGAACCCGGCGATCCCCAAGGGCGGCGACATGGTGCTGTCCGACATGAAGGGCACGCTGAAGCTGACGGCGGCCGGGGAACTCACCCTGACGCCGGGCCCGTACACGGTGAACGCGATGGGGACGAACACGGTGTGCACGCCGACGGAGACGGTGCCGAAGGGGGCGACGGTCACCGTGGCGGCGGGCGACGGGACTTCGACGCCCACTCCCACGCCGACCGACACGGAGTCCCCCGACCCGACCGACAGTGCCACGCCGACCGACAGCGCGACCCCCACGGACACCGCGAGCCCGACCGCCACCGCGTCGGACGACGGCCAGACCGACTTCACCGGCAAGGCGGTCGACATCCCCTACACCTGCCAGTCGCCCCTCGGCGAGAAGAAGGCCACCTCCACGATCCAGATCAACGCCAAGAAGAGCGGCGGCAGTTACGGCATCACCGTGCAGTTCAAGAACTCCCCGATGGACAGCCCCGCCGACATCCCCGCGGACTCGGTCAAGCCCTCCATGGACGTGGTTCTGGGCGGTGACGACAAGGGTTCGGTCCATGTCGAGGGCCCCACCAACTCCGAGGCCATCAAGTCGGGCGACCCGATAGAGATCCCGGACATGACGGGCACGTACAAGCCGGGTGCTACGGGTGAGTCGACGCTGTCGCCGGGTGTCCTGACGATCGAGGCGCTGGGCACGACCACGACCTGCAAGCCGGACAAGACGCAGGTCTCCCTGACCCTGACCACGCAGGAGCAGGAGGGCGGGGCGTCGGGCGGTTCGTCGTCCTCCGGCGGTTCCTCGTCCGGTACGTCGACGAGCGGCGGCCTGGCGGCGACGGGCGCGGACGACCACGCGGCGCTGAAGGCACTGGGCCTGGTGGCGGGAACGGCGGTGCTGCTGGGGGCGGCCGTGTTCACGTTCATGCCCGGAAGGCGGACCAGGTAACACGCTCAGGGGCGCGGGGAACCGCGCACAGCACGTGAACCGACGGGGCCGCCGGAACCCACCTGGATCCAACGGCCCCGTCGCGCTTCACGTGCCGGCCCTAACGAACGTCCCCCATAAGAGACTTCACCTTGCGCCGGTACATCCACACCGCGAACCCGGCGAGAGCCGCCAGCGCCGCCTCCCCGAACACCGCGGGCGTCCCGCTGAGATCGACCCCGGCGATCGCCGGGTTGGACAGCAGGCCGGTGATCGAGTCGCCCGCGGTGACCGCGAGGAACCAGACACCCATCATCTGCGAGGCGTACTTCGCGGGAGCCATCTTCGTCGTCACCGACAGGCCGACCGGGGAGAGGCACAGCTCACCCACGGTCTGGATGAAGTAGATGCCCACGAGCCACATCGGGCCGACCACGGTGCCGTTCGCCGCCATGGCGATCGGGACCAGGAAGAAGAAGAACGAGACACCGACCAGGACCAGGCCCATCGCGAACTTCACGATGGTGCCGGGCTCCTGGCCCTTGCGGTTCAGCCACACCCACAGCCAGGCGAAGACCGGGGCCAGAGCCATGATGAACAGCGGGTTCAGCGACTGGTACCAGGAGGTCGGGAAGTCGAAGCCGAGCAGGGAGCCGGCCGTCTTCTGGTCGTTGGAGCCGAACGCCTGGACCGTGGACGCGCCCTGGTCGTAGATCATCCAGAACACGGCGGCCGCGACGAAGAACCAGATGTAGCCGGACATCTTCGACTGCTCGGTCGCCGTCAGCTCCTTGTCCCGCTTGATGCGCAGCAGCACACCCGCCGGGACGACCAGACCGATGACGGTGAGCGGGATCATCGCCCAGTTCAGCGTGAAGTGGCCGGTGTAGCCGACGACGCCGTAGAAGACGGTCGCGGCGATCACCCAGTACAGGCCCTTGCGCAGCCAGGCGGCGCGCTCCTCGGCCGCCAGCGGCTTGGGGACGACGTTGCTGACCGGGCTCAGGTTGCGGGTGCCGAGCAGGAACGCGGCCAGACCGATCGCCATGCCGACCGCGGCCATGCCGAAGCCGAGGTGCCAGCTGACCTCCTGGCCGACGGTGCCGATGGCCAGCGGGGCGAAGAAGGCGCCCGCGTTGATGCCCATGTAGAAGATCGTGAAGCCGCCGTCGCGGCGCGGGTCGTCCGGGCCGTCGTACAGGTGGCCCACCATCGTGGAGATGTTGGCCTTGAGCAGCCCGGAACCGGCCGCGACGAGCGCGAGACCGGCGAAGAACGGCGCCTGGCCGCCGGGCAGCGCCAGCACCAGGTGGCCGCACATGATCGTGACGGCCCCGATGGCCACCGTCTTGCGCGGGCCCCAGACGCGGTCGCCGAGCCAGCCGCCGGGCATGGTGAGCAGATAGACCATCGCCGAGTAGACCGAGACGATCACGGTGGTGGTCGCCAGGTCCATCGCGAGGCCGCCGCCCATGCTGCCCTTGCCGGCGTCGGGGCCGCCGGAGAGCAGATAGACGGTGAGCAGGGCCTTCATGCCGTAGTAGGAGAACCTCTCCCACATCTCGGTCATGAAGAGTGTGGCCAGTCCGCGGGGGTGGCCGAAGAAGGCTTTGTCGGAACCGGGGGTGCCCGGAGTCACCGAGTCCTTCGTCAGGCTGGACGCCATGGTCGTTCCTTGCTGGTGGGGGTCACCGCACACAAAAGAGACCTTCAGCGACAGATGCGCGCCAAAGGCCCCCACGATGCGACAGGCAGTGATTCACCATACGGCAGGATACAGCCGGAAATGAAAGGACTTGAGACCTGAATCACAGGTGACCGAGGAACCGTACACCCTGTTTCTAAGGCCCTTACGGGATTGGCACCCCACAGTCACAGGTTCACCCCACATCCTCAAAAGGTAAGAACCGCTGGGTCGCGATCACACCCCAGCATCTTTCAAGAGCGGTCTACCATCAGCTCATGACCCGTGTACTGCTCGCCGAGGACGATGCGTCCATTTCGGAGCCGCTGGCCCGCGCCCTGCGCCGGGAAGGGTACGAGGTCGAGGTGCGTGAGGACGGCCCCACCGCACTCGACGCCGGAATGCAGGGCGGCATCGACCTGGTCGTCCTCGACCTGGGTCTGCCCGGCATGGACGGCCTCGAGGTGGCCCGCCGACTGCGCGCCGAAGGCCACGCCGTACCGATCCTCATCCTGACCGCACGTGCCGACGAGGTGGACACCGTCGTCGGACTCGACGCGGGCGCCGACGACTACGTGACCAAGCCCTTCCGGCTCGCCGAGCTGCTCGCCCGGGTCCGGGCCCTGCTGCGACGCGGGGCGTCCGAGCCGGCCCAGCCGCCGGCCACCCACGGGGTCCGCATCGACGTCGAGTCGCACCGGGCGTGGATGGGCGACGAGGAACTCCAGCTCACCGCGAAGGAGTTCGACCTGCTGCGGGTGCTGGTCCGGGACGCGGGGCGGGTGGTGACCCGGGACCAGCTGATGCGCGAGGTCTGGGACACCACGTGGTGGTCGTCGACCAAGACGCTCGACATGCACATCTCGTGGCTCCGCAAGAAGCTCGGCGACGACGCGGCCAACCCGCGGTACATCGCGACGGTACGAGGAGTGGGCTTCCGCTTCGAGAAGAGCTGAATCCCCGGGGTATCCGTCGGGGTATCCGTCTGGCAGGTAAGAGGACATGCGCCGTCGACTGATCCAGTCCACGCTCGCCGTGGTGCTCGTGGTGATCGCCGTCTTCGGCGTCTCCCTCGTCATCGTCGAGACCCGCACCATCAGCAACAGCGCCCAGGAGCGGGTCGACTCCGAGGCGATCCGGCTGGCCGGGATCGTGGACAGCCGGCTCTTCGCCGCGGAGGACGTGACCGCGGAGATCCTGCGCGACCAGGTCGCGCAGGAACGGTACGCCGTGATCCGGATCCCCGGAAGGCCGCCGATCGAGGTCGGTTCCCGGCCGGTCGGCCAGGTCATCAGCTCCACGGAGAAGGGCGAGGAGGGCGAGACGGTCACCGTGGAGGAGCCGCGCTCCTCGGTGACCCGGGAGGTCGGCCGCACGCTGCTGATCATCGGCCTGGTGGCGCTGCTCGCGGTGATCGCCGCGGTGCTGCTCGCCATCCGCCAGGCCAACAAACTGGCCTCGCCGCTGACCGACCTCGCCGAGACCGCCGAACGGCTCGGCTCGGGTGACCCACGGCCCCGGCACAAGAGGTACGGCGTCCCCGAGCTGGACCGGGTCGCCGATGTGCTGGACTCCTCCGCCGAGCGCATCGCGCGCATGCTGACGGCGGAGCGGCGCCTGGCCGCCGACGCCTCCCACCAGCTCCGTACGCCGCTGACCGCGCTCTCGATGCGCCTCGAGGAGATCACCCTCACCGACGACCCGGACACGGTGAAGGAGGAGGCGAACGTCGCGCTGACCCAGGTGGAGCGGCTGACGGACGTGGTCGAGCGGCTGCTGACGAACTCCCGCGACCCCCGGGCCGGCAACGCCGTCACCTTCGACCTCGACGAGGTCATCCAGCAGCAGCTCGCGGAGTGGCGGCCGGCGTACCGCAGCGCGGGCCGGGCGATCGTCAGCTCGGGCAAACGGCACCTCACCGCCGTCGGCACGCCAGGCGCCGTGGCCCAGGTCCTGGCCGCGCTGATCGAGAACTCTCTCATGCACGGCGGCGGCACGGTGGCGCTGCGCACCCGCGTCACCGGCAACCAGGCCGTCATCGAGGTCACCGACGAGGGCCCCGGCGTCCCCGCCGACCTCGGTGCGCGGATCTTCGAGCGCACCATCAGCGGCCGCAACTCCACGGGCATCGGCCTCGCGGTCGCCCGGGACCTGGCGGAGGCCGACGGCGGCCGCCTGGAAATGCTCCAGACCCAGCCCCCGGTCTTCGGCCTGTTCCTCTCCCGCACCCCGCTCAAGTCGACGGTGCTGGACGACGACGAGCCGATGGTGCGGTGAGCTGCGCGCGCTGAACCGGGGACGGTGGGTCAGGGGCCGGCGGCTACCGGTCCTGCGTCAGAGCACCCGCTGCCGGGGCCGGGACCGCTTCCTGACCACCGCCTGCTCCGCCTCCTCCAGGAAGGACTCCGCGCTCGCCACCGCCTCGCGGGCGGGGAGGGTCTTGAAGACCCAGCTGCGGTAGGACCAGAAGCGGAAGAGGGTGGCGATGCCGATGCCGACGAACTTGAAGATGTTGCTCTGGAGCGGGCTGTCCCAGCCGAAGGTGTAGGTCGCGGCGTACAGGATGCCGTTCTCGATGACCAGGCCGACCACGCTGAACAGCAGGAACAGCGTCAGTTCCTTCGTGCGGCCGCTCTTGTCGCGGTCGCGGTACGTGAAGTACCGGAACCCTATGTAGTTGAAGACGATCGCCACCACCGTGGCGACAACGCTCGCCCGGACCACCGGAAGCTCGGTGACATGCCGTACGAGGTTGAACACGACGAGGTTGACGAGGAGACCCGCTCCGCCGACCGCACCGAATTTGGCGACCTCGCGAACGATCCTTCGCAACCCTGAGGAACCATGTCCCATGGTCGTACAGGCCCCCAGTCGATTGGTTTCGTCAACTCAGCCATGCTAACCACCCCTCTGGCCCATTGCCTGTGGACGAACTCACACACAGGGAAACAAGCTGGTAAGAGGACCGGTAAGAGGCGCTGAATCCGGCCGCCGTGGCGTGACCGATACCCTGGGGTCGTGACGTTCCCCGTAGTCGGCATGGTCGGCGGAGGCCAGCTCGCTCGTATGACACACGAGGCAGGCATCCCGCTCGGCATCAGGTTCAAGCTCCTCAGTGACACCCCTCAGGATTCCGCGGCGCAGGTGGTGAGCGACGTCGTCATCGGCGACTATCGCGACCTCGACACGCTGCGCGACTTCGCGCGCGGGTGCGATGTGATCACCTTCGATCACGAACACGTACCCACCGAGCACCTCAGGGCCCTGGAGGCGGACGGCATCCCCGTGCGTCCCGGCCCCGACGCGCTCGTGCACGCCCAGGACAAGGGCGTGATGCGCGCGCGGCTCGACGCGATCGGCGTGCCCTGCCCACGGCACCGCATCGTCAGCGACCCGCAGGACGTGGCGGCCTTCGCGGCGGAGCTCGAAAGGGGCGGGCACGAAGTGCCCTCCGGCAAGGGCGGTGGTGGGCGACGGGCGGGCGGCTTCCCCGTCGTCCTCAAGACCGTCCGCGGCGGCTACGACGGCAAGGGCGTGTGGGTCGTCGACTCCGTCGAGGAGGCCGAGGACCCCTTCCGGGCCGGCGTCCCCGTCCTCGCGGAGGAGAAGGTCGACTACGTCCGCGAGCTCGCCGCCAACGTCGTACGGTCGCCGCACGGCCAGGCCGTCGCCTACCCGGTCGTCGAGTCCCAGCAGGTGAACGGCGTCTGCGACACCGTGATCGCCCCCGCGCCCGACCTCGACGAGGTCCTCGCCCTCAAGGCCGAGCAGATGGCCCTGTTCATCGCCAAGGAACTCGACGTCGTCGGCCACCTCGCCGTCGAGCTCTTCCAGACCCGCGACGGCCGCATCCTCGTCAACGAACTCGCGATGCGCCCGCACAACTCGGGCCACTGGTCGATGGACGGCGCGATCACCTCGCAGTTCGCCAACCATGTCCGGGCCGTCCTGGACCTCCCGCTCGGCGATCCGCGCCCCCGCGCGAAGTGGACCGTCATGGTCAACGTCCTCGGCGGCGACTTCCCCGACATGTACTCGGCGTACCTGCACTGCATGGCCCGCGACCCCAAGCTGAAGATCCACATGTACGGCAAGGACGTGAAACCCGGCCGCAAGGTCGGCCACGTCAACACCTACGGCGACGACCTGGACGACGTTCTCGAACGCGCACGTCACGCTGCCGGCTACCTGAGAGGCACGATCACCGAATGAGCCCCGTTGTTGGCATCGTCATGGGGTCGGACTCCGACTGGCCCGTCATGGAGGCCGCCGCCCAGGCCCTCGACGAGTTCGAGATCGCGTACGAGGTCGACGTCGTCTCCGCGCACCGCATGCCGCGCGAGATGATCGCGTACGGCGAGCAGGCGGCCGAGCGGGGTCTGAAGGTGATCATCGCCGGGGCCGGGGGAGCAGCCCACCTGCCGGGCATGCTCGCCTCCGTCACCCCGCTCCCGGTGATCGGCGTCCCGGTCCCGCTGAAGTACCTCGACGGCATGGACTCGCTGCTGTCCATCGTGCAGATGCCGGCCGGTGTCCCGGTCGCGACCGTCTCCGTCGGCGGCGCCCGCAACGCCGGGCTGCTCGCGGCCCGGATCCTCGCCGCGCACGACGAGGAACTCCTCGGCCGGATGCGGGAGTTCCAGCAGGAGCTCAACGACCAGGCCACCGAGAAGGGCAAGCGCCTGCGGTCCAAGGTCGAGGGTTCCAACGGCTTCGGTTTCGGCAAGTGACGGCCGTGGGACCGCTGGAGAGCGCCCGGGAACTCCTTCGCGAGTTCCCCGTCGTCGACGGCCACAACGACCTCCCCTGGGCGCTGCGCGAACAGGTCCGCTACGACCTCGACGCGCGGGACATCGCCACGGACCAGTCGGCCCACCTGCACACCGACCTGGCGCGGCTGCGGGCCGGCGGGGTCGGTGCGCAGTACTGGTCGGTGTACGTCCGCTCGGACCTGCCGGACGCGGTGCCGGCGACGCTCGAACAGATCGACTGCGTACGGCAGTTGATCGCGCGGTACCCGCAGGCGCTGGCGTCCGCGCTGACGGCCGCCGACATGGAGGCGGCGCGCTCCCAGGGCCGTATCGCCTCCCTCATGGGCGCCGAAGGCGGCCACTCCATCGCCAACTCCCTCGCCACGCTACGCGCGTTGTACGCGCTCGGCGTGCGCTACATGACCCTCACCCACAACGACAACGTGGACTGGGCGGACTCGGCGACCGACGAGCCCGGCGTCGGGGGTCTGTCGGCCTTCGGCCGTGCGGTGGTCCGGGAGATGAACCGCGAGGGCATGCTCGTGGACCTCTCGCATGTGGCGGCGACGACCATGCGCGACGCGCTCGACGCCTCGCTCGCGCCGGTGATCTTCTCCCACTCGTCCTCGCGGGCGGTGTGCGACCACCCGCGCAACATCCCGGACGACGTCCTGGAGCGCCTCCCGTCCAACGGGGGCATGGCGATGGTGACCTTCGTCCCGAAGTTCGTCCTCCAGGCCGCCGTCGACTGGACGGCCGCGGCCGACGAGAACATGCGCGAGCACGGCTTCCACCACCTCGCGACCACCCCGGAGGCGATGAAGGTGCACAGCGCCTTCGAGGAGCGCAACCCGCGCCCGGTCGCCACGGTCTCGACGGTGGCCGACCACCTGGACCACATGCGCGAGGTGGCCGGCGTGGACCACCTCGGCATCGGCGGTGACTACGACGGCACGGCCTTCACCCCTGACGGCCTCAGCGACGTCTCCGGCTACCCGAACCTGATCGCGGAACTCCTGGACCGCGGCTGGTCGAAGCCCGACCTGGCCAAGCTGACCTGGCAGAACGCGGTCCGGGTGCTGGGCGCGGCGGAGGACGTGGCACGGGAGCTCCAGGCGACGCGCGGGCCGTCCAACGCGACCCTCTCCGAGCTCGACGGCTGAGTGTCCGGGGCGGGGGGGGCGGCGTGGCCGCCCCCCCGCCCTCGTACCTCGGACACCGGTCCCCGCCGGAGCGCTCATGCGCTACTGGGAGACCCAGGGCTGCTGCGGGCCGACCGCCCGCGCGGTGGCACCAGGACTGCCCCGAGGCGGTCGACCCGGTCGTACGGATCCAGGAGCTGTTCCCGGCCGGAGCGCGCCCGTATCGACCGGACGATCGCCGATCCGGAGCGGTCCCGGGACACCCTCGACGGCGTCATCGAGGCGGCACGCGGCACTGACGCCGCCGTACCCCCGAACGCCCCGCCCACCAGGAAGCCCCCCGCGCTCCGTGCGACGGTGGCCGTACGGCGATGAGGAAGATCACGACGTACGGAGCCCGTCATGGCAGACCTCCAGGACGAACTGCCCCCCACGGCCGAGATGGGAGAGCTGCCCCGGCTCTTCGAGGCCGTGCCGGAGCTGTACACGCCCGTCTCCGACCCGGACAGCGAGCCCCTGGACCGTGCCCGCGCGATCCTCGCCGCGCACCCCGTCGCCGACGGCTACAGCGGACTGCCCTGGGCCCTGAGACATCTGCCCTGGTTCGACCTGGAGGTCGGCGAGAGTGCCGTGGACACGGATGTGCCCAGGCTCAGGGAGGGCCACGTCGGCGCCCTGATGTGGTCGCTGCACCTGCCCGAGGGGCTCGACGGGGACCGTGCCGTCGGCGCCACCCTGGAACAGCTCGACCTGGTGAAGACGGTCGTACGGAATCACCCGGAGGGCCTGCGTCTGGCCTGCAGCGCCGGACAGACCACCGACGCCCGCAACTGCGGCCGCGTCGCCGTCCTGCTCGGCCCCGCCGGAGCCGCCGCGCTCGGCGGCTCGCTCGGCATCCTGCGCTCCCTGCACACCCTGGGCCTGCGCGTCCTCACCCTGTCCGGGGTGTCCTGGGCGAGCGAGGCGGGGCTCACCCGGTTCGGTGAGGAGGTGCTGCGCGAGATGAACCGGCTCGGAGTCCTCGCCGACCTCTCCGGCGCCTCCGAGGCCACCATTCGGCGGACCCTGGCGGTGGCCAAGGCGCCCGTGCTCTTCACCCGCTCCGCCGCCCGCTCCCTGCGCCCCCACCCGGCCAACCTTCCCGACGACCTGCTCGCCGAGCTGGGCGCCGCCCGGGGACTGTGCATGGTGCCGCTGACCGCCGAGCAGACCGGCCCGACGGTCCGGGACGTCGCCGACCACCTCGACCACCTGCGGGCGGTCGCGGGCGCCGAGAGCGTGGGCCTGTCCGGCACCTACGACGCCGGCATCGCCCACCCACAGGAGCTCGACGACGCCGCCTGCTACCCCCACCTCGTAGCCGAGCTGCTGCGCCGCGGCTGGGAGGAGGCCGACCTCGCGCTGCTGACCTGGGGAAACGTCCAGCGGGTGCTACGCGAGTCCGACTTCACCGCGCGTGCGACGCAGCTACGGCGCGAGCCGTCGACGGCGAAGATCGCCGAGCTCGACGGATAGCGGGCGGCGCTGCCGCGCGGGTTCCGTCGGGCAGTGGCGGCGTCGCCGAGCTCGACGGATGGCCGGCGGTGCGGCACGGGGTCGGTCCAGCACAGGTGGCATCGCCGGACTCGGCGGGCGGCGGCGCACGGGATCGGCCCGGCACAGGAGGCATCGCCGAGCCCGACAGATAGCCGGCGGTGCTACACGGGGTCGATCCGGCAGAGGCAGAAGGGGTGGCCCGCGGGGTCCGCGTACACCCGGAAGTCCTCCTTGTCCTCCGCGTGGAGTGGCCGTCCACCCAGCTCCAGCACCCGGGCCTCGGCCGCGTCGATCTCCTCCCAGGTGGTCCCGCCGTCGAAGTCGAGGTGGAACTGCTGGGAGTTGCGGTCCGCCCGCGGCCACTCCGGCGGGGTGAGCCCCGGTGCGCTCTGGAAGGCCAGCCGGGGGCCGCCGGGGACACGCAGGACCACCCACTCGGGGTCGTCGTCCTCCGGGGTGCCGCCCACGATCCCGGCGTAGAAACGGGCGAGCGCGCGGGGATCGGGGCAGTCGATCACGACGGAACGGAAGCGTGCGACAGTCACGAGAGCTCCTCCTGGTTGGACCGGCGGTTCAGCAGGCGCAGAGACAGAACGGGTGCCCCGCCGGGTCCGCGTACACACGGAAGGTGCGGGAGCGGTCCTCGGAGTCCAGCGGCTTCGCCCCGAGCGCCAGCACCTCCTTCTCGGCCGCGTCCAGGTCCTCGACGGTCAGGTCCAGGTGGAACTGCTGCGAGGCGTCGGGGGCGGGCCACTTCGGCGGTACGAAACCGGGGGCGGCCTGGAAGGCCAGCGACGGTCCGCCCGCGGTCTTGAGGTCCACCCAGTCGCCCTCGCCCTCGACGGTGCCGCCGAGGACGCCGGCGTAGAAACCGGCGAGCGCGCGCGGGTCCGGACAGTCCAGTACGACGACTCCGAGTTCGGCGATGGCCATGGCTTCCTCCTTGAACTCCTAGAAGCGGTGTTACCTGTAGAGCCTGGTAACCAGTAACCGTTACTGCATGCTCCCGTATTGGGGGTAACCTCGCAAGGGGATTAACTAGCTAGGTAGCGTGCAGCCATGAGTGAGCGATCGCCCGCGCCCGGTGCCCTTGACCTGGTCGAGGCCCTGGTCAACACGGTGGATCTGGAGTCGGGCGCCGATTCGCTGGACACGGCGGAGGGACGGGCGCGCTTGGGGATCGCCGAGGGCGAGGTCGCGGAGGCGCGCGAGCTGCGGGAGTCGCTGCGGGTCGCTCTGCTGGCCCACGCGGGGCATCCGCCGCATCGCGCGGTGACGCCGCTGGGGGAGTTGCTGGCGGCCGCGCCGCTGGTCCTGACGGTGGCCGCGTCGGACGGCTCGGCCGCCCTCGCCCCCGCCGACCCCCGCCCGCTCCTCTCCCGTGTCGCCGCCGCCGTCGCGGAGTCCCTGATCGCCGGCACCTGGACGCGGCTGAAGGCCTGCGAGGCGGCGGACTGCCACTGGGCGTACTACGACCGCAGCCCGGCGGGCCGGGGGCGCTGGTGCTCCATGCAGGTGTGCGGCGCACGGGCGAAGATGCGGAGGTATCGGGGGAAGGGGGCGCCTTAGGAGTGCGGCGCCGTGGGGGAGCCGGTCGCGCTCACGCGGAGCCGCATGTCGACACAGCTCCGCGCCCTCCAGGGGCGCGGGGAACTGCGCGAGCGGCCACGACGGCGCCGCACCCGACCTACACGCCCTCCTCTCCTCCCCGCGGAGCCGAAGCCGCCGCCCGCGACCCCACCAGAAGCAGGCACAGCACCGCGACCCCCGCGACCAGACCGGCCAGGACCAGCAGCGGATCCAGCGGCCGGGCCGGAGACGCGGACGCCTGGGTCGCGGCCGGCTGCGCCGCCTGCGAGGCCTGTGGCGACGGCGCCGTCGGCGGTACGGCCGCCTGGGACGCCGTGGGTGAGGGCGAGGAGCCGGCACGGGGCGCCGCAGCGCTGCGGCCCGTCGTCATGCCCGGCATCGTCGAGTGCTCCTGCTGACTCGTGGACGGCTGCGTGTGCTCGTGCTGCGTCGGTGCCGCCGGGGTCGGCGCCGGAGCCGCCGCCCGGACCGTGATGCCCGCGGTCATGTCCGGGTGGACCGTGCAGACATAGCCGTAGGCACCGGCCGTGGTGAACGTGAAACTCCAGCTCTGACCCTTGTTGAGCATGGGGGAGTGGATCGCGAGCGGGCCGGAGGTGGTCTTCACGTCGTGCGGTGCCGTGTCGTAGTTGGTCCACGTCACCGTGGACCCGGCGGGCACACTCAAGGACGCCGGCGAGAACGCGTACCCCTTCATCGCCACCTGGAAAGTCGCCGCCGACGCCTCGTGACCGTACGGCAGCATCCCCACGACGAGCAGCGCGAGCACCGCCGCGGCCCGCAGTACCCCCCTCATGCGAACTCCGCCGCGACGAGCAGCCTGAGGCGCGTGGCCGGAATCCGCCAGGGCAGCCGGAATCCGGTGGCCCGGCGCAGCAGCCGGTACGGCAGCTTGGCCGCGCCCACGACGAGCAGCCGGTTCTCCTCGCGCTCGACCACCCGCAGCCGCAGCAGGACGGGGAAGGCGACGTCGTTCAGGGCGAGGTCGCCGGTGACCTGGAGCCGGTCGCCGGGCACAGTGTCGACCCGCTCGGAGGTGAGGACGGCCCGCAGTTCACGGTCGTCGAACGCGAAGCGGAACGCGGGCTGTTCGGCGTCCGGGGACATCTCCATGGACGCCTCGGCGAGCGGTATCCGTCGCCGCCGCAGCGGCAACGGTCCGTACCAGGCGGTGAGTTCGGTGAGCGAGCGGCCGGGGGCCACGGTGTAGCGCTGGGGCGGAGGAACGGTGGGCAGGGTGACGGTTGTCATCCCGAACTCCTTGGAAAGCGGTTCCCGAAATGTGGTGGCGGTGTGGAGAATGGGGCATGGACGCCGCTCCGGCCGGCTGAGCCCCGGCCGGAGCGGCGTCCACCCTTGCGCGGGACGCGTCAGCAGCTGGCGGTGAGGAAGTCCGTGGTGGGCTTGAGCATGTGCCCGGCCCACACGGTGTGCATCTTCACGTAGCTGTCGACGTCGAGCAGGTCGGTGACCTGCTGTCCGAGCGATTCCTCCAGGTGTGCCGAGTAGATGTGCTGGAGCAGCACGGTGAGGGTGTCGTCGGCCACCGAACCACCGTCACTGACGGCCGGCTTGAGGATGGACTCGATCCACACCGTGTGCATCTTGAGGTACGAGTCGAGCGCCAGCGCGTCCTGTACCTGCTGGCCCGGCGACTCCGAAAGGTGCGCCGCGTAGAGGTGCTGCAGGATCGGCAGCAGCTCGTTGTTGATGCTGGCGCACTGCTCGCCGGAGCCGGAGCCACCACCGGAGGTCGGCGTGGCCGTCGGGGGCGCGGTGGGCGTACCCGTGGGCGGCGTCGAGGTGGGGGTGGCCGTAGGA
Source organism: Streptomyces sp. NPDC050759 (assembly GCF_044456945.1). Lineage (NCBI taxonomy): Bacteria > Bacillati > Actinomycetota > Actinomycetes > Kitasatosporales > Streptomycetaceae > Streptomyces > Streptomyces sp. NPDC050759. The sequence continues at coordinate 54,387 of NZ_JBITGI010000016.1, read as the reverse complement.
GTGGCCGTGGGCGTGCCGGTCGGCGTCGCGGTCGGGGTGGGCGCGGGCGTCGTACCGCCACCGCCACCGCCGGACGCGGCGACGACCTTCACGGACGACACCATGTCCGGGTGCACCGCGCAGTAGTACTCGTACGTCCCCACCTTGGTGAAGGTGTACGACCACGACTGGCCCTGCTTCAGGGTCCCCGAGTCGAAGGCCACCGGGGCCTTGGTCGTGGTCACCGTGTGCGGTGCGCTGTCGTGGTTGGTCCACTGGACGGTCTGGCCGGCCTCGACGACGAGCTGCTTACCGTCGCCGAACTTGTAGCTCATGATGTCGACCTGGTAGTCCGGCTTGGCGGCCGCGGCGGGCTGGACCTCGGCAGCGGCGGCAGCGGGCGCCTGAGCCGCGCCCGCGGTCTGCTGCGAGGAACTCGTCGAACCCGAGGCCGCGTTCAGCAGTCCGAGGCTGAGCACGGCCGCGAGTGCCGCACCGAGCCCCACGAACAGCAGGGACCGGCCCCCGGACCTACCGGCCTTGGCCGTCGGCGGCTCGAGCCGCCGCTCGCCGGTCTCATCGCTTCTTTTCACTTCAACTCCTATTGTTTCCCAGGGAGTTGTTTCCCATGGAGTTCAGCGGCCAGGATCGGCCGTGACCAGCAGACTCGTCACGGCGAGGACGACGAGGACCAGCCCCGTCTCAGCCGCGACCGAGTAGCCGAAGGGCCGCACGGTGGCGGCGTCGCCGCGCAGCAGCACGGCGAGATCGAGGCGGGTGCGCACCCACTGGCGGCTCGCGTACGCGGCCACCAGGACGCCCCCGAGGACGGCTGTCTTGACGAGCAGCAGATGCCCGTACGAGGTGTGCAGCAGGGCGCCGTACGACCCCACCACCTGCCAGGCGAGCACCAGCCCGGCGCCGACGATGGCCGTGACGCTCACGGCCGCGAGCTTGGAGTAGCCCGGCACGACCCGCGCCAGCTCCGCGGCCCGGCGGCGCGGCAGTACGGCCAGCGCGAGCATGGCGAGCCCGCCGATCCACAGCGCGGCCCCGAGCAGGTGCACGAAGTCGGCGACGGCACCCCAAGTGGGCTCACTGCCCTCGGAATTGTGGCCCGTCATCCCGGTCGTGCGCAGCAGCCCGAAGGTCACCGCGAGGGCGCCCACCCGCCAGCCCGGCGAGCGGGAGGTGGCCGCGCCGCCCTGGAGCAGCGCGCTGAGCACCACGGCCGCGAGCACCCACATCAGCCCTCGTGCGGCGAGCACGATGCCGGGTTCGGTGGCCAGGATGTCCGCGTAGGTCGCCGGGCGCAGCGCGTCCCGCAGCCCGCCGAAGGAGGTGTAGGCGCCCTGGAGCCCGACGGCCGCCACGGTCGCCAGCAGCCCGCCCGTCCAGGCGAGCCCCAGCAGCGCCCGGGCCCGCGGTTCCCGGGTGCCGCCCGGCCACAGCAGCGCGACGAACGCGAGCCCGCCGACGAACAGGGCCAGCGCGAGGTATCCGGTCCAGCGGACGGCGACGAGGCCCTTGCGCACCGAGGGGGACGGCGCGGGGGCGGCAGCCGGGGCCTCGTCGCCGCCGGTCCTGGTGGCGGCCGTGCCGGCGGTGAAGCTGATCCGGCCGGAGGAGGCGTGCCCGTCCTCCTCGTCCACGACGGACCAGACGACGGCGAACCTCCCGTCCGCCGGGCTGTTGAGAGCGACCCGCACGACACTCTTCTTCGCCGTATGCGACACCGGCAGCCGGTCGCCGTCCACCGTCAGCACCCGTACGTCGGCCAGGTCGACGGCCTCGTCGAAGGTGAGGACGAGGCTGCCGGGCGCCTTCTTCAGGTCTGCCCCGTCCTTGGGGGAGGAGCTCACCAACTGGGTGTGGGCGGAGGCCGGTTGGACCGCGCCGAACAGGGCGCAGAGCAGGGCGGCGAGGAGGAGCAGGGTCCGGCGCAGGGTCGTCACGGGGTCGCCTCCGGCTGCGGGGAGGCGGAGGCGGGGGCGAGGATGCCGCCCAGGAGGCTCGAGGCGGGGGCGAGCCCGACGCAGGGGGAGGCGGTCGGCGACGGGGACGGGGTCGCCGCCGGGGCGTCCAGGAGGCCGAGGACGGAGTCGGTGACCCCGACGAGCAGCGGCTGTACGAGCTTCACCTCACCGTCCGCGCAGCTGTCCGTGCCCGAGGGGGAGGGCGTGGGCGAGGTGGGCGCGGGGGTGGGCGTGGGCGAGCCGGTGCCCGGGACCGGCGTGGTGCCGTGGCCGGCGTGCCCGCCCCCCTGGCCACCACCGGAGCCGATGGGGACCGTACCGGTCACCGCGCCCCCGCCGCCGTATCCGAGGCCGCCGCCGACTCCGCCGACTCCGCCGTACGAAGGCAACTCCCCTGAGCCCACCGGGCCTTGACCACTCCCCGGGGAAGTCGTCGCCGGTGCCGTGGCCGCGGGCGGGGTGACCGGGGGAGCGGCCTCGGCCGCGCCGGAAGCGGGGGCGCCGATGCCCGACGCGTAGCCCAGCACGATCACCACGGTGCCGACGAGCGCCCCGGCGACCAGTTCGTCGCGGTGGTCACGCGGAAGGACACCCGTCGCCCTGCGGAACAAGGGCATGACTCACTCCTGACATGCTCAGCTCAATCCGACCGAAGAACGCGGCCGATGACGAACAGTGGAGTGGAGAGCGGATTCCGCATCAATACGCACCGGTTAACCGATGGTTGCCTACCTCTCCATTGCGGGGGCGTGGTCTGTGAGAACGGTCGATTCCGCACCGTGCTCGAATGCAAATCGAACTCGTGTTGAGGATTCCGGGGAGGGCAGGCATATGCCAATGCGTAAGGTCCCGACGAAATATCAGAGAAGCCGACCGACGAGGGCCGCGGCCTGCTCCGGCTGCTCGTCCAGCCAGCTTCCCAGGTGCTTCCGCACGGTTTCCTCGACGGCGGAGCGCACGGTCACGTTGCCCAGCGCGCCGCATGTGGCGCCGAGGAACTCGGGCTCGTCCAACTTCACCGACACGACAGCCGTCAGGCCCGCACAGATCCTTTCGGCGCTCAGATCGGGATCGGCCGGGGTCAGCAACTGCTGCTTGCGCGCATACGCGTTGACCGCGGCGGCCACTCCCCCGCGGAAGCCCTCCGTGTGCGTGCCGCCCTCGGGGGTGGGCCGGCTGTTGGCGAAACTCCGGATCCGCTCCTGGCGGGAGCTACACCACCGCAAACCCACCTCCACCGCCCCAGTTTTCGGGTCCTCTCGCTCGAAGCGGATGACGTCCGGATGGAGGGGCGGCCCCGCCTCCGCATCGAGGAAGGTGACGAACTCCCGCACACCGTCAGGGAATCGCAACCGCACCGAACGGGGCACGCCCGAAGTGCGTTCGTCGGTCAGCGAGATGTCCAGGCCCCGGTTCAGGAAGGCCAGTTCCCTGAAGCGCTCCTCGAGCGCGGCGAACGAGAACTCCGTCGTCTCGAAGATGCCGTCGTCCGGCCGGAAAGCGAGGGTGGTCCCGCTTCCGGTCGTCGGTCCGGCGGCGACAGGTGCGGTGACCGCGGCGCCGCGGACGTACTCCTGGACCCAGAGCACCCCCTCACGCCGCACCTCGGCCCTCAGGCTGCTCGACAGGGCGCTGGTGACGCAGGGGCCGACACCGACGAATCCCGACGTCACCGAGTGGCGACCGCCGGGGTCCGCCCCGGTGACGGGTCGGGTCAGCAGGCTCTCGAGACCGGGGCCGCCGACGTGCCCCGCGGCCTCGACGGGGACACCGGGTCCGTCGTCGGCGACCCGCACGCCACCGTCGGCGGTGAGGGTGACGTCGACGTGGGTGGCGCGGCCGGCCAGGACCTCGGCCACGGCGCGGTCGGTGGCCTCGAACACCAGCTGCCGCAGGCCGCGTTCGCCGACGGAGCCGACGTACATCCCGGGCCGCTTCCGGATGGCTTGCCGCCCCTCCAGAACCTCGATCCGACTGGCGTCGTACCTGCTGGCTTCCCCGCTCACGAAATCCTCCCGCGATGCCGCCCGACAGACCTCGCCAGCGTAGGGGAAATCCCGAAAAACACCAGGTCAGAGTAGGTTTGCCGCAGCCGTGGACGGGCGGGTGAACCCCGAACAGGAGGCCGCCGACCAAAGGGGTCCGAGCCCGTCACCACATCGCGTCCCGGACAGCACCGAGACCCCGCACGGCCCCATTGCCGGCGCCCCTGAGGACGTTGATTCACCTGCTTCTCGCGAGGAGGTTCCGGCGTTCACGCCGGGGAGGAGCACGGTCATGGAAGATCCCACCGACCCCGGGAACCTGCGGGCGGCGGCGCGGAGAACCGCGGCCTGATGCCCGTGACGCGCGGGCCGCCGGAGCGACGCTCGTACAGTTCCCGGAGAGGGCGATCACCTACCCCGGCAAGCACGTGATGTCGTCCGGCCCTCAGGGGACGCTCGCCGCCGCGGACTGGAGCCGGGGCGACTGGGACGTCGGTACGTGCCGAGGCACGGGCCGTCGCCGATCTGGCCGGAGAACTGGGCCTGTGGGTCGCCTTCGGAGCACCGCATCCGTTGACCTGGCCGCACCGCCCGCACAACAGTCTGTACGTGGTCTCGGACACCGGGGAGCTCGTCGGCCGCTACGACATGCGCTACCTGTCGCACACCGAGGTCTCGTACCTGTACACCCCCGGCACGGCCCCCCTCGTCTTCGAGGTCGACGGCGTCCGGTTCGGTGTCGCGCTGTGCATCGAGGCGAACTTCCCCGAACTGTTCGCGGAGTACGAGCGGTTGGACGTGGACTGGGTGCTGCTCTCCGTCATGGTCTACGACGCCGCCCGCGCGGTCCTCGCGCAGGCCTACGCGACCCTCTACACGTACTGGGTGGGCTACGCCGTCCCGGCCCAGTTCGGAGCGACCGCCCCCGCCACGATCACCGCCCCCGGCGGCCGACGCCTCGCGACCGGCCCCGTCGGCAACCGGCCCGGCCTCGCCGTCGCCGACATCGACCCGGACACCCAGGACCCCGACATCGACATCGCCCTCCGCCGCGCCCGCCCCTGGCGCCGGACGGCCCGCGGGGGGCTGTACGACAGCCACGTCGTCGTGGGCGACGCCAGAAGCGACATCCGCACCGAATTCTGACGTGAACGCGGCCGCACTCGTACGGCATCATGCGTGGATGATCACCGTGCGGCCCGTCCTGGAGATCTGCGCTCCCGAGGGCTTCGACCTGTGGCCGGTCGCCGCGGCCGAGCCCTACACCTTCCTGCCGCTCGGTGGAGAACTCACCCAAGACGAGATCGGCACCGCGGTGATGGCCCTCGCCTCCTGCAACGACCTCGACCCCGACGACGACCGTCCGCCGCGCCCCGCCGACCCGCTCGGCGGCTTCCTGCACGGGCTGCTGACGATGGATCCGCTCTTCGCCTCGGGCGGCCTCCGGGTGACCGACACGGCCACCGGCGCGGTCCTGGTGCCGGGCTGCTGCAGCGGGCTGGAGGACCGGGGCGACTGGTGGGAGGTCCTCGACGGCGACGGCTGGGCCGGCTTCGGCCACAACCCGTCACCCGTGGCCGAGCGGTACGGCGAAACCGTCCGCCTGACCGTGGACAGCGACGCGGAGGCGAGTCCGGTGATCGAGGTCTCCGTGCCCGAACTGCGCCGCCTGCTCACCCAGGCGGAACACGAGGTGGCCGCCTTCCTCCACCAGGCCGCGCTCTGGACCGCCAGACAGCTCCCCGACCGCTCGGAGCAGGTCTCCAGGGCGATCAAGCGCGCGCTGACGCTGCCCACGCCCGGTACGTCCGGGCCGTAGACGCTGACACCGCCGCGGTCGAGGCGGTTGGTTGCACTGATGTTCCGGTGCCGGCCGTGTCGGGGTGTTGGTGCTGGTTGTGTCGGGCGGTGGGCCGTGTCGGGGTGTTGGTGCTGACTGTGTCGAGGCGGTGGGCCGTGTCGGGGTGTCGGTGCTGACTGTGTCGAGGCGGTGGGCCGCGCCGCGGTTTCGGTGCTGCCGGTGTCAGGCGGCCCCCCGGCCCGGATCCCTGGTGCCGCCGGTGGTCAGGCGGTGGGCCGGCCCATCGCCCGGTAGGTCCACCCGGCCTTGCGCCACAGCACCGGGTCCAGCGCGTTGCGCCCGTCCAGGACGACCTTCGCCGCCGCCACCTCGCCGAGGGCCGCCGGGTCCAGTTCGCGGAACTCCCGCCACTCCGTGAGGTGGAGCACGACGTCGGCGCCCCGGACCGCGTCCACGGCGGTGTCGGCGTAGACGAGGGTCGGGAACAGACGGCGGGCGTTGTCCATGCCCTTCGGGTCGTAGACCGTGACCTGGCCGCCCTGGAGGTGGATCTGCCCGGCGACGTTCAGCGCGGGCGAGTCCCGGACGTCGTCCGAGTCGGGCTTGAAGGTGGCGCCGAGCACCGCGACCCGCTTGCCGAGGAACGGTCCGCCGCCCAGTATCTGCCGGGCCAGTTCCACCATCTGGCCGCGCTGGCGCATGTTGATCGAGTCGATCTCGCGCAGGAAGGTCAGCGCCTGGTCGGCGCCGAGCTCACCCGCACGCGCCATGAAGGCCCGGATGTCCTTCGGCAGACAGCCGCCGCCGAAGCCGATCCCGGCCCGCAGGAACTTCTTCCCGATCCGGTCGTCGTAGCCGATGGCCTCCGCGAGCCTCGCGACATCGCCGCCGGAGGCCTCGCACATCTCCGCCATCGCGTTGATGAAGGAGATCTTGGTCGCCAGGAAGGAGTTCGCGGACGTCTTCACCAGCTCGGCGGTCGGGAAGTCGGTCACCACGAACGGCGTGTCCTCGCCGAGCGGCGTCGCGTACACCTCGCGCAGCAGCTTCTCCGCACGCTCGCTGCGCACGCCGACGACGATCCGGTCGGGGTGCAGCGTGTCGTCCACCGCGAAGCCCTCGCGCAGGAACTCCGGGTTCCAGGCCAGCTCGGCGTCGGCGCCCGCGGGGGAGTGGTCGGCCAGGTAGCGGGCGAGCCGGTCGGCGGAACCGACGGGCACCGTCGACTTGCCGACGACGAGGGCCGGGCGGGTCAGATGAGGGGCGAGGGACGCGATCGCGGAGTCGACGTACGACATGTCGCAGGCGTACTCGCCGTGCCGCTGCGGGGTGTTCACACAGACGAAGTGCACGTCACCGAAGGCGCCGACCTCTTCCCAGTCCATGGTGAAGCGGAGCCGGCCGGTGGAGCCCTCGATCCCGGCGACATGCTTGCGCAGCAGGTCCTCGAGACCCGGCTCGTACATGGGGACCTCGCCCCGCTGGAGCATCTCGATCTTCTCGGGCACCACGTCGAGCCCCAGCACCTCGAAACCGAGCTCGGCCATGGCCGCGGCGTGGGTGGCGCCGAGGTAGCCGGTACCGATCACGGTGATCTTGAGGGCCATGGAGACTCCAGAAAGGGGGACGGGCCAGTGCGCGCCCGAGCATAGTCGGAGCGTCTGACGGGCAGTTTTCCCGCTGTCGCCAAGCTCACGTATCACTCCCGTGGGCCGGGCCCTAAAATTTGAGTTACTTAACGGTAATTAGCACAGGCACTGCAGCGTCCTTGGAGCGTGAGAGACCTTGGCCGGATCGGCTGACTTCGACCTGTACCGCCCGTCCGAGGAGCACGACATGCTCCGGGACGCCATCCGCTCGCTGGCGGAGGCGAAGATCGCGCCCTACGCCGCCGCGGTCGACGAGGAGGCCCGCTTCCCGCGCGAGGCGCTGGACGCGCTGGTCGCCAACGACCTGCACGCCGTGCACGTCCCCGAGGAGTACGGCGGCGCGGGCGCCGACGCGCTGGCCACGGTGATCGTCATCGAGGAGGTCGCCCGCGCCTGCGTGTCCTCCTCCCTCATCCCCGCCGTGAACAAGCTGGGCTCGCTCCCGGTGATCCTCTCGGGTTCCGAGGACCTGAAGAAGAAGTACCTGTCGCCGCTCGCCAAGGGCGACGCGATGTTCTCGTACGCCCTCTCCGAGCCGGACGCCGGCTCCGACGCCGCCGGCATGAAGACCAAGGCGGTCCGCGACGGCGACCACTGGATCCTCAACGGCGTGAAGCGCTGGATCACCAACGCGGGCGAGTCCGAGTACTACACGGTGATGGCGGTCACGGACCCGACCAAGCGCTCCAAGGGAATCTCCGCGTTCGTCGTCGAGAAGTCCGACGAGGGTGTCTCCTTCGGCGCCCCGGAGAAGAAGCTCGGCATCAAGGGCTCGCCCACGCGCGAGGTCTACTTCGACAACGTCCGCATCCCCGCCGACCGCATGATCGGCGACGAGGGCACCGGCTTCGCCACCGCGATGAAGACCCTGGACCACACCCGCATCACCATCGCCGCCCAGGCCCTCGGCGTCGCCCAGGGCGCCTTCGACTACGCCAAGGGCTACGTCCAGGAGCGCAAGCAGTTCGGCAAGGCCATCGCCGACTTCCAGGGCATCCAGTTCATGCTCGCCGACATGGCCATGAAGATCGAGGCGGCCCGCGCCCTGACGTACCAGGCGGCGGCGGCCTCCGAGCGCCTCGACAAGAACCTCACCTTCCAGGGCGCGGCGGCCAAGTGCTTCGCCTCGGACGTGGCGATGGAGGTCACGACGGACGCGGTCCAGCTGCTGGGCGGGTACGGGTACACGCGGGACTACCCGGTGGAGCGGATGATGCGCGACGCCAAGATCACGCAGATATACGAAGGCACGAACCAGGTCCAGCGGATCGTGATGGCCCGCAACCTGCCGTAGCGAGCTGCGGAGGAAGCCCCGGTCCGATGGGGCCGGGGCTTTTCAGCGCGCTGCCCGCGCCGCGTACGACACGAAGTCCCCCAGGCGGTGGGCCCGAGGGCGAGGTGGGGGCCGGTCGGGTTCTTGGAGTCGCGTATGTGGATGGTGGTCGGGGTGGGGGCTGTCTCGACGCAGGCGGCGAGATCCCCTCGCTCCCGGCCTCAGTCCTCGAACCCCTCCGCCGCCCGCTTCTCCCGCAGCTCCAGGATCGCCCGGCGCCTCGCCAGTCGATGTGTCCGGCGGATCTGGGCCTCCTGGTAGCGGCGCTCGTCCCGTTCCGTCTCCGGGAGCACCGGCGGGACCCGGCGGGGCCTGCCGTCGGCGTCGACCGCGGCGAAGACGAGGTAGGCGGAGCCGACCTGGGTGGCGGGCGTGGACTCGTTCCAGCGTTCGGCGAGGACCCGCACACCGACCTCCATCGAGGTCCGGCCGGTCCAGTTGACCTGGGCCTTCACATGGACGAGGTCACCCACCCGGACCGGCTCCAGGAACGCCATCTCGTCCATGGAGGCGGTGACCGCGGGCCCGCCGCTGTGCCGGCCTGCCACCGCGCCCGCCGCGTCGTCCACCAGCTTCATGATCACGCCGCCGTGCACGGTACCGAGGAGGTTGGTGTCGGCCTGGGTCATGATGTGACTCAGCGTGGTGCGGGACGCCGAGGTGGGCTTGCCCGGGATCTCCGGAGTACCCGGTTGCGCGACGGTGGCCTGGTCTGTCATGGCCTCCACCTTATGCCGTGATGACAATCGCGGAATTTGTGTCAGCTTGGCAACAGCGGTGCCCTGATTTTCCGACGACCCTTGTATAGGGCACAGCCGGTACCTGCACACTGGGCCCCATGAACGATTGGCCCGAGGGATGGTCCGGCGACAACCGTGACCGGTACGGACGCGGCAGCGCGAGCGCACAGCCCGAGAGCGCCCGCGTGATGCGGCAGGTCGGCCGCGGTCAGGGGGCGCCCGGGCAGTCGGCGCCGCCGTACGGCAACGGCGTGCCCCAGCAGCCGTCGTACGTCGACGGCCGGGGCCACGGCGGTGGCTACGACAGCGGCTACAACACCGGCCAGGTCTACGGCGCCCCTGGCGGGGGCGGTGGCTACGGCGGCCCCGCCGAGCCGGGCGGCAGCGGCCGCGGTCCGCGGCCCGCGCCGAACTGGCGCAAGCGGATCAAGTGGACCGCGATCGTCGTGATCACCGGGCTGATCGTGACGACCGTCGCGACCTACTTCTGGGCCGACTCCAAGCTCAACCGCGAGGTCGACCTGTCCAAGGTCATCGACCGGCCGGAGCAGGGCGACGGCACCAACTACCTGATCGTCGGCTCCGACAGCCGCGCCGGACTCTCGTCCGAGCAGAAGAAGCAGCTGCACACCGGCTCCGCCGCGGGCAAGCGCACCGACTCGATGATGATCCTGCACACCGGCAGCAACGGCGACACGCTGATCTCGCTGCCGCGTGACTCGGACGTGGAGATCCCGACCTTCGTGGGCTCCGAGTCCGGCAAGACCTACAAGGGCACGGGCCGGCACGTGAAGCTGAACGCCGCCTACGCCGAGGACGGCCCCGAGCTGCTGGTGCGCACGGTCGAGTACAACACCGGGCTGAAGATCGACCACTACGTCGAGATCGGCTTCGCCGGCTTCGCGAACATCGTGGACGCGGTCGGCGGGGTCGAGATCGACATCCCCAAGGGCGGCATGAAGGACACCAAGTCCGGTGCGAACTTCACGGCCGGCAAGCAGACCCTGAACGGCGACCAGGCCCTCGCCTTCGTCCGCACCCGGTACGCGCTCGCGGGCTCCGACCTGGACCGCACGAAGAACCAGCAGAAGTTCCTGAACGCGCTCGCCAACCAGGTCGCCACCCCGAGCACCATCCTGAACCCCTTCAAGCTCTACCCGACGATGGGCGCGGGCCTGGACTCGCTGATCGTCGACAAGGACATGGGCCTGTACGACCTGGGCAAGATGTTCTGGGCGATGAAGGGCGTCAACGGCGGTGACGGCACGTCCATGAACATGCCGATCTCCGGTTCCACGGGCGGCAACCTGGTCTGGGACAAGGCCAAGGTGAAGACCCTGGTCGACGAGCTGAAGAACGACGAGAAGGTCACCGTCTCGGGCAACTGAGGGCCAGGGTCCTCAAGTCCGCCGTCCCGAACCGAGCAGCGCGATGTGCGGAAGGGCCAACTGCCCTTCCGCCACCGTGTGTTCGGCGCACAGCCGGTCGTACTCCCGCCGGATCCGTACGACGGTCCCCGCATCCTGCGAGGTGACGATCAGTCCGATCGTGGCGACCCCGCCCACGGCGGCGCTCCACCACTCCTCGACTCCGGCCCGGTGCTCCCAGGTGAGTTCGGCCGCCTCCGCCTCGATGAATCCGGCCCCGCCGAGCAGTTCGGCGAGGCCGTCCGCCGTACGGGGCCAGTCCTGCGCCGGATCCAGCCGCGGGAGGTAGGCCGGCGCCACGGCCCCGCCCGCCTCGCAGGCGCGGCCCAGCAGGTCCTGTCCCGCGCCGCGCCGTGCGCTCCACGTCGTGAGGGCGATCCGGCCGCCGGGGCGCAGCAGGCGGTGGAGTTCGGCGAGGGCGGCACGGGGGCGACCGACATGGTTGAGGACGAAGTTGCCGACGACGGCTTCGAACTCGCCGTCTGGGTAAGGGAGTTCGGGCAATACACCGGTGCACGCGTCGAGCCCGCGGGCACGCGCCGCCGCCACCATCCCGGCGTCGGCGTCCACGGCACTCACCCGGGCACCGCGCGCCCGCGCCGCCACCGCCGCCGTACCGGTGCCGGTGCCGACGTCGAGGACCCGCGTCCCCTCACCCACTCCGGCCGCGTCGAGCAGGGCCTCCACCGGGTGGGCGCACAGCCGCGCGAAACTCCCGGCATAGGCCTCGGTCCGGCCTCGCCACATCTCCCGCTCGGCGGCGTCGAAGGCCTCGGTGGCGTCCGTCGCCGGGGGCAGCGGCGGCGGCCGGAAGAGCCGGTCCGCGGGCCGTCCCCGCTCGTCCGTGTAGGGCGGCGTCGTGTTCTCGGGCGAGGTCATGTCCGGCAGTCTGCACCCCGATGATCAGGGGCAACTCCGGCAGGGTGCCCGCCCCCGCCGATCAGGGGCACTCCGGCAGGGCTGCCCACCCCGCCCATCAAGGGCCCCCCGATCAAGGGCACTACGCCCATCAAGGGCCCCCGATCAAGGGCACTACGCCAATCAAGGGCACCCCGCAGGGCGCCCTTGATCCGGTCAGCCGGCCGGCGTCACATCGCCATCCCCGACATCGCCTGACAGGTCTGCGCACAGCGACGACACGCCTCCGCGCAGCGCATCATCTGGGCGTCGTCCGGCATGGACATACACGCCTCGGCGCACATCTCGCATGCCTTGGCGCACATCGCGCACATCTCCGCTGACAGGGGCGAGCGGCGCATCATCATGTCCGCGCACATGCGGGTCATCTCGGCGCAGTCGATGAGCGCGCGCATGATCTGCATCTGCGCCTGGCCGCCCATCTGCATGCAGGAGCTCATGGTCTCCTCGCAGACGCTGTGGCATTCCATGCACGCCGCCACGCAGTCCTGCATCTCCTTGCTCATCGCGGACATGCTCTCGGCCTGGGTCATGGCTCCTCCTGGGGGACGCGGGAGCCCGGGCGGGCCCCGTGCCCTTCCGTCCTACGCCCGTCCGGCCCCGACCGCCACAAAACTGACGCAATCGGGCGTTGGCCCGGGCCCATGGGGCGGCGGCCCGGATCAGCCCCGGCCGGGGTCGTGGTTCCGCCTGCACGCACCCCACCTCGTCCGCCTGCACGCACCCCACCTCGTCCCCCTACACACACCCCACCTCGTCCCCCGTGACCACCCCGAACTCCCCCTGGAGCTCGTCCTCGGCCCGTACCTTGCGTACCCGCTCGAAGTCCGCGCCCGCGATCACCTTCAGCACCGCCCCCTGACCCTTCACCGCCCGCAGCTCGCTGCCGGGCAGGGCCGCCGCCAGGGAGCGGGCGGAGCGGTCCCAGCGGGGGTCGTAGGCGACGACCGTGCGCTTCAGCGTGCGGTCGGCGGAGTTCACCGGGAACCCCGTCGTGCGGAACCCCGTCGACGCCAGCGCCGCGTCGACGCGCTTGCCGAGTCCGTCCGCCGCCGTGCCGTTCTCGACCTGGACGCGGATCTGCTGCGGGGCCACCGGGACCAGCAGCGCCTTGTTCTTCGGCTTGTACGCGGCCAGCGGCTGGTCCTCGCGCAGGGACTTGAAGAGCCGCGACGACTTCACGGGGTCCCACTTCAAGGTCGACCCCACGCCCTTGACGGCGTATCCCATCTCCTCGATCGGCACGGTCGTGAACTCCGAGGAGGACGGGGAGAAGTTCCGCATCGCCCGGCCCAGACCGAGCAGTTCGTCCGTGCCGAAGCCCTTGTCGGCGCGTACGGAGCCGAGGACGGCCCGGGTCACGTCGCGGAACCTCATCGGGTTCAGGAGGATGCCGGACGAGGTCGCCCGGTCGATCAGCGCCGCGAGGAAGCGCTGCTGCCGCTTCATCCGGCCGAGGTCGGAGGAGCCGTCGGCGTGCCGGGAGCGGACGTACTGCAGGGCCTGCCCGCCCATCAGCCGGTGCCGGCCGGCCGCGAGGTCGAGGCCGGTGTACGCGTCCTTGAGCGGGTCGGCGTTGCAGATCTCGACGCCGCCGAGCACGTCCACCGTCTTCATGAAGCTGGTGAAGTCGACCTCCAGATAGTGGTCGATCTTCACATGGGTCATGTTCTCGACGGTCCGGACCGTCAGCTGGGGCCCGCCTTCCGCGTAGGCCGCGTTGATCTTGATGGGGTGCCCGTGGTGGCGTTCGCCCGTGGTCGCGTCGACGTGCGCGGGCGTCATCGCGTACGAGTCGCGCGGCAGGCTCACCACGCTCGCCCGCTCCCGGTCCTCCGAGATGTGCACGATCATGATCGTGTCGGTGCAGTGGCAGGGCTCGCCGCCCAGCCGGTACTTCTGCCGCTCGGCCTCGGTGATCTTGTCGCGGCCGTCGGTGCCGACCAGCAGCACGTTCATGCCGTCTCCGGCGCGCGGCCGGTTCTTCATGTCCTTGAAGGGGTCCACCCGCGCGATGTCCGCGTCGAGGCTGGTGACGACCGCGTGCCCGATCCCGGCGGAGGCGAGCACGACGACGGACAGCGTGGTCGCCGCCCGCATGCCCCAGCGGGGCCGCTTGCGTCGCACGGGGGGCCGGGAGGGCCGGCGCTGCGGGGGGCGAGGGCGGGCGGCGGAGGGGCGGGGCGGCGTGCTGGGCATGGGGGGACACCTCCGCGAGGGCAGCCGAACGAGGGATCATGAGCACCGTAGGCCCATACGATCTGCGACGACCGGCACCGCCCCGGGCGGGGCGCGGAGGTGTCCCCCGTTCGCGGTAACGTGTGCTCCCTATGAACGCCAAGCCCGACGTGCAGCTCCCCGCCGTATCTGTGATCATGCCCGTCCTCGACGAGGAGCGGCATCTGCGCGGAGCCGTTCAAGCGATCCTCGCGCAGGAGTACGCCGGCGAGCTGGAGGTCGTGATCGCCCTCGGTCCGTCCACGGACCGCACGGACGAGATCGCCGCCGAGCTCGTACAGGAAGACCCGCGCGTCCACACCGTCCCGAACCCCACCGGCCGCACCCCCGCCGCCCTCAACGCCGCGATCAAGGCATCCCGCCATCCGATCGTCGTCCGCGTCGACGGGCACGGCATGCTCTCGCCGAACTACATCGCGACCGCCGTACGGCTCCTGGAGGAGACCGGCGCGCAGAACGTCGGCGGCATCATGCACGCCGAGGGCGAGAACGACTGGGAGCACGCGGTCGGCGCCGCGATGACCTCGAAGATCGGCGTCGGGAACGCGTCCTTCCACACGGGAGGCGAGGCGGGCCCGGCCGAGACCGTCTACCTCGGCGTGTTCCGTCGCGAGGCGCTGGAGCAACAGGGCGGCTACAACGAGGAGTTCATCCGCGCCCAGGACTGGGAGCTCAACTTCCGGATCCGTGAGGCCGGCGGGCTGATCTGGTTCTCGCCGGAGCTCAGGGTGTCGTACCGCCCGAGGCCGAGCGTGAAGGCCCTCGCCAAGCAGTACAAGGACTACGGCCGCTGGCGGCACGTCGTCGCCCGCTACCACGAGGGCTCCATCAACCTGCGCTACCTCGCCCCGCCGGCCGCGGTGTGCGCGATCGCGGCCGGAATCGTGGTCGGCGCCGCGCTGACCCCGCTCGGCTTCGTCGTCCCCGGCGGCTACCTCGCGGCGATAGTCCTCGGCTCGCTGCCCGCGGGCAAGGGGCTCCCGCTGAAGGCACGGCTCCAGATCCCGGTGGCCCTCGCCACCATGCACATGTGCTGGGGCTACGGCTTCCTGACCAGCCCGCGCTCGCTGGCCAGGCGGGTCATCGCCTCGCGTCGGCCCGCGGTGCTGAACAAGGTGTGAGTCGCATCACCAGGTGAACCCCGGGTTGACGTGCATGCAGGCCGAGTCGTCCGCCCCGTTGAGGGCCTCAGCCGTCTTCGGGGTGGTGTTGTCCTCCTTGGCAGCCTTGTACGTCGTACCCTCGCGCCAGTCGGCGCCGATGACGAGGGTGACCCCGGAGACGTCCGTCGACTTCTTCACCGAACTCATGGGGATCCCCAGGGACTTGGCGACCGCCTGGGCGTCGCCCTCCAGTTCGGCGCTCGGGTAGCGCACGAGTGTCGTCGGCTCGCTCAGGGACCCCGTCCGGTCGGCGACCGCCTTGTCGTAGCCCTTGTCCACCAGCAGTCCGGCCACCGTGCTCGCGCGGCCGCTCGCCGCGGCCAGGGAGCCGGTGCGGGTGCCGTTCTGGACCAGGACCCCGATCTCGTCCTTCGCGGCGGCCGGGTCGTCGGAGGCCGCCTCGGCCTTCTCGGCGGTCGCCTTCCTCGCGTCCTTGCCGTCCAGCGCGATGTCGTCGCGCACCAGCCGGAAGAGCTGCTCGGCGTCCTCGGTCGGCTCCACCCGGGCGCCCACGTACCGATTGGGCATCGTGGTCATGGTGATGCGCTCCGGCTCGACCTTCCGCAGCTCGTTGCTGAGGTCGTAGAGCTTCTTCACGGTGCCGAGTCCCGAATCGACCGTGACCGCCTTCGTGGCCTGCTCGGCGAGCTTGCGCAGCTTGTTCGGGCTGCTGAGGGTGGCGTTGTCGCGCAGCTCACGGACCATCGAGTTCATGTACATGTGCTGGGCCTTGGCGCGGGCGAGGTCGCTGCCGTCCTCGAAGCCGTAGCGGGTGCGCAGCCACTGCAGGGCCTGCTCGCCCTTGACCGGGTGCGTGCCCTTCTCCAGCTTCAGGCCGGAGCCGTGCCCCTTGCTGTCCCGCGAGAGGATGTTGGCGTCCACGCAGACCGGGACACCGCCGATGGCGTCGGCCATGGACACCACGCCCGAGAAGTCGACCATCATGAAGTGGTCGATGTGGATGCCGGTGAGCTCCTGCCAGGTGGCCACCGTGCAGCCCGGGCCGCCGTGGCCGAGGCTCTGGTTGGTCATCGCCCGGCCGTCGCTCGCCGCGTACACCTTGCCGTCGTCCGGATCCGTGCACGTGGGGATCTTCACGAGGGTGTCGCGCGGCATGCTGACGACCGAGAGGTTGCTGCGGTCGGCGGACAGGTGCAGCAGCATCTGCACGTCCGCGAGCGGAGTGGAGCCGAACGTCTCCTTGGCGCCGCCCAGCTTCTGGTTCTCCTCGTTGTCCCGCGCGTCGGAACCGATGATCAGGATGTTCAGCGGGGTCTGGCCCGCCGCGTTCGGCGTCGGCTCGGCGACCTTGTTGTCGCCCAGGTTCAGGTCGTCCTGCTCGATGTTGGAGTTCAGGTGCCGGTAGTAGAGGTAGCCGGTCCCGGCCACCGCGAGTATCAGCACCGCGAGCGTGGTCGCGGACCATCTGAGCATCCGGTGCTTGCGCGGCGCCCTGCGGCTGCCGTGCCCGGACTCCGCCTCGGTCCCCGGCGCGACGTCCTGCACGCTGTATTGCGTTGTCAACGTTCCCGTCCTCCCCACCCACCCCACCGGACCCGCACGCCATGCGTCGGGCCCGCCGCACGTCTTAGACATACGACGGGCCCGTGAGGTTGCCCTACGAACCTGTGTGAGACCTGGGGCCTGCCTCTGTGGACCTCAGCTCGCGCACTGCGCCTTGTCCGCCGTCGACTTGTCCACGCCCGGTGCGGCCGCCGCGGAGGAGTTGAGCTTCACGCCCGCGCCCTTGAAATCCTTGCCCAGGGTGAGGGTCATGGTCGGCAGGCCCTGCGCGTTGGTGACGCTCTTGCCCGGCTTCATCGCCGAACCGGAGAGCCCCATGATGTCCGCGAGCCTGCGCGCCTGGTCGGCCTGGTCGGGGGCGTACTCCAGGGTCGTCTTCGCGAGCGCCGCCTCGGCGTTGCCCGCGTTCTCGGACTTGGTCACGCCCTCCTCGGTCTGGAGGTAGGCCAGCTGCTGCTGCGCGCTGCCTCCCGCCGCACCGCCGTTGAGGATGCGCACGCGGACGTCGGACGCGGCGGACTTGGTGCCCTTGAGCCGGGCCGCGACCTCCGCCTTCTCCTTCTTCTCCTGCTTCTTGACCTCGGTGAAGGAGACGTCGTTCTTGATCGCGTCGAAGATCGCGGGGGCCCTCGTGTCGTCGATGACCACCGTCGCCTTGACCACCGTCTCGGCGGGGTTGTCCTTGACCGGGATCGTCATGAAGCTGATGTTCTTCGTCGGCACCTTCTTGAGCTCCAGGGCGATGTCCTTGAGCGTGCCGACCTTGCCGATCGCCTTGTCCACGGTCAGCGCGTTGGTCGCGGCCTCCGCCAGCTTCAGCAGCTTGGTGGGGCTGGTGAGGGTGTCGCCGGAGGTCATCTTGCGCATCAGCGAGCCCAGGAACTGCTGCTGCGCCTTGATCCGGTCCAGGTCGCCCTTGTTGCCGAAGGCGTGCCGGGTACGCACGAAGGCGAGGGCCCGCTCGCCCTCCACCTTCGACTTGCCGGCGGGCAGGACGAGCTTCGACTGCTTGTCGTCGACGGCCTTCTCCACACAGACCTCGACCCCGTCCACCGCCGTGGTCAGGGTCTTCACCGCGTTGAAGTCGGCCATCACGAAGTGGTCGGGCTTGATGCCGGTGGCCGCCTCGACCGTGCGCATCGTGCAGCCCGCGTCCCGGCCCTTCTCGCCGAGGCTCTTGTTGAAGCGGACGTCCTCCTGCCCCGCGACGACCGTCTCGGAGCCGTCCTCCTGCTTGGTCTCGCAGTCCGGTATGTCGACGATCAGGTCGCGCGGGATGCTGAGCGCGGTCGCGTTCGTCCGGTCCTTGGAGACGTGCAGCAGGATGTTGGTGTCGGCGTGGCCCACGCTGCCCGCGTCGCCGTAGCCCTCGTTGCCCTCACCGGTGCGCTTGTCGGTGCCGATGATGAGGATGTTGAAGGCCTCGTCCTTGCTGAAGTTGCTGGCGGCCGCGTCGCCGACGTCGGTCGTGCCGACGTTGCCCTCGAGGTGCTTGAGGTAGAAGTAGCCCGTCGTGGCACCGGCGACCAGGACGAACGCCATCGTGCCGCCGGTCCACAGCAGGGCCTTCTTCGCCTTCGACTTCTGCTTGACCGGCCGCCGTCCGCGCCGCCCCGGCAGCGGCTCCTCGGGCGGCGCGCCCCGCCGCCTGCGCGGTGGCGGTACGTCCCGGCCGGGGGCCACGGGGGCGGTCGTACGACTGCCCGGTACACCCGTCCTGCTCGGCGAAGGCGCGGCCGCGGCCCTGCGCGGGCCGGGAATTCCCGGCTGCGGTGCGGAAGGGCTCAGTCGCAGTTCGTATTCGCCGGTGTTCGGATTGAGCACCCACTGGTCTGCGGGGTCGACGTCGTCCGCCCGCCCACGGCCTTGTGCGTCCACGTTGTCCGAATCCTCCGTCAGGGCCACACGGCGATCGCTGGATCGCTCACACTATCCGCCCGGTTGGGCCTGGAGCGACGTGAGTTGTTCCTGCTCCGATCCTGTCAGTATGTACGCACACCCCGGCCCCTCCGTTCGGCCCCCGGCCGTCCCGTTCTCCTAATAGGTGTAGACCGAGTACACATCCATGCACTGACCGGTGTCCGAGCCGTTGATGGCGTCCGTGTTGCCCGGCAGATCACCGGCCTTGGCCTCGGACTGCTTCGGATACGCCGTCCCGGTACGCCAGTCGGCGCCCACGACGAGGGTGACCCCGGAGACATCGGTCGACTTCTTCACCGAACTCATGGGGATTCCCAGGGACTTGGCGATGCGCTGGGCGTCGCCCTCCAGGTCGGCGCTCGGGTAGCGCACCACCGTCCGGTCTTCGGAGAGGCCCGCCGTCGCGTCCTTGGACGCCTGCGAGAAACCCTTCCGCACGAGCTCCTCGGCGATCGTGCCGGCGCGTCCGCCCACCGGGCCGAGGGTGGAGGTCGCCGTCGCGTTCTGCACGAGGACGCCGATCTCGCCGTCCGGCGCGGAAGGCGCCTTGGTGGCCGCGACGGTCTTCTTCCCCTTCGAGGCCTTGCCCTTCTTGTCGAGGGACACGTCGTCGCGGAGCATCTCCCAGAGCTTGTCGGCGTTCGCGCCGTCGGGTACGACGTGCTCCTTGTTCTTCGGATCCTTGACGTTCGGCATCGTCACCGAGGTGATGCGGTCCGTCGGCACCGACTTGAGCTGCATGCCCAGGTCGTAGAGCTCCTTGACCGAGCCGATCTCCTCGGACACCTGGAGGGACTTCGTGGCCGCCTCGGCGAGGTCCATCAGCCGCGGGGTGTCGGTGAAGACGTTCTGCCCCTTCAGCGTGCGGATCATCGAGTTCAGGTACATGTGCTGGGCCCTGGCCCGCATCAGGTCGCTGCCCCAGGCATGCCGGGTGCGCAGCCACTGCAGGGCCTGCTCGCCCTTGACCTTGTGCGTGCCCTCCGGCATCTTCAGCCCGGATCCGCCGGGCACCTGGGCCGTCGGGCGGTCCCACACGTTCTGCTTCACACAGACCGAGACACCGCCGATGGCGTCCGCCATCCGCACCACGCCCGAGAAGTCGATCGTCATCCAGTGGTCGATGTAGACCCCGGTGAGGTTCTGCCAGGTGGCGAGCGTGCAGCCGGCGCCGCCGCGCGCCAGGGTGGTGTTGATGATGTCGTTGGTCGGCGGGTACGTCTTCCCGGTGTCCGGGTCCGTGCACTTGGGAATGTCGACCCGGGTGTCGCGCGGGATGCTCACCATCGCGGCGCTCTTGCGGTCCGCGGACAGGTGGATCAGCATCTGCACATCGCCCAGCGGCGGGTTGCCGCGGTTGTCCCTGCTGCCGCCGAGCTTCACGTTCTCGTCGGAGTTACGGCTGTCCGAGCCGATCAGCAGGATGTTCAACGGCGTCTGCCCGGCCGCGTTGGCCTCGGCCTTGCGCGCCTTGGAGTCACCGCTGCTGCGCTCACCCTTGCGGATGTTGCCGTTCAGATGCTGGTAGTAGAGGTATCCGGCGCCGGCCGTGCCGAGTATCAGCACGGCGAGCGTGGTCGCCGACCATCTGAGCACCCGGTGCTTGCGCTGGGCCCTGGCCCGCCGCCGCCCGTGCCGCCCGGGTCTGTCCGGACCGGGCCCCTCGGCGGGCCGCACATCCGGCCGCGCCCCCTCCTCGTGCACACTGCTGTGCCCCATCCCCTGTCTCCCCACCCTCACGCAGAACGAACGCAAAGACCTGCCGTACGACTGGTTAGACGCACGACAGGCCTCTTAGGTCACCGCGGAGCCTGCGAACAACTCCCGTCTGCGGCACGAGCGTCCGGCACGCACGCTCGCGGCCTTGCCTACTTGGCGCACTCGACCTTGTCGGCCGTCGACTGCTGCACCCCCTCGGGTGCCTTCGTCGCCGTGGTGAAGGACACCCCGGCGCCCTTGAAGTCCTTGCCGAGGGTGAGGGTCATGGTGGGCAGGCCCTGGGAGTTGGTGACGCTCTTGCCGGGCTTCAGCTGGGCTCCGGACAGGCCCAGGATGTCCGCGAGCCTGCGCGCCTGGTCGGCCTGGTCGGGGGCGTACTCCAGGGTCGTCTTCGCCAGCGCCGCGTTCGCGTTGCCGGCGTTCTCCGACTTCAGTACGCCCTCTTCGTTCTGCAGGTACTCCAGCTCGGCCTGCGCGCTGCCCGCCGCCGCACCGCCGTTGAGGATGCGCACCCGCACCTCGGACGCGGCCGACTTCGTGCCCTTGAGCCGGGCCGCCGCCTCGGCCGCCTCGGCGCTCTTGGACGCGCTCGCCTTCTTCTTGACCTCGGTGAACGACACGTCGTTCTTGATCATGTCGAAGACGGTGGGGGCCGTCGCGTTGTTGAGGACGACCGTCGCCTTCACCTTCTCCGTCGGGTTGTCGACGACCGGCACCGTGGTGAACGTCAGGTTCTTCACGTTCAGCTTGCCCAGCTCCAGACCGAGGTCCTTGAGCTTGCCGATGCTGTCGAGGTTGGAGTCGACGGTCAGCGCCTTGGTGCCCGCCTCCGCCAGCTTGATCATCTTCGTCGGGTCGGTGAGCGTGTCGTTCGACTTCAGCTTGCGCATCAGCGCGCTCAGGAACTGCTGCTGGAGCGTGATCCGGCTCAGGTCACCGCCGAAGCCGACCGAGTGCCGCGTGCGCACGAAGGCGAGAGCCTGTTCGCCCGAGATGGTGTGCGTGCCCTTCGACAGCTTGAGCTTGGAGTCCTCGTCGTCGATGTCCTTGGCCAGACAGATCTCGACCCCGCCGACCGCCGTGGTCAGCGTCTTGACCGCGTTGAAGTCGGCCACCATGAAGTTGTCGGCCTGGATCCCGGTGAGCTCGGTGACGGTCCGCACCGTGCAGCTGGGCGTCCGTTCGTCCTGGCCCAGGCTCGTGTTGAAGCGGACGTCGTCCGTGCCCGGGATGACCTTGGTGCTGCCGTCCTCCTGCTTGGTCTCGCAGTCGGGGACGTCCACGATCAGGTCGCGCGGGATGCTCAGCGCGGTCGCGTTCGTCCGGTCCTTCGAGACGTGCAGCAGGATCGTGGTGTCCGCGTGCCCGACGCTGTCCTTGTCGCCGTAGCTCTCGTTGCCCGCGCCGGTGCGCTTGTCGGTGCCGATCAGCAGGATGTTGATCGCCTTGTCCGACTGGAAGCCGCCGGTGCTCGCACCGTCGTCGGAGACGGAGGTGATGTTGCCGTTCAGGTGCCGGATGTAGAGATAGCCACCGCCCGCCGCCGCGACCAGCACGAACGCCATCGTGCCGCCCGTCCACAGCAGGGCCTTCTTCGCCGTCGACTTCTTCTTGACCGGCCGGCGCCCACGGCGACCCGGCAGTGGCTCCTCGGGCGGCGCGCCCCGCCGCCTGCGCGGCGGCGGCACCGCACGGCCCGGCGCCACGGGAGTGGCCGTACGAGCGGCGGGTACTCCCGCCCTGTTCGGGGAGGGCGCGGATCTGCGGGGACCGGGAATACCCGACTGCGGTGCGGAAGGGGTCAGTCGCAGTTCGTATTCACCGGTGTGCGGGTTGAGTACCCACTGGTCTGCGGGGTCGATGTCGCCCGCCCGCCCACGGCCTTGTGCGTCCACGGTTGCTGAATCCTCCGTCGGCCGGATGCACCGGAGCGCTCACACTAGCTGCCCGATTCGCCGACAGGTTACGGCGGTGACAAATTCCACGCCCCTACAACCGGGCAATCCGCCCATTTGCTCGGACACCGGTTCGCCGCCTTGGGAAACGCTTTACCCGCAGCTGTCCTCGGCGGCCGTGTTGCCGCGGAAGGTGGGCGCCGTGCCCCCGTTCTCAGATTCTCCATAGGGTTCTTCGTCATGAGAATGTTCTGAAAACTTCCGGGCTTTCTCCGTCACCTTCACCGGCGCATCCTTGCGCAACCGTTCGAAAAGTCGCCGGGCCTCGGGTTCCGCGAGTTGATCACGATTGGCGTCGTTGACGTACGGCTCCCGCGGCACGGTAAGGAATTGCACACGCTCCGTAGGGATGTGCCGCAAGCCGCGCACGAGTTCGTACAGCCCGCGCAGACTCGCCAGATCGGGATCGGTGGTGAGCGAGGAAGTCGCCGCGTCCAGCACGGGATAGAGCTTCACCGGATTCAGCAGTACGTCATTGCTCTGCACCTTGTGGACGAGCGCCCCGAGAAAACGCTGCTGACGGTCCATCCGCTCGGTGTCGCTGCCGTCGCCGAGGGACTTGCGGGCCCGCACATAGCCGAGCGCCTCCTCGCCGTCCAGCGTCACCCGGCCCGCCGGAAGCCGCAGCTTGGCCGCCTTGTCGTTGATCGGTTCGTCGAGACAGACCGTCACTCCGTCGACGGCGTCCACCATGTCCTTGAACCCGTGGAAGTCGACGACCATGTGATGGTCCACGCGAATGTTCGTGAGTTTCTCGACGGTCCGGATCGTGCAGGCCGAACCGCCCTTCTGGAAGGCGCCGTTGAACATCGTGAACGCGGGTTCACCACGGGTCCCGTCCGACCCCAGACAGGCCGGCACCTGCACCATCAGGTCCCGCGGCAGCGACACGGCCGTCGCGGTGCGCCGTCCGGCGGACAGATGCAACAGGATCGTGGTGTCCGACCGCTCGGTCCCCGAGTCCCGCCCGTACCGCGCGTTCTCGTCCCCCGACCGTGAGTCGGACCCGATCAGCAGAATGTTCTGCGCGTCCTTGACGAGCGAGGTGGGCCGCTCCTTCTCGTACCGGGCGAGTTCGGCGGCGGCCGCGTCGTCCGGGGTGATGTTCCCCTCGAGCTTGGCGTAGAGGGCCCATCCGGCACCGGCGGTGGCGGTGGCGGCCACGGCGGCGGCGAGCCCGGCACCGCGCAGCCACCGTCGCCGCCGGCGGCGTATGAGCCCTTCACCGCCGGCCGACGCCCCAAGGCCGGGCCCGAGGGCGCGAGCGCTGTCGGTCACGGGTCGGCCCACCCCTCATGGCGTACGAATCTGTCCTTACGACCATGACGCGGGCCGGTTCTCAGGGGCGGCCGGTACTGCTCCACGCGGGTGACCGCACCCGGCGTGCCGGTACTGCTCCAGTCGGGTGACCGCCCCCGGCGTCCCGGTAGTGCTCCACTCGGGTGACCGCTCCCGGCGTCCCGGTAGTGCTCCATTCGGGTGACCGCCCCCGGCGTCCCGGTAGTGCTCCACTCGGGTGACCGCTCCCGGCGTGCGCCCGTCCGGTCAGCGACGAACAGCCGTGACCCGCTCACTCTCGATCCGCTGGGCGAGCTCCTCCTCGCCCAACCGCTCCAGATGACGGCACAGCACCACGGACCCCCCGGTGGCGAGCGCCCCGTACAACCCGGCGTTCAACCCGTCCCACGTGTCGTACGGCAGCCCCGACAACACGCGGTCCCCCGTCCCCTCGGCCCGGGCCCGCTCGACGACCTCCGCCGCGCTGAACTCCCGCCCCGCCACGATCAACGCGGGCTCATCGGGGTCCACCGGAGCGAACGGAACAAACCGGTCCCCCTGTCCCGGTACCTCCACGGCATAGTCCACGAAGCCGTCCGGCGTCTGCGGAAAGCGCCCGCCCAGCGGCCGCAGGGCCAACGCGACCCGCTCCCCGGAACACGCCCGCGCCGCCTCCAGGGTCTCCGGCCCGCTCACGACCACGTCGGCCGCGGCCGGATCTCCGCCGACGTCCGCGACCACCCCCACCGACGCGCAGGCCAGCAACCACACCGCCGTCTGCCAGTGCGCGGGCAGCAGCAGCGTCACCCGGTCACCGGGCGCCGCGGCGAGGTCGCCCTGGAGGAGGTTCGAGGTCTTGGCCACCCAATTGGCGAAGGTGGCCACGGACAATTCGACACGTTCGCCCGTGGCGTCGTCGTAGAAGGTCACCAGGGGGCGTGCGGGATCCGCGGCGAGCGCGGAACGCAGCAGGTCGGCAGGGGTGCGATCGGTGGCGTTCATCCGCAGAAGCGTACGCGGGCACGCGGCCGGACACCCTCGCGCGGGGCCACCGGTTCGGCGCAACAACACCCGACGGACCGTCAGTTCCCCGATGGACAGATTTATATGACTATGTCCAGGATCGGGAGCATGCGTGGACTACTTGCTTCCTCGGTCGGCGTCACCTGCGCGGCCGCTCTCGCCCTGTCCCTCACCTCGCCCGCGGTCGCGGCGAGACCGGTGTCCCCGGCGGCCGTGAGACCGGCGTCGGGCGCGGAAGCCCCCGGCAGCACCCAGTCGCTGCCCCTCGCGCCCCTCGCCTCCCGCGATGTCACCCTCGCCCCGGCCGACGAACAGGGCCTGCCCCGGCGGGACGTTCAGCCCTTCTCCCTGGCGGGCGTGATCTGGGACGACCCGGACACCGAGTTGCACGGCCGCGTCCAGATCCGCACCCGTGCGGCCGGCACCGACACCTGGTCCGGCTGGCAGGACCTGGAGGCCCACAACGACGACACCGCCGACCCCGGCGCTGCCGAGCGCATCTCCGGCCGCGTGCACGGCGCCACGGCACCGTTGTGGGTGGGCGACTCGGACGGCGTGGAGGTGAGGGTCCGAGCCGAAGCCGACCGCAGCGCCGAGGACATGGGCCGCGGCTCCCGTACGGTCCCCACGACCGCTCCTCTCCCGAAGGGGCTGCGTCTGGAACTGGTGGACCCGGGGGAGAGCGCACCGGCGTCCGCCCGGCAGGAAGCCGCGGCGGCAGACGCCCCCCACCGGGCCGTCGCACGCTCCGCCCCCACCCCCGAACCGGGCGAAGACCCCGCCACGATGGACACGTCCGCCCCCAACGCCGAACCGCCCGAAGATCCCGCCGCGATGGACGCGTCCGCCGCCAACACCGGTCTGGCCGCTCCCGGCGCCACCGAGATCCCGGAGCTGAACCGGCAGCAGACCGAACAGGAACTGTTCGCCCTGCGCGCGGGGGAGTTGACGGAGCAGCAGCGGACGAAGCCGTACATCGGACCGCGCCCGCGCATCGTCACCCGGCGCGGCTGGGGCGCCGACGAGAGGCTGCGCGAGCGGAAGTTCGTCTACACGAAGAAGGTCAAGGCGGCCTTCGTGCACCACACGGCGTCCGGCAACGGGTACCGCTGTACGCAGGTGCCCTCGCTCATTCGCGGTATCTACCGCTACCACGTCAAGAGCATGGGATGGCGTGACATCGGCTACAACTTCCTCGTCGACAAGTGCGGAAACATCTACGAGGGCCGGGCGGGCGGCGTGGCGAAGGCGGTCCTCGGTGCCCACACCCTCGGGTTCAACACCAACAGCATGGGGATCGCCGTCGTCGGCAGCTACGGCTCCAAGAAGCCGTCCGCCGCCGCGACGAATGCCGTCGCACGGCTCACCGCGTGGAAGCTCGGCCTGTACGGCGGCAACCCGAAGGGGAGGACGTATCTGAAGTCGGGCGGTGGCAACCGCTATCCGAAGGGTAAGAAGGTACGACTGAACGTGATCTCCGGCCACCGGGACGGCTTCGCCACGGAGTGCCCCGGACGGAAGCTCTACCGCAAACTCGGATCCACCCGCACGACAGCTGCCCGTCTCCAGGGTCGTTGACGGTCACTGAGGACCGAGAGAGACCGGGCAGACACCGAGGAGAGACCGAGCAGACACCGAGGAGAGACCGAGGAAAGTCCGTAATCCGTTTCACCGCCGTCGGGGGGCAGGCGTGAATGCCGCACGGCCACCGAAGGTGCCGCACAACGGTCGCACCAACGGTCTGCATACACTGACCGGTCGAAAGACAGTTCGGGTCGGTCCCGGCAGGAAGCGGAGACAACAGGTGACAGAAGCGATCCTCCTGGTCGGCGGCAAGGGCACGAGACTGCGACCCCTCACGGTCCACACTCCGAAGCCCATGGTCCGCGCGGCCGGCGTCCCCTTCCTCACCCACCAGCTGGCCAGAGCGAGAGCGGCGGGCGTCGACCACATCGTCCTCGCCACGAGCTACCTCGCGGAGGTCTTCGAACCGCACTTCGGCGACGGCTCCTCCCTGGGGCTTCACCTCGAGTACGTCACCGAGGTGGAGCCCCTCGGCACGGGCGGCGCGATCCGCAACGTGGCCGCCCGTCTGCACTCCGCCCCCGACGAGCCGGTCCTGGTCTTCAACGGCGACATCCTGACGGGCCTGGACATCAGGGCGCTGGTGCGCACGCACGAGACGACGGGCGCGGACGTCTCCCTGCATCTCACGAAGGTGACGGACCCGCGGGCCTACGGACTGGTCCCCACGGACGAGACGGGCAGGGTCCTGGCGTTCCTGGAGAAGCCCCAGACCCCGGAGGAGATCGTCACCGACCAGATCAACGCGGGCGCGTACGTCTTCCGCCGCTCGGTCATCGACACGATCCCGCAAGGCCGCCCGGTCTCGGTGGAACGCGAGACCTTCCCCGAACTCCTGTCGGCCGGAGCCCACCTCCAGGGCATGGTCGACTCGACGTACTGGCTGGACCTCGGCACCCCCGCCGCCTTCGTCCGCGGCTCGGCCGACCTGGTCCTGGGCCGGGCCCCGTCCCCCGCGGTCCCAGGCCGCTGCGGCGACCGCCTGATACTCCCCACGGCCAGGGTCGCCCCGGACGCGAAACTGACCGACGGCACGGTGGTCGGCGAGGGCGCGTACATCGCGGAGGGTGCCAGGGTCTCCGGCTCGACGATCCTTCCGGGCGCGGTGGTCGAACCGGGTGCCGTCATCACCGACTCCCTGATCGGCACCAGGGCCCGCGTGGGCGAACGCTCGATCCTCACCGGCACGGTCATCGGCGACGGCGCGATCATCGGCGCCGACAACGAACTACGGGACGGCGCGCGGGTCTGGTGCGACGCGAAGATCCCCGCGGGAGCGGTCCGCTTCTCGTCGGACCGGTGAGGAGAGGTTCCGGCGGCGGGTGTGGGGGCGAGCCGGGCCGGGGCGGTGGCGTCCGTTCTGGTTCCTTGTCGACGCCGGTCCGCTTATGTCAGCCCGTCCGGCGTTTGAGGACGAGGCCCCTTCAGGGCCGACGGGGTCCGGGGCGGAGCCCCGGCGGGGGTGCAGGGGGCGGAGCCCCCTGTGCGGGGTCGAAGGGGCGGCAGCTCCTGGGGACGGGAAGGGTAGGGGCGGCGGGGGCGAAAACCGCAACGCCAACCCTCACCCCGCCACACCGTCACAACCTCCCGATGTCCCCCCGAGTCATCCGCGGCGCCCGCCTCCCCGGCACCCGCCCACTCAACAGAATCAACCGAGCCGCCCGATGCCGCTGCCCCGCATACGGCTCCAGCAGCGCCAACATCGCCGCATCATCCGCATCCCGATCCCCCGCCAGCGCGAACCCCACGATCCCCGGCAGATGCAGATCCCCCACGGTCACCGCATCCGCCGCCCCATGACTCCGCTGCACCACCTCCGCGGACGTCCACGGCCCCACCCCCGGCACGACCTCCAACCGAGCCTGTGCGGCCGCCGGAGACATTCCCACCGCCTCCTCCAGCCGCGCAGCCACCCGCACGGCCCGCAGAATCGTCGAGGCCCGCTTGTTGTCCACCCCGGCCCGATGCCACTCCCACGACGGAATCAACGCCCACGTCCGGGGCGCCGGCATCACCCACAACCGCCCACCCGCCGCAGGCCCCGGCGCCGGCTCCCCGAACTTCCGCACCAGCAACCGCCACGCCCGATACGCCTCATCGGTCGTGACCTTCTGCTCCAGCACGGAAGGAATCAACGACTCCAGCACCAGCCCGGTCCGCGTCAGCCGCAGCCCCGGCCGCCGATGCCAGGAATGAGCCACCACCCGATGCCGGGGCACGAAGACGGAAGGATCGTCCGCGGCCCCGAGCAACTCCGGCAACCGCGAGAGCAGCCACTCACCCCCGGGCCCCCACGCCTCGCCGCGCACCTCACCGCCGTACACGCAGACCCGCAGGGTCCCCGGACCGACGGGCGTAAGACTGGCCCGCCACACGGACCCGTCCGGAAGAGCCCGGAACGTGGGGTCCCCGGGCCCCCGTCTGAGCGCCCCGAGCACCAGCCCGAGATCGACGGGCCACCCCGGCGCCCACTTCCGCACCAGCGGGGCCTCCACCCGCGCCGCCTCCCGCCGCGCGGCGGGCACGACGACCTCCCCACCGCGCACGGTCGTACGCGTGGGCCGGGGAGCGAAACGTCCTGCCACGAATGACGTCCTGGGATAGAAGAGGAGCCGGGACCCGGGGTACGAGAGGAACCGGGACACGGGGTACGAGAGGAACCGGAAGAAGCCCTACGAGACTAGGCGCAAGCCGAGGCCCACCACCGCACCTCGACGAAACGGGCGCACATCACCGCACCTCGATGAAACTCCCCGCATCCCGGTCCGGCCGGGGCCGGGGCTCCTCCGCCGGATGCCCCACCGCAACGGCCCCCATCGGATCCCAGTCCTCCGGCAGCCCCAGCACCTCCCGCACCACATCGCGGCAGAACATGGTGGACGACACCCACGCCGACCCCAGCCGCTCCCCGGCCAGCGCGACGAGGAAGTTCTGCACCCCGGCCCCGGCGGCGACGACGAACATCTCCCGCTCGGCCGCGTCCCGCCGCACATCGCCGTACGTGTGCGACCCGTCCATCACCAGACAGGGCACGACGAGATACGGCGCCTTCCGCAGCACGTCCCCGCGCCGCACCCGCTTGGCTATCGACTCCTCGGACTTCCCGTCCCGCCGCAGATCGGCGATCCAGGCGTCCCGCATGGCGTCCAGCAGCCCGGTCCGCGACACCTCGGACTCCAGCAGCACGAACCGCCACGGCGTCGTGTGATGCGGCGCCGGCGCGGTGACGGCCGCGGCGACGGCTCGTCGTACGGCGCCTGGGTCGACGGGCTCGTCCGTGAAGGCCCGTACGGTACGGCGCTGGGTGACCGCCTCCCGGACGGCCTCCGAGGTACCCAGCCGGAACATGTCGTCGCGCGCGTGACGCACCATGGCCCGCGCCCCCTCACCGTGCTCCTCGGCCACGACATGGGCCAGCCCGCGCACGACGGCGACGGGCAGCCCGGCGGCCTTGCCCTTGACGAGATCACCGGCGGCGGCCAGTTCGTCGGCCGTCGCCACGACGGTCGCGCTCAGCGGATTGCCGTACGCGTCCGTCCCGCCCCGCAGATCGTCCAGCACCCGCACCCCGGCGGCGCCGATGGCGACATCGGTGAGCCCGGCGCGCCAGGGCCGCCCGAAGGTGTCGGTGACGACGATCCCGACGTCGACCCCGAGGGCGTCCCGCAGCCCGTCCCGGATCGCCCGCGCCGAGGCGTCCGGGTCCTCGGGCAGCAACAGCACGGTCCCCGAAGGGGTGTTGGAGGCGTCGACCCCGGCGGCGGCCATCACGAGCCCCTGCCGGTTCTCGACGATCCTGAGCGGTCCGCGCCGGGCCACGACCCGTACGGTCTCGGCGTCGATCGCGGCCTCCCGGTCGCCCGCCTCGACGACCCGCCCCTCCGCCTTGGACACGATCTTCGAGGTGACCAGCAGCACGTCCCCGTCGACGAGCCCCGGCTCGGCGGCGGCGATCAGCTTGGCGAGGTCGTCCCCCCGAGCGACCTCGGGCATCCCGGAGACGGCCCACACCCGGAAACCGCCGCCACCCCCGTCCACCGCACCGCTCGCCGCCCCGCGCCCGGACCCGACCACCACGGTCCCGGCACCGCCGCTCGCCGCCCCGTCGCCCTTCGCCGGCCCGCCGTCGGCCACACGCGGGCCGCCCCGGCTCCCGGCCACCGATCCCGGCGCTTCCCCCGGGCCCCGTGTCTCATCCGCCACCTCGCCGCTCAAGCTCCGCGCACCTCCTCCGCCAGCTCCAGCGCCTCCTGGGCCATCCGCGCGGTCGCGTCCAGGTCGGTCATCATCAGGGGTACGGCCCGGCAGCGGATGCCGGCCGACTCGATCCGCTCGACCGCTCCGGCGTCCACGGTGTCGACGAGCCAGCCGTCCAGCAGCCCCGAGCCGTAGTGCTCGGCGACCGCCGCGGCCGTGGACTCGACGCCGACCGCCGCCAGCACCTTGTCGGCCATGCCGCGCACGGGCGCGTCCCCGACGATGGGGGACAGGCCCACCACCGGCACCCCGGCCTCGGCGATCGCCTCACGGATGCCGGGCACGGCGAGGATCGTGCCGACCGACACCACCGGGTTGGACGGCGGGAACAACACGACGTCCGCCTCCGCGATCGCCTCCAGCACCCCCGGCGCCGGCTTGGCCTGCTCCGCGCCCACCGGCACGACCGCGTGGGCCGGCACGGACGCCCGCAGCCGCACCCAGTACTCCTGGAAGTGAACGGCCTTGCGCTCGCCGTCGACCTCCACGGCCACATGCGTCTCGACCCGGTCGTCGGTCATCGGGATCAGCCGCACCCCCGGCCGCCACCGGTCGCACAGCGCCTCGGTCACCGCGCTCAGCGGATACCCCGCACCGATCATCTGCGTCCGCACGATGTGCGTGGCGAAGTCCCGGTCCCCGAGCCCGAACCACTCGGGCCCGACGCCGTACGCCGCGAGCTCCTCCTTGAGGTGGAAGGTCTCCTCGGCCCGCCCCCAGCCCTGCTCCTCGTTGATACCGCCGCCGAGCGTGTACATCACCGTGTCGAGGTCCGGGCAGACCTTCAGCCCGAAGAGGTGGATGTCGTCCCCGGTGTTACCGATGACCGTGATGTCCGCGTCCTGCGCGGCCTGCTTCAGACCGCGCAGGAACCGGGCACCGCCGATGCCGCCTGCCAGAACCACAATGCGCATGGGAGCAAGTCTTACAGGCGGGTACGACAACGCGTCATGCGGTTACGACGTCCACCTCGTCGTGGGTCTCGCGGGCGGTGCACGCGGTGTACATCGGCATCTCGGTCAGCCCCGGGTAGTACACGTGCAGACTCACCGCCGGCTCCAGCGCGTCGTTGACGACTTCGTGCACGTACCCCGGCGCGAACACCCGCTGTGCCCCCGCCCCCAGCGCGCGCGTCCCCCGCTCGGTGCGCTCGGTCAGCGTGCCCTCCAGGACGGTGAGGACCCCGGAGGAGCGGCCGTGGTCGTGCAGCCCGCTGCCCTGACCGGGGACCCAGGACAGCAGCCACACCTCGTAGCCGGGTCCGGTACGCAGCCGGTGGTACCAGCGGCTCGTCGCGTCGTACTGGACGAGGTGCGCCCACTGCGAGCGGTCGGCGGCGATGGAGCGTGCCAGGCCGACGAAGTCGGCGACGGTGGCCGGGTGCTCGCGGGGGGCCTGGAGGAGGTGCGGGACCTCGAGGAGGTCGCCGGCGATCTGGAGGTCGTTGTCGCTGTTCATGGGGTGCGATGGGTCCTCGGCGAAGAGTGTGGGGGCTGGCTGGTGTCGCGTACCGTCCGCCCGGGTCACGGGAGGACAGGAATGCCCGGGTGCGGGCGGGGAACAAGCAGCCGAGTCACGATGGACTCAGGAGCAGCCGGAGCGCGGTGGGCTCAACAGCTGGAACAGCAACAACAGCTACAGCGAGCGCGGGCAGCACCGTGGGACCCGGCGGTGCGGGTCGAGGTGAGTGCCAAGTTCGCGAGCATGCCCACAAGGACAGCGGGTCACACGTTCACTGTCAACTCGACACCTCGGAAGTGGGACATGTTTCACCTCATCCGGTCCATCTCCCTGATGAAAGGTTTGTTCGGGTGCCTACCGGGACACATGGCGCACAACCGGGCGCACGGGCCGCGACTTCGCACGACTTCCACGGGCGCACACGGAACGAGTTCGAACTGATGGGCGTCCTTCCCCGTACAGGTCCGAAAGGGCCGGCTCGGCTCGGCAGCCCTCTCGGGTCTCGTCTGCTTGTCAAGGTTTATGCCGATTTGAACACTTTCTGCTAGGCCTTGGTTCCGCAGAGTGAATAAGGGGCCCAATAGCAGATCTCGGCTTGACTCGCCCGGAGCAGCACACTTGTAATTTCACTCGTGTCGTTCAGCCGAAATCGGTAACGGCCGTCACACGGGGACGCGAAGACAGACGAGGGGCGCACATGACCGAGCTGGTGCAGCAACTGCTGGTCGACGACGCGGACGAGGAACTCGGCTGGCAGGAGCGCGCGCTGTGCGCCCAGACCGACCCCGAGTCCTTCTTTCCCGAGAAGGGCGGCTCCACCCGCGAGGCCAAGAAGGTCTGCCTGTCCTGCGAGGTCCGCTCCGAGTGTCTCGAATACGCCCTCGCCAACGACGAGCGCTTCGGCATCTGGGGCGGCCTGTCGGAACGCGAACGCCGCAGGCTGAAGAAGGCCGCCGTCTGACGCAAGGCAGGCTCCACCGCACTTTTCGTACGCAACCGAACGGCCCGTCGCCCGTGGGTTATCCACAGGCGGCGGGCCGCCGTCCTGCCCAGCCGATAGTGTGGGCGCTCGTCCGAGACGCCTCGCCGCCCCCTCAGGGCACAGGCGTCCACCGCAGTCCACCGAACCGGGGCCCGTACCTCGATGTCCGTGCACAGCCACACGGCAGCCCAAGACCACGCTGCCACTCCTGAGTTCCCGCGTCATGTGGTGACCGCGGTGCTCGTCTCCCACGACGGCGCCCGCTGGCTGCCCGACGCGCTCGCCGGGCTGCTCGGCCAGGAGCGCCCCGTGCAGTTCGCCCTGGCCGCCGACACCGGCAGCGCGGACGACTCCGCGCGGCTGGTCACCGACGCCCTCGGGGCCGACCGGGTCCTGCACCTCGCCCGGCGCACCGGCTTCGGCCAGGCCGTCGAGGAGGCCGCCCGCACCGCTCCCGTCCTGACCCCGGACGAGCTGCCGTACCTGAAGCGGCCCAGCGGCTGGGACCCGGTCACGCGCACATGGCGCGACGACGCCTACGACCTGCCGGAGCTGCCGCACGGCGAGCCGGTCCAGTGGCTCTGGCTGCTGCACGACGACTGCGCCCCGGAGCCAGACGCCCTGGCCCAGCTGCTGCGCGTCGTGGAGAACGAACTGGAGCTCGGCCGGGACGACGTCGCCGTGGTGGGCCCCAAGCTCCGCGGCTGGTACGACAAGCGGCAGCTCCTGGAGGTCGGCGTCTCCATCGCCCACTCCGGCCGCCGCTGGACGGGCCTGGACCGCCGCGAACAGGACCAGGGCCAGCACGACCACGTCCGGTCGGTGCTGTCCGTGTCCACCGCGGGCATGCTGATCCGCCGCGACCTCTTCGAGCAGCTCGGCGGCTTCGACCGGCGTCTGCCCCTCATGCGTGACGACGTCGACCTGTGCTGGCGCGCCCAGGCCGCCGGCCACCGCGTCCTGATCGCCCCCGAAGCCGTCGTACGCCATGCCGAGGCGGCCTCCCGGGAGCGCCGTACCGTCGACTGCGCGGGCCGCACCACCGCGTCCCCGCACAAGGTCGACAAGGCCGGCGCCGTCTACACCCTGCTCGTCAACACGCGTACGGCCGCGCTGCCCTGGGTGCTGGTGCGCCTGGTCCTGGGCACCCTGCTGCGGACCGTCGCCTATCTCGTCGGCAAGGTCCCCGGACAGGCCCTCGACGAGATCCGCGGCCTCCTCGGCACCCTGCTGCGGCCCGAGCGGATCATCGCCGGGCGGAGCAAGCGGGGCACGCCGGTCGTCGACAAGGACGAGCTCAGGCAGCTGTTCCCGCCGCCCGGCGCCACCGTCCGGGCCACCGTGGAACAGGTCGCGGGCAACCTCTTCGGCGGCTCCGACGCCGAGGCCTCCGCGGCCGGACGCCATGGCGGCGGCATCGAGTCCGGGCCCGGCGGCGACGACGCGGACTTCCTGGAGATCGAGCAGTTCGCCCGCCTCAAGCGCGTCGCCCGCAAGCCAGGACCGGTGCTCTTCCTGGCGCTGCTGCTCGTCGCCCTGGTCGCCTGCCGCAACCTTCTGGGTGGCGGCGCGCTCGCGGGCGGCGCCCTGCTGCCCGCCCCGGCCGACGCCGGCGAGCTGTGGTCGCGCTACGCGGACGCGTGGCACGCGGTGGGTGCCGGCGGTACCCCGTCCGCGCCGCCGTATCTGGCGATCATCGCCGCGCTGTCCTCCGTACTGTTCGGCTCGACCGGTCTCGCCCTGACGGTCCTGCTGGTCTGCTCGGTGCCGCTGGCCGGCCTCACGGCCTACTTCGCCTCCCGCCCGCTCGTCGAGTCCCGCCTCCTGCGCGCCTGGGCGGCCGTCGTCTACGCCTTCCTGCCCGCCGCCACCGGCGCCCTCGCCGGCGGCCGCGTGGGCACCGCCGTCCTCGCCGTCCTGCTGCCGCTCATCGCGCGCGCGGGCGTCGCCGCCGCAGGACTGACGAGCAGCACGGGCGCGCGTGGCAGTTGGCGCGCCACCTGGGCGTTCGCGCTCCTGCTCACGATCACCACCGCGTTCACGCCGATCATCTGGCCGATCGCCCTGATCCTCGGCGTCGGCCTGCTGGTCGTGCGCCGCACCGACATCACCGCCTACGGCCTGCGCTTCCTGGCCCAGTTCGGCACCCCCCTGCTGGTCCTCGCCCCCTGGTCGCTGACGCTGCTCCCGTTCGGCTTCTTCGAGCAGGCGGGCCTCGAGTACGGCTCCTCGGCCGCCTCCGCCCTCGATCTGCTCGGCGCGAGTCCCGGCGGCCCCGGCACGGTCGACGGGCTGATGCTCATCGGCGTGGTGCTGGCAGCCCTGGCCGCCCTGCTGCGCACCGAGCGGCAGTTCGGCATCTGGACGGCCTGGGCGGTGGCCCTGGTGGGCCTCGTCTTCGCGGTCCTGTCCAACGACTCGACCTGGGCGGGCCCCGCCACCCTCGTCTACGGCCTGGCCCTGCTGGCCGCCGCCGTGCTCGGCGCCGACGGGGCACGCGCACGCGTGGCGGAGCAGAGCTTCGGCTGGCGCCAGCCGGTCGCCGCCCTGATCGCCTTCGCCTCGGCCGCGGGCCCGCTGCTCGTCGCCGCGGGCTGGATGATCGGCGGCGCCGACGGACCGCTGGAGCGCCGCGACCCCGTCCAGGTGCCCGCGTTCGTCGCCGAGGAGAGCGGCACCCGCGACCAGGCCCGCACCCTCGTCCTCGACAGCGACTCCGCGGCCCACGTCGGCTACATGCTGGTGCGCGGCTCCGGCGCCCGCCTGGGCGACGCCGAACTCGCCGCGGCCGACGGCGAGAACGACAAGCTGGACAAGGTCGTCGCCAACCTCGTCGCCGGCTCCGGCGCCGACCAGGCGAACCAGCTCGGCGGCTTCGCCGTGCGCTACGTCCTCGTCCACAAGGGCGCGCCCCGCGAGGTCACGCGCGTGCTGGACGCCACGCCCGGTCTGACCCGGCTCAGCCAGCAGGACGGCAGCGGACTGTGGCGGGTCGACCAGGAGGTCGCGCGCGCCATCCTCGTCGCCAAGTCCGGATCCGGTACCGCGCAGCCGGTGGCCGCCGGCCCCGTGGACATCCACACCACGGTCCCGTCCGGCGCCGACGGCAGGATCCTGCGCCTCGCCGACACCGCCGACGAGGGCTGGACCGCCACCCTGGACGGCAGGCCGCTGACCCGCACCACCGTCGACGGCTGGGCCCAGGGCTTCGAACTGCCCGCCTCCGGCGGCAAGCTGGACGTCACCTTCGACGATCCCTTCACCCACACCCTCTGGCTGTGGATCCAGGGCTTCCTCGCCGTCGTCCTCGTGGTCATGGCCCTGCCCGGCCGCCGCCGCGACGTCGACGACGACCTCCCCGAGGAGCCGTCGATCCCGGCCCAGGCCGTGGCGGGCGAGGGCCGCCGCGCCCGCCGTCTGCGCGCCCAGGCCGAGGAGGCCGCGCGCCCGGACGACCTCCCCCCTCCTCCGCAGGAAGCCCCGGCCGCGGTCCCGCACCAGCAGTCCTACGCGGACTGGGACGCCCCGACCTACGCGAACGCCGAGTACGGCACCTACGGCGGCGAGCAGTACCAGGGCACGGCCCAGCAGTACCCGGCGGGCGGCTACGACCAGCAGCCGTACCAGGCAGACCCCTACCAGGGCGGCCAGTACGACCCGTACGCCTACGGCGGCCAGAACCAGCAGACGTCGTACGACCAGCAGACGTACGGCGGCCAGTACGAGCAGCAGTACGACCAGGGCTACGACCCCGCGTACGACCCGGCGCAGCAGCACCCGGACGCCACCGGCAGTGAGCGCCCCGACGGGAGTCAGCAGTGAACCGCACCACCGTGTCCCTCATCGCCGGCACCGCCGCGCTCGCCGCCGTCACCGGGTTCGCCACGCTCAGCTCACCGCAGGCCGCCGGCACCGCCAGGACGGCGGCCGAGCTGCCCGTGGAGCGCACCAGCCTGCTGTGCCCGGTGCCCAGCACCTCCGACATCGCGGAGACGTCGTACACGTCGTTCACGCCCGTCACCAAGGACGCGGACAGCGGCGGCAAGGCCGAACTCCAGGCGGCCGCCGCGGAGTCGGACGGCAAGAGCAAGAGCAAGAGCAAGGGGAAAGGCAAGAAGGCCGGCAAGCCGGTCCTCGACCCCGAGGAGCCCGGCAAGCCCGCCACCGGGGAGACCTCCGGCGGTGACGCGCCGGCCCTCGTCGGCACCGCCGAGGGGAAGTTCGCGCCCGGCTGGACCGTCCAGGAGACCACGAAGGTCGCCGCGGGCTCCGGACGCGGGTTGCAGGGCGTCAACTGCTCCGCCCCCGACACCGAGTTCTGGTTCCCGGGCGCGAGCACGGCCGCCGACCGCACCGACTACGTCCATCTGACCAACCCCGACGACTCCGCCGCCGTCGTCGACATCGAGCTCTACGGCAAGGACGGCGCCCTGGACTCCACGCTGGGGGAGGGCATCACCGTCGCGCCGCACTCCAGCGATCCGATCCTGCTGTCCACGCTCACCGAGGAGAAGCAGGAGAACCTCACTGTCCATGTGAACGTCCGCAGCGGGCGCGTGGGCGCGGCCGTGCAGGCGCTGGACGACAAGCTCGGCGGCGACTGGCTGGCCGCGTCGACGGACCCGTCGGGCAGCCTGGTACTGCCCGGTATCCCGAAGGACGCCACCTCCGTGCGCCTGGTCGCCTTCACGCCCAGTGACTCCGACGCCGACCTGAAGGTGCGGCTCGCGTCCCCCTCCGGCCTGATCACCCCCGCCGGGAACGAGACGCTGCACGTGAAGGCGGGCATGACCACCTCCGCCGACCTCGGCGACGTCACACGCGGGGAGGCCGGTTCGCTGGTCCTGACCCCCACCGACGCATCCGTGCCGGTGGTCGCCGCCCTGCGGGTCGTCCGCGGCAAGGGCGACGACCAGGAGACGGCCTTCATCCCGGCCACGCGTCCGGTCGGCGCGCGCGCGACGGTCGCCGACAACAGCGCCAAGGGCACCACGCTGTCGCTGACCGCCCCCGGCCGGGCGGCCACCGTCAAGGTCACGGCCTCGGCGGGCAGCAAGGGCGGTGAGGCGGTCTCGAAGACGTTCACCCTCAAGGCGGGCACCACCGAGAACGTGGAAGCACCCACCCCGACCGGCCTCAAGGGCACGTACGCCCTCACGGTCGAGCATGTCTCAGGAGGCCCGGTCTACGGCGCCCGCACCTTGGTGGCCACTGCCGACGGAGTGCCGGGCTTCACGATCCAGGCCCTCCCGGACGACCGGGGCATGGTGGCGGTGCCGGAGGCGGACCAGGACCTGTCGGTGCTGCAGAAGTAGCCCGGGGTGATCCGCGGGCGGTTCAGTCCTCGCCGTACCGCGGATCCACCGTCTCCGGAGTGAGCCCCAGCAGTTCGGCCACCTGCTCCACGACGATCTCGTGCACCAGCGCCGCCCGCTCGTCGCGCCCCTTGGTGCGGATCTCCACCGGCCGCCGGTAGACGACCACGCGCGCGGGGCGTCCCTCACGCGCCGGAATCGTCCCGCCGAGCGGCACCGCCTCGTCGTTCCAGGACTGTCCGTCCAGTCGGGGCACTTCCAGGACCAGGAAATCGATGTCGGCGAGCTGCGGCCAGCGCCGCTCCAGGCGCTCCACGGAGTCCTGCACCAGGTCCGCGAACGCCTCGGCCCGACTCGCGGCGAGGGGCACCTGCGGCGGGGCGATCGGGCCGCGCATGCCCCGTCCGTGGCGATCACGGCGGCGGGGCCCGGGGCCGGTGGCGCGGGGCGGTACAGGGTTGTCCATCACTGGTGAAGGGTAATCCCCGCCGCACCCCCGCGCCCGCCGCCCACGCGGTACCCCGGACATGGTCCGAAACGACGTACGGCCTGCTCGTACGGCATGTCGGCAGTTGACCATTCCAGCCAAGGTTGGGCTCGAATCCGTATCCCTGGGAGACCGCTGATCTCAAGGCAATTGACATGGTTTGCACCAACTGGTGATCGGTTTCAGGTGCGTTCGGCCCCTCGACAGCGGGTGTCCGTGCAGGTCACGGCGGTGTGACCGGAGTGCCGTGTGGGGCGTTTCACAACACGACACGGTGGGGTGACCTGGGGGAGAGTCGTCGCGGCCCGTTCAAGAGTGCGGTACCGTCCAACGTCGTGAGCCCTGTACGTCGCTGTTCGCGCACCGCTTGCGGCCGTCCCGCCGTCGCGACGCTGACGTACGTCTACGCCGACTCGACCGCGGTCCTCGGCCCGCTCGCCACCTACGCCGAACCCCACTGCTACGACCTGTGTGCCGAGCACTCCGAGCGCCTCACCGCCCCGCGCGGCTGGGAGGTCGTGAGGCTCCTCGACGCCTCGGCCCCGGCCCGGCCCAGCGGGGACGACCTGGAAGCGCTTGCCAACGCCGTGCGCGAAGCGGCCCGCCCGCCGGAGCGCGCCGCCGAAGCCGGCGGCGGAGCCCGCAGGGCCGACCCGATGGAGGTCGCGCGCCGCGGCCATCTGCGGGTCCTGCGCTCTCCCGACAACTGACCCGTCCGCTGGGCGCGTTCGGTGCTTCTCGCTCGGTGACGCACGCCCATTGACGTGGACTTGGCGCGGACACGACCATTCCGTAAGCCGAAGTGAGAAATCGCTTTCCGCATGGCGGAATCGGGGAGGCGCCCGTGTACGTCCAGGAACTCGAACCCGTCGCCGACTCGCTCGGGCTGTCCGCCCTGATCGCGGCCCTGCCCCTGGTGATCGTCCTCGTCCTGCTCGGCGGCGTCCGCATGAAGGCGCACCTGGCCGGCCTCACCGGCCTCCTGGCGGCCGCTCTGGTCGCCTGGCTCGCCTACGGCATGCCGCTGGGCCAGACCGTCTCCAGCGCCGCACAGGGAGCCGCCTTCGGGCTCTTCCCCATCCTGTGGATCGTCGTCAACGCCCTATGGGTGTACCGGATGACCGTCCGCACCCGGCACTTCGACATCCTGCGCCGCTCCTTCGGGAGACTGTCCGACGACCCGCGCATCCAGGCCCTCGTCGTCGCCTTCTGCTTCGGCGCGCTCCTGGAGGCCCTCGCCGGGTTCGGCGCACCGGTCGCGATCTGCTCGGTCATGCTCGTCGCCCTCGGCTTCGACCCGGTGCGCGCGGCCGTTGTCGCGCTGGTCGCCAACACCGCCCCGGTGGCCTTCGGCGCGATGGGCACACCGGTCGTGACGCTCGCGCAGGTCACCGGGCTGCCGTTGGACGACGTGGCGTCCGTGGTGGGCCGTCAGACGCCTTTGCTGGCCCTCGTGGTGCCCCTGGTGCTGGTCTTCCTGGTCGACGGCAGAAGGGGCCTGCGCGAGACCTGGGTGCCCGCACTGGTCTGCGGAGTCGCCTTCGCCGTCGCCCAGTTCGCGGCCTCCAACTACGTCTCCGCACAACTCGCCGACATCGGGGCCGCCTTGGCCGGCGCGGGCGCTCTGGTGGCCGTACCGCACGCGCGCGTACCGGCCGACGAGTCCGTACGCGCGTCCGTGCTGACCGGCGCGCGCAGCGAGGACCTCGACGAGAGGGACTCGCGTGGTGAAGTCCTGCGCGCCTACGCCCCGTACGCGCTGATCGTCGTGATCTTCTCCGTCGCGCAGATCCCGGCCGTCAAGGACTGGCTGGCGAAGGCGACCCGGACGTACGACTGGCCCTTCCTCAACGTCGTGAATCCGGACGGGGATCCGGTCGGCGGCAACGTCTTCACCTGGCCGATCGTCTCCACCGGCGGCACCCTCGTGCTGCTCGCGGGGATCCTGACGGCCCTCGTGCTCGGCGTGCACGCGCGCGTGGCGGTCCGTGAATGGGTGGCGACCGTCCATGAGTTGAGGTTCGCGATCCTGACCGTGACCTCCGTGCTGGCGCTCGCGTATGTCATGAACCTCTCCGGACAGGCCGCCACCATCGGCCACTTCGTGGCGGCCGCGGGTGCAGGACTGGCCTTCCTGTCACCGGTCCTGGGCTGGTTCGGAGTGGCCGTCTCCGGTTCGGACACCTCGGCCAACGCGCTGTTCGGGGCGTTGCAGGTGACCGCCGCCCGGGAGTCCGGGCTCTCCCCGGAGCTGCTGGCCGCCGCCAACAGCTCGGGCGGGGTGCTCGGCAAGATGATCTCGCCACAGAACCTCACCATCGCCTGCGCGGCCGTCGGGCTCGCGGGCCGCGAGGGCGACCTGCTGCGCAAGGTGCTGCCCTGGAGCCTCGGACTGCTGCTGGTGATGTGCCTGATCGTGGTCGGCCAGAGCTCACCGGTGCTGGACTGGATGCTGCCCTGACGTCGTGACCTGAGGTTACGGCCGGGC
Organism: Streptomyces sp. NPDC050759; assembly: GCF_044456945.1. Classification (NCBI taxonomy): domain Bacteria; kingdom Bacillati; phylum Actinomycetota; class Actinomycetes; order Kitasatosporales; family Streptomycetaceae; genus Streptomyces; species Streptomyces sp. NPDC050759. The sequence continues at coordinate 13,185 of NZ_JBITGI010000016.1, read as the reverse complement.
GCCCCCTCAGCCACCGCACAGCGCGCTGTCAGCGGGTGCGGGTAGTTTGTGTCGACCGACATAACTTCCAGGAAGGTTGGCCGTGGCTGATCTGTCACAGCTCGTGAAGGCGTACGACGTCCGCGGAGTCGTCCCGGACCAGTGGGACGAGACGCTGGCCGAGCTCTTCGGCGCCGCCTTCGTCCAGGTGACCGGGGCGAGCGCGATCGTGACCGGCCACGACATGCGGCCCTCCTCGCCGGGCCTGTCGCGAGCCTTCGCGCGCGGAGCGGCCGCCCGCGGCGTGGACGTCACCGAGATCGGCCTGTGCTCGACCGACCAGCTGTACTACGCCTCCGGCGCGCTGAACCTGCCGGGCGCGATGTTCACGGCCTCCCACAACCCCGCCCAGTACAACGGCATCAAGATGTGCCGGGCGGGCGCGGCGCCGGTCGGCCAGGACACCGGCCTCGTCGAGGTCCGCGAACTGGTCGAGCGGTGGAGCGAGGCGGGCGCCCCGGAAGCGGCCGCAGGGACCGGCACGGTCACCCAGCGGGACACGCTGGACGACTACGCGGCCCACCTGCGCTCCCTCGTCGACCTGACCTCCGTCCGCCCCCTGAAGGTCGTCGTGGACGCAGGCAACGGCATGGGCGGCCACACCGTCCCGACGGTGTTCGCGGGCCTGCCCCTGGACGTCGTCCCGATGTACTTCGAACTGGACGGCACGTTTCCGAACCACGAGGCCAACCCCCTCGACCCGGCGAACATCGTCGACCTCCAGAAACGGGTCCGCGAGGAGGGCGCCGACCTCGGCATCGCCTTCGACGGCGACGCCGACCGCTGCTTCGTCGTCGACGAGCGCGGAAACCCGGTCTCCCCGTCCGCCATCACCGCCCTGGTCGCCTCCCGAGAGCTCGCCAGGCACGGCGGCAAGGGCACGGTCATCCACAACCTGATCACGTCCTGGTCGGTCCCGGAGGTCGTCAGGGAGAACGGCGGCACACCGGTACGCACGCGCGTGGGCCACTCCTTCATCAAGGCCGAGATGGCCAGAACCGGCGCGATCTTCGGCGGCGAGCACTCGGCGCACTACTACTTCAAGGACTTCTGGAACGCGGACACGGGCATGCTGGCGGCCCTCCACGTCCTCGCCGCGTTGGGCGGCCAGGCAGACCCGCTCTCGTCCCTGGTGGCCCAGTACGACCGTTACGTCGGCTCCGGCGAGATCAACTCCACGGTCGCCGACCAGACGGACCGCCTGGCCGCGATCAAGGCGGCCTACGAGGGCCAGGAGGGCGTACAACTCGACGAACTCGACGGCCTCACGGTCACCACCCCCGACTGGTGGTTCAACGTCCGCCCCTCCAACACGGAACCCCTCCTGCGCCTCAACGCGGAGGCGAGGGACGAGGCGACGACGGCGAAGGTGCGCGACGAGGTACTGGCGATCATCAGAGCCTGACGGGACGCGGGCTGCCGACGGCTCGGGCCTCGGCGTATGCGGCCCACGTGAGGGTTTTTCCCGACGCCGGTCCGCTTCTGTCAGCCCGTCCGGCGTTTGAGGACGAGACCTCATCAGGGCGCACGGGGGCCGGAGCGGAGCCCCGGTGGGGTGCAGGGGGCGAAGCCGCCTGGGCGGGGCCGAAGGGGCGGCAGCCCCTGGTGGGGGTCCCCGCTCTGGGGGAGGGACGGGTAGGGGCGGCGGGGGGCGAAAACCGCGACGGCAATCCCCACCCGCGACCTCGCCCCAACCCCGGCGCCCCCCTCTCCCCGGCGGTACCCTGACCAGGCACATCCGCACATGCAGCCGTACCGCCCCCGAAGGGAACCCCCATGCCGCTCGAAGCCGGCCTCCTGGAGATCCTCGCCTGCCCGGCCTGTCACGCCCCCCTCAAGGAGCAGGACACCGAGCTGATCTGCACCGGCCGGGACTGCGGCCTGGCCTACCCGGTCCGGGACGGCATCCCCGTCCTCCTCGTCGACGAGGCCCGCCGCCCCGCGTAAGCGCCCCGCCGCCGTAGGCGGGGCAGCGCCCCAACTGCCGTAAGAGCGACAACGACACAGCGACCACCGGTGTCCCGGCCCCGCGCGACCGACGACCCGGCGAAGCGACAACCCGGCGTCCCCGGAGACCCGGCGATCGGAGGCTGCCGCCCCATGCTCGACGAATCGCTGCTAGACACCCCCGAGGCCCTCTCGGAGGCCGACCGCCGAGGCCTGCTCCGCGGCGCCGCAGAGGCCGGCGCCCGCGTCCGCACAGCAGCCCGGCACGCAGCCGATGCGGGGGTGAACGACCTCAAGCCCGACGGCCGCCCCCGTGCCGTCCTCATCGCGGGGCCCGGCGCCGCCGCCACCTGCGCCGCCGACCTCCTCGGCACACTCGCCGGCGCCGGCAGCCCCGTCACCCGCCTCGCCCCCACCGGAGTCGCCCCCGCCGCAGGCGCCCTGCGCTGGGAACTCCCCGGCTGGGCGGGCTCGGTCGACCTGCTTCTGCTCGCCACTCCCGACGGCACCGAACCAGGCCTGTCCCTGCTCGCCGACCAGGCCTACCGCCGCGGCTGCACGGTCGTCGCAGTGGCGCCCGCCCGCACCCCGCTCAGCGAGGCGGTCGAGGGCGCCCACGGCCTGTTCGTGCCCATGGCCACGGCCCCGTACGAGCAGGACACCCCCCTCACCGCTTCCGCCCCCGGCGTCCTGTGGGCCCTGCTCACGCCGCTCCTGGCGATCCTCGACCGCACCGGCCTGCTCACCGCCCCGACCGACACGCTCGAGAAGATCGCCGACCGCCTCGACCAGATCGCCGAGCGCTGCGGCCCCGCCATCGCGACCTACAGCAACCCGGCCAAGACCCTCGCCTCCGAACTCTTCGACGCGCTCCCGGTGATCTGGACCGAGGGCACCTCCGCAGGCCCCGCGGGCCGCCGTTTCGCCGCCGCCCTCGCCGAGCTCTCCGGCCGCCCCGCCGTGGTCTCCGAACTGCCCGAGGCCCTCGATGCGCACAGCACCCTGCTCGCCGGGCCGCTGGCCGCCGGCGCCGACCCGGACGACTTCTTCCGCGACCGCGTCGAGGAGGCTCCCGCGCTGCACGCGCGCGTGGTGCTCCTTCGCGACCGTCCGATCGGCGGTCTCAGCGCAGCTCCGGCCGCCCGTGACCTGGCCCTCAGCCACGACACGCCGATCAGCGAGCTGGAACCGGAGTCCGGCGGCGAGATCGAGACCCTCGCGGAACTGATCGCCGTCACGGATTTCGCCGCCGTTTACCTGGCGCTCGCCTCAGGGGCCTGACGTTGCCCAGGACGCCCTGATCGCCGTACGTACAGAAAGAGCCTGATGGACCGCCTCGACAACACCGTCCGCCCCTACGCCTGGGGTTCCACCACCGCCATCCCCGAACTCCTCGGCGTCCGGCCGACCGGTGAACCGCAGGCGGAGATGTGGATGGGCGCCCACCCGGGAGCCCCCTCACGCACCGGCCGGGGCACCCTTGTCGAGGTCATCGCCGCGGACCCGGCGAAGGAGCTCGGCGCCGAGGCCGTCGCCAAGTTCGGCCCCCGGCTGCCCTTCCTGCTCAAGATCCTCGCCGCGGGCGCCCCGCTCTCCCTCCAGGTGCATCCCGACCTCGCCCAGGCGAAAGAGGGTTACGACGACGAGGAGCTCCGCGGCATCCCCGTGGACGCGGGCCACCGCAACTACAAGGACGCCAACCACAAGCCCGAACTGATCTGCGCGCTCACCGAGTTCGACGGCCTGTGCGGCTTCCGCGAACCCGCGCGCGCGGCCGAACTGCTCGACGCGCTCGGCGTCGACTCCCTCAAGCCGTACGTCGATCTCCTGCACGCCCGCCCCGAGGAGGCGGCCCTGCGGGAGGTCCTGACGGCCGTCCTGACCGCCGACCGCGCGGAGATGGCCCACACGGTCACCGAGGCCGCGGCCGCCTGCGCCCGCCTCGGCGGCGACCACGCCCCGTACGCCGACATCGCCCACCACTACCCGGGCGACCCGGGCGTCATCGCCGCGATGCTCCTCAACCACGTCCGACTCCAGCCGGGCGAGGCCCTGTTCCTCGGCGCCGGCATCCCGCACGCCTATCTGAGCGGCCTCGGCGTCGAGATCATGGCCAACTCCGACAACGTCCTGCGCTGCGGCCTGACCCCCAAGCACGTCGACGTCCCCGAACTCCTGCGCATCGTCCGGTTCGAGGCCGCCGAACCGGGCGTCCTCCGCCCCGAGGCGTCCCCCGACGGCGAGGAGGTCTATGAGACCCCCATCGACGAGTTCCGGCTCTCCCGCTACGTCCTTCCCGATGGCGGCGCCACTCACGACCTGACCCGCCCGACCCCGCAGATCCTGCTCTGCACGGCAGGTTCCGTGCGAGCCGGGGAACACGAACTGAGCCCCGGCCAGTCGGTGTTCGTACCGGCGGGCGAGAAGGCCGAGGTGTCCGGCACGGGCACGGTCTTCCGGGCAACGGTGATCGTGTGACCGTGACGTGTGATCGTATGACCGGGCCTGTGGACGGCTGAGACGTCCGTGCCGGGGGAGGCTGCAAGAATGGCCCCACGGCAAAGGACGGGCAAAGGCCTGGACGGGCGTAGAGGCACTTGAGGCGAAGGGACAACGCGAGCAGATGAGCGCGTCAGGCGGAACCAGGGCGATCGTGGCGGCACTCGGCGCCAACCTCGCGATCGCGGCATCGAAGTTCGTGGCGTTCGCGTTCAGCGGCTCCTCGTCGATGCTCGCCGAGGGCGTGCACTCCCTCGCCGACTCCGGAAACCAGTTCCTGCTGTTGCTCGGCGGCAAGAAGGCCCAGCGCGAGGCCACCCCGCAACACCCCTTCGGGTACGGCCGCGAGCGCTACATCTACGCCTTCCTGGTCTCCATCGTCCTCTTCTCGGTCGGCGGCATGTTCGCCGTCTACGAGGGCTACGAGAAGATCAAGCACCCGCACGAGATCGAGCACTGGTACTGGCCGGTGGGCGTCCTCATCTTCGCGATCATCGCCGAGGGCTTCTCCTTCCGGACGGCCATCAAGGAGTCCAACCCGCTGCGCGGCAACCTCTCCTGGAAGGAGTTCGTGCGCCGCGCCAAGGCACCCGAACTCCCGGTCGTCCTCCTGGAGGACTTCGGCGCGCTCGTCGGCCTGGTCCTCGCCCTCGGCGGCGTCGGTCTGGCCCTCCTCACCGGCGACGGCGTCTGGGACGGCATCGGCACCCTCTGCATCGGCATCCTGCTCATCCTGATCGCCCTCGTCCTGGCGGTGGAGACCAAGTCCCTGCTCCTCGGCGAGGCCGCCGGCATCGATGCGGTCCAGAAGATCGAGGCCGCGATCGTCGACGGCCACACCGTCACCGGCATCATCCACATGCGCACGCTCCACCTCGGTCCCGAGGAACTGCTCATCGCCGCCAAGATCGCCGTCCAGCACGACGACACGGCCGCCGAGGTCGCCTCCGCGATCAACGCCGCCGAGTCCCGCATCCGCGAGGCCGTCCCGATCGCCCGCGTCATCTACCTGGAGCCGGACATCTACAGCGAGACCGAGGCCGCCAAGGGCGCCGACCGGGAGGCGACCCCCGGAGGACCGGCACAGCAGCCGACGCCCGGCCACTGAGGTTCTGCCGCGGTAGGGCTTGTGGGCTGTACGACGACGGGGCCCGCCGACTCTCTCGGCGGGCCCCGTCCGTTCTCGGTGCTCCGGCAGCAGCTACCGGACCTCGCTGAGCACCTCCAGCACCGCCCCCTCGTCCGGCGCCGCGATGAGCCTCTCCCGGAACCCGGGATCCATCAGCTTGCGCGACAGCAGCGCCAGGATCCGAAGGTGTTCATCGCCCGCGGCCGCCTCGGGGACGGAGATCATGAAGACCAGCCTGGCCTTCGTACCGTCCAGCGAACCCCACTCGACACCCTCGGCGGAGCGTGCGAACCCGACGACGGGCGCGGTCACCGCATCCGTCTTGGCGTGCGGAATCGCGATCTCCTCCCCGAGCCCGGTGGTTCCCTGCTCCTCCCGCCGCAAGGCGGTGGCGACCAGTTCCTCCAGATCCGTCACCTTGCCGGTCCGGGCGAGCAGCTCGGCCAGCTCCCGGATGGCGGCCTCCTTGTCACGGGCGTCAAGGGCGACCTTCACGGTCTGCTCGGTGAGATAGCCGGAGAGGACTGCGCAGTCGGCTTGGGCGCCGGCACCGGTATGGGTGTCAGCGCGGGTGTTCGCTTTGTCGTCGGCGCCGGTGCCCCCGACGTTCGGTGTCCCGGCCGGTGCCGTCTCCACGGCGGGCGCGCTCGACGAGGCCACGAGCCGTTGCGCCACCACGGCACCGGCGGCTCCACCGGCCGCCGCACCGGCGCCCACCCCGACCAGCGCGGGCTCGAGCGGCCCGGCCACGCCCAGTCCGGGCACCGGTGCCGCACCCTTGCGCCTCCGCTCGCTGACGTCGACCAACGTGACCGTCGTCAGCGCGGTGACCGCGGTACCGATCAACACGGCCACGAAGAACATCGGCACCCCGCTCACCGCGCCCAACACCGCCACGATCGGCCCGCCGTGCGGCACCGCGTCCTCGACCCCGGCGACACCGGCTATCGCGCCGGCCACAGCGCCGCCGAGCATGTTGGCCGGAATCACCTGTGCGGGCCGCGCCGCCGCGAACGGGATCGCACCCTCGGAGATGCCGAAACAGCCCATGAACAGCGAGGCCAGGCCGGTCTCCCGCTCCTGCTCGGTGTAGAGGCGCTTCCGTATCAAGGTCGCCAGTCCCTGCCCGAGCGGCATGACCGGGATCGCGGCCGCGCACATGCCCATGACCGTCTGGTTGCCGGTCGCGATCAGCCCCGTGCCGAACAGGAAGGCCGTCTTGTTGACCGGCCCGCCCATGTCGAACGCGATCATGAGTCCCAGAATCGCGCCCAGCAGGATCGCGCTCGTGCCCGTCATTCCGCTGAGCCAGTCGGTGAGGTGCTCGAACACCCAGGAGATCGGCTTCCCGATGACGTAGATGAAGAACAGCCCCAGCGTCGTCGTCGCCACGATCGGAATCACGATGATCGGCATGATCGGCTGCACGAACTTCGGGACCTTGGCCTTCTTGATCCACAGCACCAGGTACCCGGCGAGGAACCCGGTCACGATCGCCCCGATGAACCCGGCGCCCGCCTTCGAGTCGTACAGGTCACCCGTGTTCGCGATCCAGCCACCGATCATGCCGGGCACGAGGGCGGGCCGGTCCCCGATGGCGTAGGCGATGTATCCGGACAGGATCGGCACCATCAGCGTGAAGCCGATGACACCGATGTTGTTGATGTCCATCCAGAAGGAGTCCTTCGGGATGACCAGGCCGCCGGACGGGTCGGTGTGCCCGCCGAGCGAGAGCGAGATCGCGATCAGCAGCCCGCCGACCACCACGAACGGGATCATGTAACTGACCCCGTTCATCAGCGCCTTGTACGCGACGCTCCGCTCCTTGCCGCCGCCCGCTGCCGACGCGGCCGGGGTGGCGCCCGCCGTGTGCACCGGCGCAGACCGCACCCGTTCGATCAACTGCTCGGGGTGGTGGATCCCTTCGGCCACCCCCACGGTCAGAACGCGCTTGCCCACGAAACGGCTCAGGTCCACGTCCTTGTCCGCGGCGATGATGACGCCGTCCGCAGTGCTGACATCGTTGTCATCCAGGATGTTTTCAGCCCCGATCGAGCCCTGGGTCTCCACCTTCATCTCGATGCCACGGCTCACGGCGGCCTGCGCGAGCTTCTCCGCAGCCATATAGGTGTGGGCGATGCCGGTCGGGCACGCGGTCACCGCGAGCAGCTTCAACCGCTGCTCCTCGCTGCCGCCGCCCGTGGGGGGAGGTCCGGCCGGACTGGTCACGTCGATCTCCTCACGCCTTTGTCACGCGGAAACGCCGTCCCGGACGCCCCGCAAGATCGATCGGATCTTCCGATCTCTTCGCATCCCCCCTCACCTGCCCAGACCACCCGAGAAGCAAAAGTCCCTGCATGACCTGGTCTGTTGTCGCCCTTCCGCAGCTTTCAGATCTGTTGTCACCGCAGTCACGTCACCCTGTCAGCACGACTGACGGCACCTCGCCGACGTCCCGGACCTTCGCCCGTGATCGGCCTGATGTATGCGGAGGCGGACTGGGGTGCCCCGGCCGACCGGTGTAGCTTGGGACGGAGCCAGACGTCGCTGCTGATGGCGGTCGGGCGGTCCGCACGCGGACCGGCCGAGGGAGAGAGGGCCTCCGACGGACTGCGCTGCGCGCACCGGGCATGCCTGTGTCCTCTTCGGGCACCCCTGTGTCCGCCGCCGCGCAGACCAGCAGTACTTCCGCGCCCCAAACCCGAGGAGCAGCACCACATGACGACTGTCGACAACCGACAGGACTTCAAGGTCGCCGACCTCTCCCTGGCCGAGTTCGGCCGCAAGGAGATCACCCTCGCCGAGCACGAGATGCCCGGCCTGATGTCGATCCGCAAGGAGTACGCCGAGACGCAGCCGCTCGCCGGCGCCCGCGTCACCGGCTCCCTGCACATGACCGTGCAGACCGCCGTCCTCATCGAGACCCTCGTCGCCCTGGGCGCCGAGGTCCGCTGGGCGTCCTGCAACATCTTCTCCACCCAGGACCACGCGGCCGCCGCCATCGCCGTCGGCCCGAACGGCACCGTGGACAACCCCCAGGGTGTCCCGGTCTTCGCCTGGAAGGGCGAGACCCTGGAGGAGTACTGGTGGTGCACGGAGCAGGCGCTCACCTGGCCGAACACCCCCACCGGCGGCCCGAACATGATCCTGGACGACGGCGGTGACGCCACCCTCCTCGTCCACAAGGGCGTCGAGTACGAGAAGGCCGGCAAGGTTCCCTCCGTCGACACCGCCGAGTCCGACGAGCACCGCTGCGTCCTCGAACTCCTGCACCGCACCATCACGGACGGCTCGCAGAAGTGGACCCAGCTGGCCTCTGAGATCCGCGGCGTGACCGAGGAGACCACGACCGGCGTCCACCGCCTGTACGAGATGCACCGCGACGGCACCCTCCTGTTCCCGGCGATCAACGTCAACGACGCCGTCACCAAGTCGAAGTTCGACAACAAGTACGGCTGCCGCCACTCCCTGATCGACGGCATCAACCGCGCCACCGACGTCCTCATCGGCGGCAAGACCGCGGTCGTCCTCGGCTACGGCGACGTGGGCAAGGGCTGCGCGGAGTCCCTGCGCGGCCAGGGCGCCCGCGTCATCGTCACCGAGATCGACCCGATCTGCGCACTGCAGGCGGCGATGGACGGCTACCAGGTCACGACGCTGGACGAGGTCGTCGACAAGGCCGACATCTTCGTCACCACGACGGGCAACAAGGACATCATCATGGCCTCGGACATGGCCAAGATGAAGCACCAGGCGATCGTCGGCAACATCGGTCACTTCGACAACGAGATCGACATGGCCGGCCTCGCCAAGATCCCCGGCATCGTCAAGGACGAGGTCAAGCCGCAGGTCCACACCTGGAAGTTCCCCGACGGCAAGGTGCTCATCGTGCTGTCGGAGGGCCGTCTGCTGAACCTGGGCAACGCCACCGGCCACCCGTCGTTCGTGATGTCCAACTCCTTCGCGGACCAGACCCTGGCCCAGATCGAGCTGTTCACCAAGCCCGACGAGTACCCGACCGACGTCTACGTGCTGCCCAAGCACCTCGACGAGAAGGTCGCCCGCCTCCACCTGGACGCGCTCGGCGTGAAGCTGACCCAGCTGCGCCCGGAGCAGGCGGCGTACATCGGCGTCGAGGTCGACGGCCCGTACAAGCCGGACCACTACCGCTACTGAGCCGTACGGCACAGCAGCAGACCCTCCGAGGCAGGCCCCCGCACCCCCGTGTCGGGGGCCTGCCCCTTCGGCCTTGTGACCCTCGCCGTGTGACCGTCAGGCCGGACAGCCCGTCAGAAGCCAGGACCCCCATGCCCCGCGGCCGTTATTCGCTCCACGATCCGCACGATCACACCCCCCTCGCAGAAGAACACTTCCGGTGCGCCCCCGGTCCGTCCGGCTGGCGCTACGTCTCCCAACTGACCACCCCCGCGGGCGATCACAGCGGCTCGGTCGACCTCACCCTCGACGAACTCGGCCGTCCCATCCGCCTCGAACTGCACGCCGCGAGCTGGCAGGTGCGCGGTGCAGCGCTCGACGGTGTCACCTGGGTCCGCACAGACCCCACCGGGACCCACGCCACGGAAGGCAATGTCGCCGCCCATGCCTTCACCGGCACGTCCCCCGCCTTTCTCGTCGCCACCACCCGTCTCCTGCGCCTCACCCCCTCCGCATCAGCAACCCGCGTACGCCTCGTGGCCTTCACGGACCCCGTCCTCGCCCCGCGCACCGTGGACCAGTCCTGGACCTTGCTGAAAAGAGAACCACACGCCACTGACAACGGCCCGCTGACCGTGGAGGAATACCAGGTCACAGCCCTGGACACGGGCGAACAGCACACTGTGCACATCGCCGGCGACGTGGTCCTCGCGGCTCCCGGGATCGAGCTGGAGGACCTCGAATCACCGCCGTCGGCGTTCCCAGCGCCACCGCTGGACTGAAGCGACCTCAGACAGACTTCGGCGGCTGCCCGCTCCCGCACCGGACATCAGCGGCGCCCGGTAACCCGCCTGATCACGCCGGCGGAACAAACCCGGACGCGGCCCCGCCCTCCGGCGGCACGGGGGGTCGGGGCCCCTCGGAGGACTTCTCGGACGAAACCCCATCCACCGGAGCACCAGGACGCGCCACGCCCGGAGCCGCCTCGACGCCGTACGGGACAGGCGGCTGTGGAGTCAACGGAGCAGCGGGCTGCGCCCCCGGATACGGGTAACCGCCCTGCGCTCCGACCGCAGGGCCGGGCGGCCTCCACGCAGGAGACGGCCCGGCCTCCGTCGTGCCGCTGCCGTAGGCCCGCCGGGCCTCGCGGGCTTGCCGTTCCTGCACCACCGCCGCCAGATACGCGCCCGGCGGCACATCCTGCGGCGCAGGAGTTCCCGTACGCGCCGCGAGATCGGACGCCAGCCGCTCCGCCATGGCCCAGCCGACCTGCGGGTCGAGTTGGTGCATCCGCGTCAGGTACTGACGGATGGCAAGCCACAGGCCATCGGGAACCGCCGACAGATCGAGCCCGGAGAACCGGCCGGCCAGCCAGGGCGGAGGCGGCGGCACAAATCCGCTGGACTGCACAGGAATTCGCTCCCGCACGACCAGCGTTCCCGCGAACACGTCACCGAGCCGACGCCCCCGCGCCGACACGAGCGAGGCGATACAGGCCACGACCCCGAACGTCATGAGAATCTCGATGACACCGATCGCGCCCCGCACCAGCGCATGCCGGAAGCGGATGGGCCCGCCGTCGTCCCGGACCACGCGAAGCCCCACGGCGAGCTTCCCCAGCGATCGCCCATGGCTGAGCGTCTCGACCGCGATCGGGCCGCCCACCAGTACGAGCAGGAACGCGGCGATCGAGAGCGCCACCTGGGCCGCGTCGTCCAAGGAAGCGGAAGCGGCCACCAGCGCGACGGTCACGGCGATGTACACGACCACGGCCACGATCAGATCGAGCAGCACGGCCAACGCCCTGCTGGGCAGCCTCGCAGGGCGCAGCTCAAGCGCCACCGCCTCGCCCGTCACGAGCTCACTCACGCCTGCTGTCCTTCCCCTGACCCGACTGGTCAACGGCCAGTCTGCCAAGCTGAGGGCGCATCGCGTCGCAGTACGACAAGCTGACACTCATGACGGACCGCCGACGATCAGCCGAGGAGCAGGCAAACCGATGGACCTCGACGTCTTCGTCACCGCTCACCGAGCCGAATGGGACCGCCTCGACGCTCTGCTCCGGCGCCAGCGCCGCCTCAACGGCGCCGAGGCGGACGAACTCGTCGCTCTCTACCAGCGCACCGCGACCCACCTGTCGCTGATCCAGTCCAGCGCCCCCGACCCGCAGCTCACCGGTCGACTCAGCCAACTCGTGGCACGCGCGCGTAGTGCCGTCACAGGAACCCGCCGCGCCTCCTGGCGCGATGTCACCCGCTTCCTCGCCTACGGCTTCCCCGCCGCTGTCTATCGATCGCGGCACTGGTGGGTGCCCACCGCGCTGCTGTCCACCGTCGTCGCCGCACTCCTGGGCTGGTGGATCGGCACCCACCCCGAGGTGCAGTCCTCCATCGCGGCCCCCGGTGAACTGCGCGAGCTCACCCGCCCCGGCGGCCAGTACGAGACGTACTACTCGAGCCATCCCGCGGCATCCTTCGCCGCCCAGGTCTGGACGAACAACGCCCAGGCGGCCGCCATGTGCCTGGTCCTGGGGATCTTCCTGGGCCTCCCGGTCCTCTGGATCCTGTTCCAGAACATGCTCAACCTCGGCGTCGGCATCGGCCTCATGTCGTCGGTCGGCCGTCTCGACACCTTCCTCGGCCTCGTGCTCCCGCACGGCCTCCTCGAACTCACGGCGGTTTTCGTCGCGGCCGGCACCGGCCTCCGTCTCGGCTGGACCCTGATCGATCCCGGCCCTCGCCCCCGACGCACGGCACTGGCGGAGGAGGGCCGCGCTGCCGTGGGCATGGCCATAGGCCTCGCGCTGGTCCTGTTCGTCTCCGGCGCCATAGAAGGCTTCGTCACCCCCTCGGGCCTGCCCACCTGGGCCCGCATAACCATCGGGGTCGTCGCCGAGCTGGCCTTCCTCGCCTACGTCTTTGTCCTGGGCGGACGAGCGGCGCATGCGGGTGACACGGGCGACCTCGAGGCCGCCGAACGCAGCGCCACCGTCCCTACGGCCGCCTGATGTGCAGGGGACCCTGCTGAGCTGCTATTGTCTCCTTCGCCCCACAGGAGCCGTTGACACGGAGCAGGTGGGGAGGTAGATTCGAACAGTTGCCTGGAGCTGGGTTCATTCCGCTCGGTAGCAGTGAGTGTCTGTCCGCTTCTAGAAATCTTGATTTCAGAGAAGCCCCTTCCCGATGAATTCGGAAACAGATGGCCGGTCAGTCCGGTCAGAAAGTTCTGATAATGTTGGGAGCGCCGGAAAGGGAAACGCGAGAGCGGGAACCTGGAAAGCACCGAGGAAATCGGAACCGGAAACGGTCTGATAGAGTCGGGAACGCAAGACCGAAGGGAAAAGCCCGGAGGAAAGCCCGAGAGGGTGAGTACAAAGGAAGCGTCCGTTCCTTGAGAACTCAACAGCGTGCCAAAAA